>JBAXBQ010000005.1:0-106958 GCA_037141865.1 Comamonadaceae bacterium | reverse complement strand
ATTTTGCTGGTGACCATTTTGGGGCGCGAGTTCTATCTGGTGGTGATCACCATCACGGTTTTTTCCTGGATGGACATGGCGCGGGTGGTGCGCGGCCAAACGCTGTCTTTGCGCTCCATGGAATATGTGGAGGCGGCGCGTGCCATTGGCGTGTCGCAGGCGCGCATCATCTTTGCCCACATCGTACCCAATCTGCTGGGCGTGGTGGTCATCTACACCACGGTGACCGTGCCCGGCGTCATCCTGACCGAATCGGTGCTGTCGTTCCTGGGGCTCGGCATTCAGGAGCCTATGACCAGTTGGGGTGTCTTGATTGAAGACGGTGCCCGCGTGATGGAAGTCTCGCCCTGGATATTGTTGTTCCCGGCCGGCTTGCTATCAGTCACCCTGTATTGCTTTAATTTTATCGGCGACGGCATGCGTGATGCGCTTGATCCGAAAGAACGGTAACCGGCTATGCCCCTGATTGAAGTCAACAACCTGAATGTGCAATTTGACACGCCCGATGGCGTGGTAACCGCGGTCAACGGTATCAGCTTCGCGCTGGACCGAGGCCACACGCTGGGCATCGTTGGTGAAAGTGGTTCGGGCAAGAGTCAGGCCGTGCTGGCCATGATGGGCTTGCTGGCCATCAATGGCCGCGCCAGAGGACAAGCCCTGTTTGATGGGCAGGACTTGCTAAACCTGCCGCCCAGCGCCTTGAACAAAATCCGCGGCAACCGGGTGGCCATGATTTTTCAGGACCCGATGACTTCGCTGAATCCTTACCTGACGGTAGAGCGCCAGATGACCGAGGTGCTGGAGTTCCACAAAGGCATGACGCGCAGCCAGGCCCGGCTGCGATCCGTGCAGGCGCTGGACGCGGTGAAGATACCCGAGGCAGCGCGGCGCATCAGCAGGTACCCGCATGAGTTCTCCGGCGGTATGCGCCAGCGCGTGATGATTGCCATGGCCTTGTTGTGCGAACCCGACGTACTGATTGCCGATGAGCCGACCACCGCGCTGGATGTGACGGTTCAAGCGCAGATCATCGCCTTGCTGCGCGATCTGCAGCGCGACTTTGGCACAGCTATCGTGATGATCACACACGACCTGGGCGTGGTGGCCGGTTTGTGTGACGAGGTGATGGTGCTATACGGCGGACGGGTCATGGAGCACGGCAGCGCCGAGTCCATTTTTTACCAGCCGACGCATCCTTACACAGTGGGCTTGCTGGGTGCCATACCGCGCATCGAGCAAGGTGGGCACGCCCTAGTTGCGATCCCGGGTGCACCGCCCAACATGGCGCGCCTGCCCAGCGGTTGCCCGTTCAGTGAACGTTGCACTTTGTCTGAGGCGCGCTGCGTAACGACACAGCCGGCCCTGTCGCCCATCCTTGATCGACCTGATGTTCTGCGCGCCTGCCACAAAAGCGCGGCCGAGATCACTGCACATGCCAGGGAGCTCAGCGTATGAGCGCCGCGCCGGGCCGCCCCAAGCAAGCGAGCGCCCCCTCGGGGCTGAGTTCCGCGGCTCCGGGCCTGCCTGCGCAGGCCGGGTCGGGACGAAGAGACGCTGACTCTGGAAACGGCCTGTACAGCGAGGTACACGAAGTGACGAGCGTGGGGGCCATTCAAGCCTTGCAACCCGCCTTGCTATCGGTGCGTGACTTGCAGGTGCATTTCAAGCTGGCCGGTGATTCGCCATTGCCCTGGGCAGAGCCACGTGTGCTCAAAGCGGTGGATGGTGTGTCCTTTGATATTTTCCCGGGCGAGACCCTGGGCATCGTCGGTGAGTCGGGCTGCGGCAAATCGACCTTGGCGCGCGCCATGCTGAATCTGATCCCCGCCACCGCCGGCAGCATTGTCTGGCAGGGGCAAGAGATGCGGGGCGCCAGCGGCAATGTCTGGCATGCGGTTCGCAAAAGCGTGCAAATGATTTTTCAGGACCCGCTGGCGTCGCTCAATCCGCGCATGACCGTGGGGCAGATCATTGCCGAACCACTGCGCACCCATTTCCCCAGGATGGACACCCAGGAGGTGATGCAAAAGGTGCGCGCCATGATGACGAAAGTGGGTTTGACCGAGCAGCAAATCAACCGTTACCCGCATGAGTTCTCCGGCGGGCAATGCCAGCGCATCGGCATTGCCAGGGCCTTGGTACTAGAGCCCAAGTTGGTGATTTGCGATGAACCGGTGTCGGCACTCGATGTCTCGATTCAAGCGCAGATCATCAACCTGCTGATGGACTTGCAAGCCCAGATGGGCCTGGCGCTGGTCTTCATTGCCCACGATTTGGCAGTGGTACGCCACATCAGCCAGCGCGTCATGGTGATGTACCTGGGCCGCACCATGGAACTCGCCGGGAAACAGGCCATTTACCAAAACCCCAGCCACCCTTACACGCAGGCCTTGCTCAGCGCCATCCCGCTGCCGGATCCCAGGCGCGAACGCAACAAAACACTGCAACTACTGCAAGGCGATCTGCCGTCCCCGATTGACCCGCCCTCGGGCTGCATCTTTCGAACCCGTTGCCCCAAAGCCATTGCGCAATGTGCCGAGCAAAAGCCAACTCTGAGGGCGTTGAACGCCGACACCCAGGTCGCCTGCGATCTGGTCTGACCTCGCTGACGTTCCGCGTACGCCAGCGGCTATTTTCCCAAGGCCTGCTCGACACCCCGGTTCGCCAGCGCATCGGCATGCTCGTTGCCCGGGTCCCCGTTATGGCCCTTGACCCAGCGCCAATCAATTTTGTGCCCCCCAGTGCTAACCAACTGGTCCAGACGCTGCCACAGATCGACATTTTTCACCGGTTGCTTGGCGGCCGTTTTCCAGCCCCTGGCTTTCCAGCCGACCAGCCACTCTGTCATGCCTTTAAGGACATACTGGCTGTCCACGTGCAGAGTCACATGGCAAGGGCGCTTCAGCGCCGACAGCGCTTCAATCACCGCCATCATTTCCATGCGGTTATTGGTGGTGCCCAGTTCGCCACCAAACAGCTCCTTTTGGGAGTCTTTTGACTTGAGCAGCGCGCCCCAGCCGCCCGGCCCCGGATTGCCTTTGCAGGCACCATCGGTGTAAATTTCTATCGCGTTCAATCCGGATTCCTGTTGGTCATTTCATTCAGGCCTCTAGGCCCGGCCAAGGTGCTGCTGTTGGCGACCGAAACAGGCGCCGTTGCCAGTGCTCTGGGCGCTTTCCAGGCCGGGCTTAACAGTGTCATGCCGCGCACCCGCTTGACCGCCACCAGAAAATAGACAGCGCCCAGAATCGGCCACCAGCGGTCTCCCGCCCAATCCATCCAGTTGAAGCGTTGCAGCCACTTTTCGCTGGCGAGCGCCGGCTTGTAGCAACCGAAACGCCCGACCTCGACTTCAAAACTCAAGAGGCGAAGCCAGTCGCGCAGGCGCCGGTAGCCGATAAACTCTTCGTGCGGCAAATACAAGCGCCCAAAACCAAGCCGACGATAAAGATGCGCACGCCGCTGCCGAAAGCCCCAAAGTGACGCCGGGTTCATGCCACAGATCACGACCCGACCCTCGGGTACCAGTACCCGCTCAACCTCGCGCAGGGTGGCATGCGGGTCACTCGCCAGTTCCAGCGAATGCGGCAATAGCACCAGGTCCAGGCTGTTGGCCGGAAAAGGCAGGGCAGAAAAATCGGTGACGATGACGGCCCCCGCTACCGGGGCACTGGTGGCCAGCCAGCGATGCCGCATACGGTTGGCAGCCAGACCGTCCAACTCAGGCATGCCAAGCTGTAAGGCGTGAAAACCAAAAATATTTGCCACTGCCTCATTTAATTGGGTGCTTTCCCAGGCCAGCAGGTAACGCCCGGGCGGCGTCGCAAACCAGTCATGCAAACCTATAATTTGATCGTTCATGAAGTTAATTCCAATACCCGCCTTCGCCGACAATTACATCTGGCTGTTGCATGACGAACAGCGAGCCTTGGTGGTTGATCCCGGTGACGCGAACACTGTGCTCGACGCGCTGCAGCGCTGGCGCGTACAACTAGAGGCCATTCTAGTCACCCACCATCACGCCGACCACACCGGCGGGGTCGACGCATTGCGGCGCGCTACCGGTGCCAAGGTGTTTGGCCCGGCGCAGGAAGCCATCCCTGAGCCCCTAAGTAGGCTGAATGATGGCGATCAATTGCAAACTCTTGGACTGACCTTCAAAGTCATCGACGTTCCCGGACACACTGCTGGCCACATTGCCTACTACTGCGCCGACATGGACGGCGCACCACTTCTATTCTGTGGCGACACACTTTTTAGTGGCGGTTGCGGCCGCTTGTTCGAGGGTAGTCCGGCTCAGATGCTGACCTCACTAAACACACTGGCCAGCCTGCCAGATGCAACGCGGGTATGCTGTGCCCATGAGTACACCATGAGCAACCTGAAATTTGCCTGTGCTGTCGACCCGGCCAATCAGGCGTTGGCCAGTTACACGGCAGCAGCGCAAGCGCTGCGCGAAAACCAGCAACCCACCCTGCCTTCCAGCATTTTGCTGGAGCGTCAGATCAATCCATTTTTGCGAACCCGCCAACCAGCTGTCATCCAGGCAGCGCAAAGCTTCGACGCATCAGCCCATGACGAGGTGCGCATTTTTGCCGCGCTTCGCCAATGGAAAAATCAGTTCCGATGAAATTTTTTTCCATCCTGTGCCTGACCGGCCTGCTCTGGCTGACAGGCTGTGCCAGCACTGGCGTCAGTACCGCCTCAGTCCCTCCATCGATCACCATGGCCCAGACGCCGGCCAGCGTGGCAGTCGGCGCACCTGACGTCGCTGCCCTTCAATCCGTCATCCCCGGTGGCGCCCTGTTGCCGATCACACCAGAGCTTGCCGCTTCGCTGGGCGTGACCTCCTTGGCACCGCCAGCCGATTTATGGGAACGCATGCGGCGCGGCTTTGCCATGCCCGACCTGGACAGTCAGCTGGTTCGGGACCGTGAGCAGTGGTACAGCGCGCGGCCCGACTACATTCTTCGCATGACCGAACGCTCCCGCAAATACCTGTTTCATATTGTCGAGGAACTGGAGCGCCGCAACATGCCGACCGAACTGGCCTTGCTGCCGTTTGTCGAGAGCGCCTTCAACCCGCAGGCGGTGTCCAGAGCCAAGGCTGCCGGTATGTGGCAGTTCATGCCGGCCACTGGCAAACATTTCGAGCTCAAGCAAAACGCTTTTCGTGATGACCGGCGCGACGTGCTGGCGTCCACCCGGGCTGCGCTTGACTACTTGCAGAAACTCTACGGCATGTTTGGCGACTGGCAACTGGCGCTGGCCGCCTACAACTGGGGTGAAGGCAGTGTCGGACGTGCCATCGCAAAGAACCAGCGCGCTGGTCTGAGCACCGGCTACAGCGACCTCCGCATGCCAATGGAGACGCGTTTTTACGTGCCCAAGCTGCAAGCCATGAAAAACATTGTGGCCAACCCGCAAGCCTTCAATTCAAGCCTGCCGCATATTGAAAACCATCCCTTCTTTCAGACCGTGGACATTCATCGCGATATCGACGTGGCACTGGCGGCCAAGCTGGCGGAGGTTTCGTTGGAAGACTTCAAGGCCTTGAACCCGTCCGCCAGTCGACCCGTTATCCTGGCTGCAGGGACGCCACAAATACTGTTGCCATGGGATAGCGCTGCGGTTTTTCAAAGCAATCTGGAGGCTTATGCAGGCGGGCGACTGGCCAGCTGGACCGTCTGGCTGGCGCCGGTCACCATGCGCCCGGCAGACGCCGCCAAACGTGTGGGCATGACCGAGAGCGCACTGCGTAGTGTCAATAGCATTCCGGCCCGCGTTGTCATCAAGGCCGGCTCCAGTCTGCTGGTGCCGCGTGGAACACACCTCGAAACCGACGTTGCCGTGCACCTGGCAGAAAACGGCCAGCTCTCGCTGTCCTCAGAAACAGTTGCCAAACGATCAAAGCGCAAGTCCGACAAAGCAGTGCGTGTAAGCAAAGCCAAAGGCGCCGCCAAATCCACCAGCCGCCACGCCCGGCACAAAAGCACCGCCACTACCCGACTTGCAAAAGAATAGCGACCGCCGTCAGGCGACTTGCCCAGGTGCCAGCGCCACTTTTCAATGCTCTAGTCTCTCGGACTCACCCTGACGCGGCTGCCACTTCATCAGGCGGTGCTCCAATTTTGTGACAGCTCCATCGAGCAGCAGGGCACAGGCCGTCAGCACCACAATGCCGGCAAACACGGTGTTGACATCAAAGGTTCCTTCGGCCTGCAGGATCAGGTACCCGACGCCACGCGCCGAGCCCAGGTACTCACCGACCACGGCGCCGACAAAGGCCAACCCGACCGAGGTATGCAAACTGCTGAACACCCACGCGGTAGCGCTGGGCAGATAGACGGTGCGCAATAGCTGACGCTGGTTGGCACCCAACATGCGGGCGTTGGCCAGCACCACCGGGCTGACCTCCTTGACGCCCTGGTAGACGTTGAAGAAAACAATGAAGAACACCAGTGTCACTGCTAGCGCCACCTTGCTCCAGATACCCAAGCCAAACCAGAGCGCAAAGATGGGCGCCAGAATGACGCGCGGCATCGAATTGGCGGCGGTAATGTAAGGCTCCAGAATCGCACTTGCCAGTGGCGTCAGTGCCAGCCACAAACCACAAATCAGACCCAGCACGGTGCCTATGCCAAACGCCAGCAATGTCTCCAGCAAGGTGACACCCAAGTGGTTGTAGATGTCGGCGTGACCGGCCAGGCCATCCGGAAAAAATGCGCTGGCAGCCAGACCAAAAGGCATGAACCACGACCAGATACGCCCCAGCACCTGCACCGGTTCACCCAGAAAAAAAGCGATTTGCTGATCACGTGACGCCGCGTGCCAGCCCAGCAAAACCAACAGCATGATGGCTACTTGCCAGACGCGCAGATTGGCATCGGAGGGTTTCATGCTGCGCCACATGTCACACCACCAGCCGTGCGCCGCGCAGGGCCGCCCCAAGCAAGCACAGCCCCCTCGGGGGGCAGAGAGCTACACAACGTGAGCGAACGTGGGGGTTCATTGTTCTCAGGCAGCTTTCTTCAGTTGCTGCGCATAGCCTTTAAGCACCTCGTCGCGCAGCACACTCCAGATCTGCTTGTGCAACTCGACAAAGCGCGGCTCGGCGCGCACCTCGGCGACGTGGCGCGGTCGCGGCAAGTCAACCGCAAATTCGCCCAACGGGCGCGTGGCTGGGCCGGCCGACAGCACCACCACCCGGTCGCTCATGGCAATCGCTTCATCCAGATCGTGCGTGATGAACAGCACCGCCTTCTTTTTGGCGGACCACAGCTCAAGCACTTCGTCTTCCATCAATTGGCGCGTCTGGACATCGAGCGCACTAAAGGGCTCGTCCATCAGGATGATGTCGGGGTCCAGCGCCAGCACTTGCGCCAAAGCGGTGCGCTTGCGCATGCCGCCGGAAAGCTGGTGCGGGTAACGCTGGTCAAACTCTCCCAAGCCGACTCGTTGCAGCCACTCTTGCGCCTGACTGCGGGCCTGCAGTTCAGGCACACCACGGTACTGCAAACCCAGCAAGACGTTGTCCAGCGCACTGCGCCATGGCATCAAGGCATCGGATTGAAACATGTAGCCAGCGCGCCGGTTGATACCGTTCAGCGGCTGGCCAAAAACGCGCACCTGTCCGCTGGAGGGCGCCAGCAAACCGGCGCCGATGTTGAGCAGGGTTGATTTGCCACAACCAGTCGGACCGACCACCGACACAAACTCGCCCGCCTTGATGCGCAAGGTGGTTTCGGCTAATGCGGTGTAGCGCTGTAGCGTCGCATCACGCGCCTTGAAAACGCAGGAAACGTCAAGAAATTCCAGCGCAAAATCAGACATGAAAACCTCAGGCCTTGAATCGCTCTTTGGCCTTTTTCGCAAACTCGTTGGTATAGGTTTTGGCGAGCTCGATTTTGTCTGCCTTGACGCTTGTATCGAAACTGGCGAGTGCCCGCACAGCGGTGCGTGGACCTTCATCCGGGATCATGCCGTCGGGAGAAATTGCTTCGCGCACCTTGTTGAACGCAGCCAGATACAAGGCCCGGTCTCCCAGCAGGTAAGCCTCAGGAACGGTCTTGATGATGTCGCTGGGGCCGGCCGTCTGCAGCCACTTCAGGCTGTGCACGATGGCATTCGTCAGGGCCTGAACGGTATTCGGGTTTTTCTGCAGGAACTCCAGCGGAGCGTACAGACAACCCGCTGGCATGGCACCGCCAAAGACCGCGATCGTGCCTTTAAGCGTGCGGGTATCGGCAATGATCCTGATTTCTCCCTTTTGTTCCAGCATGGTCATCACCGGATCGACGTTGCTCATGGCGTCGATCTGACCCGAACGCAAGGCCGACAAAGCGCCCGCCGCGGTGCCGACGCCAATAAAACTGACGTCACCGGCCTTGATGCCGGCGCGCGACAAAATCAGGTTGGCCACCATGTTGGTCGACGAACCCGGTGCTGAAATTCCAATCTTTTTACCCTTGAGATCGGCTACCGTTTTGTAATGCGGCATGGTCTTGGGCGAAACCCCCATGGAGATCGCCGGCGCCCGACCCTGCAGCACAAAAGCCTGGAATCTTTGCCCCTTGGACTGCAGGTTGATGGTGTGTTCATAGGCGCCTGAGACGACATCCGCCGAACCACCGACAACCGCCTGCAAAGCGCGCGAGCCACCGGCGAAATCGCTGATTTCCACTTCCAGTCCTTCGGCCTGGAAATAACCGAGCTGCTCGGCGATGGTCAGCGGCAAATAGTAAAACGCCGCCTTACCCCCTACCGCGATGGAGATCCTGGTTTTCTCCGGCCGCGGCTGCGCCCACAACATAGGTGCTGAAATGGATGCCACCGACAAAGCCGCCAGCGAAGAAAAAGCACGCCGATTGACCCCGATGCTGATCATTTTGATTCCTCTATCAACTTTGCACTCGCGCAGGTTTCAGGATAGCCAGCTGAGCGCCACCGCGCATCGGGAACATCCCGTGGGGGTTTGTACTTAGGAACTCAGGATGCGCGGCCGGTCAGACCGCCCTAGCGGCGATCCACCAGTGCATGCGCAATGGTGCCCAGATCTACATATTCAAGCTCGCTGCCGACCGGCACGCCGCGCGCCAGCCGGGTCAGGCGCAAACCTTTGTCCTTCAAACCCTCGCTGATAACGTGGGCCGTGGCCTCGCCTTCGGCCGTAAAGTTGGTGGCCAGAATCACCTCTTTCACGACGGAGTCACAAGCACGTTCAAACAAGCCTTTCAAGCCAATCTCTTTCGGACCAATGCCATCGAGCGGGCTGAGTTTACCCATCAGCACAAAGTACAAACCCTGGTAAGCCCCGGTGCGCTCCACCGCCGATTGATCAGCGGGTGTCTCCACCACACAAAGTTTGGTTGCGTCGCGTCGTGAGTCCAGACAGGTGGCGCAAATGTCCGACTGTGTAAAAGTATGGCAACGCTCGCAATGGCGCACACTGTCGGCCGCTACTTGCAGGGCGCGCGACAAGGCAATGGCGCCGGGACGATCATGCTGCAACAGGTGAAACGCCATGCGCGAAGCCGACTTGACGCCCACGCCCGGCAAGCGGCGCAGCGCCTGGATCAGAACGTCAAGAGAATTTGTGTTGGACATAAACGGCACTACGGGGCGTAGCGAGCGGCGGTCAGGCTAGGCGGACGGAGCACAACAACCGCAACGTACTTCAGATACGTGAGGATTGCGAGCACCGCCCAACGACGCATCACAGCCGCGCAGTAGCCATCATCAAAAGGGGAACTTCATGCCGCCGGGGAGACCCGGCATGCCGGCCGTGATCTTGCCCATCTTTTCGGCGGAAGTCTCTTCCGCTTTGCGCACGGCGGCGTTGAAGGCCGCCGCCACCAGGTCTTCGAGCATGTCTTTGTCTTCGGCCAGCAAGCTGGGGTCGATCGTGACGCGCTTCACATCATGCTTGCAGTTCATCATGACTTTGACCAGGCCAGCGCCCGACTCCCCAGTGACTTCAACCAGGCCCAGTTCATCCTGGGCCTTCTTCATGTTGTCCTGCATCGCCTGCGCCTGCTTCATGAGGCCGGCGAGTTGTCCTTTGTTGAACATGGATATTCCTTGGTTTAAGTTTGAAATAGAAATTCTTTGGCACTTCAGTTCGCCATTGCGGGCAATCAGCCCGGCTTGATGCTGCCAGGTACGATTTTCGCCCCAAAGTCTCGCATCATGGTCTGCACAAACGGGTCTCCAAAAATGATTTTTTCGGCCGCCAGCTGACGCTCGGCGGCCTGCGCCATGTTGCGCCGTGCCGGGCTGTCGGTAACCCGTCCAATTTCCACCGCCAGACGCACATCATGGCCCACCGCCTGCAATGCCGTCGCCAGCCGATCACGACTACCCGACTGGTTGAGCGACTCACGCTCCACCCGCAAGATCCACTGATCGGTGTCGCGCGCCACCAGTTGCGACTGCAACGCCAACTCGCGCACCATGGCGGTGATCGCATCGCCAGCGATCAGCCGCTGCACCGTGCTGTGCCAGAACTCACCTTCCTCGGTGGGAAGCAACACGCTGGCAGACTGGCCGGTCACCGCCTCGGCGCGCGATTCGGTCTGCACCCGCACCGGAACGGCCACAATTTTCTCAGCCGCTTGGGCAGCAGTGACGACACTCGAAGCTCTATTTTGTTCACTGACCAGAGGCTGACCGGCTGTCACACGGCTGGCAACCACGTGCAGTTGCTGGCCGGGGGGTGGTACTACCGAAGCCGTTGACGCAGCTGCGACAACCGGCACCGGTACTTCGGCACGCGCCGTTCGCAGCACCGGCACTGCCACCACCGGCTGAATCTCAGCCAGAGGACTTTTCAGAGTTTTTTTTTCCGCCAATGGCTGGCGGACCGGCTCCGGCTTAAAGGCCAGCAAGCGCAGCAGCACCATCGTCAGCGCCGCATATTCGTCCGGCGCCAGACCCAACTCAGCGCGTCCGTGCAGGCAAATGCTGTACAGCAACTGTGTCTCGTCGACCGGCATCAATGCCGCAAGGCGGATCATCTCCGCTGCTTCCGGGTCGGTTTCATCTGCCTGCGCTGCGACCCCCGGCAACGCTTGCACTACCGCCATGCGCTGCAACACTGCGCTCATTTCTTCCAGCGTGGAAGCGGCACTCAGTCCATTCAGACGCAAAACCTCCGATGTTTCTACCAGCGTCTTGCCATCGCCATGGGCCAGGGCTTCCAGCAAGCGAAATACATAGGAGCGATCCACACTGCCCAGCATCTGGCGCACCGTTGCTTCTTCCAACTGACCGGCGCCAAAGGCAATCGCCTGATCCGCCAGACTCAAGGCGTCGCGCATGGAGCCACGCGCCGCACGCGCCAGCAAGCGTAGCGACTGCACATCGGCCGACACGTTCTCGGCTTGCAAGACTTTTTGCAGGTGCTCGCGAATCGTCTCGGGCGCCATCGGTCGCAGGTTGAACTGCAGGCAGCGCGACAGCACGGTGACCGGTACTTTTTGCGGGTCGGTGGTGGCCAGCACAAACTTTAAATATTCGGGCGGTTCTTCCAGCGTCTTCAACATAGCGTTGAAGGCGTGTCCAGTGAGCATGTGAACCTCGTCGATCATGAAGACCTTGAAGCGCCCTTGCACCGGCTTGTACACCGCCTGTTCCAGCAGCGACTGCACCTCGTCCACACCGCGGTTGGACGCGGCATCAAGCTCGGTGTAGTCGACAAAGCGGCCAGAATCAATGTCGGTGCAAGCCTGGCACACGCCACACGGCGTGGCCGTGATGCCACCATGGCCATCCGGTCCCTGGCAATTGAGCGACTTGGCCAGAATTCGCGCCACCGTCGTCTTGCCGACACCGCGCGTACCGGTGAACAGATAGGCATGGTGCAGCCGCTGCGTCGTGAGCGCGTTGGAGAGCGCCTGCACCACGTGGTCCTGCCCCACCATCTCGGAAAAATTGCGGGGACGGTACTTGCGAGCGAGCACGAGGTAGGACATGGCAGCGATTCTACGGGGTGCAGCACCCGCGCCTGCGTCGGAACCGGGGTGCATTGCGCCGCTCGTGTCCTTCGCCCTTCGGGCTCACCCTTTACCTCGCTTTGCAATACACCCCCGTCCCGTCGCTGAATGGGCTTGTGTTTCACCGCTTGCGCGCACACGCTACTCCCAGATCAGGTTGGCTGGGTGTTCTGCGCAGGTAAAGGAGGAGCCTACGCATCCGCTATCGCGGATGCGCTCACGTTGTGGCAATAGGCCATGCACGGCTGCTGCCGTGCGTGGGCGGGGGACACGGAGCAGAGCGCCTTGCCAAACTGATCTGCACAGCCTGCTGCTGGAGATCAGACAGGTTAACTCTCGCCTAGAATAGAGGCTGACGGGCCTTCCCGCATGGTGAAGCGGCCAACCGGGTCAGGTGGGGAACCAAGCAGCCCTAACTGTGAAACCAGTGCCGGGGTCAAGGCTCGTCAACCTATCTTAAATTCTTATTTAAATCAACGACTTACGACGTTATTGATTAAGACTTAAGCATTTTGTAGCACCTAGCTGTAGTACTTTGGACATCGCGTTTTTACTAAAAACGTGGAGGCCAAATGGCTAAATTAACAGGTCTTTTCAGACGCGGAACAGCGTACTACATGTGCGTGGTTTTGCCTCAAAATCACCCGCTCAGAATCAAGTACAGGAACGGCAAGTTTGTTCAATCACTGGGCAGATGCACCTATCGTGAAGCCGTCACCAAAGGCACAACAAAACGGGCCGAGGTCCTTGGCAGTAGCCTCACTCAACCCAGCCTCATCCAAGCCAGCACCGCGACAGCGATCCCGCAAAGCTCCTGCGGACTGCACCTTCGGGACATCTATGACCGATGGAAAGACAGCAAGCCGCGGTCCTTGGCTTCTCTGAATAACTCCAGTCGTGCTGTCGGACATTGCGTGAAATTCACAGGGAACCGGCCGATCAATCAACTGACGCGAGAACAAGGTGATCGATTCAGGGCATGGCTGCAACATCCAGACAGAAAGACGTCCAGCAAAGGGGCCCGTGACAGGTTGACTTGGGTCAAGTCGATCCTGAAATATGCCAGTCGTGACCTTGGCGTGATTAGCCGCAATCCTTGGGAAGGCATCGACATCGCGTTCAAGACCACTAACAAACGGCGGCCGTGGACGGATGATGAGTTGAAGACTTGCTTCACCCAGAGCCTGCACGCGACCTATAACTTGCCAAATGACAGGAAAGCAGGAGCCGATGCTGCCTACTGGATTCCCCTGCTTGGGCTTTACACGGGAGCGCGTGTGGGTGAACTCGCACAGCTTCGTGTCGTCGATATTGAAACTATTGGCGACATCCACCTGCTATCGATCACCGACGAGGGCGAAGGTCAAAGTTCCGGGCAGTCGGAAGATCAGTCGTTCTGGCGATTCACTCCGTCTTGTCCTTCTGCTTGGCAGCCTTCTTCGTCTGCCACTGCATGTTGCCGGGATCGTCGGCACCGCCACGCTTCAACTGCATATTTCAGCCCGGCGTAGACGGCGTTTCAAGCTGATCGTGGACGCCATTTCAGCGTGATCGTGGAAGATTTAGAGCCGAATGACATCTGAAGCGTCAAGTGCTTGTTGTTTCTTGTCAAAGAGGCAATAATCGAATCGGTATGGGGCAAATCTGTTGCTTCTGACAAAAATAAGGGTGAGATGAAGAGGAGCAACCTACAGCTTGAGGCTGCTGCTGCTGATCGCGTGTGCGTTGCACTTTCTCGCCTTGTTCACGCCAAATCGGAAGCTGACAGACAGCGAGCGAACAAATGGGTCTTGGTTTGGGAAATCTACTACGCCAAGATCAGCGGGATCAGTTTCAAGACACTTCAGCCAAAGTCAGCAAGTCCCAATTTCGATGAGCAACAAAGCGCCAAGAGCGCAGAAGCCGATTCGTCGCTGCTACACCGTGCTGCAAAACGTTGTCAAAAGTTCTATCGTGCGTTTCGCTGGATCGTTAAGCGCGAGCATCCACATGCGACACGATCTCAGCTTGATTTTGACTTCAACGTATCAGCGACTAGATGATCTTGAGGCGCGACAGTAGTGTCGCTGCTGCTTGGACTTGTAAACCGCGTTTTAAAGAACATTGCACGCTGTAAACATTTGAATGCTTGGGTTTTCCTTTATCGTTCATAAGCCAATAATTCCCCCACTGGCTCGACAGGTGGACCAATGGCAAAACGAGATGGCAGTGTTCGGTTATGTGCGGGTGTCAATGGTTAGCCATAACGAGGTTAGGTGCTTAATGGGTGGCGGCATATTGCTCAATGTGAATGTAGTCCCTGACCGGTGAGATAGGGTAGACGAGGCAAAACCTCTGCCACTAAGTCAATTCGTCTTAGCGAATATCAAAACAGCGCCGCGTTTGCCTTCAACTGGTCAGGCCCAAAGCGGTAAATGGTCATGCTGTCCACACTATAGGCACCCAGTTCCCTGTAAAACTTGATCGTTGGCTCGTTCCAGTCCAGACAGCCCCATTCCAGCCGCTGACACCCCCTATCCAGCGCAATCTTTGACATGAACGCCATCATCACTTTTCCCAGACCCTTGAAACGCATGGCGTCGTCAATCAGAAAGCCGTCGATATAAAGCCCTGTTTGCCCCGTGAAGGCTGATGAGGTCTGGCAGAAATAGACAAATCCGACCATCTCGCCGCCGTAAAGCCCGAAGACTGCTTCTCCCCTTTTGTCGGTAAGAAGTTTGCGGATTCCGTCTTCTGTGGCGATGATCTTGTCTTCCATTTTTTGGTACGCCCCGAGCTTCTTCATAAAGCTCACTACGAAACCGGCATCTTCAGGCGTGGCGAATCGAAGCGAAAACTTTGGGTCTTTTGTTGGAATGTTCATGGCATCGCATTGTCTTGCATATCCGTTCAAGCCCACGGTACGCCCGCGTCGCATTCCAATTCCCACACTTTCTAAAATTTTTTGAAGATGAAGCTACCCCGCCCCTTCATCTTCCGAATCCGGTGGAGGCTATGGAAGACATGACCGGGGAGCCTGTGTTGGAATCCGTATGAGACTCTATGCCCCAGGGGGCCGAGCGTCGTGGTCGGCATGGGGTTCGGTGAGCCGCCTAGCGTGAACTGAAAACAGCCGAATATCGTTGAGCCTCTTGTGCCATTTTTTGTAGCATGTGGCTGTAGCAACTAACGGCAAAAAATGAAGTAGCGCGACTGGCCCCAGTCAACGCCTATTAATGCAAGAGTCCTTGCCGGACAACCCATGACTTGATACCATCACGTAGCGATATTCAGAGGGGAAACTACAGATTTTTGGTACTGACGGGCCTTCCCGCATGGTGAAGCGGCCAACCGGGTCAGGTGGGGAACCAAGCAGCCCTAACTGTGAAGCCAGTGCCGGGGTCAAGGCTCGTCAACCTCATTTACGTTGGCGGCACTATTGTGGGTCGCACAGTGTCTACCACTGTCGACAGATCCTTTTTGACGCCCAGCCTGTCACTGAATTTACCCGGACTATCTCGCCATAACGCACTCCATCGCATTGCACGTGCAGTTCAAGTCCGGTACGCCTACATTCTCTTCATCGGGCCATGGTGGCCTGGAATTAGAGAGAAAACATGGATACAAGTCGCACAACCCGTTTTGCCGGAATGATGCTCGCAGTGTTGATTGCGGCTGCCCTTAACGGCAGCTTGCTTTGGACGTTCAATACGGCGGCGCAACAAGGCATTGTCGCCAACCCGGGGCAAGCACCAGCCGTGCTGACACTGGATGCGGTCACGATTGTGGCCCATCAGTCCTGAGTCTGTGAAGACGCTATTACTTTTGATCGGCTGGTTGATCCTGCTTGCGTTGTGCTGGCCACTGGCCGTGCTGGCGCTCGTGCTCTGGCCGATCGTCTGGCTGCTTTCAATCCCGCTGGCACTGGTGGGTATCGGAGTCGGTGCAGTGCTGGCGTTAGTCAAAACTCTGCTGTACCTGCCAGCAAGATTGCTAGGCTATCGAGCGTAAGGTTAAGAGAGTGTGCAAGGCTGAGCAACAAAGCGCCGAAACTTCAAATTCCGTGGCTCTCAAGCCTGACGACGCCCTTGGGCGTGTGCAGGGTTGCAATGATGTTGGCCGGGCCTTGTGCAACTGCAATACCCGCGAGACCGATCGCCTCGTAAGCGGCTTGCAGCTTGACGGCCGCGGGATGCGTGACGGCAATTCCTTGCAGCGTAACGCCGGAACGTGCCAGGCTGTTTCTGGGGTGCAATCGCAGTGGCTCGACGTCATCTGCTTTACCCCATTGAATCAAGGTTGGAAGCGCGCCGTTGAACAGTCGTTGCCCATCCTGGCGCACCGTGATTTGCCATTGCAGCAAGCCACGGCGTGAATGTCGGCTGGCTTGCACCGCCGGCCCGCGGTCGATGCCATGCGCCTGCAAAGCGGTACCAGCGGCCCGGATGTCGCTTGTATTGGCAACAAAATGCACCAAGCGCGGTTCGATGGCGACAGCAGCCTGCAGCGTCGCGTCGTCCATGTCAAACCAGCGCCTGTTGAGCGCATTCATTGGCCATTTGGCAGCAGGATTGATCGCGATGATTTCCAGATACGCCAGTGGGTTGGCCGGTGACGCAATCTTGAACAATCGGTTATGGGTTGCATACAGCGCATGTTCGCCGCCAGGACCGGGCGTGACGCCCATCTTGTCCTCGCACCACTGCACGCCAAGCTCCAGCGTCTGTGCCACGACGACCAGGTGATCAATTTGTACTTTCAGCATGACAGCATTACCAAGGTAGTTGCTTGCCATCGTAGTTGAAAAACTGTCCACTATCGGCAAGCAGCAGGCGATCAAACTATTGTCACCCATGGAACCTATCTCACTTGCCTTGACTGGACTGGAATGCAATCAATCTTCCTTCTGACATTGCAACGCTGTCGTCCAATGTCTCCACCAGTTTGAAGGATGCCAGGGAGTTGATGCGAACTGGATGTAGCACGTCCTCAACACGTGCTGAATCAAATGACTGCCTGTGAAACCATCGCGTTCAAAACGGGTCGAACTGAACTAAATCGCGTTGCAAGTCATCAAAAATGGGTGCTGACGGCAAAGTTCACCATGCCGGATTCACCCAGGTAAGCGTGATAGCTGATTTTGTTGCCATAGGCGCTGGATTGCGCGATTTTCCATTGCGCCATCAGGCTTCTTCCAGAGATGTCCAAGGCGACGCTGAACATTCCGTCCGCAAAAGATGTCAGCGGAAGTCCGACACGCTTGCGATTGCTGTCGTGGCGGGAATCAAAAGCGACAAAATATTCTTTTAGGTTTGACTCGATATCCTTGATGGAGTTGTCGACCTCCGACAGCAGCACCTTGTCGGAATTCGTTGGCGTCGCGGATAGACTGGCATAACGCGGCGGCAACCGGCCAGCCTCCTGAGCGAATGACACCTGGGAGACGACAGCAACCAATAGCAGAAGGGCCGTGAAGGATGGCTTCAAGAAGTTCTCTTTTAAACGTGAAACCACTATCACACGAAATATTCAACTCGGGGGCTATCGCTGGCAACAAAGTAGTAAGCAAGTCGGGGCCTTTGTTACCTGAAGTATCGTTGCCAACAGGGTTATGGGTGAGGTGTCACACGGCTTCATGGGCAGCAATAGCGGATGCCTGAAACTGCAACGTGACGGATTGTTACAACCTCAATTACCAATGTCTAAATTTTGGCCTGCCAACCGTCATCCCATGTCACGACGCTAGCTGGCGCCCAGGTAGGCCAACACTCCCTGACCGGCCCGCTTGCCGCTGGCCAGGCAAGCGGTCAGCAGATAACCACCAGTAGGCGCCTCCCAGTCAAGCATCTCGCCAGCACAAAATACACCCGGCAATTGCATCAGCATCAGGTTTTGATCCATCGCTTCAAATTTCACGCCACCCGCCGTACTGATCGCTTCATCCATCGGTCGTGTTGCCGCCAGGGTGATGGGTAGCGCCTTGATGGCGATAGCAAGTTGGTCGGGGTCGCTCATTTGCGTCTTGTCCAGGCGCTCGTGCAGCATGGCGGCCTTGATGCCTTCAATGCCAAGGCGACTTTTAAGGTGGCTGGAAAGTGAGCGCGAGCCGCGCGGGTGGCGTACTTCGGCCAGCACGCGCGCGGCCGACAGGTCAGGCAGCAAATCCAGTTGAAATGTAGCTTGCCCAAGACGAATGATGTCGTCTCGCAGCAGACTGGACGCGGCGTAAATCAGACTGCCCTCGACGCCCGTGGCCGTGGCCACAAATTCACCTTTGCGCTGAAAGCTGCCGCCCTGCGAGGTGGTCAGATTGATCGCTACCGATTTGAAGGGTTGACCGGTAAAACGGCTGGCGAAATGTTCGCTCCAGCCACCTTGGGCATCAAAACCGCAGTTGCTGGGCAGCAGCGGCGCCACCGCCACGCCTCGCGCCTGCAGCCATGGCACCCAGGCACCATCGGAACCCAGCCGCGCCCAACTGGCACCGCCCAGCGCCAGTACGACGGCATCCGCTTGGATCAGAACCGGACCATCGACGGTATCGAAACTCAGGTGAGTACCGTCGACGCCGTCAGCACGCCAACCGCTCCAGCGATGGCGCATATGAAACTGCACGCCCGGTCCATGCGCCGGATGCCGCAGGCGATGCAACCAGGCACGCAGCAGCGGCGCCGCTTTCAGGTCGGTGGGAAAGACCCGCCCCGAACTGCCGACAAAGGTTTCAATCCCCAGTGTCTTGGCCCAGGCACGTACCTGTGTGCTGCCAAAACGCTGCAACAAGGGTTCAATCTGTTGGCGCCGCTGCCCATAGCGAGAGGCGAAAACGTCAAGTGGCTCAGAGTGGGTCAGATTCATTCCGCCCTTGCCGGCCAGCAAAAACTTGCGTCCCACCGAGGGCATAGCGTCATACAGGTGCACCGTCAAACCTGCATTGCAGAGCACATCAGCGGCCATCAGACCAGCCGGGCCGCCGCCCACCACAATCACTTTTTTCATGAAGCATCCGCCAGTTCGATCAAGACTCCCTGCCCGTTCAGAAACGCCGCCTTCACGACGTCGTCCGGGTAAATGCCCTGCACTGCGTCCCGGTAGCGTCGCAACTGCGCGACCAACTCCGGTTCTTCCTGCGGCGCCTGACCCGATTTGTAATCCAGCACCCACCACTGGCCTGCGCAGCCGGCATCTTTGCGCTGCACCAGCCGGTCCAGCCGCAGCAGCTCGCCCTGGTACATCAGCTCGACTTCATTGCCGTGCCAGCCAACCGCTGTCTGGTCCCAGGCCCAGGCGCCCTCACCCTGCAAGATGCGCCCCGCCATGGCGGCGGCTTGCGTACCCTGCTGCGGCGTGAGTTCAAACTCGCGCGCTGCGGCTGCCACGTTGTGAGGCGACACATCACCCCATTCCAGCAGACGATGCATCGCCTTGCCGATACGGGCTGGCGTGACGTCCAGGTTCTCCGTGTTACCGTTTTGATCCACTTTTTCCTCGACCCTTACAGTCGTGTGCGCATACTTCAGGGGTAAGAGTGGGAGTTCTTTGATGTAAAAAGCGTGGTCGGTATTGGACGTCGCGCCGGCTGGCGCGGCAGTCCATGCGGTGCGTGAGTCCAACGTCACTTCCAGCGCCAAGCTGGAGAGGCGCTGCCACCAGCTACGCTCTGCCGTTCGATAGGCTTCAATGCTCGAAATCGTCAAGGTGTGCCGAGCCCGCGTCAAGGCCACATACAAGGCATTGAGTTCTTCACGTTGGCGCTCCAGTCGCTCAGCAACCAGTGTCGGCACGGCACACGCAGGTGGCTCGCTTTCGCTGGTCAGGAAGACAAATTTTTCTGGCCAGCTTGCTTCACCTGGCCAGTCCACCAGCACACCCATGGTCTCGGCATTGCGCTGCGGGGTGTCAGTGTCCAGCAGCAGCACGCTATGCGCCTCAAGCCCCTTCGCACCGTGGATAGTGAGCAGGCGCACAGCGTTCGGATTGACGGCTGCAGATGCCAGAACGCCACCGGCCTTGAGTGCGCGAACAAAAGCATAGGGCGTGGCGAAACGTCCGCCTCCCATCTGCAAGGATACACCTAGCAGCGAGCGCAAATTGGTCAACACCGAGTCACGCTGTGTGGCCGGTGCGGCAGCGGCAAAGCGCACCAGTACATCGCCGTCGGTATAGATGGCCTGCAGCGCATCGTGTGGTGGCAATTGGTCGACCCATGCCTTCCAGCGCGTCAAACAAGCGCTCACCTCGCGTCCATCCGACGTCATCAGCGTCGTCAGGGTCGTCAGTTTCAGCAGCTCGAACCAGATCACATTCAATTTGCGCTGTGCCAGGGCGAGCTGCACAAGAGCATCGTCCTGCATGTCAAACAAGGGTGACTTGAGCACGCGCGCCAATGACAGATCATTCTGGGGCGACACCAGAACGTCCAACAAGGCGACCATATCCTGCACTTCGCAACAATCGATCAACTCGGTTTTTTCACCAATCTGGACTGTAATGTGCAGCTTGCGTAACTCGTCCTGCAACGGCAACAAAGCGGAACGCCGGCGCGACAGCACCATAACCTCAGAGGCTGGCAGGCCTGCGAGTTGCTGTGCAATCCAGCGCGCCGCCTGCCGCGCCTCCAACGTGCGCAGCGTATCTTCCGGCACTTCACGCGGCGTCGTCAGGCTGTCGCGCCAAGGGGCCACCTCAGCAGACACATCGTCGCCATCTGGTGTCGCATTCGCTTGCC
The DNA here is from genome assembly GCA_037141865.1 of Comamonadaceae bacterium. GTDB lineage: Bacteria > Pseudomonadota > Gammaproteobacteria > Burkholderiales > Burkholderiaceae_C > Rhodoferax. The sequence continues at coordinate 86,261 of JBAXBQ010000005.1, read as the reverse complement.
GTGCTGATCGCAGGATTGGTGGCAATTTACACACCGCACCCAGTTCCGAAGAACTGGTGGTGTGTGCACGAAAGCCCGCATAGCCATCGGTTGCACAAGCCTCGCCCATGGCGTTGTTCACGGCAGCAATGACCTCTGTGGCGTTGCGCCTGGTGTGGTCGCAACTGAGCAAATCACCGCCAAGGGCATCTCGCACAAAGTCTTTTGCCGCTCTGAAGACCTGGGGCTCGGCACGGCGAAAGCGGTAAATGCTTTGCTTCGGATCGCCCACGATGAAGACGCTGGGCGCGGTGGCACCGATGCCCCCGCTAGCACCTCCACCAGCACCGGCGTAGCCGCTGAGCCAGGCCCGCAATGCCTGCCACTGCAGTGGATTGGTGTCCTGAAACTCGTCAATCAGCAGGTGTTTGATGCGGACGTCGAGGCGCTCCTGCACCCAACCCGACAGCACCGGGTCGCCCAGCATCACCAGGGCAGCACGCTCCACGTCGTTCATGTCGACCCAACCGCGATCGCGCTTAAGGGCCGCAAACTCTTTCAGCAACATGCGGCTGAGTCGAGCCATGCGCTGCTGGTAAATCCAGGCCGCATGTTGCGCTCTGGCGGCCAGCACGGGCAGCAACAGCCCTTGAGCGTCACGCACCAGCTCAATGCCAAGCAACTTGTCACCAAACTTGCGCGGCGTGCCCTCCTTGGTCAGCAGGGCACTGAACGCAGCCGTCAGATCGCCGCCCAAAAGCGCTGCTTCAAGCTCAAGGCCTTTGGCGGCAAACGTTTTTGCACCGGCTCGGCTCAGCGCCTTGGCTGCATCCATCAGACATTGCCAGCGTTGCGACGGTGCCAGCAGATAGTCATCGGGCGTCTGTAGACCGGCAAACTCGGGATACTGATCACCAAAGGGTTGCACTGATCGATCGACCACGCCATGCGCATCGGCCAGGGCAAACTCGGTGCGTTTATCCAGCGCAGTCTGCAAGGCTTTTTCAGTCTGCGAGCGGCCATATTCAAACACCACCGCCTCAAAGTCGGCCTTGAGGTGCGGGCCGGGAGCAGCAGGTGCCGCCAGCACTGCATAAAAACGCCGCCACACCAGCGCCTTGGCCGGTGCATCGTCCTCCAGTAACTCATAGCTGGCGGGCAATTCCATTTGCTGCAGCACGGCCAGCGGTGCGCCACGCAACAAGGCAGCAAACCATCCGTGAAAGGTACGCACCTGCACTTGGCGGCCACTGGCGAGAATGCTTTGATACAACTCTGACAGGTGCTCCGGCAAGCTGGACGGCAACTGCATATCGGCAGCCATTGCGACACCGCGATCCCGCAACTCTTTGATCAACGTTTCTTGATCAGCTTGCGCAAACTCGGCCAGCCATTTGTACAAGCGCTCACGCATCTCGCTGGCCGCCTTTTTGGTGAAGGTGATGGCCAATATTTCATGCGGTTGCAAACGTCCCTGCCCACCCTGCAAGTTCACTCCGTCCAGCAGCGCACGCACAATGCGCGACACCAGCATCCAGGTTTTTCCGGCGCCGGCGCAGGCCTCCACTGCCACGCTGCGCCTCGGGTCGCAGGCTATTTTGTAAAAGGCTTCGGCGCTAACCAGCTGGCCGTTGTGCTGGTAGGCAGGCAGGGGCTGGGAACTAGACATTGTTTGTTCCCGCGCGCGTGCTTTCCCAGAAATCTTTCCGACACAAGCCCCGCCCAGCGCAAAACTCGCAGGCTTTACCTTCGCCCAGCGCCGCCATCGGTTGTCCCCCGGCGATGCGCGCCATGTCGACCTCAATGCTCTCAAGCAGCTGATCGCGCAAGGCCACGATATCGGCCTGCGCAAAGCTTTTGGTGGCATCTTTCTCTCCCACATTGACGTACGCTGCAGCCAATGTGTCATCGGTCAGCAAAGCGGCGTAGAAGGCGAGTTGGGTGTCTTCCAGCGACTCCTTGATGCGTTGATGGGTGGTCGTGCGAGCCTCGGTTTTATAGTCGATCACCAACGCGCTGCCATCGGCCAACCGGTCAATACGGTCGATCTTGCCGACCAGGCTCAAGCGGCCCAGCGGTATTTCTTTCCACTCTTCTGCGGCAACAAAGGTGGCACCGCTGGCTTCGTGCTCGATGAGCCATTGCAAATAACCCTCACGCACACGCGGCCAGGCGGCGGTGAAGGGCAGGAATTCACTTTTTGACAAGCCTTGCGAACCTGTGACTTGTTCAGCGGCGGCATTGATCAACTCCAAGCGCAGCGCCATGTCGGGCGTCGGCGCCTGCTTCAAGGTTTCATGAAAAACTTTGAGAACACTGTGCAACCAGTTTCCAAAGTCGCGCTTGCTCAACTCACTGTCCAACTCGTCCGATTCTTGCAGTTTCAACAAACGCAGTGCAAAAAATCGGTACGGGCAGCGGCGCAGATCTTCATAGGCAGTGGCTGACAGTCTGGTCAGCGGCAGGGCATTACCCGGCGGCGCAGGCATGACGCAGGGCTGCGCTTTGACGGCGCGCAACGGGCACGGGTCGATGGCGAGTTCGGGAGCCTGCCGCAAGCGCAGTTCTTGTACAAAGCCACTGGCCATCAGCTTCTCGCCGCCCTCGCTTGAACGCCACAGCAGGTCAATATGGGGGAACCGCAAAGCGTAATGCCAACCGGCCCGTGCGGCTGCGCCCAGTTGTTCGCGTGAAGGCAGTGCCAGCAAGGCACGCTGAGTCGGAGTCCACATCGCGGGCGGCTCCGGTGACACCGGCAGTCGTTGCTCGTCACAGCCGGGCAGCACCACAGCCGCCAGGGGACGTCCCAGCAATTGACTTAGCGGAAGAATGATGACTTGCGGGTCGGCCGGGTGCTGCGGCGAAAAACTCATATCCTCAAGAGTCTGGCTGACCCAGGCGATGAACTCGCTTTGACTTGTGCGCTCCGTGAAGTCGGCAAACTCGACTTCCATACCGTCGCGCAGACGCAGGGCGTCCAGCACCACCTGGCCGGCCGGGTCTTGCAGCAAGCCAGCCCACTGACCGGCGCCAAGCAAAGCGCGGCGCAGATCCGCCAGCCAGCGCGTCAGTGGCCGCCCGGATTGCAGAGCATGTCGCAAGGCTTGCACCTGCTGTGCCAGCGCATCGTCGGGCGGCACTGAGTGCCAGTCGCGCGCACCCATGCGGCGCCAGGCAATCTCGGCTTGCGTCACAGCCTGCGGGTCAAAAGCCGCTGCATTCTTGATCCAGTCCAGCACCGCATCGGTCGACGCATCCGGCACTTGTGCCCGCAGCAGGCTCATCAGCGAGGCGGCAGCCCGGGTGGTCGACAGGGTCCAGCCAGTCTCGTCCCGCAGTGCCACGCCGCACTCGCCCAGCATGGCGCGTACCCGGCGCGTCAGGACCCGGTCCTGCGCCACCAGGCCCACTGGAGCGCGTCCGGCAGCCAGATGCGCCAGCACACAAGCCGCAGTGCGCTGTGCCTCGTCTTCGCCGTCGACAGCGGCGTGCAGTGCCCACACGCCATCGCTACTGTCCAAACCTGGTGTTACATCCAAAGCCAGCGCCACGGCTTTATCACCCAACGCTTGCCGCAATGCCAGCGCCAGCGGTTCCACCTGAAAACCTTCCAGCACCACCAGCAAATCAGGTGTCGCGGAAAAAACCGGATCGGACGCGTAACTCGAGCTTGCCGCCCAGGCCAGCGCGATGCGGGCGATTGCGGCTTCCAGCGCCAGCACCGGGTCGTCCAGGCCCGAGGTCAACGTTGCCCCCAACCGGGTGCCCCACTGCGAGCGCTCGGTCGGCGCCACCGCCGCCGCAATGCGAGCCAGACTCCAGGCCGCTTCCACCAGGCGACCTGCCATCACGTTTTGCTGTGCGGACAACCCAGCGCGCGACAGCAACGAAGCCGCTGTCAAGACGTCGCGCCCAGCGTCCAGACGCAAATCATCGCCACCCGGCTCAAAACCACCCAGACTGCGGGTCCAATTCATGGTCGTCTCAAAGCGCGGCAGAAAATGTGCAGCCGTCTGCGCGCCCCCGCACCCCCTCAACCAGGCGTTACGGGCTTCCCCAATGAGTTGGGCGTAGGGCAACAACACCACGGTGCGTGACGGATGAACCTGACGACGGTCTATTTCGAGACGTAGCTGGCCCATGACTCGGTCCCACGCCTGCTCAACATGATGTTTTTTTTCTATCTCAGCCATAGGCAACTGGCAATCGGGCATAGGGCTTGGTTTCTGTCACAATTTCCCCACTTTACCTGTACCGATCACTTCTAGGAAAAATTATGGCCAGCGAACTTATCAAACATGTGTCTGACGCGTCTTTTGAAGCCGATGTCCTGCAATCCACCGTGCCGGTGCTGGTGGACTACTGGGCCGAGTGGTGCGGCCCCTGCAAGATGATCGCGCCCATTCTCGACGAAGTTTCCACCACCTATGAAGGCAAGTTGCAGGTTACCAAAATGAATGTGGACGAAAACCGCGACATCCCGGCCAAATTCGGCATTCGCGGCATTCCGACGCTGATGCTGTTCAAGGGCGGTCAGTTGGCAGCCACCAAAGTTGGCGCCATGAGCAAGGCGCAGATGACTGCCTTTATCGACCAGCAATTAGCCTGATTGCCAGCTTTCATACCGGGCCTGACCCGGTATGACTTTTCTTCACATTTTTCCTGTCATAATCACGTCAGTTCACCAACTTCCCCTGAGTTGGTTCGAGTTCCCGGTTTCAAACCTTGAGGTTGTGGATGTGAATCCACCTCACACCCTACCTCCCCTGCATTTCGTTCAACTCCCTAGTTAGCCACTCCATGCACTTAAACGAACTCAAGGCACTGCACGTGTCGGAAGTCCTCAAGCAAGCCGAAGAGCTTGAGATTGAAAACACCGGCCGCATGCGCAAGCAGGAGTTGATGTTCGCCATTATCAAAAAGCGCGCCCGCACCGGCGAGCAGATCATCGCCGACGGCGTACTGGAAATTTTGCCGGATGGTTTTGGCTTTTTGCGCAGCCCGGACACCAGCTACACCGCTTCGACAGACGACATCTACATCAGTCCGAGCCAGGTGCGCCGCTTCAACCTGCACACCGGCGACATGATCGAAGGCGAAGTGCGCACGCCGAAAGACGGCGAACGCTACTTTGCCCTGAACAAGCTGGACCGGGTCAACGGTGGCGGACCGGAGGACAACAAGCACAAAGTGATGTTCGAGAATCTGACGCCGCTGTTCCCCAAGGTGCAGATGAAGCTTGAGCAGGACATCAAGAGCGACGAAAACATCACCGGGCGCATCATTGACATCATCGCGCCCATCGGAAAAGGCCAGCGCGCCCTGCTGGTAGCCCCGCCCAAGAGCGGCAAGACCGTGATGATGCAGCACATCGCCCACGCCATCAGCGCCAACTATCCAGAGATCCACATGATGGTGCTGCTGGTCGATGAGCGCCCCGAAGAAGTGACTGAAATGCAGCGCACGGTGAAAGGCGAAGTGATCGCTTCCACTTTCGACGAACCGGCGGCCCGCCATGTGCATGTGGCCGAGATGGTGATCGAACGCGCAAAGCGCCTGGTCGAGCTGAAAAAAGACGTGGTAATTCTGCTGGACTCCATCACGCGGCTGGCACGTGCCTACAACAACGTGGTGCCCTCCTCCGGCAAGGTGCTGACCGGTGGCGTCGACTCCAATGCGCTGCAACGGCCCAAGCGTTTTCTGGGCGCCGCCCGCAATGTAGAGGAAGGTGGTTCACTGACCATCATCGCCACCGCCCTGATCGATACCGGCAGCCGCATGGACGAGGTTATTTTTGAAGAATTCAAGGGCACCGGCAACTCCGAAATCCACTTGGACCGTCGCCTCTACGAAAAGCGCGTGTTTCCGTCGATCCAGCTCAACCGTAGCGGCACACGGCGCGAAGAACTGCTGCTGGCACCCGAAATTCTGCAAAAGACCCGCATCCTGCGCCAGTTTCTCTACAACATGGACGAAGTTGAATCGATGGAAATGGTGCTCAAGCAAATGCGCGCCACCAAGAACAACAGCGAGTTCTTCGACATGATGCGCCGGGGTGGATAGAAATATTGCCCCCACGCTCCGCCACTGCGTGGGTCGCTGCCCCCCGAGGGGGCTAATTTTTCTAGGGGCGGCCCGTCGAAAAATTGGCCTCACACCGTGCCCGTGAGGTCTGCGGCGGTGAGCTATAATTGCCGGTTTTACGCGATAAGTACGTCGGGCTTCGAATTGTGCAATGGTTTGCTCAAGGGCCTGTCGCGGCTAGCGCAACTGATGGAGAAGATATGAAAGAAGGCATTCACCCCAATTACCGCGATATTTGCTTCATGGACTTGTCCAATGGTTTCAAATTCGTCACCCGCTCTTGTGCCAACGCCAAAGAAATGATCAAGATGGAAGACGGCCGCGATCTGCCGCTGTACAAGCTCGATACTTCCAGCGAATCGCATCCTTTTTACACCGGCACCCAAAAATCGGTCGACAACATGGGCGGCCGCGTTGAGCGTTTCCGCAACCGTTTCGGCAAGACCGCAGCGAAATAAACTGACAAACGTTTATCATCCAAAAGGCAGCCCGGGTTACCGAGCTGCCTTTTTTCATTTCCCTCCAGTTCCCTAGCGTGAATCAACCCACTCCCGCCATCGTTGCGCAAGGCGCAGTGCGCCGCCTGCCGCGCATGGCCCTGCTGTTGTTCTGCATCGCTTATGTGCTACCAGGCTTCTTTGGCCGCGAGCCCTGGAAGGAGGCCGACATGACGGCCTTCGGTTACATGGCCGAACTGGCGCAGGGTGGTGCTCACTGGCTAACGCCGCAATTGCTTGGATTGCCGCCCGAGATTGACGCGCTGCTGCCTTATTGGCTGGGCGCCTGGGCGATCCAGCTCGCACCATCGTGGATGACAAGTGATGTAGCCGCCCGCATCCCATTTGTTTTGTTGCTGACCTTGTCCCTTTTTGCCACCTGGTATGGCACCTACTACTTGGCGCGTACCCCGGATGCACAACCTGTGCCGTTTGCCTTTGGCGGCGAAGCCTCGCCCCCGGACTACGCGCGTGCCGTGTCAGACGGCGGCCTGCTGGCATTCATAGCCTGTTTGGGTTTGGCCCAACTGTCACACGAAACCACCCCTGCGCTGGCTCAACTGTGTTTTACTGCGGTGGCCTTTTTTGCGCTCGCCGCCCTGCCATTTCGCAAGCTGGTGCCCGCCATCGGGGCGCTGGCGGGTCTGGCAGGGCTGGCGCTTTCCGGGGCACCTGCAATGGCAGTCCTGTTGGGCAGCGGTGGCGCACTGATTCACTGGCTGGATGAAACGCCGGGACACGACGAACTGCGTTACCGGCCTTACTGGGCCGCTGGGATTGCGGCTCTGACCATGCTGGTGGCGGTGCTCGCCAGTTGGCTCGATTTGTGGCGTTGGCGCATTGAGCTACCGGAGGCAAGCTGGGCTGAGTGGCGCAGTCTGGGGCGCTTGCTGCTTTGGTTCACCTGGCCAGCCTGGCCGCTGGCGCTGTGGACACTGTGGCGTTGGCGCCAGCAACTGATGCAGGGCAAAATTCCAAGCCGACACTTGGCACTGCCTTTGTGGTTTGTCGGTGTTGCAGTGGGCGCCACACTGACCACCGCTTCGGCTGACCGGTCCCTGTTGCTGGCACTGCCTGCCTTTGCGGCGCTGGCCGCATTTGCCCTGCCAACTCTGGGGCGAAATGTTGCCGCCCTGATCGACTGGTTCACGCTGCTATTTTTCTCCGGTTGTGCGTTTACCATCTGGGTGGTCTGGATCGCCTTGCAAACCGGCGTGCCGAACCAACCCGCCGCCAACGTTGCACGGCTGGCACCGGGGTTTGAGCACAGCTTTTCCTTCGCGCCATTTGTCATCGCCCTGGCCGCGACGCTGGCATGGGGCTGGCTGGTGAAGTGGCGGGTCGGCAGGCATCGCGCGGCGATCTGGAAGAGCCTGGTCCTGCCAGCCGGCGGGGCCGCGCTGTGCTGGCTGCTGCTGATGACGCTTTGGTTGCCGTTGCTTGATTTCGCGCGAAGCTATGCGCCCTTGGTGCATCGCGCTATGGTGGTTTTAAAGCAGCCAAATTGCGTTGAAGTGCTCGAACTGAGCCGCGGCCAGATCGCCGCATTTCGGTTCCACGGCCAGCTGCTGCTTAAACCATTCAAAGAAGCAGCCAGTTGCCCATGGCTACTTGTGAACAAGGACGCATTGAAGGCGCCACCAGCAATAGTTGACATGTCCGCCTGGGGCTTGCACAGCACCATACGTCACCCTTCCGACCGGGACGAGGACGTGCTGATCTACCAACGCCGCTAGCAGCGCCACCCCTAGGCGGCGACTGCGCTTTCCAGTGGGGTTCTGACACGACTGAGCGGAAAGGTGATCGAGAAAATCGAACCTTTGCCTAGCGTGCTTTTAATTTTCAATTCGGCACCATGACGTTGTGACACGTGCTTGACGATGGCCAGACCGAGACCGGTACCGCCTGAGTCGCGGGAACGACTGTGATCAACCCGGTAAAAACGTTCGGTCAGGCGTGGAATATGTTCCGGCGCGATGCCCGGCCCGGTGTCCGACACTGAGAACTCAGCGCGACCGTCCGCCAGCAAAACCAGATTCACCTTAATTTCACCGCCCGGCGGTGTGTACCGAATGGCATTGCTCAAGAGATTGCTCATCGCGCTGCGCAACTCATTGAAAGCGCCGGCAATTTCGGCCTGCTGGGGGCAGTCAAATGCCAGATTTTGCGTACGATCCGAGCCCATATTCAACACCGTGGACAGGGCCTGACCTTCCTGCTCAAGTTGGTGCATCAGCGTCGACACCTGCACCCAGTCAGAGGTACTGGGAGGTGGACTGCCCTCCAGCCGCGAAAGTGTCAGCAGATCGCTGACCAGTGTTTGCATGCGCCCAGCCTGCTGTGCCATCAAGGCCAGATAGCGTTCGCGCTCCTGAGCGTTTAGAGGCAAACTCTGCAAGGTGTCCACAAACCCACTCAAAACCGTCAAAGGTGTGCGAATTTCATGCGATACGTTGGCAATAAAATCGCGCCGCATGGCATCCGCTTGCTCCAGCGCAGTGACATCGCGCGACAGCAGCAGCAACCGGCCTGCGCCGTAAGGGTGCAGGTGAACCGACAGCCTGACCGGCCTGGTGGGCGAGTTCTCACGCCCCGACATCACAAGTTCGCCCAGATAATTCTGACTTGCGAAATAACTCGCAAAGCCGGGGTCGCGAACCAGGTTGCCAATATGCTGCAGCATATCGCGCTGTGCATCGAGGCCAAAATGCGCAGCGGCCATCTGGTTGAACCACTCAATTTGTCCATGCGAATCGAGTAGCACAACGCCGTTGGGAGAGGCCTGAAACGCAGCCAGAAAGTCCTGCAAGCGCTTTTCGATTTCACGCGTTGCCTGCTCTTTGGCTCGAATCATTCGCCTGACCCGATCTGACACTTCGCCCCACAAACCTTGGCTCATCACCACATCTGAAACATCACCGCTGCGCAGCCACAGCAACAAGCGCCCACCGCGGGATAAATCGACCAGGAACCAAGCCACGCCAGCCAGCAGCACGCCGGCCACCATGCCTTCCAGTTCACCAATCACACTGTGCGACGGCGACGCTGCTATCCAACCAGCCATCCCGCCCAAAAACTGACACGCAATAAAGGAGATGATTCGCCAGAACATGGTTAGATCAAGGCTGCTGCAAGAAAATAGTTCGATAATTTGTGATCAAGCGCCGGTCTGCGAAGAAGTGTTCAACGCTGATTGCGCCGTCAGGCGATAACCAGCGCCACGAACCGTTTCTATCATTTGACCGGCGCTGGCACCCAACGCCTCGCGCAATCGCTTGACGTGTACATCCACGGTACGCTCTTCAATGAAAACATGGTCACCCCAAACCTTGTCCAGTAGCTGGGCACGGCTATGGACTCTTTCCGCATGCTTCATCAGGTAATGAAGCAGCTTGAACTCGGTGGGGCCCAGCTTCAGCATTTGATCCTTGAACGAGACACGGTAGGTTGACGAATCGAGCGACAGCGCTCCGATGGCAACAACGCCGCCAACCTGCAGCGGAGCACGCCGACGCAGCACGGCACGAACTCTGGCCAGCAGTTCCTTGGTGGAGAACGGCTTGGCAATGTAGTCGTCAGCACCGGCGTCCAGTCCGGTGACACGGTCTGCCTCATCACCGCGGGCAGTCAGCATGATGATGGGGACGTCTTTGGTGCGGGGATTGGCTCGCCAGCGTTTGGCAAGCACCAGACCGCTCTCGCCGGGCAGCATCCAGTCGAGCAAAATGACATCGGGTAACACTGCATCGAGTTCACATTGGGCCGACGAACTGTCCATCGCCCAGGTAGGGCGAAATCCGTTGTGACGCAGATTGACGGCAATGAGTTCGGCAATGGCCGGCTCATCTTCGACAATCAGGACACCTGGCTGATGTCTCATTTCACAACCGATTCAATCTGCTCTATTGAGGTATGCCGAACATCGGTACCCTTGACCACATAAATGATGAATTCGGCAATGTTTTTGGCATGATCGCCAATGCGTTCAATCGATTTCGCCAAGAACAGCAGATCCAGACTCGGCGAAATCATGCGCGGGTCTTCCATCATGTAGGTAATCAACTTTCGGACAAAACCGTTGAATTCCTGATCAATCAGATCGTCTTCTTTGAGGATCGAAACCGCCGCCGCGGTATCCAGCCGGGCAAAGGCATCGAGCGCTTTTCGCAGCAAACCTGAGGCCATGTCGGCCGCCACCTTGAGTTCAAGTGAGGGCAGGGAACGAGGTGAGCCACTCTGGATAATGGAACGCACCATGCGGGCGATTTTTTCCGCCTCATCACCGACACGTTCCAGATTGGCGGTGGTTTTTGAAATCGCTATCAACAGGCGAAGGTCGCGCGCTGTCGGTTGCCGACGCGCAATGATGCTGGACAACTCGCGGTCAATATCCACTTCCATCGCGTTGACACGGTTCTCGGTGGCAGAAACCTCATTGGCTACATCGACGCTGAACTGCGACAAGGCATAGATCGCCAGCCGGATCTGCGACTCGACCAGCCCGCCGAGTTCCATGACACGGGTCGAAACCGCGCTGAGCTCGCTGTCGAACTGGGTAGAAAGGTGTTTATCAGGCATGCTGCTCTCCTCAATCATTAAATCAGTTGCGCACAGGATCGGCTCACATCGCAGGCCGCAGCCTGTCCCGCAGGTTATCCGAATCTGCCTGTAATGTAATCTTCCGTTTCCTTGCTGGCCGGCTTGAAAAACATTTGCTCGGTTGAGCCGAACTCGATCAGGTCGCCAAGGTACATGTAGGCGGTGTAATCGCTGCAGCGTGCAGCCTGCTGCATGTTGTGCGTCACGATGACCACCGTGTAATCACTCTTGAGCTCAGTGATCAGTTCTTCGATTTTGGCGGTTGAGATCGGGTCCAACGCGGAGCACGGTTCGTCCAGCAACAAGACCTCTGGCTTGATGGCGATGCCACGTGCAATGCACAAGCGCTGTTGCTGCCCACCCGACAGACTGGAGCCGCTTTGCGTCAATTTGTCCTTGACCTCCGTCCACAAAGCCGCTTTGCGCAAGGCCCACTCAACGCGTTCTTCCATGTCGGTGGTATTGAGGGACTCAAACAACTTGACACCAAACGCCACGTTGTCATAAATCGACATCGGAAACGGCGTCGGCTTCTGAAATACCATGCCGACCTTAGCGCGCAACAGGGCTACGTCTTTCTTGCTGGTCAGCAGATTTTCGCCGTCCAGCAAAATTTCACCTTCGGCACGCTGCTCCGGGTACAACTCGAACATGCGATTGAAAACGCGTAACAGGGTTGACTTTCCGCAGCCCGACGGGCCAATGAAAGCAGTTACTTTGTTTTCCGGAATTTCCAGGTTGATGTCTTTCAGCGCGCGAAATTTTCCGTAGTAGAAATTCAATCCTTTGACGGCGATCTTGGTCGTCTCGGGGGTAGCGACAGCAGTATTCATGGTTGGCTCTTTATTCGTTTTTAACAGCAATTGGGTCAGGACTTGCTGCGTGTCAGCACTCTGGCCAAAATGTTCAGACCCAGAACCGCTAACGTGATGATGAAGACACCGGCCCAGGCCAATTTTTGCCAGTTCTCATAAGGGCTCATGGCGAACTTGAAAATCGTCACTGGCAAACTGGCCATCGGCTCGCCCAGGCTCGAAGTCCAGAACTGGTTACTCAACGCGGTGAAAAGCAGTGGTGCAGTTTCTCCGGCGATGCGCGCCACCGCCAGCAAAATGCCGGTTACAACACCAGAGCGGGCGGCCTTCAGCGTGATGCTCACAATGACTTTCCACTTCGGGGCGCCCAGCGCATAGGCCGCTTCACGCAAACCGGCAGGTACCAGTTGCAGCATGTTCTCCGTGGTGCGAATGACCACCGGAATGACGATCAGCGCCAAAGCCATGATGCCCGCATAACCCGAAAAAGATTTGAAACGTGTCACGATCACTGCGTACACAAACAGTCCGATCACGATGCTCGGCGCCGATAGCAAAATGTCGTTCACGAAACGAGTCACTTGCGCCAGCCAGCCTTGGGTGTCGAACTCGGCGAGATAAATACCCGCCATAACGCCGATCGGTGTGCCGACAAAGGTAGCCAGCAATACCATCAAAAACGAGCCGTAGATAGCGTTGGCCAAGCCGCCGGCGTCATTCGGCGGCGGCGTCATTTGAGTCAGCGTGTCGAGTGTCAGACCGGCCAGGCCGAGACGAATGGTCTCGAACAAAATCCAGAACAACCAGAATAGTCCAAAGGCCATGGCCATCAACGACAGCAGCAATGCCAACCGATTGACTTGCTTGCGCCGGGCATAGCGGGACTGGCGAGTTTGCTCCAGTGCGGCCGCCTTCATCAATAGTTCACTGGCACTCATGTCTTCACCCCTTCACCCTTCTTGAGCTGTGAAAGCAGCATTTTGGACAAGGTTAAGACCACGAACGTTATGAAAAACAGCACTAGGCCAAGATACATCAGAGACGCTTGATGCAGGCCTTCTCCGGCTTCTGCAAATTCGTTGGCCAAGGCCGAGGTAATGCTGTTGGCAGCCTGGAACAAGCTCAGTGAATCCAATTGGTTGAAATTGCCGATGACAAAAGTGACCGCCATGGTCTCACCGATGGCACGCCCCAGACCCAGCATAACGCCGCCAATGACACCCGCCTTGGTATAGGGCAACACCACCGTCGAGACAACTTCCCAGGTGGTAGCGCCCAAGCCATAAGCCGACTCCTTGAGCAGGGTGGGCGTCACTTCGAAAACATCGCGCATGACCGCCGCAATGAACGGGATGATCATGATGGCCAAAATAATGCCGGCTGAAAGAATGCCAATGCCAACCGGCGGTCCGGAAACAAAAGCGCCCAAGTAAGGCACACCTGCAAACAGGGACTGCAAGGGCTGCTGCACGTAGGTGGCCAATATCGGGCCGAACACCAGCAAGCCCCACATACCGTAGACAATCGATGGGATGGCAGCCAGCAATTCGATGGCAGTACCCAGCGGGCGTTTTAGCCAGGCGGGGGAAAGTTCTGTCAGGAATAACGCAATGCCAAAACTCACCGGTACTGCAATCAGCAAGGCGATCAGCGATGTCATCACCGTGCCGTAAATCATGACCAGCCCACCAAAATCTTCCTTCACCGGATCCCAGGTTGTACTGGTTAGAAAACCGAATCCGTATTTGCTGATGGCGGGCCAGGCGCTGATGGTCAGCGATACCAAAATGGCAATCAGCATGCCCAAAGTGAGATAGGCGGCACCTTTGGCCAACCAGCCAAATATGCGGTCCACCAACGGTCCGGAACGGGCAGTTTTTGGCTGAGAAGAAGGAGGCATAACCTTTGCGGAAGAGCTTGCAGGTTGGCTGATTTGCATATTACGCGCCGGAAGTGTCGATGCCACCGTTTTTTCCGATCATTGCCAGTTCAGCTAATCGGCAAATTACTTCAGGGCCACCGGTTTGCCGGAAGCGTCCTTGACCTGGCCCCAAGCCTTTTCGATCGCGCCAACCACGCTATCCGGCAGTGCAACGTAATCCAGATCGGCAGCGATTTTGTCGCCATTCTTGAACGCCCAGGTAAAGAACTTGAAAGTTTCGGTGGCATTGGCAGGCTTGTCCTGTTTCAGGTGCATCAGGATGAATGTTGCGGTCGAAATGGGCCACGCGTTTTTGCCTGGCTGGTCGGTGATGAGTTGATAAAAAGACTGGTTCCAGTTGGCGCCGGCAGCGGCCGCTTTGAAAGACTCTTCATTGGGTGTCACGAATACGCCATCCCGGTTTTTCATGAGCGTGTAGCTCATCTTGTTTTGCTTGGCGTAGGAGTATTCGACATAGCCAATGGAGTTCGGCAAACGACTGACAAACGCAGCCACGCCTTCATTGCCCTTGCCACCCGCACCCAGTGGCCAGTTGACAGCCGTGCCCTCACCCACTTTGGCCTTCCACTCGGGATGAACACGGCTCAAATAGTTGGTGAAGTTGAATGTGGTGCCCGAGCCGTCGGCACGGCGCACCGGCGCAATCGCAGCGTCCGGCAGTGCCAGTGTCGGGTTCAAAGCCTTGATAGCGGCGTCGTTCCAGCGCGTGATCTTGCCGAGGTAGATGTCACCCAGCAGTTGGCCATCCAGTTTCATTTGACCCGGCGCGATACCTTTGACATTGATCACCGGCACAGTGCCACCAATCACGGTCGGGAACTGGAACTGCCCTTTGGACTTCAGAACTTCGTCGGTTTGCGGCATATCGGAGGCACCGAAATCAACGGTTTTGGAGTCGATTTGCTTGATGCCAGCGCCCGAGCCTACCGATTGGTAATTGATCTTGACCCCAGTCGCCTTGTTGTAATCAGCCGCCCATTTTGAATAAACTGGAGCCGGAAAGCTGGCCCCGGCACCGGTGATTTCTTGTGCGCTGGCCAGGTTGACGCAGGACATGGCAATGACGCCCGCCAGGCTGACGAAGGAAACTTTGAAACTGGTTTTCATTGAAATACCTTTTGAGTTGAATGAAAATGACTTTGGGAGCAGTGCCACGAATATAAGTAGCTTATGTGACAGTGATGTGACATTTATTGAGTGCGGCCTGAATCGGTCGAAATGCAAAGTGCACTATTGGAGCAAATACCGTCACACAGCCGTCACAAAAAATACTTATTATGTTCGCTCTGCATGCAATTTCACTCAGGAGTCCGGCTTGATCTCAAAGGATGATGAATTGGTCCAGCGCATCAGACGCGATCTGATTGACGGCTACGACGAAGAGTTTGAGCTGGAACTTGAAGATCGCAATCTGGACGAGCTGGCCGACGGTTCGCTGGACACCTCTTCGGTGCAATACAAGGAGAGTCGTCGGCGCTACTTTCGGGAACTGTTCCGGATGCAGGCAGAGCTCGTCAAGTTGCAGGACTGGGTCGTCAAGACCGGGCACAAAGTGGTGATCCTGTTTGAAGGCCGCGACGCGGCTGGCAAAGGCGGCGTCATCAAACGTATCACGCAGCGCCTCAATCCGCGCGTCTGCAGGGTGGCGGCACTGCCGGCCCCCAACGTGCGGGAACAAACCCAGTGGTATTTCCAGCGCTATGTGGCGCACTTGCCGGGCGCCGGGGAAATTGTCCTTTTTGACCGCAGTTGGTACAACCGTGCCGGCGTCGAAAGAGTGATGGGATTTTGCTCGGACGAACAGTACGAGGAATTTTTCAGGTCGGTCCCCGATTTTGAAAAAATGCTGGTGCGCTCGGGCATTCAACTTATCAAATACTGGTTCTCGATCTCCGACGAGGAGCAGCACCTGCGTTTTATGGGTCGCATTCATGACCCGCTGAAACAATGGAAACTGAGCCCGATGGACATGGAGTCGCGGCGCCGCTGGGAAGAATACACCAAGGCAAAGGAAATCATGCTGGAGCGCACGCACATCACAGAAGCTCCCTGGTGGGTGGTGCAGGCCGTGGACAAGAAAAAAGCCAGGCTTAACTGCATCCATCACTTGCTGAGTCAGATTCCGTACGGGGAAATTGAACATCAGCCGGTTGTCTTGCCGCCGCGTGAGCATCACCCCGACTATGTCCGCCAACCGGTCCCGCAGGAAATTCTGGTGCCAGACGTTTTCTGAAAACGACTGACCCCGGCCGTCGCTTAACGGCGCTGCACCCAGCACAGCGAGCCCAAAGTCATAGAACCGTCACAAAGATGTCACATCACCACAGTACGCTAGGCGTTTCACCAATCAGGAGTACTTTCCATGTTCACTCGCCGAGTATTAAGCGTTGCCTTTGTTGCCCTTGCCCTGGCTGGCTGCGCCTCCATTCCCGCCCCGGTGTCAGTCGCTGACACGATCGCCAAAAACCCGTCGCTGAGCACGCTGAACGGTTTGCTGGTCCAGGCTGGCCTGTCTTCATCATTGCAAGCTGGCGGCCCCTTCACGGTCTTTGCCCCGAGCAACGAGGCCTTTAAAATGGTGCCGGCCAAGACCATGGATGACCTGGCGAAGCACCCCGAGAAGCTCAAGGATGTTCTGACTTTTCACGTTATTGCAGAGAAACTGACGGCGGCCAGCGTCAAGAACAGCTCGATGAAAACTTTGAATGGCGCAAATGTGGCGCTCTCCAAGGCCGGTGAATTTGTCACCGTTGAAGACGCGGTGGTGCTGAGTGCCGATATTCAGGCGAACAACGGCGTCGTTCACATCATCGACAGCGTACTGATTCCGCCGCACAAAAAATAATCAGCAGCATGGCATCGCCATGGCCGAAGTCAAGCTGCAAACCATGATGCAACGGGGGGGCGGCTGCCTGATCGGTTGGCCCAGCAAGGTTGCCATGGCGGCGGCGCCCGGATGCTATGCTGGGTGCCGAGAAACAGGAATAATCGCTGATGCAAGATGGAACACTACTGGCGGCTGTAGATTTGGGGTCGAACAGCTTTCGCCTTGAAATCGGACATATAGAACACGGTCAGTTTTACCGCACCGAATATTTAAAGGAAACCGTTCGACAAGGTAACGGGCTCGATGTTGAGCGCAATTTGACGGCGCAGGCGATGCAGCTTGGTTGGGATTGCCTGGCACGATTTGGCGAACGTCTGGCCGGTTTCAACCGGGCCAATGTGCGCGCCGTGGCCACCCAGACCTTGCGCGAAGCGCGCAACCGCGACGAATTTCTGCTGCAGGCAAATGCCGTGCTGGGGTTCCCGATCGACGTGATCTCGGGCCGGGAAGAAGCGCGCCTGATCTACCTGGGTGTCGCTCATGGGCTGCCGCATAGCAACGAACGCCGCCTAGTGGTCGATATTGGCGGACGCTCTACCGAGCTCATTTTGGGGCAGGGATTGAAGCCCAAGCTGATGGAGTCCTACCGCGTCGGCAGCATCGCATGGTCAACCCGCTATTTCCCGGACCATCAGTTCTCACCGCATGCCTTTCAGATGGCCGAAATCGCTGCCAAAGCATTGTTGGACGAAACCCTCAACGCTTACCGACGCACCGACTGGGACGTGGCGTATGGCTCGGCTGGAACAGTGGGTGCTGTGGGCGACGTGCTGGTGGCCGCCGGCTGGTCCGCTGACACGGTCACGCGCGATGGCCTGGACTGGTTGCAAGACAAGCTGATCAGCGCGCAGAGCGCCGATCGAATCCGTCTGCCAGGTTTGAAAGAGGACCGCCGCACCATCATTGGCGGCGGCTTGAGTATCTTGCGGGCGGTCTTTGACCTTTTGCAAATCGAGCAAATGCAACTTGCAAGCGGCGGCTTGCGCCACGGTCTGCTGTTCGACCAAATCGGCCACACATCGGAAGACACAGATGTGCGCTCCAAGTCTGTGCATCGACTGGCAGCGAAATTCGGAACCGACCTGGTTCATGGTCAGCGTGTCGGGAAGGTTGCTCTGCATTTGTTTGCGCAACTGCAAGCCTTCTCCTCAGGCAATCGAAAGTCGGCGCCCAATCCAGGTGATGAGCGGCTCAGCCGAAAGCTCAACTGGGCTGCCCTGCTGCATGAAATTGGCAGCCAGATCTCGCACAGTGACTACCATAAGCACGGCGCCTACATTCTGGACAATTCTGATGCGATGGGCTTTGCTCTGTCTGAACTGCACAAGCTCAGCCAACTGGTGCTGGGACACCGGGGCAAGCTGCGCAAACTGGAGGCCGACTTTGAGGACGAAAAATTCGTGCATCAGTTGCTTTCCCTGCGCCTGGCAGTCATTTTGTGCCACGCCCGGCGCGACCCGGATCTGAATGGCGTTAGCGTGACACGCAAAGCGGACCACAGCTACAGCTTTGCCGTCAGTTGCCGTCCCGGCTGGGCGCAGGCCTTTCCGCAATCAGCCCACCTGCTGCGGGAAGAAGTGCTGGCATGGCAGAAAACACCGTGGACTCTGAACCTTAACGGCTGTTGAAATCGCGGGCGTCGAGTATCGACAATCTGATTCCATTAGTTGATTTCGGATAAACGGTATAAACTGTATGCCTCATTAATTCTCCTGGAGAACTTACCATGACCGCGACTGAAACAAAAATCGCAAACGCCGGTTCCGTGAAGCACACCGCTGCAACTGCCGCTCCTGCCAAGGCCGCAACCGCCGCCGCGGTGCCTGCGACCATGGCAAAAACAGCGTCCAGGGCAAAAGCCAAACCGGTTGCCAAGAAGTCCGTGGCTGCCGCCAAGGCGCCTGCCACAAAAGTTGTCAAGGCAGCCGTCAAGAGCGCGATCAAGCCGGTGGCCAAAGCCGCCATCCACCCAAAAGCACCGAAGGCAGTCAAGGTAAAGAAGCCAAAATTGGTGCGCGACAGTTTCACCATACCCAAGGCTGAATACATGGTGCTCGACGAACTCAAACTGCGCGTCGGCAAACTGGGTAATGCGGCCAAAAAAAGCGAGTTGATTCGTGCTGGCGTGAAGGCCCTGGCAGCGATGTCAGACGCTGCATTTCTGGCCGCATTGAAGGCCGTGCCCACCATCAAGACCGGGCGTCCCAGCCTGCTCTAACCAGTGTCGCTGGTGGTGTTCCCCGGTTAGCCAGACATCAGTCCTTCGGCGACCGGTCGTCTGAAGGCCAGCCAGGCCGGCAGAATGCCGATGATGGCGCCAGCCGCAACCAGCCCACCGACCAGGAGGCCTTCGGCAGCCCCTGGTCGAACCGGAACCGCAAAGCCGATTTGCGACTGCATCCAGTACGACAGGGCGGTTGATGCACCCCAGCCTAACAGCGCGCCCAGTGCCGCGCCACCCAGTATCAGCACCACGACCTCCATCCAGACCACGCAAAACACGTAGTAGCGACTGGCCCCCATGGCGCGCAATACCGCAAACTGCCGTCGACGCGCCAGAAAGCCGACCAGCAACGCCATCAGTACAGCGGCCACCACCAGCACCTGGGTCATGATGGCAAGCAGTGACATCAGGTCGCGCACATTGCCCAGTGTCAGATACAAATCATTCAGGACTTCCGCCGGAAACACCGCAACGCTGCGCGGCGTGCGAAACTGGCCTCGCAGACCGTAGGCGGCAGAAATGGAATCGGGTTTGATGGCGATGGCCGGCACACCCGGCAGTTGTTTTGAGTTCCAGGGGGGGCCAATGTGCTCGCCATCCGTGTCAGCGTGCCCAGACGCCAGACCGTGAACACGCCAGACATCTTCCACCGGGACCAGAATTGCGGAATCCCAGATGTTGTGACGTGCGGACAAGCGCCCGACAACGGTGTAGTGAACCGCCATGTGGGCGCTGTCTGGCTGCTTGCCTTCATCGTCTGGTTCGTCGGCATGATGCAGACCATGTGATGGACTTAACGTGGCGCCGATGGCAAGCGGGACAGCCGCACCAACCACGGCTTCAC
Source organism: Comamonadaceae bacterium (assembly GCA_037141865.1). Taxonomy (GTDB): domain Bacteria; phylum Pseudomonadota; class Gammaproteobacteria; order Burkholderiales; family Burkholderiaceae_C; genus Rhodoferax. The sequence goes on along the minus strand of JBAXBQ010000005.1, from coordinate 66,390 downwards.
CACGTCGCTGGAAAACACGCCCCTGCGTCGGCACGAAATTGCCGCCCCGAGTGGCAAAATCAGCGATCGTTCCGATGATCGAATGACCCTGCCAGTTGTCCCCAAAGGCAATCGGCGCCGCATATTTCACGCCTGCGGCCACGCTGGCCTGGGCCAGAATGTCGCCGTCCAGCAAGGGGATGGCTTGTGCCCGCAGGTAGACCGAAGTCAACACCAACTGCGTCGTGCTGCCGGGAGCACCAACCAGCAGATCAAAATCATCAGCCGCCAGCGCGCTACCCTGGCGCAGCGCCCGTTCCTGCGAAATTACAGCGATACCGGTGGCGACTGAAATGGCGACCAGCAGCATCGTCACCCACACCAGCAGGCGGTTGCGTCGCAGGTCGGCGCGAACCATCGGAAAGGGATTGAAGGGCAGCATCAAGCTTGCTCCGGTGCTATGGCGTGAACGCCACGCCTGCGTCGCTGATCGGGTGCGGCAACCCATCCTCGCTTAAGCGTCCCCGTTGCAAGGTCACACAACGATCCAGCCGCGTCAATAGTTCTGCTTCGTGCGAAATGACAATCAGGGTGGCTCCCTGGGAGCGCGCCATAGCGACCAGCAACTCGCCTAACTGGCTGCGGTGCTCCGGATCGAGGCTGGCGGTGGGTTCGTCGGCCATCAGGATAGCGGGGCACAACAACAACGCTCTGGCGAAGGCAACCCGTTGCCGCTCGCCACGCGACAAGACCGAGGCCGATCGATCAAAAGTCTGCATCCCCACTGCGGCCAGCAAATCGCGCGCCCGTTCAACTAGTGCGGCAGCAGGCTGCCAGCGATCAAAGTAGGCTGGAAGCAAAACGTTGTCCAGCACCGAGAGGCCGTCAATCAAATGAAAGTCCTGGAATATCAAACCCAGATGCTGGTGACGCCAACGGTCCAGTGCGTCCGGTTGCAGGGCACAAATATCGGTTTCACCCCAGAAGATATGGCCACCGGTCGGTTTTGCGATGCCAGCCAGACAGTGAAGCAGCGTTGTCTTGCCGGCGCCCGACACACCGCGCACCCCCAGACTGTTGCCTGGCGCGATCTGCAACGAAGGTATTGTCAGCAACGCCTGCTGTTGCCCGGCAAAGCGCAACATCAGATCACGCAAGTCCAGCGCTCCCGCAGTGTTCACGGCTTGTGGACCTCGGCATCGACGATGCGCACCTGGCTCACGAAGCCGGTGTGCGGATCGGTCCAGGAACCCATCTCCAGCGTGCCTCTGACTTCGATGCGCTGCGAGAAGTTGACCGGTGCAAGTGTGCCTTTGAGATAAATGACGACGATGTCCACCGGCCACTGCGCATCCGACGCACAAAAAGGGCAGACCGACACCGGCTCACGCGTCAGCACGAAAAACGTGCTCTCGGGTTTAAGCGGGGGTGCCATATAACCACGCATCCGTACTTCCTTGCCCTTCAGTGCTTTGGCTTGATCCGAGTACTGGATACCCAGCACCCCGACCGATTTATAAAGTGATTCAAAAGTCAGGCGGCTGTCCAGACTGATGTTGTCAGCAGCCAGCACCGGCGCCACCCAGCCGAGCAGCGGCAAAAGTAAAAAAGACCGGCGCGGCCAGGCGTCGGTCTGCGAATCGGTTTGAGATATCACTTTGTCTTGGTTTTGGCAGGCACTGTTTTGACCTGCGGTGCCAGCGCCAATGCTTCGGCCATGATTCTAAAGAGATCGGTGTTTTCCATTTGCCCATGTACCTTGTCGGCGCCCGGCCCCATCGCCGTCAGCACCACGTCGTCACCTGAATGGACACCGCTGTTGGCGCCGCGACCACCCTTGTTGGGCAGATTGCCGGGCCGCAATACAGCGCCCGCCATGTCCTTGTATTTTTCATTGGCCACCATGAGGCCGTCTGCATTGCGAAGGGCGGGTACAAATTCGCCCTCCATGAAAGGCCGGAAGGTGTCATAGTGATCCGGGTAAGCACCAAACACCAGCCGCAAGCGGCGCGACACATCGACTTTGTTGGGATAGCCCTGGGCATCGGGTGTGGGATAGTTGGGAAAGCCGGCTTCAGCGTAGGTGCCGACTTTGTCACGCATCTCGGTGCCGGGCTCGTCATCGTTCACCGTGCCAATGACGCTGACGGCGTGCGAGTGGTCGGCAGTGACGAGAATCAATGTGTTGTTGCCGTTGGCCTTGGCCCAGTCCTTGGCCTGCTTGACGGCTTCATCCAGCATGATGGCGTCATAGATGGCACGTTCGGGGTCCAGCGAATGAGAGTATTTGTCGATGCGGGCGCTCTCCACCATCAGCACGAAGCCATTCTTGTTGCGCGACAAAACTTTCAACGCAGCTTTCATTTCTTCAGGCACATCCGGTTGGTCCGGGAATTTGGCGACCGAGCCCTTTTTTAGAAACTTCAAATCCAGTGCGCCATCGATATTGCCGGTGTTGTAAAGACCCAGCAGCTTGGTGGTCTTGTTGTCGTCGGCGGCGGCCATCATCTCAGACTTGGTGATGGCGATTTTGTAGTCAGCCTGCTTGAAGCGCTCGATGTAGTCAACGTCGTCGCCGCGCTTGGAACCCGGCGTCGACTTGGGTAGAAAGTTGGGTGAGCCGCCACCCATCATCACGTCAATTTTGCTGTCGTAAAACATCTTCACGATGTCGTTGTAATCAGAACGGCGCCGCGTGTGAGCCACCATGGCGGCTGGGGTTGCGTCCTCGATCTCGGAATTGGTAACGGTGCCCACGGCCATGCCACGGCGCTTGGCAATCGAAGTGATGGTTTCAACTTTGGGGTGATCCAGCGTGCTCACCGCGCGTGAGCAATAGACGCCTAACGCGTTGACGCAGGATTTGTGCCCGGTGGTGTAGGCATGGGCGGCGTTGGCTGAGTCGGTGATGATGGAATCAGTGCCCTGGGTGGACAGAAGTGCCATGTAAGGCATGTCATCCATGGCCAGCTTCTGCGTGTACTTGCCGCCCTCAATGCCTTTGGACAGGATGCGGGCAGCAGTGCGGTGGCCGACGGAAAAACCATCCCCGACAAAGAGGATCACGTTCTTTGCAGCGCGCCTGGCTGGCGTCGCATAAACACTCCAGCTGACTGATGAACTGGTCTTGCCGTCGCTGGCCGTTACCGTGTAGTTGCCAGGCTTACTAATAGTTGCATCGCGCAACAGCAAACTGGAAACTTCCTTACCGTCTTCCCTGGCAACCAGCTCTGCTGATTTACCTAGAATTTTGGCGTAGTCTTGCCCGTTGATGGTGACTTTGGCCTGAGCTGAATCCACCACGCCAGCAAACTCAACTTTAAAGTCGAAATGCGAACCAGCCAGAATATCGGCACGCGTCACCGGAAAAATGACCTGTGCTTCACAAGCCGTTGAAAACGCTAAGGCACACAAGGCCAGGGTTAGAAAGGAACTCTTGAAACGCATGGCGGTGATCCGTTAGTGATGCAAGGGACAAAGTCTAAGTGGAATATGTGAACTTTTTGTGACAATTCAGTTGCCGCATCAGGGTGCGTATTTGGCGAGGAAGCCACGCAGATCCTTGAAATCGGCCATCCTCTCGGTCAGCGTTTCGTGATCCCAATCCCACCAGGCTGTAGCTTCAATAGCCTCGGCAATCGCTCGCGGAAAGCGTTGCCGAAGCAACTTTGCCGCGACGCCGCCGACGATAGCGTAGGGCGGCACGTCTTTCGTCACCACCGAATTACTGCCCACTACCGCGCCATTACCGATGCGAACACCCGGCATGATCACCGCACCGTGGCCGATCCACGTGTCGTGGCCGATGACCACCCGTTGACGGCGGCGCCAGGCAAAGAAATCTGCATCGTCCTGCTCCGCCATCCCGTACATCGCGCGCCGGTAGGTAAAGTGGTGCAGCGTTGGCCATTCCATCGGATGAAAACCTGGGTTGATGCGCACCATGGACGCAATGTTGGCAAACTTGCCGATGTCAGTGGACATCAAATCGCAGTAGTTGCCAAGGTAGGAGTAGTCGTCCAGCAAACAGTCGCCCATGAGCGACTGCTCACCGACCTGGGTATATCGACCAAAACGGCAATCGCGTACTTTGGCGCTGGGCGCCAGTGTCGGGGCCAGCCCCAGATGGACCGCAACTGGCAGGTTAAAGGCTGCAACGTGGTTGTATTCCATTTTCGTTTGCGGATCAGGCCGCATTAAAAGGCACGCCGACCATCCACGATGGTCTCCAGCACCGTCGGCATGCCGGCCCGATTCATGCGCACGCGCAGCAAGTCGGCACGCTGACCCACCGCCACTTCGCCACGGTCGGGCATATTGATGGAGCGTGCCGGATTGCGCGTCACCGTACAGATCGCTTTGGGCAGAGTCCACTGCTCCAACTGGCCCAGCATAAAGGCGGCAAGCAACAGGCTTGACGGCACATAGTCGGATGAGAAAATGTCCAGCAGATCGAACTGCGCCAACTCGGCAGCCGAGACGTTGCCGGAGTGCGAGCAGCCCTTGACCATATTGGGGCCACCCATGATGATCAGCATGCCTGCATCGCGCGCCGCCTGTGCCGCCGCCAAGGTGGTTGGAAACTCCGATAAACCCACACCCTCCTCGATCGCCAGTTGCACGTCGCTGAGCAGCGTGTCGTCGTGGCTGGCCAGCGGCAAACTCCGTGCTGTGGCGGCTTTGACAATAGCCTGACGGTGCGGCACCGCATAGGCCTGCTGGTCGACCTGGCGCTGCGCGATCATGGCGTCGAACGCGTCATCGCTAAATCGCTGATTGCGCTCTGCGTAGCGCCGGTAGCTCTTCAGGTCGCGCCATTGGCGCTGACCTGGTGTGTGGTCCATCACGCTGACCAGCTTCAATAGGGGATGATCGACGTACTGGTTAAACACCTCCAGAATGTCGGGCACCGAGATTTCGCAGCGCAGGTGCAGCAGGTGCTCAATGCGCATCAGGCCTTCCTCTCGACACTGGTGCAAGGCCGCAATCGAGGTGTGCTGGGTTTGCGCGCGGGCGCCACCCTGATCCAGGTCACCGATGACAACTGAATCAAGCACCGTGGTGATGCCGGCAGCCGCGCATTGGGCGTCATGCACCATCATCGCCGAGTGCGCATTCCACAGCACGCCGGGGCGTGGCGCCAGATGCTTCTCCAGGTTGTCGGTATGCAGTTCGACCAGGCCGGGCAGCAGCCAGTCACCGGCCCAGTCCTCGGCACCAAGAACGGAAGTGTTGCTGCGTTGCACCGCGTAAAGGATGCCGCCTTCGATCACCACCGTGCCGATAAATTCTTCGTTGGCCGTAACGATGCAGGCGTTACGAATGATGCGCTGTTTCATGGATGGGGTCCCTGGGGTTTAGTGGGTGTATCCGTATTGCCGGACATCCAGAGTGCGACTGGCCACCGCCTCGCGCACTTCGTCGTCATGAAAGATGCCGACGATTGCACTGCCCTGCGCGCGGGCAGCGCAAATCAAGTCCACCACGACTCGCCGGTTGTCACCGTCCAGTGACGCCGTCGGTTCGTCCAGCAGCAGCACCGGCGCGGCCGTGATCATGCCGTGCGCAATGTTGACGCGCTGCTGCTCGCCACCAGAAAAGGTGGCGGGTGGCAAATGCCACAGCCGCTCATGCAAATTGAGCCGCTGCAACCAATACGCTGCCCGCGCGCGCGCTTCATCGGCAGCCACCCCAATGCGACGCAACGGTTCAGCCACGATGTCGAGCGTGGATACGCGCGGTATGACGCGCAAAAACTGCGAGACATAACCCAGCGTATGGCGACGCACGTCAAACACTTCGCGCGGCGCGGCACTGGACAGGCTGACCCAGGCGTCTTGATGACGGATGCGCACGTCGCCACTGGTGGCAGCGTAATTGCCGTACAGGCAGCGCAACAACGAGCTTTTGCCACTGCCAGAGTGGCCCGTCAAGGCCAGGCATTCACCGGCACGCACTGTCAAATCGATGCCAGAAAAAACAGGCAGTTGCAAGCCACCGCGACCGTGCAGCGTAAAAGTCTTGCTCAGGGAAATGGTTTCAATAAGAGCAGTCATGGTGTCAGCACCGAAGAAACAAGCAGTTGGGTATAGGGATGCTGGGGATCGTCCAGCACGCGGTCGGTCAAGCCCTGCTCGACCACGCAGCCGTCCTTCATCACCAGCATGCGTTGCGCCAGCAGCCGTGCCACAGCCAGGTCGTGCGTGACCACCACGGCAGCCAACTGCAACTCGTCCACCAACTCGCGCAGCAAGTCCAGCAGTCGTGCCTGCACCGACACATCGAGCCCCGTAGTGGGCTCGTCCATAAACACCAGGCGCGGGTGCGTCACCAGGTTGCGCGCAATCTGCAGCCGCTGCTGCATACCGCCCGAGTAGGTACCGGGCAAGTCGTCAATGCGACCGGTGTCCAGTTCCACGCGCTGCATCCATGACAGCGCCTCGCTGCGCAATTGGCCGTAGTGCCGGGCGCCCAGGGCCATCCGGCGTTCACCGATATTGGCGCCACCTGACACATTCATGCGCAGCCCGTCTCTGGCGTGCTGCTCGACAAAGCCCCAATCGGTGCGGGCCAGCCAGCGCAAGCGCGCCTCCGACAACATGGCCAGGTCGATCAGGCCAGAGACCTCATCGGCGGACTCGGCGCGCACGTCGTAATGCACCGAACCCTCGTCGCACGCCAGACGCGCCGCCAGCAGGCGCAGCAGCGTGGTCTTGCCGGAGCCGGATTCACCCACCACCGCCAGCACCTCACCCGGATAGAGATCGAAACTCACAGCGCGGCAAGCCCATCTTGGCTGGCCCTGTTGCACGAAGGCCTTGCCGGCCTGTCGCACCGACATCAGAGCGGGTGGCTTCATGCGGCCTCCTGCGCTATTGACGTCGCCGCGGCAAGCGGCGCAGGCAAGGCATCGTGCAGAGTTACTGCCTGTTGGCTGCCGACGTGCCCGGCGTGTCGTCGCTCTTCGCAGTAGTCGCTGTCGGAGCACACAAACAGGCGACTTCCGGCGTCGTCCACGATCATTTCATCGAGGTAACTCTCGGTCGAGCCGCACAGCGCACAAGCATGGTCCCAGCGCTGCACTTCAAATGGATGATCCTCGAAGTCCAGGCTGTGCACCGGGGTAAAGGGCGGGATGGCATAGAGCCGCTTTTCACGGCCGGCACCAAAGAGTTGCAGGGCCGGGTTCATGTGCATCTTGGGGTTGTCAAACTTGGGGATCGGTGACGGCGACATCAGGTAGCGTTCGTTTACCAGCACCGGGTAGTCATAGGCACGCGAGATCGCCCCCAGTTGTGCGATGTCTTCGTACAGACGTACATGCATCAAACCGTATTCGCTCAGTGCATGCATCTTGATGGCCTCACGCCGACGTGGCTCCAGTCTGGACAGCGGTTCCGGCATGGGCACCTGGTAGACCAGAATTTGCGACGCTGTGAGCGCTGCTTCCGGAATTCGGTGCCGCGTCTGGATCAGCGTCGCCGCTGCCGTTTTCTCGGTCGTCGCCACGCCCGTGGTGCGCTCGAAGAAGCGCCGGATATTGACCGCATTGGTGGTGTCGTCGGCACCCTGGTCGATGACCTTGAGCACATCGCTCAAACCGATGATGCTGGCGGTGACCTGCACGCCGCCGGTGCCCCAGCCATAGGCAAAAGGCATCTCGCGCGAGCCGAAGGGAACCTGGTAGCCTGGCACCGCCACCGCCTTTAGCAGGGCGCGCCGGATGTGCTTCTTGGTGCGCTCGTCAAGAAAAGCGAAGTTGTAGTGCTGCTCCATCATGCAGCCTCCTGTGCTGCGTGGGCGTGGCTGGCACGCAGCTTGCGCACCAGCTCCAGCTCGGCCTGAAAATCAACGTAGTGCGGCAATTTGAGGTGCTGCACAAAACCCGACGCCTCGACGTTGTCAGCGTGCGAAAGCACAAACTCCTCGTCCTGCGCTGGCGCGACGCGCGGCTCGCCCAGCTCGTCGGCGCGCAATGCGCGGTCCACCAGCGCCATGGCCATGGTCTTGCGCTCGGAACCACCAAAAGCCAACCCATAGCCCTGGGTGAATTGAGGCGGTAACTCGCGACTGCCGTTGAACTGGTTGATCATCTGGCACTCGGTAACTTCAATATCACCCATGTCAATTGCAAAACCGAGCTCGTCGGGTACCAGTTCCACACTGACGAAACCGCGCCGGATCTCGCCCGCAAACGGATGCGAGCCGGCATAGCCGCGCTGGGTCGAGTAGCCCATGCCCATCAACCAGCCTTCGTCGCCGCGCGCCAGCGCTTGCAGACGCAGTGCACGATTTGCCGGAAACATCAATGGCTCGCGGGTCAGGTCACCCGGCGGGTTGGTTGCAGTGGGTTGTGGCGTTTCCAGCAGTCCTTCGTGCGACAGCAGATCGTTGATGCGGGGTACCGTTGCGCACGGTGTCGTGGTTGCCGCTTCGAGGCTGGGTGCTTCGTGCGGTCGGGTCTGCTTCGGTTCGGCTGCTGTGCCCGTGCCGCCCTCCTCGGCCAGCAGCGCAAAGTCGAGCAGACGTTGGGTGTAATCGTAAGTGGGCCCCAGCAACTGGCCGCCTGGCACTTCCTTGAAGGCGGCTGAAATACGCCGCACCAGTGCAATGCGTGCTGTGTCCAGCGGCAAGGCATAGCCCAGCCGCGGCAAAGTGGTTCGGTAGGCTCGCAACAGGAAGATGGCCTCCATCAGGTCACCGCTGGCTTGCTTGATGGCCAGCGCCGCCAGTTCGGGATCGTAAAGCGAGCCTTCGCTCATGACACGGTCTACCGCCAGCGAAAGCTGTGCACGGATCTGCGCCACCGACAAGACTGCAACCGATGTGTCACCGCGTCGCTGGGCCTCCAGCAGACGCCACGAACTCTCAATCGCGGCAGCGCCGCCTTTCACAGCAACGTACATATCAGACCCTCTCCAGTCGACGTATGCGGGTCGTGCGTGGCAGACCCAGAGCATGCTCATTGCAGGTAAAGACAACGTCCACACCCAGCGGGAAGGTGGCATGATTGGCCTGCCACTGGGACCAGAAATCGGCAGATAAACCTTGCAGGGCGACGCGCCGCACATCCTGAATGCCGGGGCCACGCCATTCCAGCAGCGGGCCGCCGTCCAGACTGGGCAGCTCGATCAGCAGCGTGCTTGAAAACTCCGGGGATTCGGCAGTTCCGCGAGCAAAATCGGCCAGTCTGACTTCTTTGCAAGCATCGGTAACGACGGCAAAACTGGCCGTATCAGGCACCTGAGCGATCACGGCACCGGTGTGAAAACGCAGCCAGTGCTGAAGCCCCGGATCGACACGCTGCCACCACACCGGGGTCTCGTCGTCGCTCAGGCTGAGCAGCAAGCGCGCCATCGCGCCGCCCAGTGCCACGCCCGGCAAGGCCGGGCCGATGACTCGAACTTGTCCGGGGCGCGCCAAGGCCTCAAGCAGCGCGCGAAATGCCTGTTGTGTTTCATGCACGTTGTCCAACAAACCAGCGGCAATGGTGTGCGCACCGTTCATGCGTCACCTCGCACCAGCGTGAAAAATTCAACTTTTGAATCGGCCACAGCGCGCTGCCTGCGTTGCCGCACTTGCGCCTGTGCCAGCGCCAGTGGTGCAAGAAAGTTTTTCTGCAGCGCATCGTGATGCTGCGGGTCCTGCAACATGGCATCCAGGCAGGCCGCCAGTTCCGCCCGGCGCTTGTCGCGACCCAGCAGATAGGACACGCCCAGCGCACCTTCCCCAAAGCGGACCGCGCAACGCACCACGCTGGCCTCGCCCAGGTTGAACGCATTGCCAGTTCCGCCAACGCGTCCGCGCAGCATGACCATGCCAATTTCTGCCGGACGAACCCGTATCAGAGTCGCCAGCTCGCCGACGGCGCCAAGCTGGCCTTCGAGCTCACTCAGGGTTGCGCGTGCCAGCACCGCAATCCATGCCGGTCGCGCCAGCTGTTCGCCGGTTGAAAAATTCCTTGTCATACAGATGTCTAAATCAGTTGCTAAATTTGTCAGCCGGATCACACTATTGCAATATGGCGCGGGAAGCCTGTAGTTCACTCCGCCAACATGAAAGATTTATGACATTCATGCAACTCCTGTCCAACACGCCCGGACGTCGCAGCGGCGTTACGGTGTGGCGCCAGATTGCCGATACGCTGACGGCCGAGATTCACGACCGCGCCTATGCCGATAGCGGCCGCCTGCCCGGAGAAATCGAACTCGCGGCTCGCTTTGCCGTCAACCGACACACTTTGCGACAGGCGGTGGCTGCGCTGCAAAGCGACGGCCTGGTGCGTATCGAGCCCGGGCGCGGCACCTTTGTGCAGCACGAATTGCTGAACTATGCGCTGTCAAGCCGCACCCGCTTCAGCGAAAACCTGATGCGCCAGGGCCTGCTGCCCAGCAAGCAGTTGCTCACAGCACGTGAGATAGCGGCGCCAGAACGTGCCGCACGCGCACTTGGTCTGGAAAAAGTTGCGAAAGTATTGATGGTGGAGATGCTCGACGAAGCCAACGGACAACCCATCGGTCTGGCCACCGCTTACTACCCGGCGCTGCGCTTTGCCGGACTGCTGGAGATGCTGCAGGAGGGCACCCGCACCACCGACATCCTCAAACACTTTGGCGTGCAAGACTATCTGCGCACGCAAAGCCGCATCACAACGCAGATGCCCGACGCCGAAAAAGCCCGCCTGCTCAAGCAACCGGTGACCCGGCCGCTGCTGTGTGTGGAGTCCGTTGACGTCGACATGGACGGCACGCCAGTCAAGTACGGTGAAACTGTTTTTTGCGGTGACCGGGTGCAACTGGAGGTGAATGCGGGAGAAGCCCCATGACGGCGCGCCATGCCATCTATTTTGCGCCGACGCGCTCGTCTCCGTGGTGGGAATTTGGCGCACGCTGGCTGGGTCGTGACGAGTGCAACAATATGACGCTGGTGCAGCCCCTGCCGTCGCAATTGACAGCTGCCGAGTTGCACGCCATGACAGCAGAGCCGCGCAGGTATGGATTTCATGCCACCCTGAAAGCGCCGTTTCGCTTGCGCCAAGGGCAATCCGTCGATGACTTGGTAGCCCGCATGCAAGCGCTGGCGCTAACACTCAAGGCGCTGCCACTAGGCCCTTTGCAAGCGGTCAAGCTGGGCGACTTTGCGGCATTGGTGCCCCTAGTGCCGACGGATCAACTGGTGGCACTGGCAGCCACCTGCGTAACCAGCCTCGACGCTTTGCGTGAGCCATTGTCCGCGGCCGACCTGGCGCGCCGAAATACCCAGCGGCTTGATGCAAGGGGACAAGAACTGCTTCAGCTTTATGGCTATCCGTATGTGCTGGAGCGCTTTCGCTTGCATTTCACACTGACCGGTCCAGTGCAAGTCACTGCTGCACAGCACGTGATGCAGGCGGTGTCGGCACCGGTGGCGCTGCTGAATCTGAGCGCGCCGCTGCTGCTGGACCGGCTGTGCCTGTTTGTCGAGGCGGCGCCAAATCAACCGTTCATGCGCATCACCGATGTTCTGATACCACCATGAACAGTCACTCGGCGGGTGTCTGAGCCGGTCAGCCGGGTAGCGTGAAGGAATCGCCAACCACAGCATCGTCCGCGCGACGACTTCGCGCACGTTGCATCAGCAGGGTGACCAAAAGCGCCGCAGCGGCCGAACCGGCCATCATCGGCGAAGCGGCGATCATTTTGGCCAGTCCATTGACCGAGCTGACACTGACCAGCTGAACGCGTTCGACCAGGGCGACGACATCTTTGGCTTGCACCGTCTGCGCATCTTCCCATCGAATGTGCATGTCCGGCCAGCCACTGGTGAACCGGATCCTGGCAAAGACGCCGTTGGCGATGGCCATCAGCGACAGAATACCCAATGGCTTGAGAAGTTGCTCCAGCAGGCTGACACGCAGTGCTACAGGGGCAGTTTCGTAGACTTGCGCAACCAGTTGCGAAATAGGTAGCTCCGCCGAATGGCAGGCCGGCTTACCCAGTGGCGAGAAAGTTTTGCAACTTACTCTTTCGCTATTGACTGTTTCGTCATCGATGGGATTCATGCTGACCTCACTGACGTTGACGGCCTGCCGCAAAGCGCATCAATGCTGCCGGGGAATGGCAGCTTCTCTATTCACTGTGAGTTTGATGGCGACCCTGACGACTTGCGGCAAAGAACTTGGGTCTTCATGCCGCGGCCCAAAAAAGGTTTCCTGCAGCTTCAATTGTTGAACGAAAGTGGGCAAGGTTTATGAATATCGTGTGGCAAGTTTGTAAACTTTGGCTAAGGTTCCAACCAACCGTAACCTCTGCGAAGCAGTCAGCTTCGCCGCGCCACAAAACTTTACCGAAGGGCAAGATTCACTAACGCGATCGTTCGCCGGCGACGCTGGCGGCGATCGAAATTTTTAGGGGCTGGGAGGCAACTGCGCCACTTGCATCGATAGGTCGAACAGACGGACTTTGCCTAAACAGTATCGATCAAGCCGCCACTCTTCAAGAATTCTCAAGGCCAAAGCAAAACTCTCGAAATCGAGCTGATAAATATCAGCGATCGGAAAATTTGCTTCAGATTCCAGGGCCAGAACCAACCTTGACAGTGTTAGTGCGGACGGGTCCGCTGGATTTTTCTCAATCAGTTTACGAGCTTGTTTAATGGCATGCATGCGACGATCTCTCTAAAAAAATGAAACACCCCTTTGCTAAATCAAATGGACAACTGCTGCAAGCAATTGTCTGGTGGTGGCCAATGGTACCTTGTGTTACAGGCCCACAAGTTTGTCACAAAAATGAAACCGGCTGCCGACAGAATATGGCTTTCAACCAGCACCGGGTCTTCATGTATAAATTTGAACAAACAGCCGTCTCTTCTTCCGGTTTGCGGTTTACGGCCAAAGAAAACGGCTCTCCTTTTCAAGGCATGGGGTCAGCGGCGGAAACCATGAGCTGCATTGTTTGTGGCAACCACAAGCCACGCCGCAGCGGCAGCTTCAAAAAGTATCTGAGCTCACTGAAGTTCTTTTGCGGTGATTGTAAAAGCGACAAAGCTGGACAAATTTGATAAATCGCTCCAGCAAAACCTGCTTGCCGCGCATGATCGGTATCGACCGGTGGTGCGGCTGGCTGTGGTTCTGTGCCGCAAGGTTTCAGATCAATGATTTGCGGATGCGCGCCGAAATCACGTCGATACCGGTGACGGTGACGATGATGATGATCATGACGGCGCAGGTTTCGGCGTATTGAAAGCTGCGAATAATTTCCCACAGGATGACGCCGATGCCGCCGGCGCCCACCATACCCACCACTGAGGCGGAACGCACGTTGGATTCAAACCGGTACAAGGAATATGAAATCCACAACGGCAGCACCTGCGGAATGATGCCGAAAACGACTTCTTCCAATGCGTTGGCGCCGGTTGCGCGGATACCTTCCACCGGTTGCGCATCAATCGCTTCGACTGCTTCAGAAAACAGTTTTGCCAGTACACCGGTGGTGTGAACAAACAAGGCAAGCACACCGGCGAACGGTCCAAGCCCCACCGCCACAATGAACAGCATGGCAAATACCATCTCATTGATGGCGCGCGCCGCGTCCATCAGGCGACGAACCGGTTGATGGACCCATTTAGGCGTAATGTTGGCGGAGGACAGCAGGCCCAATGGCACCGCAAACACGACCGCCAGCGCCGTCCCCCACAGGGCAATTTGCAGGGTAACGATCATTTCTTGCAGGTACAGACGCCAATCGTGAAATTTCGGCGGAAAAAAATCAGCCGCGTAGGTGGCCATGTTGCCGGCGTCGCGCCAAAGGTCGAACGGCCGCATATCGGCGCCTTGCCAGGAACCGGCCAGCAAAGCCAGCAATGCGCCCCATGCCAGCAAGCCGAGCAGGCTGGTGCGAGGCAAGCCTGGCAAGGCAGCGGTCATGGGTGCGGCCGCTGCGACAACGGGTTCGGTCACTTCGACATCTCAATACGAATCGGCAAAGCTCGAGATGCCCGTCGCATTACTTGGTCTGGCTCAGTGCCGCCAGTTGCTTGTCAATGTCAGCCAGCTTGGCTTGCTTCTCGGCAGCAGCCAGTGCGGTATCCGCTTCAAATTTGTTGCGTACCTTGAACAGTTCAAGCTGGCGAATCGGAGTCAGCTGACTGTTGCTGGAAGCCTTGAAGCCAGACAGCTTGGACAACTTGAACAGGTTGTCCTTTTCCTGTTGACCGCCGTGGCCATAACTGTAGAAGAAGTCCCGCACCTTGGCTTTGGTGGCTTCGGGCAGATCCTTGCGAATGACCAGCGGGTCCAGGGGAATCAATGGCGAGGTCCAGATGACGCGGATCTCGTTGAATTTTTCCGGCAACCTGTCCTTGAGCTTGTCCAGGTTCTCGCTGTTGTTGGTCGCTACATCGACTTGTTTGTTGGCAACTGCCAATGCGTTCGCTTCATGGTTCGCGCTGCGCGTGAGCTTGAAGAAGGTCTTGGCATCGATCTTGTTTTGCGCAAAAACGTAGTAGCTCGGCACCAGAAAGCCGGAGGTGGAATTGGGGTCGCCATTGCCGAAGGCCAGGCTCTTGCCCTGCTTGAGCATGTCATCCAGGTTCTTGATGGGGCTATCTTTGTGCACGATCAAATGCGAGTAGTAGCCTTGCGTGCCGTCAGCGTTGACCATCTGGGCAAACACCTCACCGCTGGCGCGATCCACCGCTTCCATCGCCGACTTGTTGCCAAACCAGGCGACATGCACCTTGTTGAAGCGCATGCCTTCGATGATGCCGGCGTAATCCGATGCAAAAAAAGCATTCACTTTCATGCCGGTCTTTTTGGCCATGTCGTCCAGCACCGGTTGCCAATCAGACTTCAGGTTTTGTGACGATTCGGTCGAAATAATGCCGAAATTGAGTTCCTTCAATTCCTGCGCAACCACCGGATTGATGGCGATAAGCGTGACGCCAACCACACTAGCGAGCAGTTTCTTCATCATGTCGAGTACCTTAAAAAGATTAAATGGAAACGGGAGACTAAATTCAGGCCGCTCGTGCCAGCGGCGTTGACCACGCCAGATGAGGCACGGCGGGCTTGTGGTCCTGCAAACTGGAGATGTGGTCGCCAAGCGACAAAATCTCGTCGGCCTCAGCGCCGTAGAGTTCGCGCAGCAAAGCCGGTGTCAAGGCAACCGATGCTCCGTCGTAGACAACGCGGCCTTGATGCAAAGCGACCGTTCGAGCGCAATACTTCATGGCAACATTGACCTGGTGCAACGACACCACCACGGTGCATTTGTCTTGCTGGTTGACACTGGCAAGAATATCCATCACCTTGCGCGATGACTCGGGATCCAGCGAGGCAATCGGCTCATCGGCCAGAATCACCTTGGCGCCCTGCACCAGCGCCCGTGCGATGGCCGCACGCTGTTGCTGACCACCCGACAAGGTTGATGCCCTTTGCGCCCAGCAATCGTCGATGCCCACGCGCCTGAGCGCGCTGACACCGCCGGCAATTTCCGAAGCGGTGAACCAACGCATCAGGCTGCGCCAGAGCGGAACCCGGTGCAGCGTACCGGCCAGTACGTTGATGATGACGGGCAGTCGATCCACCAGGTTGAACTGCTGGAACACAAAACCCACACCGGCCCGCGTGCGTCGAATATCGGAAGCAATTTTGCCGTTTTGCTGGACCGTCCGACCATGAACCTGGACCAAGCTGCCTTGCGCACTGTCTCCTGCCATCAGACCGGCAATGTGGCGCAGCAAAGTGGACTTGCCGGAACCAGAGGCACCAATCAACGCCACCATCTCTCCAGCCTGGATAGTCAGATGAACTTCCTGCAGCGCCTTGCGGCCACCGGGAAACGTTTTATTCAGTGCATTGACGCTGATGGCAGTAACCATGCGGACTCCTGTTCGAAGCCGCTAACTTAACGGGGCAATGTGTCAAATGGATGTCAGAAGAACTCAAGAGCAAGCTTTGTCTCAAGCCAGCCGGTGCCGATCAAAAACCCACCTGAAGTTAGGTGTCTTTTTAACCTGTTGGTCATGATCCTGACATATTGATTTGAAAGACTGCAAGCAAATTGAAAGCGTGTTCCATGACAACCGATATTTCCCGTAGATTCTTTATCAATAGCTCGGCGAGCATGGTGCTGGCCACCAGCGCCAGTGTGCTGCTTGCCGGCGCCAGTGCTGCCGCGACGGCACAAGTTACAAGCACCGTTGCCGGCCTGGTTGACCCCACCGATGAAGCTTTTTGGGGCAAGGTCGCCGACCAGTACCAGATGGCTTCTGACATCACCAATCTGGAGAATGGCTACTACGGCATGATGACGCAATCCGTGCTAGCCGAGTACCAGCGCAACATCGAGTTGCTGAACTTGCACAGCTCCCATTACCTGCGGCGCACCTATGACGACAGCGGCATGGCGGCAGTGCGGGCGCAAATCGCCAAGGTAGCCGGCGTCTTGCCGGAAGAAATTGCGATCACACGCGGCGCCACGGAAGCCCTGCAAAACCTGATCACCAACTACCGGATGCTCAAGCCTGGTGATGTTGCCATGTACTCGGACCTGGACTACGACAGCATGCAGTACGCAATGACCTATTTGAAGGAGCGCCGGGGTGCCAACGTTGTGACCATCAACATGCCCGAGCCGGCGACGCGCCAGGGTGTGCTGGATGCGTATGCCAGCGCATTTGCCGCCAACCCAAAAACGAAGTTGCTGCTGCTGACCCACATCAGCCACCGGACCGGGTTCGTGATGCCCATCGCTGAAATATCGGCCATGGCCAAAGCAAAAAATATCGACGTCATCGTGGATGCTGCGCATTCATGGGGCCAGATGGATTTCAATATTCCTGACCTGAACGTCGACTTTGCCGGCTTCAACCTGCACAAATGGATGGGTGCGCCACTCGGTGTCGGTTTTCTCTACATTCGCAAGGATCGCCTTGCGGACATCGACCGGGCTTTTGCCGATGGCGACTGGGATGCCAGCGACATCCGCTCGCGGGTGCACTCCGGCACCACCAATACAGCCAACGTCATGACGGTGCCTGCGGCGTTGACTGCCCACTCCAACCTGGGGGCGGCCAACAAGCAAGCCCGCTTGCGCTATCTGCGTGACTACTGGGTCTCACGCGTCAGGGCATTCAAGGGAATCGACATACTGACGCCCGATGTTGCCGGCAGCTACGGGGCCATCACATCCTTCCGTCTGACCGGCAAGGTTTCTAAGGCCGAAAACCTGGCCGTCGCCAACGAACTGCGTGAAAAGCACAATATTTTTACGGTGCGCCGTGGCGGCGTGGCGGCCGGCAACTGTGTACGTGTCAGCGCTGCGCTTTTTACCAAGCCGACTGACCTCGATCGATTGGTCGCCGCCCTGAAAACCATGACAGCTTCTTGAAGCACTTGAGAAAGGTGTCGGCTTGCAGTATTGCGAAATTCGGAATTCTGCTGATTTGTCTTGCCGCTTTGGCGACACCGAGGGCGCACGCGTCGGCGCTGGAAGGTCAAATCTTTGAGGATGTGGTGCAGCTGGCCAATCGGAATCTGCACCTGAACGGGCTGGGTGTCCGGAAGATATTTTTCATCAAGGCTTACGTTGCCGGGATTTACGTGAGTGAAAAAGTTAGCACGCCACAGGAACTGATGACCCTGGCGGGACCGAAGCGCCTGCAACTTCGAATGCTGCGAAGTGCCGGTCCGGATGATTTCAACAGCGCCCTGGTATCGGGTATGAGAAAAAATTCCAGCGAAGCTGAACTGAGCAAGCTCAATGATCGGATCGTGCAGCTTGAACTCGCCATCAAAAGTATTGGCTCAACGGTGAAAGGCGATGTCATCAACCTGGACTATTTGCCGGACTTGGGTACCCGGTTGGCGGTGAACGGTATCAGCCAGAGCAAGATGATCGCGGGAGCCGACTTTTATGCTGCACTTCTGAGTATATTTGTCGGCGACAAACCGGTGGACGCGATGCTCAAAAAAGGGCTTTTGGGGCAATAGCCTGCGTTGTACTCAGGTTATTTTGCAGACGTGACGATTGCGCCGTTGTACTATTTACCTGCCACATGCCTATTCCTAAGCCATGACCGAACGACTTCAGAGCCGGGGTGAAGAACTCGCCAACAGTGTGAGTCATGGCGTCGCGTTGCTGGCCGCCATTGGGGTGGTGCCGCTGTTGATCGGCGTGGCGCGCCAGCGAAATGTTGCCAGCCTGATTGGCGCCATCGTGTTTGCGGTAACGATGGTGTTGTTGTATCTAACGTCAACGCTGTACCACGCGCTGCCGGCTGGCCGTGCCAAACGTATTTTTCTGAAGCTTGACCACGGCGCGATCTATCTTTTTATTGCCGGCAGCTACACACCGTTCGCACTCGGTGCGCTGGCCGGTTCCTGGGGCTGGACCTTGTTCGGGCTGGTGTGGTCGCTGGCTGCCATTGGCGTCACTCTGAAGACCTTCGGCCGCCTGTCACATCCCTGGCTCTCCACCGGTCTGTATCTGGTGATGGGTTGGCTGGTACTGATTGCGGCCGTGCCACTGATGCAGAAAGTGCCTTTACCCGGCATTGAGTTGCTGGTGGCGGGCGGCCTTGCCTATACCACCGGCGTCATATTTTTTGTACTGGATTCCAGGCTGCGTTACGCGCATGCCATTTGGCATGGTTTTGTCGCCATCGGTACCCTATGCCACTTCTTCGCGGTGCTGGATTACGCTTCCTGACGGCGGCGCACGATCGGGACCATTTCAATAGCCTTTAACTTGTTCTACATCAAACAGGTTTGATATTTTGATGCTCGCAAATACCAATCCAGCATCGATACTGACACATTCGTTGGAGAAAATTACATGTCAAGACATTTGGGCAACATGAAAAGACTTTGCATGAAACTGCAACTCCGCTACGGTGCAGATGATCCTTTGGTCGTGCAGTTGAAACGCGAAATCGAGTTGCTGGCGGTCCAGGAGACTGACAACCCCCGTTGGTCCACGCCCTACCCTGAGTTCATAAAAGGTGGTGCTTCCAATAGAGGTCACCCGTCGGGCGGCGCAATGAGCCCGCCGTAAATCCGCTGGGGTGATAGCCCATGAAGGCAGATTCTCAATTGCCTCGGCCACAGGAAATTGAACTCAAACTGGCACTGCCAACCTCTGATCCCGCCAGCCTGGCCAAGCGACTGGCCCGCCTACCCGTATTGGCGCGCCGCAAGGCCACACAGCTGCATCTGCACAACATTTACGTCGACTCACCCGAACAGCTGCTGCGTCAACAACGCATCGCCTTGCGTCTGCGGCGTGTCGGCAGCGAAGCCACACCCAGCTGGTTGCAGACTCTCAAAACAGGGGGTCGCAACGACTCGGCATTGAGCCTGCGCGGCGAATGGGAAGTTCCTGTTTCCGATGCCGTGTTGTCGCGCAAAGCACTGAAAGGCACGCCCTGGTCAGGCATTGATCCGGATGGCACTTTGTTTGCCACACTGGCACCTGTCTTCGTGACGACTTTTGAGCGAAAAATCTGGTTGGTCCGCCGACGCGATGCCAGCGTCATCGAGGTGGCACTGGATATCGGACAGATCGTCGCCGGCACCAGCAGTTGCCCCATTTGCGAGTTGGAGCTGGAACTCAAGGTGGGTCGCCCAGCGGCGCTGTTCGAACTGGCCCAGGAGATCGCGCAAACCATTGCCGTGTTGCCGGTCAATGTGAGCAAGGCTGAACGCGGCTACACCCTGGCGCAAGGAATTCAGGATGCCCCACTTCATGCCATGCCTGTGCCGCTTGGGTCTGATTTGTCATTGACACTGACAGCGCAGCGGGTGCTGTCCGAGATGTTCGGCCAGTTCACCACCAACCTGAATGCACTGCGCAACTCGGACGACCCGGAAGTAGTGCATCAGGCCCGCGTTGGCTGGCGGCGCTTTAAAAGTGCCAGGCGACTTTTCAGGCCCATTCTGGCAATCGATACCATGCCGCAGTGGCAGGCACTGCAACCGCTATTGAGCTGTTTGGGAAAATTGCGCGACCTCGACGTTGCCCGCCTGGTGACACTGCCGCCTGTTGCCGACGCCTATACCGCAGGTAATCCCCGACGGCTACAGGCCTGGCACGCCATGCTGCTCAGCCTGACACAGGCGGCCGAGCTACAGCGCAAGACGGTTCGCTACGCGCTGCAGGAGCCGGCGGTGGGTGCCGGTTTGCTGGCGACCAGTCAGTGGCTGGAAGGCCTGGCCGAATCGAGTGTCGCCGGCAGCGCCAAGCCGGATTCAAAAATGTCGATTCGTCGTTGGGTCGGGCACCGGATCGAGCGTTTGCATCAGAAGCTCGAATCGGCAAGCGCACAAGACTGCAGTGTGGACCAGCAGCACCGTATTCGCATCCTGGCCAAGCGAATGCGCTATGGCATCGAGGCCTTGCACAGCCAGTTACCCAAGAAGCGTGCGCAACGCTGGCAGCGCCAGGCCAGCAGCCTGCAGGCGAGCATTGGGCTCACCCGTGATCTGATGCAGGCCGCCATGCTGGTTGCCGAGCTGGAAATTGATCGCGGGCTGGCGGAGTTTCTGCGTGGCCTCGCGGCCGGACAAAAGAGTTAGCGCCGCAGGTTTCTGTGTGTCACCGCGAGCCGGTGCCAAGCGCGTCACCGCTGTGTCGTCAAACTGTCATTTTTTCCCATTAAATTAGCTGCTTGTTGGTGCCGGTGCGAGAACATCTCCGGCGAGTAATGCATCAGTGTGGATTGACGTAATGCTACCAACGCCACACTACAGGAACCAGAACATGCTGCAAACCAACCTTGCCGAATCGGCGCTCGCCAGGGAGCAGTTCGCGCAGTGAATACGCTGAGCATGGATTTTCGCTTCGAGCCGCGCGACCCCGCCCGCCGGCTGCAGGGCTTGCTCATCGTTGTTGCATTGCATGGGTTGCTGGGCTACGCCCTGTTTTCAGGAATGGCCCGCAAAGGGCTCAATCTCATCAGAAAGCCACTGGAAGCTGTGGTCATACAAGAGGTGCTGCTGCCACCTCCACCGCCGCCACCGCCCCGAGAAATCAGGCCGCCAGAGCCATTGGCACCGCGCAGCGACATAGCGCCACCGCCGATAAAACAAGACGTGCCGGCGCCACCGGTAATCAGTCCGGTAGAAATACCGCAACACGATGCGCCTACGCCTCCCAGGCCGGCGGCCGTAGTCATCGCGTCGCCAGCAGCTGCAACAGCGCCATCACCCGACAACCTGAAGGCTCAGGCGGCGTCAATGGAGAGTGAATATGCCAGCATGGTCAGGGCCATGCTCAATTCCACCAAGCGCTACCCCACCGGCCGGGCCGCCAGCCAGCAGCGACCCCAGGGCAAAGTGAAAGTCTGGTTCACACTGACGCGTAGCGGTTCCTTGCTGGAGGCCGGAATTCTGGAGTCGTCCAATTCAAACCTTCTCGACGACGCCGCTATTGCAACCGTGCGCCGCGGCAGCTACCCGCCTTTTCCTGGCAACACCTGGGTTGATCAAGAGTCCCACAAATTCAGCGCCGACATGCAATTCAGTCCGCCCAGTTCCTGACCAATTGATTCCCCAATTCACTTTCTCCTTCTCTCCTTTTTTCAACTTTTTCAACAACTGTTTAACCCAACTGATCACATGAAAAATTTCAAACCCACCCAAATCGCGTTGCTGGTCGGCGCACTGTGCAGCGCTTCGTCACTCTGGGCCCAACAGTCCACGCCAACAGACGTTGGCCGCATTGCCATTGAAGGTCAAGCCGGCGTTGCCGCTACCGGCTTGATGGTTCAGGAAGAAACACCGAAGGCGCGCAGTTCCGTCAATCGTGCCCATCTGGAAACACTTAACCCGTCAAGCAACCCTTACCAGGCCATCGAATTGTTGCCCGGCGTGAACACTTTCAGCAATGACGCCACCGGACTCTTCGGCGGTGGCTTGCGGGTTCGCGGCGCCAACAGCGACCAGATGGGCTTCACCATCAACGGTGCGCCGGTCAACGACTCCGGCAGTTTCACCGTATACCCGCAGGAATACAGTGATTCTGAAAATCTTTGCGAAATATTTGTTACCCAAGGCTCTACCGATACTGAAGCACCGCACGTGGGTGCGTCTGGCGGCAACGTCGGCATGGTGACCTGCTCTCCGGCAGAGAAGTTTGGTGTCAGGCTTTCGCAGTCGTTGGGCATGCTGAATTTTTCCAAGACTTTTCTGCGCCTGGACACCGGAAAATTTGCCGCTGACAGAGCCAAGGCTTTCATTTCTTATTCCAAAACAAAAGCCGACAAGTTCAAGGGTCCAGGCAAAGCGGACAAAGAGCACATTGACTTTGGCGCCGAATTCAAGGCCACGGACAGTTTTTCGTTGTCAACCAGCCTGCTTTATAACAACGCAATCAACAACAATATTCGCACCCTGACCTATGCGCAAATCGCCGCCTCGGGCAGGCAGCTGGATTTCAGCGCCACGCCACCCAACCATCTGACTCCGGTCAACGGCACGGCCCAGATAGAGGTAGTTCCGGCTGATGGCTACTATGAGTTCAACATCAATCCATTCAAAAACTACCTCTGGACTGGCAAGGCCGAATACAAACTCAGCAAAGACACTTCTTTCTCGGCCGAGCCCTACTTCTGGTCCGGCTTTGGCACCGGTGGCGGTCAATTGGCTGCGCTGAAAGAAGGAAATGCCAGCACGCTTTTGGGTGGTGGCGTGCGCGACATCAATGGTGACGGCGACACGCTTGACACGGTTCTGGTTTACCGCAGTTCGGTCACCCGCACCTACCGGCCTGGCGTGACTTTCAAAGCCAATACCCGCATCGACAACCACAACATTCTGGCCGGCTACTGGCTTGAGCGCGCCCGGCACATTCAAACCCAGCCCGCAGTCATGATTGACAGCAACGGCAACTCGGCCGATCGTTGGCTGGACAACTCGGCCCTCTACCTGACACGCCAAAACGGTAGCGCCTATCAAGGACGTGACCAGTTGACGATCAGCACCGGTTCCTCCTTGTTTGTGCAGGACGGCATCAGCCTGATGCAAGACAAGCTCAACTTGCAGCTTGGTTTGCGCAACTCCAAAATCAAGCGTGAGTTCAATAACTTTGCCAATGAAGGCTTTGGCCAGGGCGCCAACTACAGCGTCGACAAGACCTACAGCAAGGTGCTGCCCAGCCTGGGTGCGCGCTACGCGGTGGATGCACAGCAACAGGTGTTCCTGAACGTTGCTGGCAACATGAAAGCTCCCGGAAATTTCATTTACGGCGGCTTGCTAAGCGGCGGAACCATGGTCAACGGCGTCCTGACCGGTGCCACCTTTCGCAATCCGGCCCTGGAAGTAGAAACCTCCACCAACCTCGACTTGGGCTATCGTTACGCCAGTGATGCTTGGACCTTCTCCGGCTCCCTGTACTACATTGACTTCAAGAACCGTCAGGCTCGCGCCTATGACCCGGTGGCTGGACTCTCGATCGACATCAACGTGGGCGACGTCAAGACCAAGGGTTTTGAGTTGGAATCTGGCTACAAAATCAGCGCCAACTGGTCTGTCTATGGATCGCTGTCCTACACCAGCAGCAAAATGCTGAGCGATTTGCGCACCGGTGCAACGACCTTTGAAGCTACCACTGGCAAACAAATGCCAGACACGCCTGAATGGCTGAGCGGTCTGAGTTTGAACTATGCCAGCGGGCCCTGGTATGGCAATGTTGAAACCAAGTTCACCGGCAAGAATTACTCAACGCTGGTCAATGACGAGACAGTGGACGCCACCACGTTGATCAACGCCACGGCCGGTTATCGATTTGCCGACACGGCCTTCCTGAAGAAGCCCAGCGTCCAGCTTAACGTGAGCAATCTCTTTAACAAGGAATACGTGCGCATCAATTCCGGCAGTGGCAGCCTGTTCACGACCCGCGCGCTGGGTGCCGGCGGCAGTGCACCTTCTTACTATGTCGGTTCGCCGCGCTTTGTATCGGTCACCCTGCGCTCGGATTTCTAGGCGTAAAGTATTGACCTGAATACCTGAGGTAATCGAGGTCAATATGGGTGTATGGTTTTTTGCAAACAAGAAGTCACTAACGGCCAGTGCTTGCCTTTTGGCGACACTGGCTGGTTTTTCAAATGCTGCCTTGGCCAAGGACACGTCCGCCAGGGAACCCATCACACTTTCGCTGATTGCATTGAATGACTTTCACGGCAACATCCTGCCGCCAGTTGGCAGTGTGTTGGTGCCCGACCCCACCAATGCTTCCGGGGCACGGGTGTCGGCCGGCGGCGCCGCCTATCTGTCGACGCTGGTGCGTCAACTGAGGCAACAAAACCCGAACTACACGCTGGTGGTGGCAGCCGGCGACATGATTGGTGCGTCGCAGCTGACTTCAGGTCTATTTCATGATGAGCCCACCATTGATATTTTGAGCCAGATCGGACTCGACATCGCAAGCGTTGGCAATCACGAGTTTGACAAGGGTCGTGCCGAATTGCTGCGCCTGCAAAAAGGCGGCTGTTATCCCAAATCTGATGATGGAACGGCCGGTCGCATCGGCACTGATACCTGCATGAATCAGGGTAAGTTCAACGGCGCCAGTTTTCAGTACCTGGCCGCTAACGTGGTCGACCAAAAGACCGGCGAGACACTGTTTCCGGCTTACGCCATTCGTTCGCTGGGGGGCGTAAAGATCGGCTTCATCGGATTGACGTTAAAAGACACACCCTCTGTCGTCACGCCGGCTGGCGTGGCCGGCTTGCAGTTTGCCGATGAGGTGGAAACCATCAACCGGCTGGTTCCGGTGCTCAAGAACCAGGGAGTCACGGTCTTCGTGGTGTTGATTCACCAGGGTGGCGAAACCAAAGCAAAGACGCTGCTTGACAAATCGTGCCCTGGTTTCAGTGGTGACATCATCAGTTTGTCGGACCGGATGGATCCGGCCATCGACGTCATCGTCAGCGGTCACACTCATCAGGAATACGTCTGCTTCCGGCCTGACGGCAAACTCATTACGCAGTCCGGTTCCTATGGCCGTCTGCTCACCAAGATTGATCTCACTATCGACTATTCGACCAAAAAGGTGCTGGCCAAGGACGCCAACAACAAGGTCGTCTTCAACGATGTGGGTGTCAAGGATGCGTCCGGCGCGGCAGTCCCCTTGCCAGTCGTTTACACCACTCTGCAGCGCGACCCGGATATCGACCAGGTGGTGCGACGCTATGGCGACCTGTCGGCGTCGATCACCGATGTGGTGGTGGGTCGACTTTCCATGCCGCTGGATCGCAAAGTAAATCCGGCCGGCGAAAGCACGCTGGGCGCCGTGATTGCGGATGCTTTTCTGGCCGGCACTTCTGACGCCAGCTACGGCCAAAAGCCGGCACAGATTGCCTTCACCAACCGCGGCGGGATTCGCAGCGATCTGAGCGCCAGTCTGACTGTGACTTTCGGTCAGTTGTTCAACGTGATGCCTTTCAATAACAACCTGGTGACGATGGACCTGACTGGCCGGCAACTGTTGCGCTTGCTGGAACAGCAATGGGAAAGCCCGCAACCCGCCGGGGGTCGCATCATGTCGGTATCCAAGGGGTTCAGCTACGCCTGGGATGCCAGTCAGCCCGAAGGTGCGCCAGCCGGTAGCGGCCAGCGCATCGTGCCCGGCTCGATGACGCTCAATGGCGAGCCTATCGCGTTGGACAAGAGCTACCGCATCACTGTCAATAATTTTATGGCCAGCGGCGGCGACAACTTCACGGCTTTAACGCAGGGTAGCAACGTGCAGGCAGGTGAAGTTGACTCGGTGGTCGCCAAGCTTTATTTCCGCGTCAAAGGCATTGTTAACGCACCGGCACTGGATCGGATCGCTCGCATGAATTAGCCTGTTTTTTTAACACGGCTGTCATATGCCGATCATTTAATAGGGGACTTTTCAGGAGTTCCATAAATGTCAGAAAGAAACAGTCGCCGCGAATTCATATTCAAAACCGCAACCGCAACTGCGGCGGTCGCAATGATTGGCACCTTAGCCTCGTGCGGTGGGTCCAGTGACCCCAAGGCAGATTTCATCGTTGCGCCTCCCAAGGCGGATTTCAAATACGGTGTGGCCAGCGGCGACCCGCTGACTGATCGCGTGATTTTGTGGACCCATGCCAAGATTCCAGGCAGTGCCAGTGCGGTTTGGCTGACCTGGCAAGTCGCCACCGACAACGCTTTTGCCACAGTGGTGCGAACCGGCCGGGTGCAGACTACTGAGGCTGCATCCTTTACGGCCAAGGTCGACGTCACCGGATTGACTGCCGGTGCCAGCTATTTTTACCGCTTTGTCGACGACGCCGGGGTCGTGTCCACAGTGGGTACCACCCGCACCTTGCCAGCGGCCAACGCGACAGCCGTGAAACTGGCGGTGTTTTCCTGCACGCTTTACTCGGAAGGCTTTTTCAATGCCTACGACGCGGCGGCCAGTTCCGGGGCTCAATACGCAATTCACCTGGGTGACTATATTTATGAATACGGCTCGGACCCGGCGAAGTTTGGCAATACCGACGCGGTGACGCTGGGCCGGGTCACCAGTCCTGCCAATGACATCGCCAGTCTAAGTGACTACCGTACCCGCTACGCACTTTACCGCTCTGACCTCAAGCTGCAAGCCCTGCACGCCAAGATGCCATGGATCACGGTCTGGGACGACCATGAATTTGCCAACAACGCGTTTGTCACCGGTGCGCAGAATCACGACCCGGCAACGCAAGGCGACTGGATTGCCCGCAAAAACAACGCCGCCAAGGCCTACCATGAGTGGATGCCGATTCGCACGCCGGACCCGGCCAACCTGTTCAAAATTTACCGCAGCTTTGACTTCGGCAACCTGCTCTCACTTCATATGCTCGATACCCGCATCGAAGGCCGGGTGCAACAGTACGCCAATTACGGCGACCCCATCAGTACCCCCGGCTATACCTTCGCCGATTACAGTGCCGGCCTGACCAAGGACCCGGTTACCGGTGTCTACCCGGATGCCGCGCGCACCATAATCAGTGCCACACAGCAAAGCTGGCTCGCCACCAATCTGGCCAGCTCGACAGCCACCTGGCAAGTCCTGGGCAATCAGGACATCATGGCGCGGATGTGGATTCCAGCGTCCGTGTTGAGTGCACAAACAGCCGCCGCCGTCGCGCCAACTCCGGCCAATCTGACTGCCGTTGGTACCGCCATTTCCGCCTACCTGACAGCCAAGGCGACACGCGCGGCAGCCGGCGCGGCAGCCCTCACGCCAACGCAAACCGGGTTGCTGAATCCAGCCATCAATCCGCGCCTCCCCTACAACCTGGATTCGTGGGACGGTTACCCCATCAATCGCGAGATTGTGTTGCAAACCGTCAAGGCACTGGGCAAGAAATTGGTTGCCCTGTCAGGCGATTCTCACAACGCCTGGTTTGGCAACCTCACTACGCTTGACGGCACAAAAGTCGGCGTTGAGTTCGCGGGTGCGTCGGTAACAGCACCCGGCTTTGAAAGCGCCGGACTGGGCGCCTTGGCCAGTTCACTGGACGGCAGCGCGCTGGTACCACAACTGGGTAGCGCGGCCCTTGGCGCCGGACTGGGATTGATTGACGATCTGAATTACGCCGACACCAATCGACGCGGCTATTTGCTCATGACGGTCACTGCCGATGCTGTCAAGGGCGAGTATGTATTCATGGACACCGTCAAATCGGCCACTTACACGGCCAGCGTCGGTAAAACCATCACGGTCGCAGCAGCGACTGGTGCCATCACTTACGCTTGAGCGTTCTTGATGATTCGCTGCGGGCAGACAAAAACCTGGTCTGCCCGCAGCGGTATTGAGGATGCAATAGTCAGAGCGCTTCTGGTGTTTGCACCGTGACAATCACGGTTTGGGAATGGGCTTCACGCTCGCGATTGCGCAACCACCAGACGGCACCTTTCTTGACCGAGCACTCGGTGGCGGTCAAGCCGATTAGCTGCGCAATGGTTTGCCCCAGTGTTGGCTGATGCCCGATCACCAACACGGTTCCTTTGGCAATGGGCCACTGCACCAGTTCAAGCAGACCGGCCACGCTGCCATCGGGCGCCAGTTCGGGCCTGATCTTGAATTTGCGACCCAGTGCCAACGCCGTCTGCTCGGAACGGCGTGCCGGGCTGGTCAAAATGCGGGTGCCTTCCGGTAACTGGCGGTCCAGCCAGTTTGCCATGCGCACCGCCTGCTTTTCCCCGCGCGTGGTAAGTGACCGCGCCATGTCATCACAGCCTTCAACCCATTCCTGCGCTTCGGCATGACGCCACAACACCAGATCCATATCAGTCGCCCCGCGCGTCGTCTTGACCTGTGTAACGGGTCATCAAGGCGGCTTGCGCGCCATGGGCCGCACGACGGCCGTCCGGCCTGACACGGGCATAAGTGCCATCCGGCAACAAGTCCCATGCATCCACTCCGTCATGTAAATAGGCAACCAAATCCTCATCGACAATGCGCTGGCGCTGCACTGGATCGGTCACCGGCCAGGCCAACTCCACCCGTCGCATCATGTTGCGGTTCATCCAGTCGGCGCTTGACAGATAGAGTTCCTCTGCGGCATCGAAGCAGAAGTAAAAAACCCGCGAGTGTTCCAGAAAGCGACCAATCACCGAACGCACATGGATGTTGTCTGTGACGCCCGCAAGCTGGGCCGGCAACATGCAGGCACCGCGCACAATGAGGTCAATCTTGACGCCCATCTGGCCAGCCCGGATCAGCGTGTGAATCAGCGCCTCATCCGTCAGGGCGTTCATCTTGGCAACAATTCGACCGCTTCCACCGGTGGCCGCCACACTGGCCACCTGATTGATTTTTTCGATCAGATTGAGATGCAAATAAAACGGCGCCAACAACACCTGGTTTAACCTGGGCAAGCGGCTGTGGCTGGCCAGATGAACAAATACATTTTCGACATCCGTGGTCAGCGCCGGGTCGGCCGTCAGGTGGCTCCAGTCGGTGTACAAGCGGGCGGTGCGCGGGTTGTAGTTGCCGGTAGACAGATGGGCGTAGCGCTTGAGCTGTTTGCCTTCGCGGCGCGTGATGAGCATCATCTTGGCGTGCGTCTTCAGCCCGACCACGCCATACAAGACCTGGGCGCCAATCGAATCCAGCATCTCGGCCCAGTTGATGTTGACCTCTTCGTCGAACCTGGCTTTCAACTCCACCACCACCGTCACTTCCTTGCCGCGCCGCACCGCCTCCCGCAACAGGTTCATGAGTTCGGAGTCGGTGCCGGTGCGATAGATAGTTTGCTTGATCGCCAGCACTTGCGGGTCATTCACCGCTTCGCGCAGGAATGCCAGTACACCGTCAAAACTCTCGAACGGCTGATGAATAAAAACGTCACCCAGTTTGAGCCTTTCGAAAAACGACACGCCTGGCGTCAGTTGCTTCGGATAACAGGCCCGGTAGGTCGGGAAACAGAGCTTCGGCGCATGCACCAGATCAATCAATTGCGTCAGCCGAACCAGATTGACAGGGCCAGGTACCCGGTACAAGGCACCCTGCGGCAAGTTAAACTCTTTGAGTAAAAAATCTGAAAGGTGGGTTGAACAGCCAGCGGAAACCTCGAGCCGTACCGCCTCGCCGAAATGGCGGTGCTGCAGCCCTTGGCGCAATGCGGTACGCAGATTCTTGACGTCTTCCTCATCCACTGCCAGGTCCGAGTGTCGGGTCAGCCGAAACTGCGAAAACTGTCCGACTTCGCGACCGGGAAACAAGCCAGCCAGATGTCCCCGAATCACACTGGACAGTGACACAAAGAAATTGCTGCCGCCAGAAACCTTGTCCGGCATGCGGATCATGCGCGGCAGGACGCGCGGCACTTTGACAATAGCAATTTCGTTTTCGCGGCCAAACGCATCGCGCCCACCCAGGCGCACGATGAAGTTGAGCGACTTGTTGGCAACTTGCGGAAACGGATGCGACGGATCGAGTCCAACCGGAAGCAGCAAGGGTTGGACTTCACGCTCGAAATACTGCTTGACCCAACGCCGCTGTAGCACGTCACGCTCACCGTGCGACACAACCTTGATGCCCTGCAACTCGAGCGCCGGCATCAAGTCATCGTTGTACAGTGCATACTGGCGCGCCACCAGGGTATGCGCCACCTCGGCCAGGCGCTCGAACGACTCCACCGAGAAGTCGCCTTTTTCATCCTTGCGCTGGCTGGCCGCCAGATGAGGTTCGGCGCGAACCTCGAAAAACTCGTCCAGGTTGGAGGACACGATGCAGAGATAGCGCAGACGCTCCAGCAACGGTACGTCTTTGCGGTAGGCCCAATCCAGCACACGCTCGTTGAAAGCAAGAATGCTGTGATCACGGTCCAAAAGCTCAACGACCGGAGCGATCGGCATCAATGTTGGCGGCACTAGGGAAGATGACATGCAGGGTCGGACTGTTGATGGCAGATAAACGTTTGATTATTGACCGGTTTAGAGTCAGCAATCCTTGCATTTTGCTCCCGCACGCTGCGTGCAGCAACGGATGCTCACCCTCCCCGGCGCTGCCGGGTATCGATTCACGCTCTTTTTAGCTCCAAAGCCGTGCCCTTTAACTGCCCAGGAAATGCTTGCGGTAGCGCATCGGCAAATCTTCAATGCGCATCATCATCGGCAGATCGGCGGTATTGAAATCCGGGTCCCAGGCCGGTGCGCCCAATACCTTGGCGCCCAGGCGTAGATAGCCTTTGATCAGGGCCGGTGGTTCTACCGCCAGACCACAGTCCAACTGATCCACCGGCAGCGGCAGACGTGGTCGCACATGAAGTTCAATCGGCGCCAAATGCGTTGCTTTGAGCTGGTGCCAAATGCTGGCCGCCGCGTCGCCACTAACGATTCCGTTGTGCAGCATGGGAATGCTGGCACAACCGATCATGGTGTCGAGCTTGTTGCGCACCATGAACTCTGCCAAAGCGCCCCATAAGGCCATGATAACGCCGCCGTGGCGGTAATCCGGGTGCACACAGCTTCGACCCAGCTCGACCATGCGTTCACGCAAACCGCGCAGACGGGTCAGGTCAAATTCCAGATCGCTGTAAGTACTGCCAACGCGTCGGGCTTGCGCCGGCGTCAGAAGCCGGTAGGTGCCAACCACCTCCTTGGTGAGTTGATCGCGCACCAACAAATGCTCGCAGTAGCTATCGAATAAATCAACATCGAGACCAGGGGTTGTTGTGTTTAGACGGGCGCCCATTTCGTCGGCGAAAACGCTATACCGCAGACGTTGCGCCTGCCGAATCTCATCAGCATGCTTGGCCCAGGAAACTGTGAGACTGCCGCGCTCAATCGGCACCACCGGTTTCGGTTTGCGATCACCGAAAAATGAAAGCGATCTATGACGCAGGCCTTTGGGCAAAGTCATTGGCGACAAGGCGAAAGTCGGGTTCGGCAACTCTTTCATATCACTTCCTCATTTGTTTCATCAGAGGATGGTGACGCCCTTTCATGACGCCTTTATGGCGACTTCATGGCATTTCGATGACAGTGCTCAATGGTCGCTACCTGCGCTTCCTTGTTGCGGGTGCCAACCTTGCGCCTGCAAGTGCCACCAGCATTTTTCTCGGCCCCGGCGGCGCGACAGCGTGACATCACCCGGAGCGCAGTGTTGTTTATGGCTTCGCAAAGATGCCATAGATCACTGCGAACACCACCATGATGAAGATGGCAACTATTGCAAGTCGTATAGTTTTCATGGGTGATGCTGCAATTCAATGATTCAAATGACGCCGGTAGGGCGACGTAGAGATGGAACATTTCATACGGCTCCAAATTTGGCTTCAATCAAGTCACCCAGAGCAAGGGCAATCAAACCTTCGGAAAGTAGCAGCAGCAACTTAAGTAAGGCTTAAGATGGCACAGGTCCAATGCCAATGAGTTGCAAAGAGAGCAGCGTCAAGAGCAGCGACCGGGGTCTGACTGCTCACGCAACTTCACAATCCGCACCAACTTTCCGAAGCCGCCACCGCACCATGAATTTCACCGAACTTGCCGACGACTCTGAAGACACGCTGCACAGCCCGACCGAGCGCATCGCCGCCGCATCACGCAGCACCTGGGTTAGCGTGGGTGTTAACCTGGTCTTGACGATTACCCAGATTGCGGTGGGCATCGTCGCCAAATCACAGGGCTTGATCGCTGACGGAATTCACTCGCTGTCTGACCTGGTGGCTGATTTTGTGGTGTTGTTTGCCAGTCACCACAGCAAGAAAGATGCTGATATGGACCATCCCTATGGTCACCAGCGCTTCGAGACTGCTGCCTCACTGGTACTGGGCACCCTGTTATTGGTGGTGGGCGCTGGCATGTTGTGGTCGGCCTTTCGCAAGTTAGAGTCTCCCGAGACGGTCCAAACAGTGCATATCATTGCCTTGTGGGTCGCGGGTGGCGCGCTGGCCGCGAAAGAACTTTTATTTCGCTACATGCTGTCGGTTGCCAAACGCGTCAAGTCAAGCATGCTGGTGGCAAATGCATGGCATGCGCGCTCCGATGCGGCGTCCTCTCTGGTGGTGGGCATCGGCATCATCGGCAACCTGGCAGGCTATCCGATTCTTGACCCGATCGCCGCACTCATCGTTGGCTTCATGGTCACCAAAATGGGCTGGAGCTTTAGTTGGGATGCGCTGCATGATCTGATGGACCGCGCGGTCGACGAGCAGGAAGTTCAAGCCATCCGGTTGACACTGACACAGACACCAGGCGTGAGTGATGTGCATGACGTGCGCACCCGAAAAATGGGTGACATGATCGTGGTCGACGCACACATCGAGGTCGATGCCACGATAACAGTGGAGGCCGGGCACGACATAGCCGTGGCGGCCAGACAGCGCGTGCTGAAGCACCATCGGGTACTGAACCTGATGACCCATGTGGACCCGTGGCACCGACCCGATCTGGATCATGCTGGAGCCGCTGAGGTCCCTGCACCGATAACTAAAATTTAGAGAATAGACCAACTTTTCTGATAAATGAGGCACGCAAAATTTCAACCCTTGCAGATCAATCCTCGTTGCTTGGACTGTGTGTAGCGCTCGGTATCGGCTTCCTGGTCGGCGCTGAGCGCGAGCGCCGCAAAGATACTGGTTCTGCCAGAAACGCCGCCGGCATTCGTACTTTTGCGGTCGTAGCGCTGATTGGTGCAGTGAGTTTCATGGTGGGCAGCGGGATGGTGCTGGCGGTGGCAGCGCTGCTGGTTGGTGCCGGGGCATTGGTCGCATATCAACGAACTCGCGAGCAGGACCCCGGCATGACGACCGAATTTGCCCTGCTGCTGACTTGTTTGCTGGGCGGCCTGGCCATACGCGATGCAGCCTTGGCGGCTGGCGTAGGCGTGGTTCTGGCGCTGTTGCTGGCAGCGCGTGATCGAATCCATCACTTTGTCCGCAGCGTACTCAGCGAGCAAGAGTTGAACGATATTATTTTGTTTTCAGCAATGGCATTGATCGTGTTGCCGCTGGCACCGGACCGCTATATGGGGCTTTTTGATGCCCTCAATCCCCGCGCTATTGCCCGCCTGATCGTACTGGTGATGGCCATCAGCGCCCTTGGTTATGTGGCGATGCGCTCTCTTGGGCCGCGCTATGGTCTGCCTCTGGCCGGCTTTGCTTCCGGCTTTGTTTCAAGCACGGCCACCATTTATTCCATGGGTGAACGCGCCTATCAGCGGGAGACTCTGATGGGTGGCGCAGTGGCTGGCGCCGCACTCTCCTCGATTGCCACCATCATCCAGATGACGATTGTTATTGGCCTGGTGCAAACCTCGCTGTTGAAGTCGCTGGCGCTGCCACTGATATTTGGCGGACTGGCAGCTGGCGTCTACGGCCTGCTCTTTGTTGTCAGTGGCATGCCCACCACCAGTGCCCAGATTCCCGAGAAGGAAGCCGGTCGCGCGTTCGACCTGAGAATGGCCGCTGCCTTTGCCGCGCTGGTCAGTCTGGTGCTACTGCTGACAGCCGGGTTGAATATTTGGTTCGGCGAGCGTGGCATGCTGCTCGCTGCGGCCCTGACCGGCCTGGTGGACGCCCATGCGACAGCGGCTTCGGCGGCGTCGCTGATGGCCGCCAACAAGATTTCGAGCGACCAGGCCATAGGGCCGATTCTGGTGGGTCTGACCACCAACACATTCATGAAAGCGGTGGTGGCGTTCAAGTCAGGCGGCACCCGTTATGCGGCGCGCATTGTGCCAGGACTCGTATTGATGATTGCTGCCGTATGGCTGGGCGCCTGGTTTACAAACTGAAGTCCGAAATCCGCGTTTCGGCTCAGGCTCTACATCAACGCACCGGTTTTTGAGTAGAAACTCGGGTCGATCCACCTTTGTCAACTTTGACTGCCCGTTTCTCGAAATGTTTCAAGGCGACATAGGTGGCGCCACCCATCAGCCCGGCGCCCAACAGGAACACACCGTAAGCCAAAGGCCAGGGTACGCCCTGCGTCATCATTGAAAATTCCGACATACCACCCATCCCGGCCAGAATATTGATGGGCATAAAGACCACGCCGAAGACCGTCAGCTGATTGATGCGCCGGTTCTGGTTGATGTTGATGAAACCAATGGTGGCATCCATCAGAAAATTAATCTTGTCAAACAAAAATGAAGTGTGACTGTTCAACGATTCAATGTTGCGCAATATCTGCTTGGAGTCTTCAAACTGGCTTGGCGACAAAAACTTGCTGCGCATGAGGAAATTGATGGCACGCTGGGTATCAAGAATATTGCCCCGGATGCGACCATTGAGATCCTCCTCTTCGGCAATGTCACCGAGGATTGCCGCTGCTTCGCCATCGCTGATGGTTTCGCTCAGAACCTGTCGTCCAACCTGGCCGAGAGTGGTGTAAATATCTTCCAGCGAATCTGCCGAGTATTCGACATCAGCGCCGTACAGGTCCAGCAGCACATCGGTGCAGTCAGAAACGTAGCCTACTTGTGTGCGAGCCCGGCGTCGCTGCAGGCGAAACACCGGAAGTTCTTCATTTCGCAGAGAAAACAAAATACCCTGGTGCAAGATAAACGCCACCGGAACGCTGCGTGAATTACCCTCCCGATCCAGCAGAAAATTTGAGTGCAGGTGAATTTCACTGTTCTCTTCGATGTGATAGCGCGAACTGACTTCAAGATCGGTCACTTCGCCCGGATCTGCGAGCGTGAGTCCGAAATGCAAACCGACATAGGTTCGCTCTGCCTTGGTGGCGCCCAGCAGGTCAATCCAGATTGGCTTGACACCTTCCAGGTTCTTTCGACTTTCAATCGGAATCTGCTTGAGTCGCCCCCCGATCAGCTCGAAAGCATTCATCTGGCTTTCGTCAAAAGCGGGCTCCCGACTGCCGACCAATTGCTCTCGGCGAGCGTCAGACACTTCCCAGAGAACGTCGTTTTCCCGACCTGGCGGAATCTGTTTCCAGAGCGACTTGGCGTCGTCAATCGGCAAGGCTTCAAGGATATTGCCAATTTCTCCAACCGGCAGTTGCGTCATCAGCTTGTTCAGTTCAGCCAGATGCTGTCGCTGCACCAGTGTTTCGACGATGTCTTGGCGTGGCATGCTTTGGCCATGAACCATGCCTTCAACGCGCTTTTGCTTCTTGAGCATTTCTGACACTTTTTCGAGGGACATAGGCAAAGCTCGTTTTGGTTAAATCCGATTCGGCTTTAAGTTTACCCTGTGCCCCTGATCGGTCCTCCAAACCGCGCCAGCCCCTCACTATGAACATTGCCACTGCGTTGGCCTGACCGAATAGCAACAACGCAGGTGTCTGAATTCTGCAAATGTAATAACACTGAAATATATGCATGCGATGCTGCCTTCATGGAAAATAGAATCCAACAAGCGGGTTGCCTCAGGCAAAACTTCGATGTCATCGTTCAGTCGGCAACAACCTGACCATGCTGCTGGTCCGCTCGATCTTCCTGTCTGACATACACCTCGGAACCAAGGCTTGCCAGGCCCATCACCTGCTGGAGTTCCTGAAAGAGTATTCTTCTGAACACGTGTTCCTGCTCGGCGACATTGTTGACTTGTGGTCGATGAGTCGGGGCGGAGTTCATTGGTCTCTGGCACAAAATACCTTCGTGCAAAAGATGCTGCGGCGCGCGCGTCACGGCGAGAAGGTGATTTTCATTCCCGGCAATCATGACGAGGCGATGCGCGAGTACGTGGGTACGACGTTTGGCAACATCATGGTCGAGCATGAATACATCCACATCGCAGCCGATGGCCGCAGGTATTTGCTGCTGCACGGCGATGAATTCGACCAGGTCACGCGCCATCATCGCTGGATTGCCCTTTTGGGCGACAAGTTCTACGACCTGCTGGTCAGTCTCAATATTTATTTGTCCTGGTTGCGCAGAACCCTGAGGCGACCTGGCTACTGGTCGTTGGCGGGGTACGCCAAGCGTAAGGTAAAGACCGCCGTCAATTTCATTTTCAACTTTGAAGATTCTGTTCTCCGCCACGCTCGTGAGCTAGGCGTGGATGGTGCCATTTGCGGCCATATTCATTGGCCCATGATCAAGCAGGTTGATGGCATTTTCTACATCAATTGTGGCGACTGGGTCGACAGTTGCACCGCTATCGTTGAACATCTGGACGGTCGTATGGAGCTCATCCTATGGAATGCGACCCCCAATTCGAACCTTGCTCAAACCATCAATACATGAGAATTTACTAATGGAAAGTCCTTACAAAGGAAAAACAGGTATCCGGCGATTATTGAATGCATTCAATTATTCGTGTGCCGGTTTGCAAGAAGCCTTTCGCAACGAAGATGCGTTCCGGCAGGAAGTGCTGCTGGCATCGGTATTGGTTCCACTGGCATTTTTGCTGGAGTCTGAAATGCTGGGTCGGGCTTTGATGATCGCCTGTGTGCTGTTGCTCCTGATTGTGGAACTGCTCAACTCGGCAGTCGAAGCAACAGTGGATCGCATATCCCTCGATGACCACCGACTGGCCAAACGTGCCAAAGACATTGGCAGCGCCGCCGTGCTGCTCAGCCTGCTCAATCTCGTGCTGGTCTGGACATTGGTTTTACTGCACTGAGTCGACCCCTCCTACAGGCTTGAAAAATAGTCAACATCCAATCCCGGCGACCATGAAAATCCTGTATATCTCCGACGTCTACTTTCCACGCGTCAACGGCGTCTCCACTTCGATCGAAACATTTCGTCGAAACCTGCGTTCCCTGGGTCACACCGTCCATCTGATCGCACCGGATTATTCAACCGTCAGTGCCGACGAGACCGACATCCTGCGGGTACCGGCACGTCAATTGCCGTTCGACCCGGAAGACAGGTTGATGAGTTACCGCTGGGTCATGAAGCAACTGGAAAAACTGCGCAGCGAGCACTACGACATCATTCATATCCAGACACCTTTCGTGGCGCATTACCTCGGCACAAAACTGTCGCGGTTGCTTGGTATACCCTGCGTCGAGACTTACCACACTTTTTTTGAGGAATATCTTTACCACTACGTTCCGCTGGTACCGAAAAAAATAATGCGCTTTATTGCGAAGCGCTTCTCGCGCCACCAGGGCAACAGCCTGGACGGCATGGTGGTACCGTCCAATCCAATGCTGCAGGTTTTGAAGGGTTACGGCATCGTGACTTACGCAGAAGTCATCGCTACCGGTATCGAGCCCGCCAGTTTTGTAGCGGGCAACCGCGTTGCATTTCGGGAGCGCTACAAGATTGCCGAGGAGCGACCGATGTTGTTGTTTGTAGGTCGCGTGGCGCACGAAAAGAACATTGGCTTTTTGCTCAAGGTGCTTGATCGCGTCAGACGCGAAATCAGCGACATACTGCTGGTCATCGCCGGTGAAGGGCCGGCACGTGAAAGCCTGGAGCGCGAAGTCCAGGAACTTGGTCTGGGTGAAAACACCTTTTTCATTGGCTATCTTGATCGGCATACCGAGTTGAACGACTGCTACCGTGCCGCTGACATCTTTGTGTTTTCTTCCCGAACCGAAACGCAAGGTCTGGTGTTGCTCGAAGCGATGGCACAGGGCGTACCCGTCGTCTCGACTGCAGAACTGGGAACGCGCGATGTGCTGCAGGACGGGGTGGGCGTATGGATTGCACAGGAAGATGTGACTGACTTTGCCGACAAAATTATCAAGATGTCACAAGATGCCGCGGTGCGCAAATCTTTGGGTGTTGCGGGCCATGACTATGCGCTTGAATGGTCCGCCAGCAAGCAGGCCCGACGTATGCTTTCCTTCTACCAATCGATCCTGATCACTGGCTGAATTTGCGGTCGGCGACCAACCCGATCAGGCAATGGTCGGCACACTGACGCTGATTACTTGCTGGTCGGTGCAAAAATTCCGCTCCAGCCGCTGGTCGCTATTTTCAATTGTTCTGGTCCAAGTTTGGCCAGTGTGAATTTGCCACCGTTACCCAGCGAGAATCGCATAGCCCAGTTAGCTGCCGGCCCGAGTCGCATTTGCCCGGCAGAAAACCGGACTTCGAGATCTGCCCCGACTTTGCATATGACGCCGGCACCCTCGGCCCAAAGACCTTCATTGGTCTTGATGAATTCCAGGGACAGAAATCCATTTTTTTCACCAATTGTCACAACCAGCGGCTTGCCATCGCTCATCGTGGTCTCCTTCCATGTCAGGGGAAGCGTCGCATCGCCGAGTGCCTCTTTCAGTTCGCTGATGGTTGCGGCGCAAGTCTGCAAGTCACGTGCTTCACTATGCAAGCACCACAGCAACGGCAAGAGAAGGCAAAGATGCTTGCTAGCCATGCACAACTTCATAACGCTTGGAGACCACTAATGAACGCCACCATTATTCCATTCAAGAACTTTTGCAATGACCCACTGGGCGTCATCCAGCGGCAAATCGTGCCCGGCGCTGAGGTGCAGAATCAGTGCACACTGCCAGGCCCTGGCCAATGCTTTTGAACACTCGACCGAGACCAGCTGATCCAGTACGCTGGCCAGCACCAGTGTGGGGGTATGTGGCCGCGCCACGCAGGCACGAAAGCGTGCAGCAGCAAGCAATTGACGCAGCGCATTGGCGCGTGACACCGGACATTGCCGACGCAGCTCCAACCAGGCTGGCAGTACATCTTCAGCCGCGTGATTGCTGGTGATGCGCAAAATTGTGCGCTCCCATTCTTCTGGCGTTGCGCCCGACACGATGAGTTTGAGCATCGCGCCATAGTTGGCCGGCAACAGGCGCTGATGAATCGGGCTGAAAGGTCGCATGCTGGTATTGATCAGTACCTGGGCTGCAATTTCTTGCGGATAGTCATGTGCCCAAGCCACCGCCACCATGGCGCCCAGGGACATAGCCAGCACCCGGTAGGGCGGCGCTATGTGGAGCCGTACCAGTTCGGCGCGACAGTGCACCACCATGCCTTGCACACTGATGGGGCTGGGTTGGCTGTTAAGTTGCCCATTGCCTGGCAAATCGAGCGTCAACAGCCGGCTGTCGGGCAGGGCTTGCGCAAGTTGATCTGCAAATGGGCCCCAATGCCTGCCCTCGCGGGTTAGACCACGCAACAATAACCAGGTATTCATGCTCATGCCTGGTCAGTACCAGTCCTGCAGCGCTTGTGCGTGCTGCTGGCTGCGGGTTTCGGGACCAGGAAGCCAAAGCGAATGACCGCAGGCAGCGCGTGACAGGAAATCCAGAAACAGTTGATGCTGACGCAACACCCGCTGTTGCCGATGCTCAATCAGGGGATTGAAAATGCCGTGGCGCGAGAACAGTTGACGCGGGTTCTTCTTCACCCACAGCCAGGAACCCATCTCCAGCGTCAAGGGCAAGAAAACGCGTTGCAGTTGCGCGCAGGATTGCAGGTACAAATGATCCCACAGATCGCCATGTGCCAGGTACTGCAGGCTTTGCGGTTCAATGGTGTAGCGGTGGTGGCTATTTGATTGAACAAAAATGCTGTTCAGTGCGTGCATTTCGGCCAAGTGGGTGATGGGCGCCCGCTTGTGTGCATAAGGGAACCAGATGCGGTCGCTGCTGCCAAAACCTGAATGGCAGTCCACGCTCAGGCTGAAGTCGCGCGTCAACAGC
The DNA here is from genome assembly GCA_037141865.1 of Comamonadaceae bacterium. Taxonomy (GTDB): domain Bacteria; phylum Pseudomonadota; class Gammaproteobacteria; order Burkholderiales; family Burkholderiaceae_C; genus Rhodoferax. The sequence continues at coordinate 26,402 of JBAXBQ010000005.1, read as the reverse complement.
TCGGCGTTCACTACGTCGCAGACCGCCTGACTTTCAATTTCCATGGGTTTATTTTTAGGACCACGGTACCAGGGCAAACCGGCGCTAAAACGCTGACCACCGACCAAAAAAGGCACCCTGTCCTGTGCCTCGACCGGCGCATTTCGCATCAAATCAACGCCGTTTGGGTTGGCCCGGGTACCCAGTGCCATGCCGCCTGGGTTAACGATCGGCATAAAAACCATGCGTACCGATTCAAGCTGCTTGTGCAAAGTACTGTCCCATTGCAGTCGCATCACCAAGCTCTGCAAATAGGCAATAACTACCCCGGAACCGATGCGCTCCAAACCATGGACGCCACCAAAATAGCCCACCGCCGGCACTTCGCTGGCAGGATTGCCCAAGGTAACAACGTGAACCGGGTAGCTGGCACCGCCGACCAACTTGATTTCACAGACAACGCGTGACTCAAGCCGCCCTGCACCCAACTCGATGATTCGCTCGAGGGCCACCAATTCTGGCAATTTAGCGAACGTCACAGATGCCAGGAGTGCGAGGTTGCAGGAAGATCAGCATGATTGCCAAGCATACATGGGCGGCGGCAAGCGGTGCAATATTTGAGGGTGGTCCCGTCGTAATTCTGCACTGACACAAAGCTGTCACACAGAGCCGGTATCTTGGAGGCTTCAGGTTTTCAAGATTTCATACCATGATGCACAAAGTAGCGTTTTACCGTTTGATGGCCATCCCGGCCTGTATGGTCTGGGGCGTGCTTGAATTCCTTGCCCTGCAACGGTCCCGCTTTCAAACAAGACGCGCTCACTTTTAGTCCGACACCTGCAGCCATGACGGTTCAGAGTTTCGGCTCGGAACGGTCAGTCGGGTCTTGCGGGTCCTCAGCAATTTCGGATTCTCTTCGTATCCCCAGGTAAGTTCTGGCCAAGTGCTCAATCGGACCGCCTAATATCAAAATCAAAAGAATTGCCGAAGTTGCAGATACGCCCAGCATGTAAAAGCCCGCCCCGAAAGTGGCACCGAGTATCGCGCAGGCCCACACACTGGCTGCCGTGGTAAGGCCATGGACGGTCTGAGAATGACCCTGGTGAATAATGACGCCGGCCCCCAGGAATCCTATTCCAGTGATCAGTCCTTGAATGACGCGACTGCTGGCATGCACATCCGAACCGGGAAAACTTCCCACCAACAGCATGACCAGCGCTGCGCCTATTGCAACCAGTGAGTGAGTACGAATGCCAGCCGATTTATGGTGCATCCAGCGGTTTAGTCCAAGGATGACACCCGCCAACAAAGCCAGGCCGAGCCGGAGCAATATTTCAGAATATGAGTTTGAATTGTCGATGGGCATGGTAATCAGGCGCTGTCCCGCTCTCAGTTTATATTGCGCGATGGTGACAGTTTATAGAACAACCTGGCAACCGGCCAGCACGGGTCGGTTTCGGCCTTTTCCTGAAATTTGACGATCTCAATCAAATGCCTTACCAAACCTTGCGACATACAACTCCGGCCTGCCAGATCGACGCCGATGAACCGCGATTGCCGATTATCAAACTGCTACGCTTGCTGGCCGAATTCATCCGAGCCGGCCTGGTGTTGTGGTGGTTATTTCCAAAACTACAGAGAATCGACAAACTAAGGCATATTCAGCGCTGGGCCAAGAATGTTTTGCTGATTTTGAAGATCGAGGTCCACTGCGATGAATGGGTGCCCAATGCCGGTGCCGGTCTGCTAGTAGCCAATCACATTTCATGGCTTGACATCCTTGTGATCCAGTCGTTGGCACCCGGTGTGTTTGTTGCAAAGTCCGAAGTCCGCGGCTGGCCGCTGATCGGCCCGATGGCGCAGGCATGCAATACTATTTTTGTCGAGCGAACATCACGCAAGTCAGCCCGGGCCATGATTGACGGCAGCACGGCTGCGATTGGGCAAGGCTACTCGGTGATCGGCTTCCCGGAGGGTACCAGTAGCGACGGCTCCGATCTGGGCATTTTTCACACCAACATCTTTGAAGGTGCGATCAAGGCCAGGACTTGCGTTCAACCGGTGACTCTGAGGTACGTCAATTCGGATAGTGATTTGCCCAGCGCTGCCGCCCCGTTCATAGGTGATATGACGCTGGTTTCTTCTTTGCGAAAGGTCATGGCAACTTCAACCATCCGAGCGAAGGTGCACATTGGAGAATCAATTCAATCAGCTGGCCACACCCGAAAAACGTTGGCCAATCTGGCGCATCATAGTATTTGGCGTGAGCTGACGCGTCAGCGTCAGGGCTTCGACGCAACTTCGTGAGCACGTAGTGCCGCACGCAATTGAGGCAACAAGGCCAGCATGGCGATACGACCGGCCTCAATGGCGCGGCGCCGTGCCCCGAAGTCCGAACTGGATACTCCGCTCAGCGACGGGCGCACTACCACCTCGGCATCGCGCAACTCAAAAGTATTGATGCTCTTGCCCATGATGGAAAAAGTTTGCAACAAAATTTGCAGCGTGTCGCTCGCCAGGTTATTCTCCGGCGCGCTAGAAATGTCTACGGCAATCACCAGTTCCGCCCCCATCTGGCGTGCGTAGCGAACCGGCACCGGCGATACCAGGCCGCCATCGACATACTCACGACCGGCTATTTTGACCGGCTGAAACAAAGCCGGAACCGCACTTGAGGCACGGACCGCAGTAGCCGTGTCACCGCGTTGAAACAGCACGCCCTGACCGCTGTTCAAATCGGTCGCCACAATTCCCAACGGTAACGGCATGCTCTCAATCAAGCGGCCATTGACCTGTGCGCTCACGTAGCGCGCCAGCGCCTCACCACGCAACATGCCGCGACTAAAAATAGGCAAAGTCCAGTCGGTAAAAGTGGCCTCTTCCATGCTTTCGGCAACCTGCTGCAACTGGGCCCCGTTCTTGCCGCTGGCATAAAACGCAGCAACAACACTTCCCGCCGATGTGCCAACCACCAGGCTGGGACGAATGCCCGCTTCTTCCAGCACCTGAATGACTCCGATATGGGCAAAACCCCGGGCCGCCCCACCCCCCAGGACCAGCCCGATCTTGACGGGCTTTTTGGGTACCGATTGAACCGGCGGCGGGGTCTCTGGCACGTTGCCTGGTACCGGTCTGAGTGCACACCCGGCAAGCAACAGCGCCGCCAACAGCAGGGGCAAATACCCGGAGATGATGTTGGGTGCCACCACGGCCAGCGGAATCTTCAAATCTTCCTCAGGATTAAAACCGGCTTGACGCAACACATCACGATTTCCTCGCAATCGCTGTCGCGAAAAAAATCTAATATTCACGGATAAAGTGGGGTTCTGCTCTGACAAGCAGCACAAAGTCATTCAGGTGCGTTCTGTCAGTCGCTTGGGGCGGGGCGACTTTGGCGTCAACCGGGCACGGGTGAAAACATCCGTGCCCAATCTTCACGCTAACCTGCGGTCGCCTCTGTGACCTCTGGTTTGGCCCTGCCCTCTTTCTTGGGCAAGGGTTGAATATCCAACAGGATTTCGGTCTTGCTTTCGTCCTGATCATCCACATCGACGGTAAGCCGTCCACCATCGGTGAGCCTGCCGAAGAGCAATTCATCGGCCAGCGCACGGCGAATCGTGTCCTGAATCAGTCGCTGCATGGGACGCGCGCCCATCAGTGGGTCAAATCCCTTCTTGGCCAGGTGTTTACGCAGTTTGTCGGTGAATGTGACGTCGACCTTCTTGTCGGCCAACTGGGCTTCCAACTGCAACAAGAACTTGTCAACCACTCGCATGATAATGATCTCATCGAGTGCCTTGAAGCTGACAACGGCATCGAGCCGGTTTCGGAATTCCGGCGTAAACAGGCGCTTGATATCGGCCATCTCGTCGCCTGCTTCGCGCACATTGGTGAACCCCATGATCGCCTTGTTCATGGTCTCGGCACCGGCGTTGGTGGTCATGATGATGATGACGTTGCGGAAATCCGCCTTGCGGCCGTTGTTGTCGGTCAGCGTGCCGTGATCCATGACTTGCAACAACACGTTAAAGATGTCGGGATGCGCCTTTTCGATTTCGTCCAGCAACAGCACACAATGCGGCTTTTTGGTGACAGCTTCAGTCAACAAACCGCCTTGGTCAAACCCAACGTAGCCGGGCGGCGCGCCAATCAGACGACTGACGGCGTGTCGCTCCATGTACTCACTCATATCAAAGCGAATGAGATCAATGCCCATGATATAGGCCAGTTGTTTGGCGGCCTCGGTCTTGCCGACCCCGGTAGGACCGCTGAACAGGAACGAGCCAATCGGCTTGTCGCCCTTGCCCAGCCCGGAGCGTGCCATCTTGACGGCTGAAGCCAGCATGTCAATCGCTTTGTCCTGACCGAAGACAACGTTCTTTAGATCCCGATCCAGCGTCTTGAGTTTGCCGCGATCATCATTAGACACATTGGCCGGAGGAATGCGGGCGATCTTTGCCACAATCTCCTCAACTTCGCTCTTGCTGATGATCTTCTTGCGTTTGGACGGCGGCAGAATTCGTTGTGCTGCACCGGCTTCGTCGATGACGTCAATCGCCTTGTCCGGTAAATGGCGGTCGTTGATGTACTTGGCGCTCAACTCAGCCGCAGCCTGCAATGCAGCCACCGCGTATTTGACGTTGTGATGCTCTTCAAAACGAGATTTAAGTCCTTTCAGAATTTCGACTGTTTGTTCAACGGTCGGCTCGATCACATCAATTTTCTGAAAACGACGCGACAGCGCGGCGTCTTTCTCGAAGATGCCACGGTACTCGGTAAACGTTGTCGCACCGATGCATTTGAGCGCGCCAGAACTGAGGCCCGGCTTGAGCAGATTGGAGGCATCCAGCGTGCCGCCCGACGCCGCACCGGCGCCAATCAGCGTGTGGATTTCGTCGATAAACAAAACCGCATTCGGTTTGTCTTTGAGAGACTTCAACACACCCTTGAGTCGTTGTTCAAAATCACCACGGTATTTGGTGCCCGCCAACAAGGCCCCCATATCAAGCGAATAAACCACCGATTCAGCCAGAATTTCAGGCACTTCTTTCTGCGTGATGCGCCAGGCCAAGCCCTCGGCAATCGCCGTCTTGCCGACGCCGGCCTCGCCAACAAGAAGCGGGTTGTTTTTGCGCCGCCGACACAAAATCTGGATAACGCGCTCGACCTCGTACTCCCGCCCAATCAGCGGGTCGATCTTGCCGTCCTTGGCGAGCTGATTCAAATTCTGCGTGTACTGCTCCAACGGAGACTGTTTCTCGTTCTTTTCAGCGCTTGACTCTTCGCTTTCGGGCTGGTTTTCAGTGGCTTTGTTGGTCTCCGGCGGGTCGTTTTTCTTGATGCCGTGGGCGATGAAGTTCACAACATCGAGCCGCGTCACACCTTGCTGATGCAGGTAATAGACGGCGTGCGAGTCTTTTTCGCCAAATATCGCCACCAGCACATTGGCGCCGGTGACTTCCTTCTTGCCGCTGCCGGTCGACTGAACATGCATGATGGCACGCTGGATGACGCGCTGAAATCCTAATGTTGGCTGGGTGTCCACATCGTCTGAACCGGCAACCTGGGGCGTGTTGTCCTTGATGAAATTCGCCAGCGACTTGCGCAAATCGTCAATGTTGGCAGAACAGGCCCGCAACACTTCCGCCGCACTCGGGTTGTCCAGCAGCGCGAGCAGCAAATGCTCTACTGTGATGAACTCATGACGCTGCTGACGCGCCTCGACAAACGCCATATGAAGGCTGACTTCCAGCTCTTGGGCAATCATGTGAATTCCTTTTTTAGCGTTCCGTTGATGTTTAACTGTAATCCGATTTCGAAATTGATTCCGGTGTGAGGCTATCCTCAGCCTAGAGTTCAACTGGCTCGCTGACACATTTCAGTGGATGACCCGCCTTTGCCGCCGCATCCAGAACCTGATCCACTTTGGTCGCCGCCACATCTTTGGAGTAGACACCGCAAACACCTTTGCCATCGAGATGGATTTTGAGCATGATTTGCGTCGCCGCCTCCAGATCCTTGCCAAAAAACTCCTGTATCACCACCACCACAAACTCCATTGGCGTGTAGTCGTCGTTAAGCATGACGACCTGATACATCTGCGGCGGCTTTACCTTCTGCGTTCGGCGCTCAAGCACAACCGAGCCACCCTCATCCCGATCCGGTCGATGCGTCGGTAGAACTGGAGGAATTACCGGAGTTTTGGTTGCCATACTTTGATTCTACCGAGCACACTGAAGTCATTCAGCACCCACTGGAATTGGTGACAATATTTCTACATTCAAGCGATCCAAATGAAAAAACCGCTCAGGGCCAGCAGGCTCTCAGCGGTTTTGAGGATGGCGAAGCAGCGCCTCGCCAACAGCAATCAGCCTGCGGTCACATGTGGTCGATCATCACTTGACCGAAGCCCGAACAGCTAACCTGGGTAGCACCTTCCATCAAGCGAGCAAAGTCGTAAGTCACTTTCTTGCTATTAATGGATTTTTTCATCGAACTGATGATCAGGTCGGCCGCCTCTGTCCAACCCATGTGGCGCAGCATCATTTCGGCCGACAGGATTTCGGAACCCGGGTTGACATAGTCTTTGCCCGCATACTTGGGCGCCGTGCCATGTGTGGCTTCAAAGCAGGCCACCGAATCGGACAAATTGGCACCTGGGGCAATACCGATACCGCCGACCTGGGCCGCCAATGCGTCGGAAATATAGTCGCCGTTCAGGTTCAGGGTGGCGATTACGCTGTATTCAGCGGGACGCAGCAGAATTTGCTGCAAAAATGCATCGGCAATGCTGTCCTTGACAATGATGTCCTTGCCGGTTTTCGGATTTTTGAACTTGCACCAGGGTCCACCGTCAATCAATTCGGCGCCAAACTCCTTTTGCGCCAAACCATAGGCCCAGTCACGGAAACCGCCTTCCGTGTACTTCATGATGTTGCCTTTATGAACTATGGTCAGACTCGGCTTGTCATTGTCAATGGTGTACTGGAGCGCCTTGCGGACCAGCCGCTCGGTACCTTCGCGTGACACCGGCTTGATGCCAATGCCCGACGTATTCGGGAACCGGATTTTAGTGACGCCCATTTCGTCCTGCAGGAATTTGATGAGCTTTTTTGCCTTCGCAGACTCCGCTTCAAATTCAATGCCGGCATAAATATCTTCAGAGTTTTCGCGGAAAATGACCATATTGGTCTTCTGTGGCTCTTTCACCGGGCTCGGCACGCCGTCAAAGTATTGAATCGGGCGCAGACATACATACAAATCGAGTTCTTGACGCAGGGCCACGTTCAAAGAACGAATACCACCACCCACCGGCGTCGTCAAAGGTCCCTTGACAGAAACGACATATTCGCGAAGTGCTTGCAAGGTCTCTTCGGGCAGCCAGACGTCAGGGCCATAGACCTTGGTCGACTTTTCACCGGCGTAGACTTCCATCCAATGAATTTTTTTCTTACCGCCATACGCTTTGGCGACCGCCGCATCGACCACTTTGATCATCACTGGTGTGATATCCAAACCGGTGCCATCTCCTTCAATGAATGGAATGATCGGCTGATCCGGGACATTCAGCGACATATCGGTGTTGACGGTAATTTTTTGGCCTGCTGAGGGCACCTTGATGTGCTGGTACATGTAACATTTTCTCCGTTGAATGGTTCAGTATGCGCGGTTTTTAATGCAGGAACCCTTCGGAAATCTGATTTCAACCTGGTTCGAAGGCACTTTTTTCATTTTAGTCCGAAAAAATTCGTGTTTTCTGTCAACCTTGGGGAAACCAGCCCCGTTACGGACAGACCTTCCAGCGTATGGAGGGAAATTTTTGAAATAACGTTATCTCAAGGAAATTGAAAATGAACAAACTTCTCGCCGTTTTGGTTGCTGGTCTTTTTGCTGCTGGCGCCTTTGCTCAAGCTACTCCCGCCGCCGCTCCCGCTAAAGCCGCTGCCCCGGCTGCTGCTGCTGCCCCGGCTGCTGCTGCTCCGGCTGCTGCACCTGCCAAAGCTGCTGCCCCAGCCGCCAAGGAAGCTGCACCCGCTGCCAAGACTGACGCGAAAGCTGAAGCCAAGGCTGCCAAGAAGGCCGCTGCCGCTGAAAAAGCTGCTGCCAAGAAGGCTGCTGCTGCTGAAAAGGCCGCTGCCAAGAAGGCTGCTGCTGAAAAGGCTCCCGCCAAGAAAGCCGCTGCTTCTGCCGCCAAGTAAGACCGACCCAGGGAGCAATACTTCCTGGTTTGATCGAAATGCCCGCCTAGGCGGGCATTTTTTCGCCTGAATCGGTTTGACAGCTTGAAGACTTACAACAAGATCGCGCCATGAAACACATTGCAATAGGAATTCTCGGGTTGGCAGTCGCATTTGGCAACCTCGGCCATGCGCAAAGTGCGCCGCAGATGGATCTGCCGCGCGTCAAGCTCACCGCTGGTATGCACTTGATCGACACCCAGTTGGCAGTTACCCCTGAACAACGATCCATTGGACTGATGTTTCGCAAAGACATGCCGCAAACAGAAGGCATGCTATTTGTATTTGAACGGGCTGCTGAGCAATGTTTCTGGATGAAAAACACCTTGTTGCCCTTGACCGCTGCCTTTGTGGCGGATGACGGGACCATCGTCAATCTGGCGGATATGCAACCGCAAACCACGAATGAACACTGCTCAACGCAGCCAGTACGTTACGTACTTGAAATGAATCAGGGCTGGTTTGCCAAAAAGAGAATCCGGGCCGGCTTCAAGCTTGGCGGCAAGCCGTTTGAAACCAGTCCTGGCAATTGACCTGAACTTCAGGCGAAGTTAGCCTCAGCAAAGCTCCAATTCACCAACTTGTCGAGGAAGGTTTCGACATACTTGGGGCGCATATTGCGGTAGTCGATGTAATAGGCGTGCTCCCACACATCAACCGTCAGCAAGGCTTTGTCGGCAGTTGTTAATGGCGTGCCAGCGGCACCCATGTTGACGATGTCTGCCGAGCCATCGGCCTTCTTCACCAGCCAGGTCCAGCCGGAACCAAAGTTGCCTACTGCGGATTTGACGAAAGCTTCCTTGAACCCGGCGTAGCTACCCCACTTGGCCTTGATGGCTATGGCCAGCGCCCCAGTGGGTTCGCCACCGCCATTGGGCTTCATGCAATTCCAGAAAAAAGTGTGATTCCAGATCTGCGCCGAGTTGTTATAGATGCCGCCACTGGATTTCTTGATGATGTCTTCCAGAATCATGTTCTCGAAATCGGTTCCTTTTTGCAGATTGTTGAGATTCACAACATAAGCGTTATGGTGCTTGCCGTGGTGATACTCCAGGGTTTCCCGGGAATAATTCGGTGCCAGGGCGTCGATAGCGAATGGCAGTGCGGGCAGTGTGTGTTCCATGATGTCCTCGATGGTTTGGTGAATTTAAGCGGCGATTGTAGAAACTTTAGCTACCTTGAGCCGGATACGTTCAAATCAACCGCGCCATCGGCAAGGGTGGCACGCACCGATTGTCCGGCGCGGGTTTGCCGAACGCTACTGATGGTTTGACCGTCAGCACTGGTCAACCAGGCATAGCCGCGCCGCAGCACCAGCGTGGGATCCAACAGCCCCAGCCTCACTCCAGCCTGTTGCAACGGATCGGCCTTGGTCCTTTGAGCATGTCGCAGCGCATCTTGCAAATCGACCTGTAGTCGTTGCAAATCGTATTGTTTTTGCTGCAAAGTCTGGCTCGAAAAAAACTTAAGCCTCTGCGCACTGGAAGTCAAACCCAAACGTGCCTGATTGACCGACACCGAGGGTCGCCCTAAGCGTGAACTTATGCGATCGAGGTTCTGACTTTGCTGGTCAGTCTGCCGAAACGCTGCTTGCTGAAGGCGACCTTCCAGACCGTCGATTGAATTTTGCCAAACCTCGCGCGGTTGCGCCACCAACTCCGCCGCTGCGGTCGGCGTCGGCGCCCGCAGGTCTGCCACAAAATCAGCAATGGTGAAGTCGGTCTCATGCCCCACGCCACTGACAATGGGTACCGGACTCTGCGCCATCATGCGAGCCAGTTGCTCGTCATTGAACGCCCACAAGTCTTCCATCGAGCCGCCACCCCGCACCAGCAAAATGACGTCGATCACGAGCCCGCTGCGGTCTGATTTTTTTCTACTTTTTTGAACAACATCGTGCGCTTGCTCCTTGGCCGCTTGCGCAAGCAGGTATAAATTTGAAAGCGCCTTGATCAACTCCTGCGGCGCATTGGCCCCTTGCACGGCGGCTGGCACAACCAGTACCGGAATGTGGGGAACCCGCCGCTGCAAAGTTGCGATGACATCGTGCAAAGCGGCCGCACCGAGGGAAGTCACGACACCGATGCCCCGCGGCATCATGGGTAGCACTTGCTTATCCGCAGAATTGAACAAACCTTCCGCATCGAGCTTGGCTTTGAGCTTGAGAAACTGCTCAAACAGGGCTCCCTGCCCAAGCGGGCGCATGCTTTCGGCAATCAATTGCAGATCACCACGCGGCTCATACACCCCCAAACGACCCCGCACTTCCACCAGTTCACCGTCTCTCGGCGTAAAGTTCAGCAAATTTGCTGCTCGGCGAAACAGGGCGCAGCGAAGTTGTCCACTTTCGTCTTTGAGAGAAAAATAGCAATGTCCGCTGGACACACGAGAAAAGCCGGAGATCTCGCCACGCACGACTACCGGATTGAACCTGGCTTCCAGCGCCACGGCGATCGCTCGACACAAGGCGCCCACCTGCCAGACTTGTGACGTCGTATGGGTTGAATCCAGATCAGGCATAGAGATATAAAGAAGATTCCACAGGTTTAAAAGTGCAAATTACTCACAAATGAAATCATTGCGTGGGCTTTTAATCAGCATGCCCGTAATCGCTCCATTGCACGGTGCAAGTCATTGATTTCAATGTTTATTTCACTGCTTAATTTGTCATCGATCTGTCACAAGACAGTCCCGCTGTGGCTTGACGACACTTTTCAACCTACTTCCTCACAAAGTTATCCACAAATTTTGTGTGCGAACCGACAACCTGTCATCCGTCGGAATAAAATTAAATCCGGTCGCGTAGTCCATAATTGCGCGATAGTTCATCTGCGCGGAGATTCCATTTGTTTTCAATCATACAAGCCGCAGGCTGGCCGATCTGGCCACTGGTAGCCTGCTCCATCCTGGCATTGGCCCTCGTCATTGAGCGCTTCATCAGCCTCCAGACCGCCAAAATTGCGCCGCCGAAATTACTGGAAGAGGTTTTCATCATCTCGCGCAGCTTGGTGCCCACGCCGGAAGTAGTAGCCCAACTGGAGCGAAACTCGGCACTGGGTGAAGTGCTTGCAAGCGGCTTTCGAGCCCTCAATAACAACCCGCGTTGCAGCGAAGATGAACTTCGGTCTTCCATGGAGGGAGCGGGTCGCACGGTGGCACAGCGGCTGGAGCGCTACTTGAGTGCGCTGGCCACCATCGCATCAGCCGCGCCACTGATGGGCTTGTTCGGCACCGTGGTGGGCATGATTGAGATATTTGGTTCGCAAAGTGCGGCAGGTGGCGCCACCGGTGGCAACCCGGCGCAATTGGCGCATGGTATCTCTGTTGCGCTGTACAACACCGCTTTCGGTCTGATCGTGGCGATCCCTTCACTGATTTTCTGGCGCTATTTTCGAGCCCGTGTCGACAACTACCTGCTAACTCTGGAACTCGCGTCTGAACGGCTGTCGCACCATCTCATTACGTTGCGCAAGTGAAGAGCCATAGATCATGAATTTCCGACACCGGGTACGCGAAGAACCTGAAATCAATTTGATTCCGTTCATTGATGTGTTGCTTGTCGTGCTGATTTTTTTGATGTTGTCCACCACCTACAGCAAATTTACTGAACTTCAGCTCACCTTACCTGTTGCCGATGCCGAAACCCAACGCGACCGCCCCAAGGAGGTTCTGGTCACGGTGACCAGCGACGGCATCTACTCGGTCAACCAGGTTCAGGTAGCCAGCCGCAGCGTTGACGATCTGGCCGCGGCCCTGCTTGCCGGCGCCAAGGCAGGCAAGGAGTCGGTGGTGATCATCAGTGCGGACGCCAATGCCAAACACCAGGACGTGGTGACGGTGATGGAGGCGGCGCGACGCTCAGGTCTGACACAAATTACGTTTGCCGCGCAATCCTCAACCCAGGCCGGAACACGGTAGACCGATGTTCTGGGCGACGCGGCATTTGTCGTTGCAGCCGGCACTGAGACACATCTGGTCGCATCGTGGTCCGCCAGCCTGGTTTCTGTTTCCCATAGCGCTGCTGTATGGCGCCCTGGCTAAACTCAGACGCTACCTGTATCGGAGCGGTTTTTTCAAGATTCGACGCGTGCCTGTGCCAGTCATTGTGGTGGGCAATGTTGTCGCCGGGGGGTCGGGCAAAACACCGGTCGTGATGGCACTGGTTCGGCATCTGCAGTCGCGCGGTCTGCGTGTCGGCGTTATCTCACGCGGCTACGGTCGCCGCGCAAGTGATTGTCGAGAAGTGCTACCAACCAGCGCCATTTCAGAGGTGGGCGATGAACCAGCACTGATTCAGCGCACAACATCAGCCAACGTTTTCGTGGCACCCCGCAGATTTGAGGCAGCTGGTCGCTTGTTGCTGCGCTACCCAGACACCCAGGTCATTGTCTGCGACGATGGCCTGCAACACCTGGGACTGCACCGCGACCTGGAGATTTGCGTCTTTGATGATCGCGGTGTTGGCAACGGCTATTTACTGCCGGCCGGCCTGTTGCGCGAACCCTGGCCGCGCAGCGTTGATCTGGTGCTTCACACCGGCGCCAACCCGGCGTTTGCAGGCTTCACCGCCCAAAGGTCACTGGCGACGCTGGCGCGACGAGCAGATGGCAGCGAGATCGCGTTGAAGGAGCTGACCCATTCGCAGGAAAAGCCGCTGCTGGCAGTCGCCGCCATTGCCAAGCCGGAAGATTTTTTTGCCATGTTGCGCGCTCAAGGCTTGCGACTGACCCGCACTATCGCCTTACCTGATCACTACGATTTTTCGGATTGGTCAAGTGATGAATACGCAGGCTATACCATCATTTGCACTGAGAAAGATGCCGTCAAACTGTGGCAACGGCGGGTCAACGCATTGGCAGTACCGCTCCTGTTCAAACCTGATCCGGCCTTCCTGGCGAAGCTCGATACCCTGCTGTCAGGTTTGCTGACGTCGCCACTGAACGCCACGCTATCATCTGCCCATGGACACAAGACTTCTTGAACTGCTGGTTTGCCCGGTCACCAAAGGGCCTCTGGAATACAACCGCGAGAAGCGGGAATTGACGTCCCGCAGTGCGCGTCTGGCGTATCCGGTGCGGGACGGTATTCCGATCCTGCTGGAGAGCGAAGCACGAACTCTGACCGACGAGGAACTCGGGCTTTGAATTTCACGGTTCTGATTCCGGCGCGACTGGCCTCGACCCGTCTGCCCGGCAAGCCACTGGCAGATATTGGCGGCGTGCCGATGGTGGTACGTGTGGCGCAGAGAGTCACACCCCTTGCGAACCCATCCGGCACAGTCAGGGTCGTAGTGGCTGCTGACGGCCCGGAGATCATCGCCGCCTGTCGAGCACACCACATTGAAGCCGTGCTGACCCGCGCTGACCACCCGTCAGGCAGCGATCGTCTGGCCGAGGCATGCCAATTACTTGGACTGGGTGACGATGAGATCGTGGTGAATGTCCAGGGCGACGAACCGCTGATTGATCCGTCTTTGGTAGGCGCGGTAGCGCAGCTACTGGTCAGTCAACCCGACGCCAGCATGAGCACGGCGGCCCATGCCATTGAAACGCTGACGGATTTCACCAATCCCAACGTCGTCAAAGTCGTGCTGGATGCCAGGGGAACAGCGATGTACTTCAGTCGCTCACCCATCCCGCATTGGCGCGATGAGCCCGACCGCCTGCCCAGTCCGGCACCGTTGCGGCACATTGGCATCTACGGTTACCGGGTCAGCTTTTTGCGAAAGTTCCCCACGCTGGCTCGGGCACCCCTGGAGGTGACGGAAGCATTGGAACAGTTGCGGGCCATGTGGCACGGTCACCGGATCGCGGTTCACATAGCCACCGATGCACCCGGCCCCGGAGTCGATACGCCCGAGGACCTGGAGCGGGTACGTCGGCTGTTCGGCTGTTGAATTAGCGGCGACGTAAGCCAGCCAGCGACTATGGCATGCTATTCTTGCAGAAACAAAGCGCCGAATTGACCCTGGCGCAGGCAGGGGCATACGGCCAGATTTTTACCGATTGCAAGGACAACCATGAGACTCATTCTATTGGGCGCACCGGGCGCTGGCAAAGGAACACAAGCGACCTTCATCTGCCAGAAATACGGCATTCCACAAATCTCCACCGGCGACATGCTGCGCGCCGCCGTCAAAGCTGGCACCGCACTGGGCATCGAGGCCAAAAAAATAATGAGTTCTGGGGGCCTGGTCAGCGACGACTTGATCATCAACCTGGTGAAGGAACGCATTGCTCAGCCCGATTGCGCAGCCGGTTTTTTGTTTGACGGCTTTCCGCGCACCATTCCGCAGGCAGAGGCCATGAAAGTCGCGGGCGTCAAGCTCGATTTTGTGCTGGAAATCGACGTCCCGTTTGAAGCCATCATCGAGCGCATGAGCGGGCGCCGGTCACATGCCGAATCGGGTCGCACCTACCACGTCAAGTTCAACCCGCCGAAGGTCGCGGGGGTGGACGACATCACCGGAGAAGCCCTGATCCAGCGCGATGATGACAAAGAAGAAACCGTCAAAAAACGCCTCGACGTTTACAACGCCCAGACCCGACCGCTGGTGGAATACTATGCCAGCTGGGCCAAAGCTGACCCGCTAAACGCACCAAAGTGTCGCGTCATCAGCGGCACCGGTAGCGTAGAAGAAATCACGGCCAGCGCGTTTGAAGCGCTGACCAATTGATCATTCGGTGATCACCACCGCATCCAGGCCAAGCGAGAGGCGGCTCAGTATCTGGCGCTGCCTGGCGTACGTGGAAACGGAATCACATCGCGCACATTGGAAAGTCCGGTAACGTAGGCCACCGTGCGCTCGAATCCGAGTCCAAATCCGGCGTGGGGAACGGTACCGTAGCGACGCAAATCGCGGTACCAACCATAAGCGCTCTTGTCAAGGCCGCTGGCCTCCAGGCGTGCGTCCAGCACGTCGAGCCGTTCCTCGCGCTGGCTGCCACCAATGATTTCACCTATTCCGGGCGCCAGCACATCCATCGCAGCCACCGTTTTGCCGTCATCACTCAGGCGCATATAAAACGCCTTGATCTCCTTCGGGTAGTTCATCAGCACAACGGGGCCACCCACGTGCTTCTCGGCCAGGTAGCGTTCATGTTCGCTTTGCAGGTCAATGCCCCATTTCACCGGATATTCGAACTGATGCCCGGAACTTTCCAGGACTCTGATGGCCTCGGTGTAGTCCATGCGCACGAACTCCCGTTCGACCATACTCTGAAGCTTGGCGATCACGCCCTTTTCGATCCGGTCCTCGAAGAAAGCCATGTCGTCGGCACGCTCGGCGAGCACCGCCTTGAAGATGTACTTGAGAAGAGCCTGTGCCAAGTCGGCATTGGCTGACAGGTCGGCAAAAGCAATTTCGGGCTCAACCATCCAGAACTCGGCCAGGTGTCGACTGGTGTTGGAGTTTTCCGCGCGAAACGTAGGGCCGAAGGTGTAGACCTTAGACAAGGCCATGCAATAGGACTCAACGTTGAGTTGCCCGGATACGGTCAGGAATGCCTCGCGCCCGAAAAAGTCCTGCGAAAAGTCCACTTTTCCGTCTGCCGTGCGTGGTGGATTCAACGCATCAAGTGTCGACACGCGAAAGAGTTCACCCGCCCCTTCGGCATCGGAGGCCGTGATGATCGGCGTGTTGACCCAAAGAAATTCGTTTTCGCTAAAGAACCGGTGGATCGCCATGGCCAGCGTGTGTCGCACCCGGGCGCTGGCGCCAATCACGTTGGTGCGCGGGCGCAGGTGCGCCACCTCGCGCAGGAACTCCATGCTGTGCGGCTTGGGCTGGATCGGATAGGTGTCGGGATCGTCGACCCAGCCGACAACCCTGAGTGCGCTTGCGTGCATCTCGAAAGCCTGGCCTGCGTTGGGCGAGGCTACGATCGTTCCGGTGGCCTCCACTGCACAACCAGCAGTTAGTTTTTGGACTTCGCTGGCGTAATTGGCCAGTGCCGCGGGAACGACGACCTGCACCGGATGGAAGCATGAGCCATCGGACACATGGACAAATGACAAACCCGCCTTGGAGTCGCGTCGGGTGCGAACCCAGCCGCGAACGATGACTGGTCTGTCTGAAGGCGCGCCTCCGCAAAGGATGGCATGGCAGGAAAACGAAATCATCTGAATGTCCGTCAAGTGAAGGTTTCGAATTTTATCGCTTGCAATTTTTTTTAAACTGGTTAAAAATACAGTTACTGGATATCAAGACAGTGTGTATAGACCGACAGTAAGACAAACCGTACTTCAAAGGAGTTGCCATGCTTGAAAGCCCTAAACTGACAGCCCGCCAGCAACAGATTCTGGATCTTATCCAGAGCGCCATTGCACGCACTGGTGCACCACCGACGCGGGCCGAGATTGCCACTGAATTGGGTTTCAAGTCAGCCAACGCCGCCGAAGAACACCTGCAGGCACTGGCGCGCAAAGGAGTGATTGAACTGGTCAGTGGCACTTCACGCGGTATTCGCCTTAAAAGTGACGCATTACGCGCCATCAATGAATCCCGTAACAAGCAATATTCTTTCCAGTTGCCCAGTTTGGCCCAGCTGGCTTTGCCGCTGATTGGACGAGTCGCAGCAGGCTCTCCGATACTCGCGCAAGAGCACATCGACCAAACCTATTACCTTGAAAGCAGTCTCTTTCAGCGCAAGCCCGACTATCTGCTCAAGGTACGCGGCATGTCGATGCGTGACGCCGGCATCATGGACGGTGACCTATTGGCCGTGCAATCCACCAAAGACGCCAAGAACGGCCAGATAGTGGTGGCCCGCTTGGGCGACGAGGTGACGGTCAAACGTTTTCGACGCAACAAGAACCTGATCGAGCTGCATGCAGAAAACCCCGACTACCAAACCATCATCGTTGAGCCCGGTGAACCATTTGAAATTGAAGGTCTGGCAGTTGGCTTGATCCGCAACACCATGCTGATGTAGGTATTGTTCAATGAGCACTGCCCAACTTGCTGTTCCGGGAGTTATGTCTCCGTTGCATAGCCTGTGGCGCTGGCTTGTTCCCGCCAGCAAACACATCCAACAGACGCCACCAGGCATGGGTCGACGTGCTGACGACTTTGTCCTGCCTTCAGCGGCAATCACCAGCCATCGCGCGCGAACTGAGCCAAATAATCTGCACACAACTCAAACTCACAGACCGCTGCGGATCGTGCGCGTGCTGGAAGCTGGTCAAGTACCTTCCCATGTCGGACGCATGGTGATCTCAGGACGTATGGCCGACGTCTGCGCCGAACTCGACAGGCTCGCGGCGCTTCACTGACTCTGCGCAGCCCCAGACGTCTGTCACGGGCAGACGAATTGCCAAGGCACAATAAGGACTATGAATATTGTGATTCTTGATGATTACCAGGATGCAGTTCGAAAGCTCGCCTGCGCGGTCAGGCTGGAGCCTTATCAGGCCAAGGTTTACACCAACACAGTCAAAGGGCTGGGCCAATTGTCGTTACGCCTCAAGGATGCAGATGTCGTTGTCCTTGTCCGTGAGCGCACACACATGCCTCGCCAGCTGATCGAGAAGCTACCCAAACTCAAGCTGATCGTGCAAACCGGACGCGCCGGTCCGCACATCGACGTTGCCGCCTGTACCGAGCGCGGCATCGCCGTAGCGGAAGGCGCCGGCTCGCCGGTGGCGCCGGCCGAACTGACCTGGGCACTGATCATGACTGCCATGCGGCGTTTGCCACAGTACATCGGTAATCTCAAGCACGGCGCCTGGCAGCAGTCCGGGCTAAAGGCCGGCTCCATGCCGCCAAATTTTGGCCTGGGTGTTGTGCTCAAGGGCCGAACCTTGGGTATCTGGGGCTACGGAAAGATCGGGCAGTTGGTTGCGAGCTACGGCAAATCGTTTGGCATGAACGTGCTCGTCTGGGGACGAGCAGCTTCGCGCGAACGGGCCATTCTGGACGGCTTTGACGTCGCATCCAACCGTGAGGATTTTTTTGCGCAATGCGATGTGCTTTCAATGCATCTGCGACTGGTCGATGAAACCCGCGGCATCGTCAAGCTGGACGACCTGGCTCGCATGAAACCCACGGCACTGCTGGTCAACACTTCGCGTGCCGAATTGATTGAGCCCGACGCCTTGATCGGCGCCCTCAATCGGGGCCGCCCGGGTATGGCCGCGGTAGACGTGTTTGAAACCGAGCCTATTTTGCAGGGTCATGCGCTGTTGCGGCTGGAAAACTGCATTTGCTCGCCGCACATTGGCTATGTTGAGCAGGACAGTTACGAAATGTACTTTGGAGCCGCTTTTGATAACGTGATCAACTTCATCAAGGGCACTCCGACGAACATCGTCAATCCAGGCGCCTTGCAGGTCCGTCGTTAAACAGGTGGTGCCACATGAAACCAGTTTTTTCTAGCGTTGGAGTCGTTGGTGCCGGTGCCATGGGTCGGGGCATCGCCCAAATTGCGGCTCAGGCTGGCAGCACGGTGCTGCTGTTTGATACCCACGCCGAAGCGACGCGTGCCGCCCGGGTCGCCGTTTTTTCGCAGTGGGACAAGTTAAGCGAGAAAGGCCGGCTGCAGCCAGCCGACGTTGCCTTGTACAAGTCCCGTTTGACTGGCGCCGACTCTCTCACGGCGCTGGCCAGTTGCGACCTGATAGTCGAAGCAGTGATCGAGCGCCTCGATATCAAAACCAGTCTGTTCAACGAACTGCAAAGCATGGTCGGCTCCAACACTGTGTTGGCCACCAATACCTCATCGCTTTCAGTGACTGCCATTGCGGCTCAACTCAAACGGCCAAGTCAGTTTGCCGGTCTTCACTTTTTCAATCCGGTTGCCTTGATGAAAGTCGTGGAGGTGATTGCCGGACTCAAAACCAGCGCCGAGGTGTGTTCCAGGTTGTCGGCTTACGTCCGACAAATGGGGCACACGCCAGTACAGGCGCAAGACACTCCAGGTTTTATCGTCAACCACGCTGGTCGTGGTTACGGCACCGAGGCTTTGCGCATCATCAGTGAGGGTATCGCCGATTTCGCCACTGTTGACCGCATCCTGAGAGATCAGATTGGCTTCAAATTAGGCCCGTTTGAATTGATGGATTTGACCGCACTGGACGTGTCGCATCCGGTGATGGAGTCGATCTATCACCAGTATTTTGAGGAGCCGCGTTATCGGCCAAGTGTCATCACTGCCCAGCGGCTGGCAGGCGGCGTGCTCGGCAAAAAAGTTGGCGAAGGGTTTTATCGTTATGAAGGCGGCGTCGCCCAGATCAGCCCGGAACCCCTCCCGCCGCAAGTGGACGACATGCCACCGGTCTGGGTGTCACCGCGGGCGGCACGTCGTTCAGAACTGCTCTTGCTGCTCAAGAAGCTGGGCGCAAAGATCGAGACCGGCGCCTCGCCCTCACCGCAGGCCTTGACCCTGGTCGCACCGCTGGGTTTCGACATCACCACGGTGGCAGTGGTCGAGCGGCTCGACCCGGCTCGCACCGTCGGCATTGACATGCTGGTCGACGATGCCGCCACCAAGCGGCGTGTGTTGGCCACCAACCCGGCCACCCGCGCCGACATGCGACGCGCCGCGCACGCTCTGCTGGCACGTGATGGCAAGGCTGTCAGCGTCATTCGCGACAGTGGCGGCTTTGTCAGTCAACGGGTGGTTGCCAACATCGTCAACATTGCGTCTGACATGTGCCAACAAAACGTTTGCTCACCGGCCGACCTCGAAACCGCGGTCACTCTGGGCCTGGGATATCCCTTGGGTCCACTGGCCATGGGCAATCTTTATGGCCCCACCAATGTGCTGGAGGTTCTGTTCAACATGCAAACGGTATATGGCGACCCGCGCTATCGTCCCAGTCCCTGGCTGCGCCGCCGCGGCGCCATCGGTCTGAGCCTGTTGCACGAAGAAGATTGAGCGCACGACACCTGTAGACACGCAGGTGACAAGTGCCGAGCGCAAGTCCGTCGCGGGCGCGACAATGGGGCCTTACTCAGTCACCCAAAAGACAGACCATGGACGACCCTATTCTTACCATCGAAGAACGCGAGGCGATCAACTCCGGTCGCTGGTTTTCAACCCTCTCACCTTCACTTCGGCACGACATTCTGCGATGCGCCTACGTCAAACGTTTCAAGGACGGCGAACTCATTACCGCCCGCGGCGAGCAGCCGCAGGAGTGGATTGCCTGTGCCCGTGGCGCCATACGAGTCAGCTCAACCTCCATTTCGGGCAAGCAGATTACGCTGACCTATGTGGAGCCAGGCATCTGGTTTGGCGATGTGGCCATCTTCGACGGCGACCGTCGCACGCACGACGCTTATGCGCATGGCGAGAGCACCATTCTGTGCGTGGCCAAAGCCGACTTCAAGAAAATTCTGGCGCTGCACGCCGAACTCTACGAAGCGCTGCTGCGCCTGCATGCGCGGCGCATCCGCCAGCTTTACGGTCTGGTGGAAGACCTCAATACACTGCCGCTGCGGGCCCGCTTGGCCAAGCAACTGCTGCATCTGGTGCGCAGTTACGGTGTGCCGTCACTGAGCGACGGGCACGAAATGCGTATCGGCTTGCAGCTGGCGCAGGAAGAGTTGGCCCAATTGCTGGGCGCCTCGCGTCAGCGCGTCAATCAGGAACTCAAGTCGATGGAGCGCGAAGAAGCGATCCGCATCGAACCGGGTGGCTTGGTCATTCGCAATCGTGAAGCACTGATGCGCATCATTGAAGCCGACAACTAACAACGTCAAAAAGCAGCACACCATGAGCGATTTTGATCATTTCACCGGCACCCGCCCGGTCAGCGAGAAGCAGGCTTTTGACGTTGCCGCCTTGTCTGTCTGGCTGGAAAAAAACCTGCCTGGCTTTTGCGGCCCGGTGACGGTCGAATCCTTCAAAGGCGGCCAGTCCAATCCTACCTACAAACTCAGCACGCCAACGCAAAGTTATGTCATGCGCGCCAAGCCCGGGCCGGTGGCCAGGCTGCTGCCTTCAGCGCACGCCGTAGAGCGCGAGTTTGCTGTCATGCGCGGCCTCTATGGCACGGATGTGCCAGTGCCTCGCATGTATTGCCTGTGCGAAGACGAGACCATCATCGGCCGTGCTTTCTACATCATGGAGTTCATGCAAGGCCGCATTTTGTGGGATCAAACCCTGCCCGGCATGTGCACGCAAGAGCGAGGCGAAATTTACAACGAGATGAACCGCGTCATCGCCGCGCTGCACACAGTCAAGTTTGCTGATCGGGGACTGGCGGGCTATGGCAAACCAGGCAACTATTTTGAGCGCCAGATCGGTCGCTGGAGCAAGCAGTACGTCGCCTCCGCCGATGGGATGGGCCCCATGTCGCAACCGATTGTAGAAATGGAGCAGCTAATGGCCTGGCTGCCACAGCACATTCCGGCCATGGCTCGCGCCGAGCACATGGTCAGCGTCGTGCATGGCGACTACCGGCTCGATAACCTGATGTTTCACCCAACAGAAAATCGCATTGTCGCGGTGCTGGATTGGGAACTTTCAACCCTGGGCCATCCGCTGGCCGATTTCAGCTACCACTGCATGGCCTGGCACATTCCGCCGGGCTCTTTTCGCGGCATTGGCGGGCTCGATGTTGCCAGCCTGGGCATTCCTACCGAAGAAGAATATATCCGGCGCTATTGTGATCGCACCCAGCTCACGACTCCCGATGCGCTCAAGGCCGACTGGAATTTCTACATGGCCTACAACCTGTTTCGCATTGCCGCCATTTTGCAAGGCATCGCCAAACGCGTCGAGGCTGGCACCGCCGCCAGCGCGCAGGCCGTCAGCTCGGCCGCCGGCGCCAAACCGCTGGCGCAGATGGCTTGGCGCTTCGCGCAACAAACATGACCGCCACGTTCGCCACTGTGTGTGCTTCACTGCCCCCCGAGGGGGCTGTGGGCCTGCTTGGGGCGGCCCGGCGCTGGCCCATCTCTAAACCCTCAACTAACTGGAGACATTCTTATGGACTTTGACTACTCACCCAAAACAAAAGAACTACAAGGCAGGTTGCAGGCCTTCATGAACGAGTACATCTACCCGGCCGAAGGCGCCTACCATGCCGAGATTGCCGCCAATACGGCGGCCGGCAAGCGCTGGACGCCGCTGCAAACCATTGAAAACCTGAAACCCAAGGCCCTAGCCGCTGGCTTGTGGAACCTTTTCCTACCGGTCGACAGCGCCGCCGCCTCCGGCTACACCGGTGCCGGTCTGACCAACCAGGAATACGCGCCGCTGGCCGAGATCATGGGCCACGTGATGTGGTCCAGCGAAGTCTTCAACTGTTCGGCGCCCGACACTGGCAACATGGAAACCATCGCCCGCTATGGTTCGGAAGAAAACAAGGCACGCTGGCTCAAGCCGCTGCTGGAAGGAAAATTCCGGTCCGCCTTTGCCATGACCGAGCCCGAAGTGGCGTCCAGCGATGCCACCAACATCCAGACCCGCATTGAACGCCAGGGCGATGACTACATCATCAACGGCCGCAAGTGGTGGACCTCCGGCGCCGGGGACCCGCGCTGCGCGATTTACGTGGTGATGGGAAAGACCAACCCCGATGCGCCGCGCCATTCACAGCAAAGCATGGTCTTGGTGCCGGCCAGCACACCGGGCATTACCGTGGTGCGCAACCTCAATGTGATGGGCTACGACGACGCGCCGCACGGCCACATGGAGGTGCTATTTGAAAACGTGCGTGTGCCGGTCAGCA
The DNA here is from genome assembly GCA_037141865.1 of Comamonadaceae bacterium. Classification (GTDB taxonomy): domain Bacteria; phylum Pseudomonadota; class Gammaproteobacteria; order Burkholderiales; family Burkholderiaceae_C; genus Rhodoferax. The sequence continues at coordinate 3,507 of JBAXBQ010000005.1, read as the reverse complement.
ACATCCTGCTGGGCGAAGGTCGTGGCTTTGAGATTGCGCAAGGGCGCCTTGGCCCGGGGCGCATTCACCACTGCATGCGCCTGATTGGTCTGGCCGAACGGGCGCTGGAGCTGATGTGCAAACGGGCTACTGTGCGGGTTGCCTTTGGCAAGACCGTTGCCTCGCAAACCGTAACCCAGGAGCGCATTGCCGAGTCCCGCTGCAAGATCGACATGGCGCGCCTGCTTACTCTCAAAGCAGCCTGGATGATGGACGTTGCCGGCAACAAGTTTGCCAAGAACGAGATCGCCATGATCAAGGTGGTGGCACCCAACATGGCTTGCCAGGTTATTGATTGGGCAATGCAGGTGCACGGCGGCGGTGGCATGTGCGACGATTTTCCGCTGGCCTACAGCTATGCCAACGCGCGCACCCTGCGCTTTGCCGATGGCCCGGACGAAGTGCACCGCAATTCCATTGCCAAAATGGAGTTGGGCAAGTACGCCAGCGCTCCCGCGAGATAAGCTATATTTGGGCACTATTTCTGGGAACTCTTGATGCCGACGCTGGTGTTTTTTGTCGATTCGATGTAAATTGAAGCCAGACAAAAAAGATCGGCCCAAAGCTGACTTTGCTCTGTCAGCAACCAGAAAAAACACTGCAGCAGAGGTGCCCGAATGGCCGAGGTAAAGAAAGTCGCACAGCTTGGTACTGCCCTCATCGAGCAAGGCCATCTCACCCCGGAACGACTCGCCGAAGCGCTGGCGGAACAAAAGCGCACCGGTCGGCTGCTGGGCCGGGTGCTGCTCGACAACAACTACGTCACAGAGGAACAGATAGCCCGCACCATAGCGGCACAGCATGGCGTTCCCTTTGTCGACCTGCGCCGCTATGACGTCAACCCCGACACGGTGCGTATCCTGACCGAACTGCAGGCCAGGCGCTTCCACGCCATCGTGCTGGAAAATCGCGGTGACACCTATTTTGTCGGCGTCACCGACCCGACCGACCTGCGCGCCCAGGACAGTCTGTCGGGCCAGTTGAAGCGCCCGATCGAAGTTGCCGTCATCACCGCCGAGCAGTTCAACCAGACGGTCGACCGCATCTACCGCAAGACCGATCAGATCAGCGAGTTCGCCAAGGAAGTCGAACGCGACCTGGAACGCGACAGCGGTGTCGTCGAACTCAGCCAGCTCAACGCCTCCATCGACGACATTGATGCGCCGGTGATCAAGCTGATTCAAACCGTGTTTGAAGAGGCCGACAAGGTACGCGCCTCCGACATCCACATTGAACCGCAGGAAAAAAAGCTGCTGATCCGCTTTCGCATCGATGGCGTGCTGCACCCGCAGCTTGAGACCGACCCGCGCATTCACGCCGCCCTGCTAGTGCGCCTGAAACTGCTGGCCGGCCTCGACATTGCCGAACGCCGGATGCCGCAGGACGGCCGCATCACGGTTCGCACCTCCAGCAACCGCATCGACATCCGACTGTCCACCATGCCGACTCAGTTTGGCGAATCGGTGGTGATGCGGCTGCTGGTGCAGACCCAGGGCGTTCGCGATCTCGAAAAATCCGGCATGCCGGCCGACGTGCTGAAAAAATTCAATAGCGCCATCAGTTCGCCGCACGGCGTCGTGCTGGTCACCGGCCCGACCGGCAGCGGTAAAACCACAACCCTGTACGGCGCCCTGCAAAAGCTCAACCAGCCGGGCGTCAAGATTCTGACCTGCGAAGACCCGGTTGAATACCGCCTGCCCGGCGTCAACCAGGTGCAGGTCAACGACAAGATCGATCTCACCTTTGCCCGCGTGCTGCGCTCGTTCCTGCGGCAAGACCCCGACATCCTGCTGGTGGGTGAAATTCGCGACCACGAAACCGCCGAAATTGCCGCCCGCGCCGCCATGACCGGCCACCTGGTGTTGTCCACGCTGCACACCAACGACGCCATCAGCGCGCCGGCACGCCTGGTTGACATGGGCGTACCCGGCTTCATGGTCGCCACCACGCTGCTCAGCGTTGTTTCGCAACGCCTGTTGCGGGTTATCTGCAGCTACTGCTCGGAGCCTTACCAGCCCAGCGACAGCGAGCAGGAGTGGATCAAGCACTTCCACGGCAGCGACATGAGCGGCGCCAACTTCCACCATGGCAAGGGCTGCACGCGCTGCAATGGCGTCGGCTTCATCGGCCGCATTGGCGTCTTCGAGATACTGGAGATGACGCCAACGCTGGCGGTCGCGCTGCACAATGGCGATCCCGGGCAGTTTGAGCGCATGGCGCGCGAACAGCTGGGCCGCAACACGGTGGAACAGCGCGCCGTGGATCTGGTGCTCGGCGGACAAACCACCATCGGCGAGGCCATGACCGTGGTCACCTCGATCGAACTCTGATCCAGCAACAGGCCAGCAGACTATGGACACCTTCGAATACCAGGGCCGCAACCAGCGCGGCGAAATCATGCGCGGCAGCATCGAGTCGGTCAACCCGCAGGGCGTCGCCAACTGGATGATCGCGGCCGGCATTTCGCCAATCACCATCCAGGTCAAACATGACAACCTGAAGAGCCAGCCCGGCTGGCTGCGCGCGCTGCAGACCGGCAGCGTCAAGCTGACCGAACTGCTGCTGTTCACCCGGCAGATGGGCACCATGGTACGCGCCGGCGTGCCGATGATGCAGGCGCTCAGCAGCATTCAGAAGTCAACCGCCAATCCCACCCTGGTCGGCGTCCTGCGCGATTTGCGCGCCGATCTGGACAAGGGGCTTGACCTCAGCGGCGCCATGGCGCAACACCCCAAAGTGTTCTCCGACTATTACGTCAGCATGGTGCGGGTCGGCGAAGGCACCGGCCAGTTGGAAGAGATATTCAAGCGCCTGTTCGAGCAGCTTGAGTTCGACAATCAGATGCAGCGCAAGGTCAAGGGGGCCATGCGTTACCCGAGCTTTGTCATTGGCGCCATCGGCATCGCCATGTCGATTCTGATGGTGTTCGTGGTTCCGGTATTCGCCAAGGTCTTCGCCAGCATGAAGCTCGAACTGCCGCTGCTGACCCAGGTTCTCATCAGCATCTCCAATTTCGCGGTCGATTACTGGTGGCTGCTGCTTGCCGGCGTCGGCCTCGCCGTCTACAGCTTCAGGCTCTACACGCGCTTGCCCGAGGGACGCTATCAGTGGGACAAGCTCAAGCTGCGCATCCCGCTAATTGGAAGCATCCTCAAGAAGGCCACGCTGGCGCGCTTTTGCCGCAGTTTCGCCACCGCCAGCAAGAGCGGTGTGCCGGTGGTGCAGGCGTTTACCCTGGTGTCGCGGGTGGTCAACAACGGCTTTTACGAAGAACGCATTCTCGGCATGCGCAGTGGCGTCGAGCGCGGCGAAAGCATGCTGCGGGTGGCGCAATCGTCCGGCATCTTCACCCCGATTGAATTGCAGATGATTGCCGTTGGCGAAGAAACCGGCGACATCGATGGCATGCTGACGCAGGTGGCCGAGATGTACCAGGAAGAAGTAGAGTACGAGGTCAGCCGCCTGAGC
>JBAXBQ010000004.1:0-121743 GCA_037141865.1 Comamonadaceae bacterium | reverse complement strand
ACGAGTGCGATGGTGACCTTCTGGCGCGCTGACGTGCTACCGGATGTGCCTGCTGTCACGGGCGGCTTTTCACATCCCGACAGGGTGAGTATGCAATACAGCACAAGAAGCAATTTCCACATGGCAAGCCTCCGTTTGGATGACGTGGATTTCCCCCATACCCATTGTATTTTTTCGACAATTGTGCGCCGAATTCCCATCAGATTGCGGCCTGCTGGTCAGACCGCTCCAATTATTCCGCCAAAATGTCGGGCTCTTCATGCCAGCGGCGGTCCATTGAGCACACACAAATCCATAGGTGCTCCTGATTTGGTGGCCGCTTGCGCAATGTTGACGGGCTCTGGCCGCACATTTGATGGGCAAACTTCACTATGTTGAAATCGAATCTATGGGTCGGCGCCGTTTGCGCCCCACTAGTCGCTCTTTGACTACGGGTGCGCAAGGAAAAATTACTCCTTGTGGCCTGGCAAAATTGCAGATCTCAAAGTCAGGTTTGGAGGAGGTAATTTGGTAAGTTGGCTGACCGATTCCAGCCCATTGCGGCTATAGCCCCTGACAACTGATCGACGCTGCCACCACCTTCAACAAAGGGCTGGAAGCCGACTTCCCGAATTTCCAGGCAGCGGTCACCCAAATCCTATGGTTTGTCGCTTTAACATCGAAGTCAAGCCGCGACGTGCTTGCGCGTCGTCGCTCTTGGACGACTAGTTAAATTTCGTTCCACTTCCGTACGAAGCGCGGCGTTAATCCGTGACTGGTAGCCACTACCCTGCGCCTTGAAGAACTCCAAAATATCCGCATCCAAACGAACCGAGGTGAGCACCTTCGTGGGAGTGACCTGTGGTCCGCGCCCGCGTTTAAGAACCGGTGCTCCCAGCATGCCTTCAGTCCACGCTGGATTGTCCGGGTCGTCAACTTTAGCCGAGGTTTTCTTTGGCAACTTGGCGGTAGTAGCGAGCTTCATGTTTTTCTGCCTTTCGCAGCGATATCACGTGAGGCCCTTTAGAACGCTCCGTGTAAACCATCACAACCACATCTGCATCTAATAGACCGAAGCAAACCAAGCGTTCCTCGCCGTAGTCTTGCCGCTTGTCTTCGCGAGTCACTGTGAAGTGCTCCCAGACTGCATCGCAACCAACGAAATCAAGCCCATGATTCTTGAGGTTCAGCTTGCGCTTTGGTTCGTCCCATGTGAGCATACTTTATTGTATCTACAAAATATCAAGGTGCAACATGCAATTTAACGTTGGAGGTAATCGGACCGCAACACTTGCGGCGAAGCCGCCCTCTGCTTCATATCAAACTGGGCGGCGTCCTCGAAGGACTGCAGTCGCTGCAGAAGAGCCGGTCAACCGGAAAAATTGATTATCGCCCTTGGGTGACAGCTTCCGCGTTTCTGGCCTGAGATGCGAACGGCTGGTTCCGGGAAAATCGAAAGTCGGCTTCTTACTTTTCGTTGGGTCTTGCGCGGTTCCGGTGGGTGCCCGCTTTGTGCCTGAAACCGTAGTTCGCACCGCTGCCCCAATGAGCACCCAGATCGGACTTGGATCACGCAACGGCGCAAGGCGGGGGTGGGGTGGATGTTGGCGGCGATTTCAAAAAGCGAAGCGTATGAGCCGCCGGCATCCGCCCCACTCCCGCCGACTCAAACCCAAATGCGTGTGAAGTCAAATTTACTGAAACGCTACTTCAGCAAAGCTGCGCAACTTGCGACTGTGCAACTGGTCAACGCCCTGCTGACGTAGCAGTTCAATGGCGCGCATGCCGATGCGCAAATGCTGGTCCACTCGTTCGCGGTAGAAGTGATTGGCCATGCCGGGCAACTTGATCTCGCCGTGCAGCGGCTTATCGCTCACACACAATAGCGTGCCGTAGGGCACCCGAAATCTGAAACCGTTGGCCGCGATGGTGGCGCTTTCCATGTCCAGCGCCACCGCGCGGCTCTGGCTGAAACGGCGCTGCGGGCCATTGTCGGGCAGCAGCTCCCAGTTGCGGTTATCGGTGCTGGCCACGGTGCCGGTGCGCATGATGCGTTTGAGTTCCGGGCCCTTGAGCTGCGTCACTTCCGACACCGCCGCTTCCAGCGCCACCTGAATCTCGGCCAGCGCCGGAATCGGCACCCACAGCGGCAGTTCTTCGTCCAGCACGTGGTCTTCGCGCACATAGCCATGTGCCAGCACGTAGTCGCCCAGTTGCTGCGAGTTGCGCAGACCGGCGCAATGTCCCAGCATGATCCAGGCGTGCGGGCGTAGCACGGCGATGTGGTCGGTGATGGTCTTGGCATTGGCCGGGCCGACGCCGATGTTGCACATGCTGATGCCGCTGCGGTCCGCGCGCATCAGGTGATAAGCCGGCATTTGCGGCAGACGTGGTGGTATCTTGCCCAACTCGTCACCCTCTGGCGCCGGCGTACCAAGGCGGCGCGTCACGACGTTGCCGGGTTCCACAAACGCGATGTACTCGCTGTTTGGGTTGGCCACCGCCTCATGCCCGAGCCGGACAAACTCGTCGACGTAAAACTGGTAGTTGGTGAACAGCACAAAGTTCTGGAAATGCTCCGGCGCGGTACCGGTGTAGTGGCGCAGGCGGTGCAGCGAATAGTCGACTCGCGGCGCGGTAAAGAGTGATAGCGGTTGCGCCTCGCCCGGCCGTGACACATGTGTGCCGTTGGCAATGCCGTCGTCCATGGCGGCCAGGTCCGGCAGATCAAAAACGTCGCGCATCAACTGGCGTCGCTCAGGGCTAAGGTTGCCCTCGATGTGATCGTTTTCGGCAAAGGAAAAATGCACCGGGATCGGCTGCGCGCTGGTGCCCACTTCCAGCTCAACCTGGTGGTTTTCCAGCAGCAGGGTGAATTGCTCCAGGTAGTACTCGGCGTACAGATCAGGCCGGCTCAAGGTGGTCTCGAAGCGGCCCGGGCCGGCGACAAAACCGTAACTCAGGCGGGCACTCTCTGCCGAGTTCAGGCGCGACACGGTGTCGGTCTGGACCCGCACAAACGGGTAGCAGGCGCGCACATGACCGGGCAAATTGTCGCCGGCTACAAAGCGCTGCATGGCGCTACGCAAGTGGGCGATGCTGGTGTCGTAAATTTCGCGGGCGCGCGCCAGCGCGGCAGCCGGGTCGGTAAAGCGGGCCGGAGCGATGAAGGTGGGCAAATAAGGCATGGCGCTATTGTTCCATGGTCTGGCGCATGGGTTAGAGTGAGCCCTTGCATTTCTACCGGGAATTCTTATGGTGAACGCATCGGGCTTAATCAAACGCGCTTTGTTGATGGCCTTGGGCCTGCTGGTGGCTTTGGTGACGCTGGCCATCGTGGCTTTGATGTACCTGGGCATCCCGCAGAACGCGGCCGGCATGGCGGCCAAGGGCGTGTGTTCTGCTGCGTTTGTGGCCGGGCGCCCGTGGCAAAAGTTGTTGGCCGATGATGTGCTGCCCGCCAGCCCGGTATTGGGCTTGATCAGTATTGCAGTGGATGAAAAGACCGCCAGCGTCACGGCGAAGTTCGCCGGCCTGTTTGCGCGCCAGGCGGTGTTGCTGGCGCAGCGCGGTTGCGTGCTGGATGTGGCACCGGGCAGCGCATCGGCACCGCTGGCAAAGCGCGTCAACCCGCATGCCGACCAACCGTGGCCACAGGGCGAGGCCGCCTTGCCGGTGGCGCAGTGGCCCACTGGCGTTGATGTGTCCGCACTGCAAAAAATTGTCGATCAGGCCTTTGTCGGTGCTGGTGATCCGCTGGCCGCCAACGCCCGCGGTGTGGCGGTGGTTCACAAGGGGCGTCTGCTGCTGTTGCGCACTGCGCCGGGGTTCGCATCCGGCACACCTTTGCACGGTTGGTCCATGAGTAAAACGGTCAATGGCATGTTGATGCACAAGCTCTCGGTCGACACGCAGCTATCGCTGGACTCTGCGGTGGTGGATGCTTTCTCGCCGGCACGCGAACCGGCGTGGCTTGCGTCCTGGCGCAAGGATGAGCGCAAGAATATCAAGGTGTCCGACCTGATGTACATGCGCGACGGTCTGGCCAGCACGGAAGACTATGACCCTTGGGGCTCGGTGCCGAAGATGCTGTGGGGGCAGCCTGACGTGGCGGCCTTTGCAGCGCAGTCCGCGGCGCAGGCCGCGCCCGGCGCCCGCTGGCGTTACCTGAGCGCCACCGCCAATCTGATGGCGGGTGTGGCGCGCGGACGTTTCATCAGCGACGTCGACTATTGGACCTACCCGAGCAAAGCCTTGTTCGAGCCGATTGGCGCCAGCAGTGCGGTGCTGGAAACCGACAGCGACGGTAACTGGGTCGGTTCGTCCTACCTGTGGGCCAGCGTGGGCGATTGGGGGCGCCTGGGCCAACTGATGCTCAACGACGGCCGCTGGGGTGACGCGCAGGTGCTGCCACCCGGTTGGCTCAAGCTTGCCGGCACACCGTCAACGGCGCAAGGCGAGGGTCAGGGCTACGGCGCGCACAGCTGGCTCATTGGCAACCCGGTGGCGGGCGAATGCAAGGCCACCCCCGGTGTGCCCACGGACACGGTGGCGATGATGGGGCACTGGGGCCAGGTGGTAGCCATGGTGCCGTCGCGCGAGGCGGTCATCGTGCGTTTGGGCTGGACCTTCAAGAAGAGCCAATTTGACGCCTGCGCGTATGTTGCGGCGGTGCTCGGTACTTTGCCGAAGTGACGACGGGCCTGGGCCGATGCCATTCCCACGCCAACGCCGGGGTTCAGTCCCGTCCCAGGCTTAGCCCGTAGCGCAAGGCCCACCAAGTCAGGCCAACAGCCAGCACGCAGGTCAGTGCTGCATACGTCGCCGCGTTGGCGACGGGCGCGGCCAGCAACTGCGGCAGAATCGCAATGGGTAACAGGGTGATCGACGCGATCGCCACCCCGATCTCGCCTTGCCGCACCAATACCCACAGCATCAGCACGCCCAGCAGCACAGGCAGCGCAAACGCGACACCGGTGTAAAGGGTTTCGGTAGCGAACACGCCGCTCACCGTCAGCACCGCAGTCAGCAATCCGAGCAACACCGTGCGCCGCCGCGTTCGGCAAAAGTACGTGGCACTCAGGATCAGTGTCATGACGGCAACGGCCAGACAGATACTCATGGGACCGTGCAATGCCGTGGTCAGCAGGGGCTGGATCGAATCCCAAGCACCGACGCCAGGTAGCACGGGGTTGTTGTCTGGTAAAACGTGCTGCATTAGCGATCCCAGGCCCTTGAGTGCCAGCGCCAGGCCCAGGCCGCACAGCAGATCCTGGGCGACGCGGGCATGGTTGGGGCGCTCTTGGCTATGCAGACGCATGACCAGCAGACCCAATAGCGCCGCCCCAAGCAAGTAGCCGGCTGCGGCCAGCGCCACGGCGGTGCTTGTTTGCGTGTTCCAGTCCTGCGCCACGTTAAAGCCCATGGCTTTGTGGTCGAAAGTGAGCGACATTTCCGCCATCGCCGAGACGAAGAACAGCGTTGCCCAGGTCAATCCTTGCCGCCAATGCAAGGGGGCCTGCACCACCTGGCGCAGCGCTGTGCCCAGCAACAGCAGCAGCAGTGCGCCACCGGCAATGCCGGCGGCAATCCTGAACGGTGTCTTGGCCGACTCGGCCTGCTGCTGCTCGCGCTCCCACGCTTCGGGCACAAACACGTATTGCCAGGCCGCGAGCTCGTCGCCGCGCACCGTGACTGCCACGCGGCTGGTGCCGCCCTTGACGTCCAGTGTCTGTCTGTCGTCCCAATAAAAAGTCCAGTCGCGGCGCGCCGGGTGTTCTTTCTCCTGCACCGATGCCAGTTCCCATGGGCGCTTGGCCAGCGCCGCGTGGCTCGCCATGTAGACCGTTACCAGGGCCTGTGCCTGCTCCCGGTCGAGCTTTGCGCCGGTACGGCCTTCCGGCAGATGGTGCTCCAGCGCCAGTACCTCGCCCTGACCGGTCAGGGCCACTTCCCAGACTTCCGCGCGTTCTTCCACCGGCCCGCTCGCGTGCTTGAAAAGCACCTGCCAGTGCTGCGGCAACAAGGTGCTACCCAGCAGTTTGGCAAACACCTGTGGACCGGCCTCGCGCCAGACAAAGCGCTGGGCCTTGTTGTCGCCCGCGGCCACTGGCCGCACGATGGCCAGGCGCTTCCAGTCGGCGTCCAGCCGCACCCCGCGCTCGGCCAGCAGGCCTTCAGCACGCGTGATGGCAGCGGCGCGGTCCACGGTGAAAGGCGGCGTGTTGACCTGGGGAGCCGGCCACAGCAGCAGTGCCAGCGCTCCCAACGCAGCCGCTACCGCCAACGGTGTGCGGCCTAACCACCAGGGTCGCTGTTCGGGCGCTGCTGGTACCGGCGCTGGAATCGATCCAACGGCCTCGGCATCGCCAAGTTGCGCTGTGACTTGCGGCACGGCAGAGGCCTCGCCATGGCGCAAAGCCTGGGGCAGCTCGGCAAAGTAGCCTTGTTTGAAACGGGCGCGTGCCAGCATCAGCAGCGGGAATAGACCAGCCAGCAACACCAGCGCGCGGTCCAGCCACAGTCGCGAGTCGGTGGCGACGAACAGCGGCAGGCTCATCAGCGTCAGGTCAAACGTGAAGTGCATCACGATGCAGGGCACCAGGCCGAAGCGCAGAAAAATCAACCCCCAGACCAGAGCCGGCAGGAACAATTCCACCACGCGGCTGTAGCTGGGCAGGCCGGGGTAGCTGGCATGCCCACCGGCGAACACCAGCGCCTGCAGCACCAACGCCACCGCAATGCTGCTGCGGCGCCAACCCAGCCATTGACCGATCAAGGCGGCCCCGGCCAGCGGCACGGCGCGAAACATCGCTTCTTCCCAGGTGCCGGCCATCAAGGCATTGGCAATCGGCCCCAGCGCGGGCCGCCAAGCCGACAGGATGTTGGGGTCCGCCAGCGACTCGGCCGGCAACCACCAGCCGAACTGCGTGCGTGCGACCAGGTAGAAGGCCACCACCAGCAACAGCTCAAAGCCCGTCCAGGCGTAACCGCCCAGCGTGCGCCCCAGCGCCTGCGGACTGGCCCCGGCGCGGGCGCTCCACAGACTGAACACGCGCGGGTGCTGCGCAAAGGCCTGGCGGCTCAGGCCTTCGGCGACCGCAAACACCAGGCCCAGCATCAGCATGGCGCCCACACCGGCGGCCAAGGCCGTGGCGCCATTGCGCAGCAGGAAGTTGCTGGCGGAGTCGGTGGTGAGGTAGCCAAACCAGTTCTGTGGAAGATTGGACAGCACGGCGCCCGCCAGCAAGGCGCCCACTACACCACCGGCGAGCAGCGCGGGGCGCCACGCCAGGGCGCCGCGGCGCGCCAGCCACAGCCAGCCACCCAGCAGCCCGCCCAGTCCCAGCAGCGCGACCATCGCAATATTGGCCACCTTGGCAATGGTCTCGTTGCCGGTGCGCAATTGGGTAAAGCGCTGCGCAAAAGCCTGCGGCACAAAGGCATAAGGTGTTACGTCCACCAGGCGGTCGCCCGCTACCTCGAGCTTGAGCCGAAAGCGCGCTTCACCGCGCTGCTCGCTCTGGTGTTCGTAGACAAAGCTGTGGTCGATGCGCCCGCCCGGGCGGGTAACTTGCGAGGCGCTTTGCGGCGCGTAGGCGCTCCACAGCGCATAACCCAACAGGCTGCGCGCACCGGTCTCGGCCAGCGTGCGTGCGGCCGCTTCGCCCAGGGCCGCGCCCGGGGCCTTTTCCGGCACCTTGCGTGTGAAGCCGTAAGCCTGGCCCTCGGGCGTAAAGCGCATGCTGAACTCATCTTCCTGCGACTCGGCAAAACGCCGCACCGTCCAGTGGTAGGGCGCGATAAAGCGCTGGCCCAGCAATCCGGTGAAGGCGTTCACGCCGCCGCCTTCGAGCTCGATGTAATTTTGCAGCTCGACGTCATGGTCAAAGCGTGCCACAGCGCGAGTGGTGCTGAGTTCCGCAAAGCGCTGCGTCTGCAGGGCCTCGGCGGCGGCCAGCGCCTGGTCGCGCGACATGCTGACATTGAGCTGCAGTAGTGGCATGGCGCGCGGGAACAGCCACAGGGCGGCGAGGGCCGAGGCCAAAGCCAGTGCCAGCAGCACGGCCCAAAAGGGTTTGCGGTTTGTCAGGGTCATGGTGTGTTTCTTTTGGACATTAATTCGGGCCGGTGCGCCACGATGATGCGAGTCAGGCTCATTTGTGCCAGTGCGAGGGTGACACGTTGCTCGTTGGCAATGTCCTCATGCACCGCATGCTCGCACTGCGCACCATCGGTGGCGCCGAGCAAATCCTCTTGCCAACTTTTCATGAACCCTTCCACACCTCACGTTGGCGTCCGTTTGTGCCCTATTTGTGTTGTTGGCATTCATTATGCTGGAAACGATTCCACAATTTCTTGGTGTTTGTACTTAGGGATTGACTTTCATAGGGAGCAACTTCGCTTCTATCCAAAAACTGCCATACTGCCTGCCGTTCTACTGAGAAGAGAAAGCAAGATGCCATGTTGAAGTTCACTTGCTGTGACGCCGTCCAGCAATTTTCCACCAGCGGCCAGGCGCAAGTGTTGCGCGGCATTACGCGGGGCTATGAGCGCGAGTGTTTGCGCGTTGACGCCGCTGGCCGGTTGGCACAAACGCCGCACCCGCTGGCATTGGGCGCCAAGCTGACGCACCCTTGGATCACCACCGATTACGCCGAAGCGTTGCTGGAATTCATCACGCCGCCGTCGCAGGACCCTCAATTTCCACAGCAGTTTTTGCGTGACATCCATCGTTACGTTGCGCCGCAGCTGGCTGGCGAGACGATGTGGGCGGGCTCTATGCCATGTGTGCTGGGTGACGACAAAGACATCCCGATTGCCGATTACGGCAGCTCGAACGCCGCCCGTTTCAAGACCGTGTATCGCGAAGGCTTGGGGCTGCGTTATGGTCGCAAGATGCAGACCATTGCCGGTGCGCATTACAACTGGTCCTTGCCGCAGGACTTCTGGCTGGCGTTGCGGGATTGTTGTCTGGGCACCGGCCGTTTGGAAGAATTTGAGAGTGAACGTTATTTCGGTTTGATCCGAAATTTTCAACGCTATGGCTGGCTGATTCCTTATCTGTTTGGTGCCTCACCGGCCATCTGTGAGTCATTTTTGCAGGGGCAGCCGTCGGAGTTGCCGGAACTGGTACCCGGTACCCGCTATGGACCTTACGCCACCAGCTTGCGCATGAGCGATCTGGGTTACCACAACCGGGCTCAGGCCAATCTGCATGTGAGTGTCAATTCACTGGCCGAATACACGCAGGCACTGGAAGCCGCTATCCGCACGCCGGATCCGTTTTATGAAGAAATCGGAGTTCGGGACGGCCCCCGCTGGAAGCAACTCAATGCGAATCTGCTGCAGATTGAAAACGAGTTTTATGCCGGCATGCGACCCAAGCGCATTGGCAAACTGGGCGAACGACCGGCCAAGGCGCTACAGCGCTACGGCGTTGAGTATGTCGAGATGCGTCTGTTTGACCTCAACCCTTTTGTTGCTATCGGCGTTACACCGGAGCAAGGGATATTCGCCGATGTGTTGTTGCTGATGTGTTTGTTTCGGGACAGTCCGCCCATCACCAGCCGCGAGCAAAGTGAGAACGATGAAAACAAACGCCGCATCGTCAACCAGGGTCGCCAGCCCGATCTGCATCTGCTGGCGCACAACCGTGAGCAGCCGTTTCGGCCACTGGCGCACGAGCTGTTTGACGACATGCAACCGTTTGCCGAAATGCTGGACGCGGCCTACGGTGGCCAGCGCTACTGCGCCACGCTGCAAGATTTGCGCGAGCGCATTGATCAGCCTGACAGTACGCCCTCGGCGCAGGTGCTTGCCGGGGCGCGGCAAGCGGGCGGCTTTTTTAACTTCACCTTGCAGCAGTCGCAGCAGCATCAGCGCGAATTGCTGGCGCAACCTCTTGACGAAGCTGGCAACGCCAAATTTGCGACCAGTGTGCAAGACTCGTTGCTGGAACAGCAGCGATTGGAAGCCCAGGAACAGGGCACGTTTGAAGATTTTGTGACAAGGTATTACAACTGAGCCACCTAATTCCCGAGTGTCCAGCAGAGGATTAGGGCGGGCGTAAAGTTTTGATGAAGCTCAATGGCCGGACGCACCCGTGCCTTAAAATCTGCACACTGTTTTTCCACAATCAAGATTTGAACACTGCGCCCACCCTCTCATTTTCCAAGCTTGGTTGTAGTCGGGGAGGGCGGCAACTTTTTCAGGGCATTGATTGTGTTCTTGAAGCCGGGCGATGGCTGTATGTCACCGGCGCCAATGGCGTCGGCAAGACAAGTTTGTTGCGCATGGTTTGCGGTTTGGCACCGATCGATTCCGGCGAGATTTGCTGGAACGGTGCGCCTGTTCACTCGCAGCGCGACGCTTATCGTCACGACCTTTGCTATTTGGGCCATCTCAATGCTTTGCAGGAATCGATGACGGTCAACGAGAACATGGTGTTCAACGCCGCCTTGGGTGGCAATGCCCCGGAGCCCTCGCAAATGGACGAGGTACTGACGCACTTTGGCGTGCGCGGGCGTGGCGGGCAATTGGTTAGACATTTGTCGCAGGGGCAAAAGCGGCGCGTCGCCCTGTCCCGGCTGGCGTTGAGCCGGGCCCGCTTGTGGGTGCTGGACGAGCCTTTTGTGGCGATGGATGAGTCGGGGGTTCGGATGCTGGCCGACCTGGTGGCAGCGCATCTGGGCAAGGGCGGACTGGCGGTTTTGACCAGCCATCAGTTGGTGGCAATCGGCGCAGTGCCGGCCCAGTTGCTGGAATTGCGCGCATGAGCATGAGAAAGCTGGGACTGGCAAGTGTCATGCTGGCGCTGCTGCGACGCGAGTTCTCCGTGGCACTGAGGCAAAAGGGCGAAGTGCTGACGCCCCTGGTATTTTTTGTGGTTATCGCCAGTCTGTTTCCGCTTGGTGTCGGGCCGGAAGCGGCGCTGTTGCTGCGTATGGCACCGGGTGTCTTGTGGGTCAGTGCCTTGCTGGCGGCCATGCTGTCCCTGCAACGCCTGTTTGCCACCGACTATGCCGATGGCTCGCTGGAGCAGATGGCGTTATCAAGTACACCGATGGGCCTGCTGGTGGCAGCCAAGGCGCTGTCGCACTTTTTGCTCTCGGGTCTGCCACTGGTGCTGATGGCGCCGGTGCTGGGTCTGCAGTTCGGACTGGAGCCGCGGGCGCTGGGTATTTTGATGTTGACGCTGCTGCTGGGGACGCCCACCTTGAGCCTGATTGGCAGCATTGGCGCTGCTCTGACCTTGGGTGTGCGCGGTGCAGGGGTATTGTTGTCACTGTTAATCCTTCCACTGTATATTCCCGTGCTGATATTTGGCGCCGGCGCAGTAGAAGCCGACGCCGCCGGTCTGGGTTTTAGCGGTCACCTTTCATTGTTGGCGGCATTGCTGGTGCTCTCGGTATTTTTTGCGCCATTGGCCACCACCACAGCCTTGAGGATCTCCCTGGAATGAAACTACGCGACATTCATTGGTTCAAGTTCGCCTCGCCGCAGAACTTTTATTTTCTGGCTGGCCGCATGTGGCCCTGGTTTGCCGCATTGGCGACGGTACTGGCTGTGGCTGGCTTGTGGATTTCGTTTTTTGTGGCGCCGACCGACGCCCAGCAAGGCGAGGGCTACCGCATCATCTTTGTGCATGTGCCGGCCTCGCAAATGTCGATGTTCATTTATCTGGTGATGGCGGCCTGGGCCGGTTTTGGTCTGGCCTTCAACACCCGGCTGTCGGGCATGATGGCCTCGGCGCTGGCACCAACCGGTGCTTTGTTTGCCTTTCTGTCGCTGGCCACCGGCGCCTTGTGGGGAAAGCCGATGTGGGGTGCCTGGTGGGTCTGGGACGCGCGCCTGACCTCAGAGCTGATCCTGCTGTTTTTGTATCTGGGTTTTCTGGCCCTGCAAGCCAGCATCGACGACCCGCGCCGTGCCGACAAGGCCGGTGCGGTGCTGGCGCTGGTGGGTGTGGTCAACGTGCCAATTATTTATTTTTCGGTCAAATGGTGGAACACGCTGCACCAGGGCGCCTCGGTGTCGTTGACCAAGTCGCCAACCATGGCCAGCACCATGCTGTGGGGCATGCTGATCATGGTGGTGGCCTGCTGGATGTATGCCATCACCATTGCGCTGGTGCGGGTGCGCAACATCATCCTTGAACGTGAACGTCATACGGAGTGGGTTAAACATGCATTGGAATAGTGTCGGAGAATTTTTCGCCATGGGAGGCTATGCCTTCTATGTCTGGGGCAGCTTCGGTTTGACGGCTGCCGTCGTGGTCGGTGAGACCTTGCTGCTGCGTAGCCAGCGGAAAAATATTCTGCGCAATTTGCGCAGCGAACTTTTGTCGGAGAGATAAATTTATGAAACCTCGTCATAAACGGGCCGGCCTGATTGTGGGCGCCCTGGGTGTGTTGGGCATCGCCGCCTACCTGGTACTCAACGCGTTCCAGAGCAATCTGGTATTTTTCTTCTCCCCCACGCAGGTGGCGGCCGGCGAGGCACCCAAAAACAGAACTTTTCGGGTTGGCGGCCTGGTCAAGACCGGCACCGTCAAGCGCGACAACCTGACCGTAGCATTTGTGGTGACCGACACCATGAAAGAAGTGCCGGTGAGCTACACCGGCATCCTGCCGGACCTGTTCAAAGAGGGCAAGGGCGTTGTGGCGCAGGGCAAAATGGACGCCGATGGCAAGTTCACCGCCAGTGAAGTGCTGGCCAAGCACGATGAAAACTACATGCCACCCGAGGCCAAGCAGGCGCTGGACCAGGCAGCGGTCCAACAAACCATCAAGTCGCTGAAGTAAGACGAGTTAGGAGAAATATCATGATTCCTGAAATTGGTCACTTTGCGTTGATTCTTGCGCTGTTCGTGGCGTTGGCCCTGGGCACTCTGAGTGTCATTGGCGGTCAGCGCGGGCGCGCCGATTGGATGGCATTGGCACGCCCCGGCGCGCAAGCGCTTTGGGCGTTGACGGCGTTCTCCTTTGGCTGTCTCACCTATGCCTTCTTTACCAATGACTTTTCGGTGTTGTATGTGTCGCAGCACTCCAACTCCAAGCTGCCTGACATCTACCGTATTGCCGGCGTATGGGGTGGCCATGAAGGCTCGCTGCTTTTGTGGTTGCTGATGCTGTGCTCGTGGATGATGGCGGTGTCGCTTTTTTCCCGTCAATTGCCTGATGTGATGGTGTCCAGAGTGCTGGGTGTGTTGGCCCTGGTGGCGGTCGGCTTCCTGCTCTTCATGTTGATCACGTCGAACCCGTTTTTGCGCCTGGCTGATGTCCCGGCCGATGGTCGCGATTTGAATCCTTTGCTGCAGGACCCGGGTCTGGTGTTTCATCCACCCATGCTGTACATGGGCTACGTCGGTATGTCGGTACCGTTTGCGTTTTCCATTGCTGCCCTGCTCAACGGCCGGCTCGATGCCGCCTGGGCGCGCTGGACGCGGCCCTGGGCTACCGCGGCCTGGATTTGCCTGACCATCGGCATCGCCATGGGTTCCTGGTGGGCTTACTACGAGTTGGGCTGGGGTGGCTGGTGGTTTTGGGATCCGGTCGAAAACGCTTCTTTCCTGCCGTGGCTGGTGGGCACCGCCCTGATCCATTCACTGGCAGTTACCGAGAAGCGCGGCTTGTTCAGAAGCTGGACCATCATGCTGTCGATCATCGGCTTTTCGCTCAGTCTGCTGGGTACTTTCCTGGTGCGCTCCGGCGTGCTGACGTCGGTCCATGCCTTTGCCACCGATCCCAAGCGCGGTGTCTTTATCCTGCTCTTTTTGTCAGTCGTGGTGGGTGGGTCTTTGACACTGTTCGCCGTGCGGGCCGGCAAGGTCCGCGCTGGTGGCGCTTTTTCGATGGTGTCACGCGAAACCTTTTTGCTGGTTAACAACGTTTTGCTGACCACCGCTGCGGCCGCCGTTTTACTGGGCACCTTGTATCCGTTGATTGTGGACGCGCTGAACCTGGGTAAGTTGTCGGTTGGCCCGCCTTACTTCAACTCGGTGTTTGCGCCCATCATGCTGCCGGTGCTGCTGTTCATGGTGATTGGCTCGTTTGCCCGCTGGAAGAATGACAGCATTGCCGAGCTCGGCAAGAAATTGCGCCCGGTGGCCATCATCTCGGTGCTGCTGGGTTGCACGGCACCGTTTCTGGCTGGTGCCTGGTCGCCATTGGTTGCGCTCAGCCTGACGCTGGTGTTCTGGATATTTCTGGCCTCCGGGGTGCAGATTTACCGCCAAATGAAGGACACCGTCAACTGGAAGGCGACGCCCCTATCGTTCTGGGGCATGCATATCGCACACATTGGCATCGCCGTGTTCGTGGTCGGCGTCACCATGGTCAAGGCCTATGAGACGGAAAAAGACGTACGCATGGTGGTTGGCGACACCGTCGTGGTGGCTGGCTACACATTCCGTCTGACCGGTATTCGTGAGGTACCCGGCCCCAATTACAACGCTGATCGGGGTGAAGTTGAACTCATCAAAGACGGCAAGGTGTTACGCACCCTACTGCCCGAGAAGCGTACCTATTTCTCCTCCACCATGCCGATGACCGAAACCGCCATTGACAGCAATTTGTTCCGCGATGTTTATGTTGCCCTGGGCGAGCGTCTGGAGGGCGGCAGCAGTCCGGCCTGGGCAGTGCGGGTGTACCACAAGCCCTTTATCGTCTGGATCTGGGTCGGCTCTCTCATGATGGCCCTGGGTGGTGGCATGGCGGCGCTGGACCGGCGCTATCGCCGCAAGGTGACCGCCAGCGTGGGGGCATCCGAAGCGAAAGGCGCTGCCGCATGAAGAAAGCACTGATTCCGCTGGGAATTTTTATTGTTCTGGTGGTTTTTCTGGCCATCGGATTGACGCGCGACCCACATGAAGTGCCGTCGCCCCTGATCGGCAAGCCGGCACCGCAGTTTTCTGCGCCGCGTCTGCAAGCGCCGGATCAGCAGTTTTCTGCCAAGGACATGCTGGGCAAAGTCTGGATCCTCAATACTTGGGCTTCCTGGTGTGTTGCCTGCCGCCAGGAGCATCCGATTTTGATGGAGTATGCCAAGACCAAAACGATACCGGTGATTGGTCTCGACTACAAAGATCAAAATTCGGAAGGCCTGAAATGGCTTGCCCGCTACGGCGATCCCTATGATCTCTCTATCACCGATCAGGATGGCCGCATCGGCATCGACTTCGGCGTCTATGGTGTGCCCGAGAGCTTTCTCATCGACAAGCTGGGTGTGATCCGCTACAAGCAGATCGGTCCGGTGACCGAGGAAGCGTTGCGGGACAAGATTATTCCCTTGATACAGAAACTGCAACTATGAAATATTGGCTGGCACTTGTTCTTGCACTGCAATGCACTATTTCGGCCTATGCCGGGGTCGCGACACCGTTGGCCGAAGACCCGGTGGTTGAGCAGCGTTTGATTGCCATCTCAGAAGAACTGCGCTGCCTGGTCTGCCAGAACGAGTCGCTGGCGGGTTCGCGCGCCGACCTGGCAGAAGATTTGCGTCGCGAACTTCGTACCCTCATTCGGGCCAAAAAAACCGACGCTGAAATCATGGAATACATGGTCAGCCGCTATGGAGACTTTGTGCGTTACCGCCCACCCTTCAAACCAGTGACCTTGATGCTGTGGTTTGGTCCCTTTTTGCTGTTGCTGGGCGCCGCTGTGGTGTTGGTGCGGACGGTGCGTCGCAGCCAGCGTGGCAGCGCGCCACCAGCGCTCGATCCGGAACAGCGCAAAAAGGCGCAGTCTCTTCTCAAAGATACGGGAACTTCCTCATGACAGTTTTTATTGCAATAGCAGTGTTGTTGACACTGTTGGCGCTGGCTTGGCTGGTGCGTCCGCTGCTGTGGTCTGTGACGCGCGCCGGGGTCTCAGCCCAGCGCCTGAATGCTTCCATTTATCGTGATCAATTGGAGACCTTGGAGCGTGACGTGGCGCGTGGCCTTATCTCGGTGGCAGACAGTGAAGCCAGCAAAGACGAATTGCAGTTGCGCCTGCTGGACGACACCGAGGAGCCAGTCCGGGTGCAAGAGGCCGGTCATTCCAGTTTCTGGAGCGCGCGGCGTACCGCGTTGGTGATAGTGCTGCTGGCTCCGCTAGGCGCTGGCAGCATGTACTGGTGGCTGGGTTCACCGTCGGCGATCGATCCGGTGGCAGCGCAAAAAATGAATGACGACAAAGTCGCGCAGATGGTTGACACGCTGGCAGCACGCTTGAAAGCCAGCCCCGATGACCCCAGAGGCTGGGCCATGCTGGCGCGCTCCTACAAGGTGATGGGGCGTTTCGCCGAAGCCGAGCAGGCCTTTTTGAAAGCCGGCGAACTGGTTAACAGTCAGCCGGATCTGCTGGTGGATTACGCTGACCTGTTAGCGGTGCGTGCCGGCAACAACATCGAGGGCAAACCGCTCGAGCTGGTCAACAAGGCGCTGGCACTGAACCCACAGCATCCCATGGGTCTCATGATGTCGGGCGTCGCGGCTTACCGGCGCTCCGATTTCGCCGTTGCTGTCGCACAGTGGGAAAAGCTTTTGACCGTGCTGGAGCCCGGCTCGCCGGATGCCCAGCAGGTGGAGGCCGACATTGCCGATGCGCGTGCCAAGTCGGGCACATCTGGCGCTGCCACGGCGACAGCCTCGCCTGCCGCCAACAAGGGTGCTGCCGATGCTGGCGCAGCGGGCGCCATGACGCCGGAAAAAATAAACCAGATGATTGATGGCCTGGCGGCTCGTCTGAAAGCCAATCCGGGAGATTTGCCGGGCTGGGTGCGGCTGGCGCGAGCTTACAAGGTGCAGGGTCGATTGCCAGAGGCAGAGCAGGCTTACGCCAAGGCCGGCAAGCTGGTGGACTCGGACCCTGATCTGTTGACCCAGTATGCCGATGTGATGGCAACGCGCGCCGGCAACATTGAAGGGCGACCGCTGGCGCTGGTGAACAAGGCACTGGCCATCAATCCGAAACACCCGGTAGCCTTGATGATGGCAGGTGCTGCGGCGTTCCGGCGTGCCGACTATGCACAGGCCGTGACGCACTGGGAAAAAGTGCTGACCGTGCTGCCACCGGGGTCGCCAGACGCGATACAAGTGGAAGCCGAAATCGCCGATGCGCGCTCCAAAGGCGGGCTCGGTCTGCTGCAAAAGACCAAGCCCTGACGCACGCCCGATTCAGGGCATTTCACAGACCTTTTGTGCGAAGGCCTCGACCTGCCGCCAGTCGGTGAACTCGATGACCGACTTGGGGTCGGTTGGACCATCCGTCATGAGCATGATGAAGCGAATCATCAGGCGGTCAAAAAAGCGGTAGCTCGGGTAGTCCAGTTTGCCGGCGAAGACGCCCAGAAGTTGCGGCTTCCAGCTGATTTGGCGCAAAAACTTGATCAGGTAAGGGTTGCTGTCGGGCTGATTTTTTTCTGGCTTGCGGGCCACGATGTTGACGGTAAAAAAAGCGTTGGCCTTACTCTCCAGCAACGCCTGATGGCGGGCGATGAACTGCGCCACCTGCGGCTGGTGTTTGCCGTAGCGGATGCTGGCGCCAATGACAATCTTGTCAAAACTGCTTAAGTTCTGGGCATCCGCCTGCGCCAGCGGCACCACCGTGACGCTTTGTCCCTGCCGTGTCATGACTTGACGCATGCGCTCGCAAATGCGTGGCGTATGACCGTCGGTGGTGGAGTAAATCACAAGAATCTGGGTCATTTACTTGTCCTTATCGGGTGGCTTTGTTTACGCTTGCGAGGTGCAGGTTTCGGGATTGGTCGATGGCATTTAACTGAGTGTAAAGGCGGCGACAGGGGCGGCGAATCAAGTGACTATCGGCTGCGCCCCGCTTTGTATTTGCCGCTGCCCGCACCGCCGACACCGTCGGCTTGCGCCAGCCGTGCCATGGCTTTGGCGGCATGGGCATGGGTGATGGCCAGACCTAACGCATCAGCCGCATCGGGGCCGGGCAAAACCGGTAGTTGCAGCAGGCGGCGCACCATCTCCTGCACCTGTGTCTTATCGGCGCGGCCGTAGCCCACCACGGCCTGTTTCATTTGCAGCGCGGTGTACTCAGCCACCGGCAAATCGTTTGAGACCAGGGCGGTGATGCAGGCGCCACGGGCCTGGCCCAGCAACAAGGTGGACTGCGGGTTGACATTGACAAAGACGATTTCGACGGAGGCGCCGTCGGGCTGATAACGCGCCATTACCTCAACGATGCCGTCAAATAAAACTTTCAGCCGCGCCGGTAATTGTCCCTTGGTCAGATGCGTCGTGCTGATGGTGCCGCTGGCGACGTAAGTCAGGTCGGACCCAGCCACGTCGATGACGCCAAAACCGGTGGTACGCAGGCCGGGGTCAATGCCGAGGATTCGCATGCAGGTCAAGGCAATTCAGCGCCGCCCAGGCGGTTGGCGATCACAGTGGCGCGCTCCGCCAGATAGCTGGAGTTGGGTGTTTTTTCAAAGTACTTGGGGCGCGGCAGCATCACCGCCAGCCGCGCCGCTTCATAGGCGTTCAGCCTGGATGCTGGTTTGCGAAAATAATGCTGCGCCGCCGCCTCGGCACCAAAAACACCTTCACCCCACTCGACACTGTTGAGGTAAATCTCCAGGATGCGCTGCTTGTTGAGCAAGGCTTCCAGTATCAGGGTCAGCACAAACTCCTGGCCTTTGCGCAGCAGCGTGCGCTCACCCGACAGGAACAGGTTTTTTGCCAGTTGTTGCGTGATGGTGGAGCCACCGACGACTTTCGGTGGGTGAACTGCCGGTTTGCTGCTGCCGGTTGTGGCACCAGGTTTCTTGATGATCTGTGTTTTGGCCGCCTGTACCTGGGCCCTGGCATTTTTTTGCCAGGCTTTTTCAAGCGCATCCCAGTCCACGCCATCGTGATTGCTGAAGCCATCATCCTCGCTGGCAACAACGGCGCGCTTGAGGTTGTCGGAAATCTGCGCGTAATCGACCCACTGCTGGCGCCATGGCAAGCGACCTTTCTGGTTCAACACGCGCCAGGCTTCGGAGCGTTCGAATGTAGTGGATTCGGGGGCCAGCACAGCCATGGCGGCAATGCGCAGCACAAAGAAAAGCTGTAGCACCACGACCGCCACTGCCAGCAAACCCAGCCAACGCAAAAGCGGCCTCAAAGGCGCTCATTGCGGGCTTGATCCGCAATCCATGAACGCCGGACCCGATTCGTCATGACGTTGCCTGCATGGCATGGCGCAACTCGGCCAGCACCTGTTGCGTGGGCGGCAGCACGCCGCGCCAGATCATGAAGGCTTGCGCCGCCTGTTCCACCAGCATACCCAAACCATCACGCGGCGTGGCGCCGTGTTCACGGGCCCAGGTCATGAAACCCTGCGCGGCGCTTCCGTACATCAGGTCGTAGGCCAGTGCGCCTGGACTCAGCGTGCTGGCCGCGACCGGCACAGCGCCGCCACTCAGGCTGCTGGCGGTGGCGTTAATGACGACATCAAAACTGCTACTTAGCTGATGGAGTTCCTTCACCATCAACTCTGTATTGTTCAGCATTGCCAGCGCCGCATGACGGGCCAGCAACTGGGTCGCCTTGTGCAAGCTGCGGTTCGTCACAGTGATGCTGGCGGGACGTGCTTCTATCAGTGGACCTAGCACACCGGCACCGGCACCACCGGCGCCGATCAGCAGCAGTCGGCGGCCGCTCAGATCAAAACCGGCATTGCACTGGATGTCATTGACCAATCCGGCACCGTCGGTGTTGTCGGCCAGGGCGGCGCCACTGTGAAAGCTCAGCACGTTGGACGCCTGAGCCAGCGTCGCACGATCGCTGACCTGGCTGGCCAGTGCCGCCGCTTCAAACTTGAAAGGCACCGTGACGTTGCAGCCGCGCCCACCTTCGGCAACGAAGGCGGACACCGCGCTGGCAAACCCGTCCAGCGGAATCAGGCGCTTGCCATAGTGCAGCAGTTGCCCGGTTAGCTCGGCAAAGCGCGCATGAATCCACGGCGACCTGCTGTGGTCTACCGGGTTGCCCATCACACAATAGAGATCCATAGACAATCTGGACAGTGCGTTGTTATTGACGAGTGCTCAGTTGGCGTTGAGCCGGGTTTCCAGCGTTTCATCGCGGGTGAACCTGAAACGTGGTGACACGCTAATGATATCGGCCGACTGGCGCATGGCCGCACTGAAGTTGCCAAACGGTGCAGCGCTCCTGACGATGGCTTCGGCGCGTCGGTCCAGTGTGCGGTTGCCGGAGCCCTGCTCAATCTGCGTGTTGAGAACCTGACCGTCATAGTTGACTTCGACAATCATGGTCAACTCGCCGTAGAGCTTCTTGCCGCCCACTTCGGGAAAGTTTTCGGTGCCCTTGTTCTCGATCGCGCGCCGCAAGTGATCGTAGTAAATAGCGTAAATCCTTTCCTGTGTGGCAGGACTGATGTAACGCTTTCTGGGGCGGGCGTTCTCCTCGTTGATGCGCCGTTCGATCTCAGCCAGCAACTTGATCAACTGACGTCTTTTTTGCTCGCGCTCGGACTGGTCCGGCGAATCATTGGCCGGCCTGAGCTCGGGTGGCGGCAGCGAAGCCAACTGGTTCTTGACCTGAGCCAGCAGCAAGTTCTGTTGTTGCTGCAAGTATTGCAGTTGGCGTTGTGCGCTCTCTTCGGCATCGTCACCGGTTTCGGATTGCGGGGCCGGCGGCAAGGGGCTGGTGGCTCGGCCCTGTGCGGCATCGCCGCCGCCGGCCATCGCGGCCTGAGCAATAGCCTGCGCCTTTTCGGCCTCTTCGGTGGTACGGGCATTGACCAGGATAACCTCCAGCGGCGTGTCTTTGAAGACGCGATGAAAGGCTTCGGGGTCGACAAAGCGCACCGTCAACAAAACGGCATGCACGGCAATCGAGGCGCCGAGTGCAAGCTGGAGAGGGCTAAAAGACCACGGGTTCACTGCGCAGGATTATCGCTGTCAGCAGTTACGGCGTTTTGCTCGCTCAGGTCCACGGCAATCGCAATCGGTCCCGCCGTTGCATCTTCGTCTTCGTCACTCGCGTCTTGTTGTTCTGCGTCGCCGGCCTCGGGTAAGGCATCCAGCCGCGCCAGCACCGTGCCGCTGACATCGAGCGTCACTTCGTCAATGTCGCCGAGCTTGACCCGCACCCGGGCGCCGCGCGGCAAATCCTTGGCGCCGAGGACCGGCAACACCAGCGGCAGGTCGTCGCCACGAACCATGTTCTCCTTGAATACGCTACCGGTAATTTCGGCCACGCTGTTTTGCTGCAGGTACTTGAGCGTCCAGAAGCGTTCCATGGCGCCCTGGTAACTGTTGTAAGCAAAATACGCAGAGTCAAAGCTGGAGATGATCGAAAACAGGTCGGCATCCCTGGCTTTGAACGGCGCCGCCAGCGCGGCTGTTTTGCCATGGCGCGCGCACGCGATGATTTGCCACTGGTTCACCAGGTCGGTGTAGCGGCGCAGCGGCGATGTGCTCCAGGCATAGCTTTTGACGCCAATACCGGCGTGCGGCAAGGACTTGGTTCCCATGCGTACCTTCACGCCCGGCAACATCGAGGCCTGACTGCGGTAAATGGCGGGTACGCCCAGCTCGGCCATCCAGCTGCCCCAGCTGCTGTTGGCCAGAATCATGGCTTCGGAAACAATCAGGTCCAATGGTGCGCCGCGCTGGCGAATGCTGATTTGCACGTGTTCAGTGCCGTTCGGCTCGGCACCCTGATTGCCGATCAACTTGAAGTTGTAATCCGGCCGGTTAAAGGTCTCGGGTTTGCCGCGCACCAGTTCGCGCCCGGCCTTCAGGTGCTTCGCCAGGCGGTATAAAAATGACAGATGGTCGCGATTGTTTGACAAGGAATCGGGATCGGCTTGATGTGAAAAAGCAGGGTCTTCCAGCCATTCGGCGGTGACGATGGCATCGAGTTGGTCGTGCCGCAGGTTGGCACTGATATGAACCCGTTCCAGTCGCGTCTCGCTGCTCCTGACCTCCAGCGTCGTCTCGTCCAGCTTCACATACAAAGAGACGGCCGGGCAGTCGCGCCCTTCCTGCAATGTATAGCTTTGCACCACATCGTCGGGCAGCATGGTGACCTTGTAGCCCGGCATGTAGACGGTGGACAGACGATTGCGACCGGTCAGGTCAATCGGGCTGCCGGGCAATATCGCCAGACCCGGTGCAGCAATGTGAATGCCCAGCAATACTTCTCCAGTGCCCAGTCCTTGCACCGACAGTGCATCGTCAATCTCGGTGGTGGCCGAGTCATCAATGGAGAACGCGCGCGCCGTTGACAACGGCAATTCGTCACGGATAAGCGGGGCTTCCAGTTTCGGGAAACCAGTGCCTTTGGGAAAATTCTCCAGCAAAAAGCGCTTCCAGTGAAACTGGTAAGGTGAGTCAATGGCACCCGCTTTGATCAGCAACTCCAGCGGCCCCAGGTGCGTTGCACGCGACGCATCAACCACGGCCTTGTATTCGGGCGCGTTTTTGTCTGGTTTGAACAGTATTTTGTACAACTGGTCGCGGATCGCTTGCGGGCAGCTGCCCTGGCTCAGGTCGTTGGCCCACTGCGCAGTCTGGAGCGTGATCTGTTTCTTCTTTTCGATCGCCGCCAGGGCTTGCGCAATGACCTCGGCCGGGGCTTTGCGAAAGCGTCCCTTGCCGGCGCGGCGGAAGTAATGCGGCGCCTCAAACAGGCGCAACAGGGTCCCAGCCTGCTGCTCCAGCGTCGCTTCTTTGGCGGCGTTGCTGCTGAAATACTCGCGCGCCAGATCGGCGAAACCAAACTCTTCATCCGGTGAAAACTCCCAGGCCAATTCCAGTTCGATGCTCTGACTGATGGCTTGGGCGTTTTCAAGCAACTGCGCCGGTGACGGCTTTTCGAACTTCAGCAAGATATTGGCGGTCTTGACCTTGACCCGCTTGCCGCTATCGAGCTCGACCTGGGCCGAGGATTCCGCTTCTGACAGCACCCGACCGGCCATGAACTTTCCGGCTTCTTCAAACAATAAATACATAGGCCGCATTGTCCCATGTGGGCCTTGCAGCGTCTTGCCAAAGCTGGATTTGTGATTCAGGACCTTGCGCCATTCGCCGGGCGCTGTGGCCCAAGCGTGCTGTCCCTTCCTACGACACGATGTAAGCGCCAGAGCCGGTCGACAGCAGTGTGCCGTCCGCTGCCAGGAACTCCATGCGGGTGGATGCTACGCGCGAGCCCAGCCGCATCACTTCGGCGCGCAACTCAAAATACTCCCCAATGCCGGGGCGCAGGTAATCGATACGCAGATCAATCGTGCCGAGCTTGCCAAAGCGGTGCAAGCGCTGAATGGGTGACTCGTCCATGTGGCGCGCACCGATGGCGGCCATGACGGCCAACCCGCCCATGGCATCGAGGCCGGCGCTGATGACTCCGCCATGAATCCGGTTGAAACTGAAGTGACCAATCAAGTCCCGCTTCATGTCGATACGGCCCCTGACCAGGGTTGGTTTAAGCGATGTAATCTTTAAGCCCAGCACCTGGTTGAAAACAATCAACTCCTCAAAGATTTTTTTCAACCCGGTGACGAATTCTTCTTCGAACTCAATCTTTTCTGGCCCTGCAAGGTGTTGTGTCATAACTGATCCCTTACGCTTGGGCAGTAGAAAAAACCTTCGGTATCCGGGCCCGATGAAAGCCCTGAAACGGCGTGATGGCGTCACGCTGCTGCGCATCGGCAGACGCGACCCGCATCGGCCAACCCATGCGGACCTGCGGTCGGGCGCCATCAATGCGCAGCGTGCTGCCGCTGATGAAGGCGGCTGCCGGACTGAGCAGAAAGACTATGCCAGCCGATGTTTCAGCCTCGGTGCCGAAGCGCCCCAGCGGCACGGTCTTGGTCATTTCGCGCAGTATGGGGGCCATCTCGGGTGGGTAATTGTCCATGCCGCTGGAGGCGATATAGCCGGGCGCCACGGCATTCACGCGCACGCCTTTGCCAGCCCACTCGATGGCGGCGGTCTCGGTGAAACTGATCATGCCGGCACGCGCCGCCCCGCTGTGCCCCATGCCTGGCATGGAGCCCCACATGTCGGCCACGATGTTGACAATGCTGCCGCCCCATTTATTCATGCTCTGCAGGTAACACTCGCGTGCCATCAGGAAGCCGCCGGTCAGATTGGTGTTGATCACCGCTTCCCAGCCTTTGGCACTGATGGCTTCCAGTGGTGCCATGTACTGGCCGCCGGCATTGTTGACGAGGCCATCGATGCGGCCCCGGGAAGCCACCACGGCGGCGACCGTCAGCTTGACCGCATCGTCGTGGCGGATATCACAGACAAAAAAACTGGCGCTGCCGCCATCCTCGACAATTTCAGCGGTCACAGTTTGCAGCTTTTCGAGCTTGCGTCCAAGCACCACCACATGCGCTCCCAACGCCGCCAGTTCATGCGCCACGCAACGACCCATGCCGGAGCCGCCACCTGTTATCAGCATCACTTTTCCGGCGAACAGGCCGTTCGCAAATACAGAACCGTAGCGCATCAGCACTCCCTTAAAAATAGAGCCATGGCGGCTTCGGTCAATTCTTCCAAAGTAGCGCTCTGCTTGTAATCAAACCACTGCACCGACCAATTCAGAGCTCCCAGCATCAAAAGTCGCGCGAGCTTCACCGGTACGCGCAAATGACCGCTGGCATGCAGCGCCTGCAATACGGGCGTCCAGACTGATTCATAGGCGGCTTGCAGCTTGGCCAGTGAGGCGCGCTGCGTGTTGCTCAAAGAGCGATGTTCGTACAGCATGACGGGAACAAAATCATTACCCGGCCCCAGCAACGTATCAAAGTGGGTACGAATCAAAAGCTGAATCTGCTCCATTGGCTGACCTGCCGCAACTTTCTGCATTGCCATGGTTTGCCGATTCATGGCCGCCTGCATGCCCTCCTGCATCACTGCAAAAAGCAAGGCATCCTTGCTTTTGAAGTGATAGAAGGGGGAGCCGCTGTGCATACCCACTGCCGCAGCGATGTCGCGTGTGCTGGTGGCGCCGAAGCCGTGCCGGCGAAAGAGACGGGCGGCGGCCTTCAGCAACTGCTGGCGTCGATTGCCGTCATCGCGCTCGACCGGGGTTTTGTGCGGACGTCCGCGTGGTCGTCGGGGCGGCGGGTCGCCGGAAGCGATGGGTGCTCGATGGATTGGAGTCGCGGGGGCAGGCATTTGCGCGCAAGCTTACTCAGAAAATTTATTTTTAGCAAGCGGTTGCTTTGTAAAAATGCCTAAAGAATACCGGGCCTATCGTGAATTGACAAATGTCGAATCAGCCGCAAGGCATCAATCGGATAGGAGCTTTGAGTGGTGCCATCGACACGGCGCAGAAAAATGGCGCCCGCCAAAACAGTTCGCGGTGCGATACTTGCAACGGTTTGGAATGCGCTCCAGCATTGTCCATGCGCCTGTGCAGCACGATGTCGATAGAACAACAACAACTCGAAGCCACCATCAACACGCTTGAGGCACAACGCGTGGTGCTGGGTGCTGCGCTGGTCGATGCGGCGCTCAAGCCCCTGCAGGCAAGGCTGGTAGTGCTCGCCGCCGCGCAAAGCGACTCTGGCGCCGCTGCAGGCCTGGCTCAAGCGCTCAAACAGGTCACTGTCCTGTTTCTCGACGTGGTAGGGTCCACCACGCTCAGCCAGCATCTTGATCCGGAAGATGTTCATGCGGTCATGGACGGCGCGCTGACGCGCTGCACCGTCATCGTTGAATCGCATCTGGGCAAGGTATTGAACTATGCGGGAGATAGTTTGTTGGCGGTATTCGGCGCTGACGAAGTCCGTGAAGACGACGCTGAACGCGCCGTGCTGGCGGGTCTGGCGTTGCTGGAAGAGGGCCGACGCCAGGGCGAGCTTGTGCTGCGGCGCTACGGACAGGCCGGTTTCAATGTTCGCGTCGGGATTCACACCGGTGCCGTGCTGCTGGGTGGCGGGGTCGACGGCGAGGGCAGCATACGGGGTTTCACGGTCAACGTGGCGGCGCGCATGGAGCAATCTGCTCCGGCCGGTGCCGTGCGTATCAGCCACGACACCTATCGACAGGTGCGAGGTGTGTTCGACGTGTTGCCGCAGGCCCCGATCGAGGTCAAAGGGGTGGAAATTCCTATGCTCACCTACCTGGTGCAGCGCCGCAAGCCGCGCGCGTTCCGGGTCGCCACGCGCGGCATAGAAGGTGTTGAGACCCGAATGGTCGGGCGCGACGCTGAACTCGAACATTTGCAGAATGCCTTCAAAAGGCTGTACACCGAGAACAAGCTGCGCGTGGTGACTGTGGTGGCCGAGGCCGGTATCGGCAAAAGCCGCTTGCTCTATGAGTTCGAGAATTGGGCCGAGGCGCGCTCTGAACGTTTTTACTTTTTTCAAGGCCGTGCCCACCCACTGACCCAGAGTCAGCCCTACGGCTTGTTGCGCGACATTCTGACCTGGCGCCTGCAAATTGCTGACAGTGACTCTATGGAAGTTGCCAAACAAAAAATTGAAGAGGGGTTGGCCCCGCTTTTTCTGGCCGACGATGGCGCTGAGATGGCGCAGGCGCATGCCCACTTGCTAGGACACTTGATTGGGCTCGACTTTGCCAACAGCAAACATATCCATGGCATTCAGGACGACGGAAAGCAAATCCGAAGCCGAGGCTTCCACGCAGCGGCACAAATGTTCCGCCGCGTTTCGGCGCAGATGGGTGTTCCCTTGCTTTTGCTGCTCGATGATCTGCAACATGCTGACGAGGGCTCGCTGGACTTCCTGAACTACCTCTGTCAGGTCAATTTCGACCTGCCGTTGCTGATTCTGGCGGTGACGCGTCCGACGCTACACGAGTGGCCCGCTGACCGGCTCAATGGGGTTGATAAACAGCGCATGGTTCTCAGTCCGTTGGACAAGGGTTCGAGTCGCATGCTGGTCAGCGAGTTGCTCCAAAAGCTGCCGGAGGTGCCATCCATCTTGCGCGAGCTGATCACCAGCGGCGCTGACGGCAACCCGTTCTACATGGAAGAGCTGGTGAAAATGCTGATAGAGGTGGGCGCCATAGTTTGCGGTGCCGAGCGTTGGCATGTGAACCCTGAGAGGTTGCTCGATTCCCACGTGCCGCAGACGCTCACTGGCGTGCTGCAGGCGCGACTGGACGGCATGAAGCCGGCCGACAAGCTGGCGCTGCAGCAGGCCAGTGTCATCGGATTTGTCTTTTGGGACCGCGCGCTGGCGGCCCTGGACGCGCGGGCACCTGACGCCCTGCCTTCTTTGGTGCAGCATGAATTTACCCTGGTGCATCGGGAGGCACTCCTGGACGCTGGTGTTGAGGGTGTGCGTGAATACGCTTTTTCGCATCAGATCCTGCATCAGGTGACCTACGATACCGTGCTCAAGCGCACCCGAAGGGAACTGCACGCCAAGGCGGCCCGCTGGCTGTCCGGCTTGACCGGGGCCCGTGCCAATGACTTCCTGGGTGCCACTGCCGAGCATTTTGTCAAGGCCGGCGAAAACCCACAGGCTTGTGAATTTTTTACCCGCGCCGCCGAGCATGCGGCAACCCGTTACGCGCACGAAGCGGCCATGGCGTATGTGGCGAAAGCACTTGCGTTGACCGAGCTGCAGCCAAGCCTGGACGCAAGTCATCAAGAGGGTCGCACCGATCAGTGTCTGCTGCATTGGCGCTTGTTCGATGTGCACGAGCGTACGCTTGACCTGCAGGGCCGACGCACTGAGCAGCAGGCGGACATTGATGCGCTGCAATTGCTGGCCGACGCGCTGGATGATGATCGCAGGCGTGGTGATGTGGCTTGGCGGCGCAGCACCATCGCGATGCGTACCGGCGACTACCGAACGATGCGGGAAGCGGCGTGCCAGACCATTGCCATGGCCGAAAGCGTCAGCGATTTTGTACTGGGACTGCGCGGACAACATCGTCTGGCGTTGGCACTGACTTATCTGGGCGATATTGCAGCCGGCAGTGAATTGGCTCAAACGGGGCTGTCAAGCGCGCGCACGCTGGGCTTTCGCCAGCTTGAGGCGTTGTTTCTCAACGCCCTGTCTGTCATTGCCGAGAGTCGGGTTGACCGCCTGCCTTCGCTCGATTTTGATGAACAGGACTTGCAGATCAACCGCGAGTTGGGCAATCGACGCAATGAAGCCATTGCACTGGGCAATCTGGGCAGCGGATGGCTGCGCCTGGGCGAGCACGTTCAGGCCCGGCGCTATCTGGAGGAGAGCTTACGCCTGGCCAGCGCCGTTGGCGATCGCGCGACGCAACCGGACGCGCTGACCAACCTGTCAGTGCTGGCCCTGCGCGAGGATGACCCGTTGCAAGCTTTGCAACGCGCGCAGGCAGCACTGGAAATCGCTATCGCCGTGCAAAGCCCGGAGTTCGAGGCCGGCGCCCTTTGTGCGCTCGGCGACGCCGAGTTGGCTCTGCGGCACGATGCGCCAGCGACACTGGCCTACCAGCGTGCCCACGGTGTCGCGTTGGCAAATGACAGCGCGGCACAGCACGACGCCAAGGCCGGGTTGGCGCGTGTGGCATTGGCGCAGGGCGATAGGGACGCTGCGTTACAAGCCGCGGAGGGCTTGCTGGCGCATCTGACGGAAGGTGGCACGCTGGCGGGCACGAAAGCGCCCTACCTGATTCGTCTGACTTGCTGGCAGGTGCTGGCCGCTGTCGGCGAGTCCGGTGCCACCGATTTGCTGGCAACTGTCCATGCCGATCTGCAGGCGCTCGCCGCCACCATCAGCGACGCTGCGTTGCGCAGCAGTTTCCTCAACAATATCCCGGAGCACCGCGCCATTGTGGCGGCCTGGTCGGTGCGTCACGCAGCCCACATCTGATAGAAAACCAACACGACCCGGAATTGAATCCGGCAAAATTGCAAGCTTTGAAAAAGGCAAGATCATGAGGAACACCGCAGCGCCGGGCGCAACTGCCCGCATCCTGTTGAGCTGGCTTTTATTGGCAATCTTTGCCGTCGCTGCACCCGTTGCGCCGGCCGCAGAGGTGACGCTGAGGTCGTTTGGCTCCAAGGCGATGAATGCGGACTACAAATACACCATTTATTTGCCAGACGGCTATGAAAGTGGTCGGCTTCGTTACCCGGTTCTCTTTTTGCTGCACGGCAATGGGGGCGACGAAAACGATTGGCTGGTCAATGGCCGGGTGCAAGCAACGATGGATGCCTTGATTCGGGAGGCAAAAGTACAAGCTTCCATCATCGTGATGCCGGGTGCTGGCAGCACGTGGTGGGTTGACGGCAACAAGGACAAAGCCGAGAGCGCACTGATCAAGGAACTGATCCCGCACATTGACGCCACTTTTCGAACCATCAGTGCGCGCGAAGGCCGCATGATTGCAGGCCTTTCCGCGGGTGGCTTTGGCACTGTGAGCGCAGTCTTCAGATATCCCGAGCTGTTTATTGCCGGCGCCGCATTGAGTCCCGCCATCTACAGTCCGACGCCACCTTCGCATTCGTCTGCTATGCGCGTTGCGCCCTTTCAAAAAGACGGAAAGTTTGACCAGGCCTCGTGGGACCGGCTCAACTACACGGCCAGCTGGGAGTCCTACAAGAGCAGGAAAATTGTTGTTCCCCTGTACCTCAACAGTGGTGATCACGACACGTTTTCTATTGCCTATCAGTCGGCGCTACTGTTTCAGAAATTGTTCGAGTATCAACCGAAATTTGTTCAACTCCGGATAGTCGACGGCGATCATGACTGGTCAGTTTGGCGCGAAACGATTGGCGATGCAATCAGGTACATGAGCGGATTTGCAAGCCAACCGCAAGGCATCAAGCCTTGACTCGCCTGCCATTCACTGCTCCAGCGCCAGGAATGCCATGATTGCTGTCAGGTGCAGGCTGAAATCGGTGAGGGCGTGGTCGCCGCCTTCGAGCAATCGCAACTGGGTGTCTGCGTATCGGGCGTGCATTTCATGCCAGTCCAGCAACTCGTCACCCTTGGCAATGACGCTCAGGTAGCGCTCGGCCTGGGTCAGACCCGGCACCACCAGGTCGCGCAGTTCCCCAACATATTCGCTCAAAAAGAAAAAGCGCTGTTGTGGATCATGCCATTGGGTTTGTTCGCCGATATGTCTCGCCAGATCACGCGCCGGGTCCACTGCCGGGTTGAGGAGTACTGCTTTGCAGCCGGTTTGCTCCGCCACCCAGGTCGCATAAAACCCGCCCAGCGAGGAGCCGACCACGGCCATCGTGCTGTGCGGCCAGTTTGCAATGCCCAGCATCAATTGCGCCATCGCATCGCGCGGAGACGGCGGCAATTGCGGGCACCACCAGGTCACGTCCGGATGTCGTGTAGCCATGTGTTGCGCCATACTGCGAGCCTTGTTGGATTGCGGTGAAGAGCGAAAGCCGTGCAAGTAAAGCAGATGGGTGGTCGGGTTCAGAGCCAGCATGAAGGCATCATAGTGGCGTCGGGCAAAGGATAATGTCGTCATGGCAGCAACATTTAAAAACCCCTCGCTCTGGCACCGTGTGGCCCCATGGTTTCGCGGCTTTGACGGTCCGTTGGCGTTCGGCGTGTTTTTACTTGCATGCGCCGGTTTGCTGACCATGTATTCATCAGGTTTCGATCAGGGTAGCCGCTTTGAGGATCATGGGCGCAATATGTTGTTGGCCGGTGCCATTTTGTTCGTGGTGGCGCAGATTCCACCGCAGCGCTTGATGACCTTGGCAGTGCCGCTGTACGTCATGGGCGTGTCGCTGCTGATCGCGGTGGCCGTCTTTGGCGTCACCAAAAAGGGGGCACGACGCTGGCTCAACATAGGCGTCACCATTCAACCCAGTGAAATCCTGAAGATCGCAGTGCCGTTGACGCTGGCCTGGTGGTTCCAGAAACGTGAAGGTCAGCTACGACCTCTGGACTTTGTAGTGGCTGGGGTTTTGCTGGCCATGCCCATCGCCCTGATCGTGCGCCAGCCTGATCTGGGCACAGCAATTTTGGTGCTGTCGGCCGGAATGAGCATTATTTTTTTCGCCGGCCTGTCCTGGAAGTGGATTGTGCCGCCGGTTCTGCTGGGCGTGCTGGCGGTGGCGCTGATAGTCGGTTTTGAGCCGCAACTGTGTGCCGACGGTGTCCGCTGGCCGGTGATGCACGATTACCAGCAACAGCGTATCTGCACTCTGCTGGATCCCACCCGTGATCCACTGGGAAAAGGCTTCCACATCATTCAGGGCATGATTGCGATTGGCTCGGGTGGCTTTTGGGGCAAGGGTTTTATGCAGGGCACGCAAACACATCTCGAATTCATTCCCGAGCGTACGACCGACTTTATTTTTGCGGCGTTTTCTGAAGAATTCGGCCTTTTCGGAAACCTGCTCTTGATTGCTGCTTTTGGCTTTCTGATCCTGCGCGGCCTGGCCATCGCCCTGGAAGCGCCGACGCTGTTCTCAAGGCTGCTGGCAGGCAGCATTACCTTGATTTTTTTCACCTATGCCTTTGTCAACATGGGCATGGTCAGCGGCATTTTGCCGGTGGTGGGTGTGCCGCTACCCTTCATTAGTTACGGCGGCACAGCCATGGTCACGCTGGGCATGGGTTTGGGGATTCTGATGTCGATCGCCAAGTCGAAGCGGCTGGTGCAGTCGTAAAATCAGCCGATGATCTCTCGCGAACCTACTCTTGAACGCCTGGCTATTGCCAAGTCCCTGCTGCTCGACCCGTTTGGGCTGGACGAATCCCATCTATCGCGCGCTCTGAATGAAATCAAGGCGCACAAGGTGGACGAGGCCGACCTGTACTTCCAGTACACCCGCTCGGAAGGCTGGAGTCTGGAGGAAGGCATTGTCAAAACCGGTTCCTTCAGTATTGACCAGGGTGTCGGTGTGCGGGCTGTCAGTGGCGAAAAAACCGCATTTGCTTACTCGGACGATATCTCTGAGGCTTCGCTGCTGGATGCGGCCCGCACAGTGCGAACCATTTCGACAGCAGCGCAGGCCACACGAGCTCGCGTCTCTAAAAAGATGATTGCCGAATCGCGCTCGCTGTACCTCGGCTTGGACCCGATTGCCACGCTGGACAGCACGGCCAAAGTCAAATTGCTGGACAAAGTGGAGAAGGCGGCCCGTGCCAAAGACCCGCGAGTGGCACAAGTCATGGCCGGTTTGGCCAGTGAATACGACGTCGTGCTGGTGGCGCGCGCCGATGGCACACTGGCTGCGGACGTACGCCCGCTGGTGCGCTTGTCGGTGACGGTGATTGCTGAACACAAAGGTCGGCGCGAAATGGGATCTGCCGGCGGCGGTGGCCGCTTCGGGTTGGCCTACTTTGATGATGCCATGGTCGCGCAATACGTTGACGAGGCAGTCAAGGCGGCGCTGACCAACCTGGAAGCACGGGCCGCACCCGCTGGCGAAATGACCGTCGTACTGGGCCCCGGTTGGCCGGGAATTTTGTTGCATGAAGCGATTGGCCACGGTCTGGAGGGCGACTTCAACCGCAAGGGTTCAAGTGCATTTGCTGGACGTGTCGGCCAGCGTGTGGCGGCCAAGGGTGTCACGGTGCTTGATGATGGGACGATTGCCGACCGCCGTGGCTCACTCAATGTGGATGACGAAGGCAATACCAGTCAGCGCAATGTACTGATCGAGGACGGCATTTTGAAGGGCTATATCCAGGACGCCATGAACGCACGCCTGATGGGCGTCAAACCGACGGGCAACGGTCGGCGTGAAAGCTACGCCCATGTCCCGATGCCGCGCATGACCAATACCTATATGCTGGGCGGTGACAAAGCGCCTGACGAAATTGTCGCCAGCATCAAAAAAGGCCTGTATGCGACCAACTTCGGCGGCGGCCAGGTGGACATCACTTCCGGCAAGTTTGTGTTTTCTGCCAGTCAGGCATTCTGGGTAGAAAACGGCAAGATTTTGTACCCGGTGAAAGGCGCCACCCTGGTCGGCAGCGGTCCCGAGTGCTTGAAACGCGTCAGCATGATTGGCAATGACATGAAGCTTGACAGCGGTGTCGGCACCTGCGGCAAAGAAGGCCAGAGCGTGCCGGTGGGTGTGGGTCAACCAACCTTGCGAATCGACGGTCTGACGGTGGGTGGTACTGCCTGAAATGGATTTTGCCTTGAGCATCGAAATTTGACTGTGCTACATTTGATGCCATGAATTCGGCCCGTTTTTTCTTCAGCTATTTTTGGTTCTCAAGCGCCTGCGGCGGTAGAGAGTTCTGAACTGACCCCAAGAAAACGTTCTGATCTTCCAAAAACCGTCGGCACCCCCGGCGGTTTTTTTATGCCTTTTCACTTGACTTGATTGACCTGAGGAGTCTCACCATGAAACCGAAAACCATTGCCTCGAGCAAAGACGCCTGGCGTGCCAACAATCTTGCCCACGCCTCAGACCGCACCGGTCAGACCGACGACGAACGCATCAAGAACATTACCGTGCTGCCGCCTCCCGAGCATTTGATCCGTTTCTTCCCGATTCGTGGCACTGCCATCGAGTCGTTGATCAGCGATACCCGCCAGCGCATCCATGACATCATGGCGGGCACGGATGACCGCTTGCTGGTCGTGATCGGTCCTTGTTCCATTCACGATCCCGCCGCTGCGGTGGAGTACGCAAGGAAGCTCAAGGCGCAGCGCGAGAAGTATGCGGACACGCTGGAGATCGTCATGCGGGTGTATTTCGAGAAGCCACGCACCACTGTCGGCTGGAAAGGTCTTATCAACGATCCCTACCTGGACGAAACCTTTCGCATCGACGAAGGGCTGCGCATAGCACGCCAGTTGCTGATCGAAATCAACCATGTTGGATTGCCCGCTGGTAGCGAATTTCTGGATGTAATTTCGCCGCAGTATCTGGGCGACTTGATCTCCTGGGGCGCCATTGGCGCTCGCACCACGGAAAGCCAGGTGCACCGTGAACTTGCCTCCGGCCTGTCGGCACCGATTGGCTTCAAGAATGGGACCGATGGCAATATCAAAATTGCTACCGATGCGATTCAGGCCGCTGCCGGTGGTCACCACTTTCTTTCGGTTCACAAAAATGGTCAGGTGGCGATTGTGCAAACCGGCGGCAACCGGGATTGCCACGTCATCTTGCGCGGTGGCAAGGCGCCCAACTATGACGCGCTGAGTGTTGCCGCTGCCTGCAAGGAATTGGAAAAGGCCAAGTTGCCAGCGGCATTGATGGTCGATTGCAGTCACGCCAACAGCAGCAAGCAGTTTGAAAGGCAGCTCGATGTAGCGCGCGATATCGCGCATCAAATTGCCGCTGGATCCAGCAGCGTCTTCGGCGTGATGGTGGAGAGCCACTTGCTTGCCGGATCCCAGAAATTCACGCCGGGAAAGGACAAGGCTGCCGAGCTCGAATTCGGCAAAAGCATCACTGACGCCTGCCTCGGGTGGGATGATTCTCTGACTGCACTCGATCTGCTCTCGAAGGCGGTCACGGCTCGTCGGGCGCGTTGAATTGCCGGAAACCGGGGCTGCTAATTTTCTTGCAGCGCCTGCAGCAGTTTGAGGTGAATGCCACCAAAGCTGCCGTTGCTCATGCACACAATGTGATCGCCGGCGCGTGCGCTGCCAACGACCTGCAACAAGAGCGTGTCAAAGGTGTCGGCCACTTGAGCGCGCTCGCCCATGCTGGCTAGCGCCTCGCGTGCGTTCCAGTCCAAGCCGCCGCCATGACAAAACGCCAGGTCGGCCTGCTCCAGGCTCCACGGCAACTGCGCTTTCATGCTGCCCAGTTTCATGGTGTTTGAGCGCGGCTCAAAGATCGCCAGGATGCGTTCGTCAGGTCCGATGCGGCGCCTCAGTCCGTCCACGGTGGTCCGGATGGCCGTGGGGTGGTGGGCAAAGTCATCATAAACTGTGATGTTGCCACCAGGTCGGACAACCGTGCCGCGCAACTCCATGCGTCGTTTCACGTTTTCAAAGCTACCCAATGCGTGCGCCGCAATGTCAGGTGAAATGCCAATGTGCTGGGCGGCGGCAATAGCCGCCAGAGAGTTCAGCTGGTTATGCACGCCGGTAAGTGCCCACTTCACTTGACCCACAGGCGACCCATGGTACAGAACATCAAACGCATGGGGCTCGCCGGAGGCGGAAAAGTCGCTAACCGTCGCGCCGAAGCTGCGAACCTCGCTCCAGCAACCAGCGTGTAAAACACGCGTCAAACTTTCTTCCAGATCATTGACAATCAGGCGACCATTGGACGGCACAGTGCGCACCAGATGGTGAAATTGACGCTCGATCGCCGCCAGGTCGTCAAAAATGTCGGCGTGATCGAACTCCAGGTTGTTAAGCACCACAGTGCGCGGGCGATAGTGCAAAAACTTGCTGCGTTTGTCGAAAAAGGCGGTGTCGTACTCGTCAGCCTCAATGACGAAAGGCTGGCCTTTACCCAAGCTTGCGGATACACCAAAGTTCATGGGTACCCCACCGACCAGGAAGCCAGGTTGCAGACCGGCGAATTCAAGTATCCAGGCAATCATGGCGGTAGTGGAGGTCTTGCCATGGGTTCCCGCAACAGCAATCACATGCCGGCTCTGCAGCACGTGCTCTGCCAGCCATTGCGGCCCGCTGGTGTAGGGCAGTCCGGCGTTCAGAATGGCTTCCATCAGCGGAAACTTCGGCATGCCAGTCGCCAGGTGCGCACGGCTGACTACGTTGCCTACCACGAACATGTCTGGCTGCATTGCCAACTGGTCGGCTCCAAACCCTTCAACGAGTTCAATGCCAAGCGAACGCAACTGGTCGCTCATCGGCGGGTAGACCCCGGCGTCGCAACCCGTCACTTTGTGACCGGATTTGTGCGCCAGCGCCGCCAGGCCGCCCATAAAGGTGCCACAAATGCCAAGAATATGAATATGCATGGCTTAATTTTAGGCGCGCAGCATCGGACATAAAGCAGAGGCAAAATGGCGACCCATGGATACCTTGCGATCAGACATCTCGGCCGTTGCTGCCCGCATGGTGGTGGAAGAAGGCCTCGAATACGGACCCGCCAAGCATCGCGCCCTCAGGCTTTTGGGTTTGCCGATGCGCACTGCACTACCTGGCAATGACGAAATTGAGGATGCGGTGTTGGAGCACATCGCCATTTTCTGCGCTGAAACACAAGCTGATGAATTGCTGGCCTTGCGTCGACTTGCTTTGGTCTGGATGGAACGCATGGTGATCTTTTGGCCCCATTTGGGCGGTGCGGTGTGGCACGGTACGGCGACACGCCTGTCCGATATCTACATTCAATTATTTTGTGATGACAGCAAGTCGGCTGAAATCGCTCTGATTGATCATCAGGTGAAATACGTCGCGCGAACCATGAACGGCTTGCACGGAAAACCTGTCGCGGCACTTGGCGTGCACGCTTTTTGCCCAGAACTGGGTGAAGAGGTCGGCGTGCATTTGCTGGTGTACGATCGAGATGACGTACGAGGCGCTTTGCGGCTTGACGCCAAAGGGCGCGCCCCGCGCGGCGATCTGGCGGCGGTGCATCGTTTGTTGCATGATCGGTAAGCATGACTGAAATCGACCCCGGTTCCGGTTTTCCGGAAACCCACTTCAAGCATCGCCGGCGCCGGTTGCTGGTTGCCGTAGCCAGTCTCGCCACGTTGGTTGGCGCCGGCTTCGCCTGGCGAAGTTCCCGGCCGGAAGCAGTCGTTCACAATGCTGTAGACGGACTGTGGGACCTGGAATTTGCGACACTTCAGGGCGGCTCAATGCGAATGGCTACCCTGCGTGGAAAACCTCTGGTGCTTAATTTTTGGGCCACGTGGTGCCCCCCTTGCATCGAAGAACTGCCATTAATAAGCAGCTTTTATCAACAAGAATCAGCTAAAGGGTGGCAAGTTCTAGGTTTTGCGGTGGACCAACTGGAGCCGGTGAAACGCTTTTTGGCCCGCACTCCAGTCACATTTCCGGTGGTCATGGCAGGAATGTCTGGCGTCGAACTCAGTCGGTCGCTTGGCAATTTGAGTGGTGCTTTGCCATTTACTGTGGTGCTTGGTTCAAACGGGCAGGTGTCGTACCGTAAAATGGGCAAGGTGACTACCGATGATATGCTTCATTGGATCGAAGTGACGTAGCCTAAAACTGATCCTGACAGACTGTGGGAAAGCCATTTCTATGTTGGGTTGAATTGCGGCTGAAACAGCTGTTCCAGAAAGTAGTCGGTGAAATATTAGAAGATGGCCATTTTTTAAAGAATTTAATGTAAATTAGATGGTCGTTATAAAAAATCGTTGGAGACCTCATGGATCTTAGAAAACTCAAGACGCTGATCGACCTGGTGTCGGACTCAAATGTCTCGGAACTTGAAATTACAGAAGCAGAAGGCAAAGTTCGAATCGTCAAAAGCGGCGCCACGGTGGCCCAACAAATGGTGACGCCAGTGCCTTTGGCACCACCGGTGCCAGTGCCCGGTCACGCTGTGCAGGCAGATGCGTCAGCCGCTGCACCGATGTCTGTTGTCGCCAGTCATCACGTCAAATCGCCAATGGTCGGAACCTTCTACCGTTCGGCTTCCCCGGGCGCCAAGTCATTTGTGGAAGTTGGCGATTCTGTCAAGGCGGGTGAAACCGTTTGCATCATCGAAGCCATGAAAATCCTCAACGAAATCGAGTCGGATAAGTCGGGAACCGTGAAGCAAATCCTGTGCGAGAACGGGCAGGCCGTTGAATATGGACAGCCTTTATTCGTCATTGAGTAGGGCAAATACCGTCACCTATGTTCAAGAAAATCCTGATTGCCAATCGGGGCGAAATTGCCCTCAGAATTCAACGCGCTTGCCGTGAACTCGGTGTGCGTGCCGTCATGGTCTATTCCGAGGCCGACCGAGAGGCAAAATATATCAAGCTGGCGGAAGAAGCGGTTTGTATCGGGCCGGCCGCATCGGCGCTAAGTTATCTGAACATGCCCGCCATCATTTCGGCAGCCGAAGTGACCGATGCCGAGGCAATTCACCCGGGCTACGGTTTTTTGAGCGAAAACGCCGACTTTGCAGAGCGAGTAGAAAAGAGCGGCTTCCAGTTCATTGGACCGACGCCCGAGTCAATTCGAGTCATGGGCGACAAAGTGTCGGCCAAGCAGGCGATGATCAAGGCCGGGGTTCCATGCGTGCCTGGATCGGAAGGCGAATTACCCGACGACCCGCTTCAAATTCGCCGTATTGCAAAAGCGGTTGGCTACCCCGTCATTATCAAGGCGGCAGGTGGTGGTGGCGGACGTGGCATGCGCGTAGTGCATACGGAGGCCGCGCTGGTGAATGCCGTAACGATGACCAAGGCGGAAGCCGGCGCCGCGTTTGGAAATCCGGCGGTTTACCTGGAAAAGTTCCTGCAGAACCCCCGGCATATCGAGATTCAGATTATGGCCGACAAGTTCAAGAATGCGGTCTACCTTGGTGAGCGTGATTGCTCGATGCAGCGCAGGCATCAGAAAATCATTGAAGAAGCGCCGGCACCGGGCATTGCGCGCAAGTTGATCGAGCGGGTCGGTGAGCGATGTGTGGCAGCTTGCAAAAAAATTGGCTATCGTGGCGCCGGAACATTCGAGTTTTTGTATGAAGAGGGTGAGTTTTATTTCATCGAGATGAATACCCGGGTTCAGGTGGAGCACCCGGTGACTGAAATGACCACCGGGGTGGATATTGTCAAGACTCAGATCATGGTGGCAGCTGGCGAAAAGCTCCCGTTTACGCAGCGTGACATTCAATTTCGCGGTCACGCCATTGAGTGTCGATTGAACGCCGAAGATCCGTACAAATTCATTCCTTCGCCCGGTCGGGTCACCACTTGGCATGCCCCCGGTGGACCTGGAGTGCGGGTCGATTCTCATGTTTACACCAATTACTTTGTGCCGCCAAATTACGACTCCATGATTGGAAAGATAATTGTGCACGGTGATACGCGGGAGCAGGCTATGGCCCGCATGCGCACAGCATTGGGCGAAACTGTGGTGGAAGGCATCAACACCAATATCGCACTGCATCGGGAACTGATGGTGGATGCGAAGTTCATGGCTGGTGGCACCAATATTCATTATTTGGAAGAGTGGCTGGCGCAGCACAAGCGTTGAGTCAGATGTTGCGTGTTTGAACTCGGTCTGATTTGCCCGGAAAACCGGGTTGAGAGCTTGAGCGACGCGCTCGATGCGCTGGACGCCTTGAGCGTCAGCGTGGAGGATGCCGATGCCCAGACCGATGCTGAGCAAGCATTGTTTGGCGAGCCGGGCATGGCCCCACCCAAGGAAGGCTGGCAGCGGTCACGGGTATCGGCGCTGTACGCCTCGGAAGAACTGGCCAAGGATGCATTGACTCTTTTGCAGGCCCAGGATTTTTTTGCTGATTGCCAGTTATTGGGTGTCCATGAAGTGCCGGAGCAGGATTGGGTACGCTTGACTCAGTCGCAGTTCCAGCCAGTGGATATCACTCCGGATTTCTGGATTGTGCCGACCTGGCATGAACCACCGCTGCAGGCGCGCACTATCATTCGACTTGATCCAGGCCTGGCCTTTGGTACTGGTACTCATCCCACAACCCGGATGTGTTTACGCTGGATTGCGCGACACATGCTGGCGGGCCCATCAGGGACTGAAAACAAGCTGGGTCGAGTTTTGGACTATGGTTGTGGCTCCGGAATTCTTGCCATAGGTGCCGCAAAATATGGCGCTACAGACATCGACGCTGTTGACATCGACGAAGCGGCGGTTCAGTCGACCCGGCTCAATGCGCTAGCCAACCAAGTTGCCGTCAAAGCTGGCTCACCCGATATCGCAAGCGGTGTCTATCAATCCGTTTTAGCCAATATTCTGGCAACGCCGCTAAAGGTATTGGCGCCCTTGCTGTGGTCGCGTGTGGGGCCAAGTGGCTCACTGGTGTTGGCGGGCATTCTGGAGCGCCAGGCCGATGAACTGAAAGCGGCCTACGCCCAGCATTGCCGGCTGACCGTCGCAGACCAGCAAGAGGGATGGATATTGATGACCGCGACGCGCTGATTTTCCCTGGGAACGACTCTA
Organism: Comamonadaceae bacterium; assembly: GCA_037141865.1. GTDB lineage: Bacteria > Pseudomonadota > Gammaproteobacteria > Burkholderiales > Burkholderiaceae_C > Rhodoferax. Next base: position 81,816 of record JBAXBQ010000004.1, on the reverse strand, counting down.
CAATGTTTTGCAAATGAGCATGATCACACGTTGCCCGGGGTGCCAGACGCTGTTCAAGGTCGTGCCCGATCAACTTCGGATTTCCGAAGGGTGGGTTCGATGCGGTCATTGCAGTCAAATTTTCGATGCAACGCCCCACCTCTTGCCACTGGAACAACCGTCGGCTGTTCCCGATCCGGTAGACGATCATGAACAGCACGAAGGGCAACCGGACCAGTCCGAACCGACCCCCAACGTTCATGCAAACCTTGAGCCTGAGGCGCATCTGAATCTGGCTGCCGAAAGTGCTCCCAGCTTAGAGTCGAGCACCGTTTCATTTTTACGTGACACTGACAATGGCTCGTTTTGGCGCAGGCCAATCCAACGGGTCGCGATGGTTATTGTCAGTTTGGCGTTGTTGCTTGGACTATCGGTACAAATCGTGCTTCATGAGCGCGACACCATTGTGGCGTTTCAACCGGGTCTAAGCCCCTGGTTGGTGGCGCTTTGCGTCCCGTTCAATTGCACCCTGGCACCGCTTCGCCGAATTGAATCGATTGTGATTGACAGCGCGTCGTTTAACAAGATTCGAGCAGATGCCTATCGTTTGAACTTCACAGTAAAAAATGTGGCGCTGGTTGCACTGGCCCTGCCGGCCATCGAATTGGCACTGACAGACACGCTTGACCAGCCCCTGGTACGGCGTGTCTTTTTGCCGTCAGAGCTAGGCGTCAAATCTGACACTCTGGCGGCAGGCTCTGAGTGGTCGGCATCACTTGCCCTAGCAGTCAAAGCCGAAGGCATGGCAGAGCGAGTCGTCGGCTACCGCTTACTTACTTTTTATCCCTGAACACTTTCCCAAAAACTATGGCTTCCCTTATCTGCGGTTCTCTGGCCTTCGATACCATCATGAATTTCGAGGGTCGGTTTTCTGAACAAATCTTGCCCGATCAATTGCATATTTTGAATGTTTCATTTTTGGTGCCAGCGTTGCGGCGGGATTTTGGCGGATGTGCCGGCAACATTGCCTACAGTCTCAGGCAACTAGGCGGGACGCCACTTCCCATGGCCACGGTTGGAAGTGACGGCGGAGTTTATCTGGAGCGGTTGAAGTCGCAAGGCATAGCCACCGACTTTGTGCGAACCGTTGATGCCGTATATACCGCGCAGGCCATGATCATTACCGACGCTGACAACAATCAGATCAATGGCTTTCACCCCGGTGCCATGGACTATGCTCAATTGACAAAGGTCAGCGTTCGCAGCGATATCAAACTTGGAATCGTGGCGCCGGATGGACGCGATGCGATGCTGCAACATGCCGAGCAGTTCGCCGCAGCCGATATCCCGTTTGTGTTTGATCCGGGTCAGCAGTTGCCACGCTTCGACGGCGCGGAGCTTAGGACTTTTATCGGACAGGCGAGTTGGGTCACTGTCAATGACTATGAGGGCAAGATGTTGAGTGATCGCACCGGTTGGAGTTGCGCAGAAATTTCACGCCAAGTGCAAGGGATGATAGTTACCCTAGGCAGCGCGGGCAGTGAAGTGTGGATCAATGGCGAGCATACGCATATTCCATCTGTCAAAGCATTGACACCGGTTGATCCCACAGGTTGCGGTGACGCGTACCGTGGCGCGTTGCTGTTCGGACTGGAACAAGGCTGGCCACTTTCGCGTTGTGCGGCACTCGGAAACAAAATGGGGGCACTCAAAATTGCGCAGCGTGGACCGCAAAACTATACGCTCGATTTGAAGTCTCTTGACTGGTAGCCAAAAAGAAAAAAGCCCGGCGCTTTAGGCGCCGGGCTTGAAGCCGAACCATGAAGGTTCAGGGCTTGCTGGCCGTCGGAAATGGCCACGCGGCCTGCGGGTTCAGAGTGGTCTGAGCAGCAGGGGCAGCCGGAGCAGGCGCTGCCTTGGCAGCGGGTGCTTTCGCGGCTTTCTTCGCAGCCGGCTTCTTGGCTGCTTTCTTGGCGGCTGGCTTTTTAGCAGCAGGTTTTTTGGCCGCGGCAGCTTTTTTAGCAGGCGCCTTTTTTGCAGCTGCCTTTTTTGCCGGAGCGGCTTTTTTGGCTGCTGGTTTCTTGGCTGCTACTTTTTTAGCTGCTACTTTCTTCGCTGGCGCCGCTTTCTTTGCCGGGGCCTTCTTAGCTGCTACTTTTTTAGCTGCTACTTTCTTCGCTGGCGCCGCTTTCTTTGCCGGAGCCTTCTTAGCTGCTACTTTTTTAGCTGCTACTTTCTTCGCTGGTGCGGCCTTTTTTGCGGCCGGTTTTGTTGCAGTTGCCATTATTTTCTCCTTGATCAATAAACAAAGAGCACTTCATGCGAGTTGGAATGCATGAAGCGATTCATGATGTTGGGTTCAATCCCAGCACCATGAACTCGGGTGCACAAACGGTCCTGTTCCTTGGTCGGAGCAGCAACAGTTTGTGAAATTCTTGTGGTCATTTGATTCAGTTCAGTCCCAGGAAAGCGCACCGCCGGATTGATATTCAATGACGCGGGTTTCAAAAAAGTTGCGCTCCTTTTTCAGATCGATCATTTCGCTCATCCAGGGAAACGGATTTTCTTCGCCCGGATAAAGTACATCAAGCCCAATCTGCGTGGCCCGGCGGTTGGCGATATATCGCAAGTAACCCTTGAACATCGACGCATTCATGCCCAGCACGCCGCGCGGCATGGTGTCTTCGGCGTATCTGTATTCGAGCTCCACTGCTTGTTCAAATAGAGCCCTGATATCGGTCTTGAACTCGGAGTTCCACAGTTGCGGGTTCTCCAGTTTGATCTGATTGATCAGGTCAATGCCAAAGTTGCAGTGCATCGACTCATCGCGCAAAATGTACTGGTATTGCTCGGCCGCACCCGTCATTTTGTTTTGCCGACCCAAGGCCAGAATCTGCGCAAAACCAACGTAGAAAAACAGGCCTTCCATCAGGCAGGCAAAGACGATCAGAGACCTCAACAGGATTTGATCGGCTTCGGGTGTTCCGGTTTTGAAACTCGGGTCCATGATCGCTTCAATGAAGGGAATCAGGAACTCGTCTTTGTCGCGAATCGACTTGATCTCGTTGTAGGCATTGAAGATTTCGCTCTCGTCCAAGCCCAGGGATTCCACGATATATTGGTAGGCGTGGGTATGAATAGCTTCTTCAAAGGCCTGGCGCAACAAAAATTGCCGGCACTCAGGGGCCGTGATGTGGCGGTAGGTACCCAGCACAATGTTGTTGGCGGCCAGCGAATCTGCCGTCACGAAAAACCCCAAATTGCGTTTGATGATTCGGCGCTCATCCTCACTCAGGCCATTGGGATCTTTCCACAGCGCGATGTCACGCGTCATGTTGACTTCTTGCGGCATCCAGTGATTGGCACAGCTTGAGAGATATTTTTCCCAGGCCCATTTGTACTTGAATGGGACTAGCTGATTGACATCTGTCTTGCCGTTGATGATGCGCTTGTCGGCGGCGTTAACGCGACGCGGGATGTCAGGAATAGTTTTAGATGACGAATAGTCTTTCAGACGGCTGCTCGACGAGCCGAGTACTTGAGACAATTGCGGTGTGGGCTTGATTTCTTCTTCCCAGGTCAACATAAATATTTCCGATCAGCGAATTATGCGAGCAGCGAAATGAAATGAAAAGTATTCATTCACATCAATGTCATATTGTCGTGTTGAGTGTTGTGCCGCAGCATCGCATGGCAAGGCACAAAGAAGCGTGTCGGCACTCACTGGCATGACTCACATGTTGGATCGTCAACACCGCAAAAGCGAATGTCTGTTGCAGGAGTCGATGCCATCTGAATTTTTGCCAGAGCAACGGCAGCATCCAGTGCACTCGTGCTGCTGACACCATGCTGTGATTCATGCCCCGAAGACACAGCGTTCAGTCGACCTGCATTCACGGTTGACTTCTCAACGTGTGTGGCCGATTGAGTGCGCAAATAGTAGCTTGTCTTCAAGCCGCGAACCCAAGCCAGCTTGTAGGTGTCGTCAAGCTTTTTGCCGGACGCGCCTGCCATATAAATGTTAAGGGACTGCGCCTGATCGATCCATTTTTGCCGGCGTGCCGCAGCTTCTACCAGCCATTGCGTCTCTACTTCGAATGCGGTCGCATACAAGGCCTTGATGCTAGCGGGCACTCGGTCAATCAAATGCAGCGAGCCATCAAAGTGTTTCAGGTCCATCACCATCACGTCATCCCAAAGCCCCAGGCTTTTGAGGTCGCGCACCAGGTAGTGATTGATGATGGTGAATTCGCCCGACAGGTTGGATTTGACGGACAGGTTGCCGAAGCACGGTTCGATGGAGGCGTCGACACCAATGATGTTGGAGATGGTGGCTGTTGGGGCGATGGCGGTGCAATTGGAGTTGCGCATGCCGTCGCTGGCAATCTTGCGGCGCAAAGCGTCCCAGTCCAGTGTGCTTGAGCGATCCACATCGACATACCCACCACGCTCACGCGCCAGCAGGTCCAGGGTATCGATCGGCAAAATGCCCTTGTCCCAAAGTGATCCCTGGTAGCTGGAGTACTTGCCGCGCTCACGCGCCAGCTCGGTGGAAGCCCAGTAAGCGTAGTAGCAGATCGCCTCCATCGACTGGTCGGCAAACTCAACGGCCGCATTGCTGGCGTAGGGGATGCGCAGTTCATACAGGCAGTCCTGGAAAGCCATCATTCCCAGGCCTACCGGCCGGTGCCGCATATTCGAGTCACGGGCCTTTTTAACGGCGTAATAGTTGATGTCAATAACGTTGTCGAGCATGCGCATGGCGGTGGTGATGGTCTTTTGCAGCTTTGCATGATCAAGAACTTTGGCGCCATCGGCCGGGCTGGTCGGGTCAACTTTGAGGTGCTGCAGCAAGTTGACCGAACCGAGATTACACACCGCTGTCTCCGTGTCGCTGGTATTGAGAGTGATCTCGGTGCACAGGTTGCTGGAGTGCACGACGCCGACATGCTGTTGTGGTGAGCGAATGTTGCAGGCATCCTTGAAAGTAATCCAGGGGTGGCCGGTTTCAAACAGCATGCTGAGCATTTTTCGCCACAAGTCTGCCGCCGGCAGCGAACGGCTTGGCTTGATCTCACCGCGCGCTGCCTTGGCTTCGTAAGCTGCATACGCTTTTTCGAAGTCAAGCCCGAATTTGTCATGCAGGTCGGGCACGTTGTTGGGTGAGAACAGGGTCCACTGGCCTTTTTCCATGACGCGGCGCATGAACAGGTCGGGAATCCAGTTGGCGGTGTTCATGTCGTGCGTGCGACGACGATCATCGCCGGTGTTTTTGCGCAACTCCAGGAACTCCTCGATGTCGAGATGCCAGGTTTCCAGGTAAGTGCAAACCGCTCCCTTGCGCTTGCCACCTTGATTGACCGCAACCGCCGTATCATTCACGACTTTCAAAAAGGGAACGACGCCTTGCGACTCGCCATTGGTGCCTTTGATGTGGGCGCCCAGCGCGCGCACCCGGGTCCAATCGTTGCCCAGGCCGCCGGCGAATTTGGACAGCAAGGCATTTTCCTTGATCGATTCATATATGCCGTCCAGGTCATCCGGCACGGTGGTCAGATAGCAACTGGACAACTGCGAGCGCAAGGTCCCACTATTGAACAGCGTCGGCGTGCTGGACATGAACTCAAAAGAGGATAGAACCTCATAGAACTCGATGGCATGCGCCTCGCGGTCCACCTCATTGAGTGACAAACCCATGGCCACGCGCATGAAGAAAGCCTGTGGCAATTCAATGCGCGCTTTGTCGACGTGCAAAAAGTAACGGTCGTACAAGGTTTGCAGACCCAGGTAATCAAACTTCAAATCGCGATCGGCTTTGAGCGCCGCGCCCAAACGCTGCAGGTCAAACTGCAGCAACCTTTGGTCGAGCAAATCATGCTCGATTCCTGTTCGGATGAATTGGGGGAAGTAGTCAACGTAAGCCTGCGCCATGTCGGTCTGCACAACATCTTTGCCCAGCACTTCCTTGGCAATCGTATGAAACAAAAGGCGCGCTGTGGCATAGGTGTAGTCGGGATCCCTCTCGATCAGCGTGCGCGCTGCCAGTACAGATGCCTTGTAGACCTCGTCCATCGGCACACCGTCGTACAAATTGCGCAGGGTCTCGGCCAGGATCGGTTCAGGTTTGATGTCGCTGCCCAAACCGGCGCAGGCCAATTCAATCAGCTTCTCTAAGCGCTCCAGATCAAGAACAATACGCTCACCCTGCTCCATGACGTGCAGTGAAACCGTCTTGTGCTTCTCCTCGGTGACCTTCTTGGCGCGCTCCTGGCTGCGCTTTTCACGGTACAGCACATAGGCACGCGCGATTTCGTGATGACCACCACGCATCAGACCGAGTTCAACTTGGTCTTGCACGTCCTCGATGTGAAAGGTGCCACCAGCCGGACGCGAGCGAACCAAGGCCCGAATTACGACTTGCGTCAAGTCGTCGACCACTTCGCGTACGCTGGCAGAGGCAGCACCCTGCGTGCCATGCACTGCCAGAAAGGCCTTCATCATGGCGACCGCGATCTTCCCCGGCTCAAACGGCACGACGGCGCCGTTGCGGCGAATGATCTGGTAATGGTTCAGTGAAGTGGCTGCCACATTGCTGGCACCCTTAGCGCTGATTGAGGTGAAGACATCGGTTTGCTGGCTGGCTGGCATAGTCAAAGCGGTTTGCATTTACTTCTCGTCTCTGTCTGTCTGGTGTTGGATTCAGGGCCGCTTCAAACGGAACCGGGGAGCATCCCGGCAGTTTGTCATCATAAGAGTGACACACTATATATGGTGTCTTAAGTGATTACAAGCCGCTACCGGTAGTGTTTGTTGCCAAAGATGGTCATTTTTGGCACGGACTCAAAAAATTTGGGTTCAAGAAACAATTGCTGACCGAACACTGGTCGGAAAATGTTTTGAAGCGAGTCCCAGGGACTGCTGCAAGAGGCGCCAGTCAAAGCCGACTCCCGGGTCGTGTTTTCGACCCGGCGCAATATGTTCGTGGCCAGCGATAGCAGTGACGCCGTAGCCCTGCAAAATGGCCGCGCACAAACTCACCAGCGTTTCATATTGACTGGCTTCAAAGTGACCCCCTTCGACACCTTCAAGTTCGATCCCGATAGAGTTGTCATTGCAGTTGCTGCGACCCAGGTAACTGGAGACGCCGGCATGCCAGGCACGGTCATCCGCGCTGACGAACTGCAAAAGTTCACCCTGGCGCCGGATATAGAAATGGGAAGATACCTGCAGGCCTTGCAGGCTCTTGAAGTACGGGTGCTGGTTGCAGTCAAGCTGGTTGTTGAACAGCTTCTGCACCGCGTTGCCGCCGTACTCGCCGGGCGGCAGGCTGATGCAATGCAGCACGATCAAGTCAACCTCAACTTGCGGCGAGCGAGGACCGAAATTGGGCGAAACCAGCGAACTCGCAAATTGATACCAGCCGTCACGCCAAAGCGGTGACTGGTTTGATTTTTCAGGCCGGTTCATCGGAAGAGTCGCCGGCGTGAGGCGTGTCTATATGCAGTCTGGCGATGCGGTAACGCATTTGCCGCAAGCTCAGGCCCAAGCGAGCGGCGGCAGCGGTGCGGTTAAAGCCGGATTCACGCAGTGCCTGGACCAGTATTTCGCGCTCTGCGCTGTCCAGGTGGCTTTGTAAATCGCTCGGTATGGTGATCTGGTTGTCGTCCAGCACGGCCGGCTCAGTGGTGGTGACTTCAGTTTCGCGGATCAACCTTTGATGCATGGAAGGCTCAATCTGCAGTTCATCTGCCTCGCTTAAAGCAACAGCACGGTGCAGCAGGTTCTCCAATTCCCGAACGTTGCCCGGCAAGGGATCGCCGGCAAGTTGAACCAGCATTGCGTCAGACAATGTCGGTACCTCAATGCCCGATTCAAGCGCGATCCGGCGCAGCAAGGCCTCGCATAGCGCGGGCAAATCCTCGCGGCGTTCGCGCAGTGGCGGAATCAAAATCTGAATCACATTCAAACGGTAGTACAGATCTTGACGAAAGTGGCCTGCATGAACTTCGGTTGCTAGATCCTTATGCGTGGCACTGACGATGCGCACATCGACCGGCTCCTCTTGTGGTGACCCGATCGGGCGAATACAGCGCTCTTGTATGGCACGCAGAAGTTTGGACTGCATGGCCAGTGGCAAGTCTCCGATTTCGTCCAGAAACAAAGTGCCTCCGCGGGCGGCTTGGAAAAAGCCGTCCCGGTCTTGCGCAGAGCCGGTATACGCGCCCTTCTTGGCGCCAAAAAATTCGGTTTCTAGAAGGTTCTCCGGAATCGCGCTGCAGTTGACCGCAACCCAGGGGCCGCCGGCACGATGGCTGTTGGCATGAATCGCGTTGGCCACCAGTTCCTTGCCGGTGCCGGACTCGCCAGTGACCAGAATCGGGGCCATGCTGCGCGCAACCTTGACGATCCGTTCCTTCACCAGTCGCATGCTGGTGGACTCCCCCACCAGACGTGCTAGCGCGGCTTCGCCGGCCCGACTTGGCGCGGCAACGCTGCGCCCGGCAGCGCCGGCGCGCAATTTCGAGTCCTGAACGGCAGACGCTATGACGTCGCGAAACTGCTTGAGATCAACTGGCTTGGTCAAGTAGTCAAACGCGCCGGCCTTGAGTGACTCGACAGCGTTTTCTGCCGAGCCGTAAGCGGTAATGACAACGCAGCGCTCCCGGCGTTGTTGCGCTTTGATGTGCCGTATCAGCTCCATGCCCAGACCATCGGGCAGGCGCATGTCGGTGATCACCACATCAAAACGCCGTTCGCTCAAATGCTCAAATGCCTCGGCCAGGCTGCCAGCAGTTTCCACCCCATAGCCCTCACGCAAAAGCGTCAACTCGTACAGCGTCCTGAGGTCAGGCTCGTCGTCGACCACCAGAATCCGGGTGTTTTCCAGCGCAGCGTTTGATTTCATGGTGCTACTGGAGATGGGTCTGAAAGGACACCAGAAACTCGTTGCCTTCGACCTGAGTTCCTCGGGTTTTGCGTGGCGTTCGGTAGTAGGCAATGGAGGCGCCCTGCTCCTCGCACAAGCCGCGACAGATGTAGAGCCCCAAGCCGCTGGATCGGCTCTCGGAAGAAAAAAATGGCTCAAACAAATGCCGCTCGACCGATTGGTCCATCGGCGGCCCATCGCTCCATACGCTCAAGACGCCTTGCCCGGTCGGCGATGTGCCAGCAGACACTTGGATGGCGTCCAGATGCTCACTGGCAAAACGCCGCGCATTGTCAAGCAGGTTGACAAGCAGGCGGCGCAGATGCTCGGATTCAAATCTGACCTGCACGTTTGCTTGCGACCGGTCGATACGCAGCAGGTGTTCACTCTTCGTCTGGTCTTGCCAGTCACGGCAAATCCTGGCGACGGCCCCGTTCAATTCCAGCACGCTTGATGCAATGGTATTTTTGCGCTGTTGAACGCCGGCGATATTGAGCACTTCTTCCACAATTTTTTCCAGTCGTTTGGCATTTTGCCGCACCATCTGAGTGAGTTGCTTGTGTCGGGGGTCTCTCAGGTCTTCTTCAAGCAGCGCATTGGCCTGGGCGATGGCTGCCAGTGGGTTCCGAATTTCATGCGCAACAGCGGCTGACATGCGTCCCAGACTGGCCAGTTTATCGGTCCGGATCCGCGCCTCCATCGCACGCTGATCTTGCAGGAACATGACGCACAGGCTCTCGCCCGTGCCGCTTGTGGTGGCGGTCAACTGAGTGCTTACCCGAACCCGTTGTGGGCCTTGCCCGGCATGGTGAATGGTGATATCAGTTGGCTCGGGATTGTGTTTGGCAAAACTGAGCTCCATCAGTTCGACCAGACCGTGCCAACCCACCAGAGAGGAGAGATTAAAAGAGTTGCCGCCCAGGGCGGACTGGGATCCCAGCAATAAGCGCGCAGCCGGGTTGGCTGCACGCACGGTACCGTGCGGGTCGAGCACCAAAATCCCGTCTGTCAGTGACTCGATCACCAATTCGTTGACTTGCCTTTGAACGCGCGCGGCCAATTGGCTGTGCTGGGCCCGCAGTTCGACGTTCGCCAGGCGATTGGCAATCTGGTTGGCCAGAAATGAGATGGCAAAACAGCCTGCACCGGTCAGCGCCGCCTGCAAAAAATGGGCTGCCGTGTCTGCTGGAAATTCTATGGACAGCCAGGCCGCGTGGGCGAACAGCAACAAGGTCACGCCCGCCGCAGCGCCCAGTGCCAGCAGCAACGGCCCTAAAACCGACGACATCAAAATGGGCAAGGCGAACAAAGGCGCGTAATTGATACCGCTGCCTTGGTTGGCCTGTAGTGCCGCGAAGGCAAGAATATCGACGCCGATGGTGGCAATCCACTGGAAGTCAAACGTCTTGCCCAGTGGGTGCGGGTTGGCCAACAGGCGCACGGTCAGTGTCAACGCAAAATAGGCGGTGCAAACCAGGATCATGGCGGCGCTCTTGGCGGTGCCCAGCGCATAGATCGCGCTCTGAAGCAGCAAAAGCACCAGCCCCAGCGTGACGCGCGCTGTCATGAAACCGCGCCACAGGCGTTCAAACTCTTGCGGCTTGTCTAACTGCTCAATACCTGCATCCTGCAAGGAGGGACCGAACCAGGAAGGCGCTTCTGGCTGCTGATCCATTCAATGCTCCGAGCGATGCAGGTGATCCAGGCTGCAGTAAGCGCCTTTTTTTCCTTGAACAGCGCCTACTACGGGCACATGGACCGAACACAAGGTGCAGCGAACCATGTCCAGCGGTGGTACTTCAGGTTTGAAGTTTTTCCGATTAATTGTCGGGTTTGAATCCCGCCTCGATCGCCAAAGCCAAAGGGCGAGCAGCACGACCGACAGAATCAGCAGCAGCTTCATAGCGTGCGTCCGAGAACGATTTCCATGACAAAGCGTGAACCCACGTAGGCCAGCAGCAGCAGCCCGGCGCCGATGTATAAAACCCGCACTGCCCGCTTGCCGCGCCAGCCAAAACGGGCGCGGCCGACCAGCAGCACGGCAAAGGTCAGCCACGACAGGACAGAAAACGCTGTCTTGTGGTCCCACTTCAGGGGTCGGGTGGAGCCGTATAGCTGAGTGCCAAACAGGACACCCACCAGCAGCGTGGCCGACAGCAACAAAAAGCCGGCGCCGACGAACCTGAAGGTCAGGCGTTCAATCGTCAGCAACGGCATTCCGCTGTCCGGGTCGGCCGCCAAGCGGAATCGTTCTTCGGCCCGGGTCATGAACCAGGCATGCACCACGGCGGCACCAAACAATCCGTAGGACGCTATGCCTAACGCCCAGTGCAGCGGCAACCAGGGTGATGCTGTCGCATGCAGCGGGCTGCCCGGAAATAGGAGCGCCAGAAGCACTGCAGCGGCGCCCAGCGCAGAAAGCGCCCAGCGGGTTTGCAGTAGTGGGTAGAGATGGCTTTCAATCGCATACACCGCTGCGATCAACCAGGCGGTGACGGACAAAGCTGGCGCAAAGCCAAAGCGCGGCTCACTGCCAAACAGACCCATGGCCAACAAAATGCCGTGTGCCAGCCAAGCCAGCCAGACCGCTGCTTTAGCGGTTGTGTGACCCAACCGAACAGCGCCGATGGCTGACACCGAATAGGCCAGCGCAGCAACGACGGCCAAAGTCAAACCAAGAGGAGAAGCGCTGGCTAAAATCATGCCTACAGTTTAGCGTTTTGCAGTTCGCCAATTTCAATTGGCCCCAACCTTGGTTCCGTTTATCGGAATACCCCCTATGGCCTCCGCCCTCAGCGACAAACTCTCCCGCCTCGTCAAAGAAATTCGCGGTCAAGCCCGCATTACTGAAACTAATGTGGCCGATATGTTGCGCGAAGTGCGCATGGCACTCTTGGAGGCTGACGTCGCCTTGCCTGTGGTGCGCGACTTCATCGCCCGCGTCAAAGAGAAAGCGCTGGGTCAAAACGTCCTGGGCTCTTTGTCACCGGGCCAGGCGCTGGTCGGCATTGTCAGCAAGGAGTTGGCGACGACGATGGGCGAGGGCGTCGCCGACATCAATCTGGCGGCGCAGCCGCCGGCCGTGATTCTGATGGCCGGATTGCAAGGTGCCGGCAAAACTACTACCACCGCCAAGCTGGCTAAACACCTGATCGAGAAGCGCCGCAAAAAAGTGTTGACGGTGTCGAGCGACGTCTATCGTCCGGCCGCCATTGAACAGTTGAAAATGGTGACTGCGCAAGCAGGGGCCGAGTGGTTTCCCAGCTCGCCGGAGCAAAAGCCGGTGGCCATCGCGCTGGCGGCGCTGGACTATGCCCGTAAACATTTCTTTGACGTGCTGCTGGTGGACACCGCAGGACGTCTCGCCATCGACGAAGCGCTGATGCGTGAAATCAGCGAGCTGCATGCTGTACTGAATCCGGTAGAGACCTTGTTCGTGGTCGATGCTATGCAGGGCCAGGACGCCATAAACACTGCTAAAGCCTTCAAGGAAGCCTTGCCTCTGACTGGCATTATCCTGACCAAAACCGACGGCGATTCACGTGGTGGTGCCGCGCTGTCGGTGCGCCAGGTCACCGGGGCACCGATCAAGTTCGCCGGCACCAGCGAAAAGATTGACGGTCTGGAAGTGTTTGATGCCGAGCGCCATGCCGGGCGTATCTTGGGTATGGGCGACATCCTGGCTTTGGTCGAGCAGGTCACTTCCGGCGTCGATATGGTGGCGGCGCAAAAATTGGCGGCCAAGGTCAAGAGCGGCGCCGGCTTTGATCTGAATGACTTTTTGGCCCAGATTCAGCAGATGAAGCAAATGGGCGGCTTGTCCAGCCTGATGGACAAGATGCCAGCGTCCATCGCCGCCAAAGCGGGTCAGATGGACATGGGTCGCGCCGAAAAAGACATCCAGCGCAAGCAAGGCATCATCCACAGCATGACGCCGCTGGAGCGTCGCAAACCTGAACTTATCAAGGCCACTCGCAAACGTCGCATCGCCACCGGCGCTGGCGTGCAGGTGCAGGAAGTCAACCGGATGCTCAAGGAGTTTGAGCAGATGCAGGACATGATGAAGAAGATGAAGGGCTCCGGCATGATGAAAATGATGAAGCGCATGGGTGGCATGAAGGGCATGCCGAAAATGCCGTTTTAACGTGAGTCGTTCCAATGCTTGACAGCGCAGAGGCCGGGATTCTTCAACCACGCCGTCCAATTTGCCAGAGGAGTTGGCGGTAACTCGAATTATTGCCGTCACGAACTTCGCTTTGCCGTGCCAACTTACTTTGTGCGGTTTCGACAAAATCTCATATAATGTTCGGCTTCGCAGCGCTTTTGTGGCTCCGCGGCGAAGCTTGACCCCCACCTAAGAGATTCCCAGCAGAGGAACGCCGACCGTGGAAAAGAGCCCGCCAAACCCTCTTCTTTAGAGAAAACTCATGACCAAGACCTTCAGCGCGAAACCCGCTGACGTGGTGCACGAGTGGTTTGTGATTGACGCGACCGATAAGGTCCTCGGACGAGTAGCCAGCGAAGTTGCTCTCCGTTTGCGCGGCAAACACAAGGCCATTTACACGCCTCACGTCGATACTGGTGACTTTATTGTCATCATCAACGCAGCCCAGCTGCGCGTCACCGGCGCCAAGCCGCTTGACAAGATCTACTACAGCCACTCTGGCTACCCAGGTGGTATATCGGCCATCAATTTCCGTGACATGCAAGCCAAATTCCCTGGTCGTGCTTTGGAAAAAGCCGTCAAGGGGATGCTGCCGAAAGGCCCGTTGGGTTACGCGATGATCAAAAAGCTCAAGGTGTACGGCGGTGCTGAGCATCCGCATACTGCCCAGCAACCCAAAGTGTTGGAAATTTAAGGAGCCTTGAAATGATTGGTGATTGGAATAATGGTACCGGCCGTCGTAAATCGAGCGTCGCCCGTGTATTTCTGAAAAAAGGCTCCGGCCAGATCGTTGTGAACGGCAAAGACATCGAAAAATTCTTCGGTCGTCAAACTTCCATCATGATTTGCAAGCAGCCGCTGCTTTTGACAAACCACGCGCAAACGTTTGACATCATGGTCAACGTCGCAGGTGGCGGTGAGTCGGGTCAGGCTGGCGCAGTGCGTCACGGCATTACCCGTGCCTTGATCGACTACGATGCAACGCTGAAGCCAGAACTGAGCAAAGCTGGTTTTGTCACGCGTGATGCACGTGAAGTCGAGCGCAAGAAGGTTGGCTTCCACGGTGCGCGGCGCCGCAAGCAGTTCAGCAAGCGCTAGTTTCAACAGAAAATTACTGCAACGAATTGTTGCAAAACAACAGCCGCCAAAACGCAGATTCTGGCGGCTGTTTGCGTTCTGACTGCTAGACTGACCGCCCCATACTGAATGCCTCATGCGACTTCGCCTGTTCCTTCGCCGCTTGACTGTCAGCGCTCCCCGGATGTCCGTTCGCAGTGCCTTGCCGTGGCCGCTGCGATGGGTGGTGCTTGCCATCGTATTGGGGTTTTGTGCGTCCATTGGCTTGTGGGCTTTTGAGTTTGGAAAAGACATTGCCGGGCTTGATAAGGATAGCAAGGAGGAACTGCAACAAATGCGCACTGAACTCCTGGTTTTGCGTGGTGAACTGGTGAATTTGAAAGATGCGCGTGACAAGGCACAGACGATAGCCAATACTGCCAGGACTTTGCTGACTGCCGAAAAGGTGGTACAGGAAAAACTGGCAACGCAAGTCCAGCAACTTGAAGCTGATAAGCGCAGTCTGCAGGATGACTTGGGGTTCTTTGAAAAGCTGATTCCCACTTCTGGCGCTGATGGCATTGCGATACGCGGTCTACAGGCAGATGTGCGAAATGGGCGTGAATTGAAATGGCAGGTTCTTGTGATTCAGGCGAGAAAAAATGCACCTGAGTTTAATGGGCGTCTGGAATTGAGCTTTTCAGGCATTCAAAATGGCAAGCCCTGGACGGCCACCTTACCCGGCGGTGGGCAGGCGATCAAGCTCAAGCAATTTGGCCGCATCGAGGGTGTTTTCGAGTTGCCAGTGCAAGCGGTTGTAAAAGGGGTTAGCGCCAAAGTTCTGGACGGCTTGGCCATCAAAGCCGTGCAGTCGATCAAATTGTAGCGTCACCGATGTTTAATGTGCTTAGGAGCATCACTATGTTCAACAAGAAAAAACAGCCTCCCATCAAAAGTCTGATTGCTGAAGGTAGTCAAATCGATGGGAATTTCAGCTTTGAAGAAGGATTGCGGATCGACGGCAGCGTGGTCGGCAATGTCAGCGCCAAGCCCGAATTCCCAAGCATTCTGGTAATTTCAGAGCTCGCAACAGTTGCCGGTGAAATTCATGCAGATCACATCATCATCAACGGCGCAGTCACCGGACCGGTGCATGCCCGTGTCATGCTCGAGCTTCAACCCAAGGCGCGGATTCATGGCGAGGTGCACTACATGGCACTGGAAATGCATCAGGGAGCCCTGATTGCCGGGCAATTGCGCCCGATCATCGTCCCTGAGGAAAAGCCCACACTGAAACTGGCGGCAAATAACAGCTAGCTGAATTCCTGAGAGAATTGCTGTAGTATTGCCAACATTGCCATTGAAAATTTGTGAGGCAGCCTGTAGCTGCATGGTAGCCAGGCCGACCGTGTCCACAACCATTTAGGAGAAACCATGAGTGCCGTCGCAGAACATATCCAGACCGAGATGCCTAGTCCGATCCTCTTTACCGACAGTGCTGCCGCCAAGGTGGCCGACTTGATAGCCGAAGAGGGCAACCCGGACTTGAAGTTGCGCGTGTTTGTGCAAGGCGGCGGTTGTTCCGGCTTTCAGTATGGTTTCACTTTTGATGAAATCACCAATGAAGATGACACCACCATGACCAAGAATGGTGTTTCATTGCTGATCGATGCCATGAGTTACCAGTATCTGGTGGGCGCAGAGATTGATTACAAGGAAGATCTGCAGGGCGCCCAGTTTGTGATCAAGAATCCGAATGCCACAACTACTTGTGGCTGCGGTTCGAGCTTTTCGTAATCCTTGCGGGACAGACGGCTTCCTGGTCACTTCGGATAAATCGCACCTAATACACGGGCGCCTTTGGCGCCTGTTATTTTTTGCAGGTTTAATTTTTCGTGCAACATGGTTTTGCGTGCCAACCATGCAAACGCACACGCCTCGACCTGCAATGGGGGCAGTCCATGGCCTTGCGAGGAGGTGACTTGCACAAGAGGCAAGTGCACCTGTAGTCGGCGCATTAGATGGCCGTTGAACGCCCCACCGCCACACACAATGAGGTTCTTGCTCCCAACAGCGTAGCGATTGACGCTTTCAGCGCAAGCACTGGCGGTCAGCTCAGTCAGTGTCGATTGCACATCCATCGGCGAAATAGACGCCAGATTTTCAAGTTTTCGAGTCAACCAGGTCGAGTTGAACAGGTCGCGGCCGGTGCTCTTTGGTGCCGGTTGTTCAAAGTAGGGCTCGGTCAGCAGTGACGCCAACAAGCCAGCATGAATCTGGCCCGCAGCCGCCCAGGCACCGTCAGCGTCGAAGGCCTGGCCAAGATGCTGCCAGCACCATGCGTCCATTAGTGCGTTGCCAGGACCACAATCAAAGCCCATGACATCATCAGCATCGTGCGGGCCGACTACGGTGAGGTTGGAAATACCGCCAATATTGAGAACACCCATCGTTTCACCTGGGTTGCCAAAAAAGAACTGGTGAAAAACAGGCACCAGTGGCGCGCCCTGGCCACCGGCTGCCACATCGCGGCTGCGAAAGTCGGCAACGACGTCGATACCAGTCAATTCGACCAGCAGGGCAGGGTTGTTCAACTGGAGGGTGTAGCCAGTGCCATCAATGGCCTGAGGCCGGTGCCGCACGGTTTGACCATGCGCACCGATGGCGGTAACGGCGGCGTTGCTGATGCCTGACTTTGCAAGCAAATCAGCAACCACTTGGGCGTAAATCCGAGCCAGCGCATTCGCCGCCAGAGCGGCGCGGTGCAATTCATCAGCACCGGAGCTATTGAGGTCAAGCAACTCCCTGGTCAACGTCGCTGAAAAGGGCACATTGACATAGGCTAAAACGAGTAGATGAGGTCCTGCGAAATCGACCAGAACGCCGTCCACACCGTCCAGCGAGGTGCCAGACATCAGTCCGACGTAGAGTTCAGACACGTCGAATCAAAATCCAAAAATCTACTGGGCGCTGCTTTGCTGAACCGTCGCAGCCGCCGAAAGAGCGACCCGGTTCTCGGCTGCGAGGCGGGTAAACACAGGCCTGGCGGAAGCCGACAGCGGCGCCGTCTCGATGCCGCGGGCAACGGTGCGCGGATCGCGGTAGCCGCCGTTAATACGGTACTCAAAATGCAGATGGGGACCGGTCGCCCAACCGCTGGCACCGACCGTACCGATGGTTTGGGATTGACTGACACTTTGGCCTTTGCGCACGTTGATGCGGCTCAGATGCGCATACACCGTGCTGTAGCTATTGGCATGTTTCAGGATGACAATGTTGCCGTAGCCGTTTTGAACACCGGCAAACTCGACCACACCGTCACCCACGCTGCGCACGGCGGTGCCGGTTGGGGCGGCGTAATCCACACCCTGATGGGCTTTCCAGACGTGCAAAAGGGGATGAAAGCGCATCTTGAAGCCGCTGGTCATGCGGGAAAACTCCATCGGAGACGCCAGAAAGGCACGGCGCAGGCTTTGACCATCCAGAGTGTAGTAGCCGCCTTTGCCGGATGTGACCGCATCTTGAAACCACATCGCCTGGAACGATTTGCCTGCGTTGATAAATTCGGCGCTCAAAACGCGTCCGGCGCGCAGCGGTTCACCGTCGCCTTCCAATGTTTCGTAGACCACGGAAAAGCGGTCGCCCTTGCGCAATGACCGATGGAAATCAATATTGCCGGAAAAAATTTCTGCCAGTTGGGTTGCAACAGCGTCCGGGATTTTGGCTTCGTCGGTGGCCGCGAACAGTGAAGTTTCAATCGTTGCGCTGGCCAGGCGGTTCGAGGCGCTTAGCGGTGCTGCTTCGATCCGGGACTGAAAGCCCAGAGGGGTTTTCTCTACCACCAGGCGCTTGAAGTTGCCGTCATTGTCAGAACTCCAGCGCGCGCTGAGTTTTAGCAGGCCGTTATTGTCGCTGGCCTCGGTCGTAACGTTGCGGCCGCTTCGCCCCAGCAGGGCCTGCGACGCAGTGGCGTCGGAGCGCAGGAACGCCGCCGCAGCCACGTCGTCTATTCCCATGCGCTTGAGCAAGGTGTCAGCGGTATCGCTGTAACGAGTGACTTCTGATCTGAAAAGCCTGAGGGACTGAAGGTCCAGGTCGGACGGAACCGTCAAAGGCAAAGTTTGAACCGACTCCATCACCTCCCGCAGCGGTAGATCCGACGCATCCGGTGCGAACGAAGCTACGGCCAATGCGCCACCGCCCCCTCCTAGCAGCAACGCCACAATGATGGCGGTGACGCGCTTGGGGTATTTCCTGATGATCCGACCGGGAAAAGTCAAAAAGGCAGTTCCAGCGGCAGCAATGCGGTCTTTCAAAACGAGAGGTCCAGACGAGATTGGTTTTATGTGCGAACGATCAGGCAGGCAACGTGCCCAAGCCCAACAAATTAAACTCAGGCACTTAAGTGAAGGCAGAGTATAACTTCGCTCCATCGCATCGCATCAATAAAAACCCTTATGAATCAAGCGCAAGCATCTTCGGTTTCTGTAACAGATCGTGTCCGGGAGGCGCTGGCGGTGACCTTGCGCGGCTGCGAAGAGCTGATCCCACAAGACGAATGGGTGAAAAAGCTGGCTCGGTCGGACGCTACCGGCACGCCGCTGCGGATTAAATTGGGGTTGGATCCGACAGCGCCGGACATTCATATTGGGCACACAGTGGTGCTCAACAAAATGCGTCAGCTACAGGATTTGGGTCACACCGTCATTTTTTTGATTGGCGACTTCACCAGCCTGATTGGTGACCCGTCCGGTCGCAACAGTACGCGCCCGCCCCTCACCCGTGAGCAGATCGAGGTTAACGCCCAAACCTACTACCGGCAGGCTTCCATGGTGCTGGATCCGTCGAAAACTGAAATTCGCTACAACAGCGAGTGGGGTGATGCCTTGGGTTCACGCGGCATGATTCAACTTGCCGCCCGGTACACGGTGGCGCGCATGATGGAGCGCAACGATTTTTCCGAACGCTTCAAATCCGGCACGCCGATCAGCGTGCATGAGTTCTTGTATCCGCTGATGCAGGGCTATGACAGCGTGGCGCTCAAGAGTGATCTTGAGCTGGGTGGCACTGACCAGAAGTTCAATTTGTTAGTGGGTCGTCACTTGCAGGTCGAATACGGCCAGGAGCCACAGTGCATTTTGACCATGCCACTGCTCGAAGGTCTCGATGGCATCGAGAAAATGTCCAAGAGCAAAAACAACTACATCGGTATCTCGGAAGACGCCAACACCATGTTTGCCAAGGTGTTGAGCATTTCCGATGTCTTGATGTGGCGCTGGTACACCCTGTTGAGTCTCAAGAGTGAAACCGACATCGCCATGCTCAAGGAGCAGGTCGGCGCCGGTCGCAACCCGAAAGATGCGAAAGTGGCGCTGGCCAAGGAAATCACAGCGCGCTTTCATTCGCATGCGGCGGCCGATACTGCCGAGCAGGACTTCATCAACCGCAGCAGGGGCGGCGTACCGGATGTGATTGACGCAATTTCATTGCCCTTGGCAGATGGCGGCGCGCCTCTTGGCATTGCGGCCCTGCTAAAGCTGGCCGGACTTTCGGCATCCAGCGGGGAGGGCAATCGCCTGATTGATGGTGGTGGTGTGCGCGTTGACTCCAGCGTGGTGAATGACAAAAGCTTGAAGCTGGGCGCAGGTACCTATGTGGTGCAGGTTGGCAAGCGCAAGTTTGCAAAAGTAACGGTCGGTTGAATCGACATGCCTTTCATCCCTGAGCGCTATCTGACGCCGCCGCGCCTGCTGCTGGCCTCGGTGATGGTTGCCATCATTACCATCGTTCTCAAGACCTGGGCCTGGTACATTACCGACTCGATCGGGTTGTTGTCGGATGCGATGGAGTCCCTGGTGAACCTGGCCAGCGCGATTTTCGCCCTGTTGATGGTCACTATCGCGCAGCGTCCGGCCGATCAAGAACACCCGTACGGGCACCACAAGGCAGAGTATTTCTCCAGCGGATTTGAAGGCGTTTTAATTATTGCCGCCGCCATCGGCATTGTCTGGGCTGCCGGCCACCGATTGCTTGATCCACAACCGATTCAGTCGGTTGGTTGGGGGCTGGCTTTGTCGGTAGTCAGCTCAGCGCTTAACGGCTTGTTGGCCTGGGTCATGTTTCGCGCCGCCAAAGCACATCGTTCGATTGCCCTGGACGCCGATGCTCGGCACCTGGTGACCGATGTCTGGACCTCCGTTGGCGTGGTGCTAGGCATTGCAGCGGTTGCCATAACCGACTGGCTCTGGCTCGACCCGGTGGTGGCGATTGGCGTGGCGCTGAATATTCTGTGGGAAGGCGCTCACCTGATGTGGCGCTCGTCACAAGGGCTGATGGACGAGGCGGTAGAGCCCGATGTACTTCGTGAAATCCAGAAGGTGCTGACCGATTTCGACCACCACACGATCCGTTTTGATCACGTTACAACCCGCCGATCGGGACAGCGCCGCTTCGTCGATTTGCACATGCACATGCCCGCCAGCTGGTCGCTGGGGCGTGCCGCGGCGGTGCGCACCAGTGTCGAGCAGGCGTTGATGAGCGCGGTGCCCGGGCTTCGCGCCACCATCCAGTTGCTGCCGAGTGACGTTGAGGCGCACTTTGACGACCCGAAGGATTTGATTTGAAATCCCCAGTGCCAGCATGATTGCCCTGTTGCAGCGCGTCAGTGCGGCGCGCGTCGAAATTGCCGGCCAGGTCAGTGGCTCGATTGGTGCCGGATTACTGGTGCTGCTGTGTGCCGAGCAGGGTGACAGCGAGCTGCAGGGTGACAAAATGCTGGCCAAGATTTTGAAGTTGCGCATCTTTGGCGACGCTGCCGGCAAGATGAACCTTTGTCTACAGGACATGGATGGCCGGGGTACGCCAGGCGGACTGCTGATCGTAAGCCAGTTCACACTGGCCGCCGACGCTTCTGGCGGTAACCGGCCCAGCTTTGATGCGGCGGCCCGCCCTGACGCGGGTCGTCGTCTGTACGAACACTTTGTGGCACAGGCCAGGGCAGCTCACAAGCTGGTGCAAACCGGGCAGTTTGCGGCCGACATGCAGGTGCACCTGGTCAACGACGGGCCAGTGACGATACCGCTGCGGGTCGCGCCTGTTGTTGCAACGCCTTGCTCGTTAACGCCTCACCCCGCAAAGTGAAACTTCGCGTTGCAGTGATTTTGACGTCCACCAGTTGCCCGATCAGATGAGGCAGACCACAGAAGTTGACAACCCGGTTGCACTCGGTGCGGCCCATCAATTCGGTGGCATCGCGTTTCGAGCGGCCCTCCACCAAAATCCGCTGCACCGTGCCCAGTCGGCTTTCGCTGATGCGCTTGATGCTGCCATTGATGACACCTTGCAAATGTTGCAAGCGGCGCAACTTCACTTCATGCGGCGTGGCGTCAGCCAGATTGGCGGCGGGTGTGCCGGGGCGTGGGCTGAAGATAAAACTGAATGAGTTGTCAAAGCCGACATCGTCTATCAGCTTCATCGTCTTGTCGAAGTCATCTTCGGTCTCACCCGGAAAGCCGACGATAAAGTCGCTGCTGATGGCCATCTCGGGACGGATGGCACGCAATTTGCGGACGGTGGATTTGAACTCCATGGCGGTGTAACCCCGCTTCATGGCCATCAATATGCGGTCCGAGCCGTGCTGCACCGGCAGGTGCAGGTGGCTTACCAGCTTCGGAATATTTTCGTATGCTGCAATCAGCGCCGCTGTGAACTCATTGGGATGGCTGGTCATGTATCGAATGCGTTCGATGCCGGGAATATCAGCCACATAGTCCAGCAGCGTCGCAAAGTCTGCCATCTCTGCGCTGTCGCCCATGAGCGTGCGGTAGGCGTTCACGTTCTGACCCAGCAGCGTGACTTCTTTCACGCCCTGATCGGCCAGACCCGCCACTTCCACCAGCACATCCTCAAATGGACGCGACACTTCTTCGCCGCGGGTGTAAGGCACCACGCAGTAACTGCAATACTTGGAGCAGCCTTCCATGATGCTGACGAAAGCGGTGGCACCTTCGACACGGGCCGGCGGCAAGTGGTCAAACTTTTCTATTTCCGGAAAACTGATGTCGACCTGTGAGCGATTTTGCAGATCACGCGCCGCCAATAGCTGTGGCAATCGGTGCAGGGTTTGCGGACCAAACACCACATCCACATAAGGAGCGCGCTCAATGATGGCGGCGCCTTCCTGGCTTGCGACACAGCCGCCGACGCCAATCAACGCGCCCTTTTTCCTCAGGAGCCTAACGCGCCCCAGGTCGGAAAAAACTTTTTCCTGCGCTTTCTCGCGCACCGAACAGGTGTTGAACAAAATCAGGTCGGCTTCCTCCACGTTGTCGGTCGGCTGGTAACCCTGTGCAGCATTGAGAATGTCGGCCATCTTTCCCGAGTCGTACTCGTTCATCTGGCAGCCGAAGGTTTTGATAAAGACTTTTTTGGACATGCCGTGCTGCTTCAGTTGGACTGCGCTTCCTGCGCGCTCAGAAGCCACACCTCGTGCACCATGCCCTGCACATCCATCAGGTAGATCACCGGTACGCTGGTGCCCGCCAGCGAAGCCGACATCACCAGCATGTTGTTGACATTCTTGATGCGGGCGCCGGGCGACAGTCGCGCCCGTTTGCCGTCAATCAGCACTTCGGGCGGCGTCGTCACGAGTAGTAAGCCACGCTTGGCCGCTGCGGGGAACTGGCGAATGTTTTGCGCCGTGGCAGGACTCTGAATGAGGGGCAGGGCCCAGATCAGGATGAGGACAAGCGTTCGCAACCCATGTGCGACGGGTAAATGCAGGCAGCGGTTCATGGTTTATGTCCAGAGGCTGTGGTTCAGGAGGAGACAAGTGTAACTTCCAGAAAAATCCCCATCCGAAAGCTGCGATCCGAGGCCGCCTCAGGCATCGCGCAAGGTGAACTCTGCAAACAGGGCGCTCACCTGCGCCACCAGTTCAGCGCCGGGGTAACCCACGTTGGAGCTGGCAGTCAGATCTTCATCGGCACAACCGGTATTGCGAAACCGCTGCAAGGCATAGTTGCGCACGCCCATGGCGCTCAGGGTCCGGGCCAGCGTCAGGATTTCTTTGGGTGTTTGCAGTGCCGGATGCACGGTGCTTCGAAACTCGTGCGCCACGCCACTGGACAGAACGACCTGCGCGCTGGCCAGCGCGAGACGGGCACTGTCGCTGATGCCGGTAATGTCGTCATACGCTTCAATCGTGGTTTTGATGTCGATGCCGACCCAATCGACCAGCGGCAGCACTTCATTTAGGCGCCGCGGGTAGGCGCCGGCGGTGTGCAATCCGATGTCAAAGCCGAGCGCACGCACTCCGCGTATGGCGTCCTCCAGTGCTGCATCCATGGTCGGCTCGCCACCGCTGAAGACCACGGCGTCGATCAAGCCGACCCGCCGCTTCAGGAGTTTCAGAACTTGTTGCCAATCGACTGGACTGGCGTCGCTGCGCATTTGCAAATGCGGGTTGTGGCAATAGCCACAGCGCCAAGGGCAACCCTGTACAAAAATGACAGCAGCCAGCTTGCCGGGATAGTCGGTGGCGCTGAACGGCGTGACGCCGCCGACCTTAAGCTGTTTCGCGGAGAACGCAGCGCTCGTCAAAGTAAGTGCGCTCAAGGAACTCACCCTTTTTGCCGGTGTTGAAGGAGGACATCGGGCGGTGGTAGCCCATGACGCGGGTCCACACTTCGCAGCGCTGACGCTCGTCGTCGCGCAGTACCACGGTTTGCCGGGCCAGCAACAGTTGTTCGCTCAAGTCGGTCATTTTGGTCTCTCCTGGTTAAGTTGTTCAGGCGGTTTCAAGCTGTTTGCGCGCAATCGTCTCGGCGTCGCATTTGGGGCAGAACTCGTGTTTGCCACCCAGGTAGCCGTGCTTGGGGCAGATTGAGAAGGTCGGCGTGATGGTGATGTAGGGCAGCGAGAAGCGCGATAGCGAACGCTTCACCAGTTGGCGGCAGGCCTCGGCGCTGGACAGAGGCTCGCTCATGTACAGGTGCAAGACGGTGCCACCGGTGTACTTGCGCTGCAGGTCGTCCTGCAGCTCGAGCGCCTCGAACGGGTCGTCGGTAAAGCCGACCGGCAGTTGGCTGGAGTTGGTGTAGTAAGGCATGTCCGGCGTGCCCGCCTGCAGGATGCCCGGCAACTGCTTGGCGTCTTCCTTGGCAAAACGGTAGGTGGTGCCCTCGGCCGGTGTCGCTTCCAGGTTGTACATGTGGCCGGTCTGGTCCTGAAACTCCAGCATGCGGGCGCGCACATGGTCCAGCAGGCGAATGGCAAAAGCGTGCCCCCCATCGGTGCTTATGTCCTCTTTGTCATGTGTGAAGTTGCGGATCATCTCGTTGATGCCGTTCACGCCCAGCGTGGAGAAGTGGTTGCGCAAGGTGCCCAGGTAGCGCTTGGTGTAGGGGAACAGGCCGTTGTCCATGTGGCGCTGGATCACCTTGCGCTTGATCTCCAGGCTGTCGCGACCCAGCTCCAGCAGGGTGTCGAGCGCCTTCAGCATGCCAGCCTCGTCACCCTTGTGGAGATAGCCCAGACGTGCGCAGTTGATGGTGACCACCCCCAGCGAGCCGGTTTGTTCGGCCGAGCCGAACAAGCCATTGCCGCGCTTGAGCAGCTCGCGCAGGTCGAGCTGCAAGCGGCAGCACATGGAACGGATCATGTTCGGTTTCAGTTCCGAATTGATGAAGTTCTGGAAGTAGGGCAGGCCGTACTTGGCCGTCATCTCGAACAGCGCTTCGGCGTTCGGGCTGTACCAGTCGAAGTCTTCCGTGATGTTGTAGGTCGGGATCGGGAAGGTGAAAACCCGGCCCTTGGCGTCACCAGCCATCATGACCTCGATGTAGGCGCGGTTCACCATGTCCATTTCGGCTTGCAGCTCGCCGTAGGTGAAGGTCATCTCTTTTCCGGCGATGACAGGCGTTTGCTCACGCAAATCTTCCGGGCAGACCCAATCAAAGGTCAGGTTGGTAAACGGCGTTTGCGTGCCCCAGCGTGACGGCACGTTGAGGTTATAGATCAGCTCCTGCAGGCACTGGCGCACGTGGTCATAGTCCAGCCCATCCTTGCGGATATACGGTGCCATGTAGGTGTCAAAGGAGCTGAAGGCCTGCGCCCCGGCCCACTCGTTTTGCAGTGTGCCCAGAAAATTGACAATCTGCCCGACCGCGCTGGACAGATGCTTGGGCGGACCCGACTCGACCTTGCCAGGGACGCCGTTCAAACCTTCGTTGAGCAGCGTGCGCAGCGACCAGCCGGCGCAATAGCCAGCCAGCATGTCGAGGTCATGAATGTGAATCGCTGCGCTGCGGTGCGCCGCGCCGACCGCGGGCGGGTAGACGTGGTTGAGCCAGTAGTTGGCGATGACCTTGCCAGAAACATTGAGGATCAGCCCGCCCAGCGAGTAGCCCTGGTTGGCATTGGCATTGACGCGCCAGTCGAGTTGCTGCAGGTACTCGTTCATGCTGGACTCGACGTCCACCAGCGTTTTGCGGTCGCTTCGCAGCTTCCTGTGCTGTTCGCGGTAGACGATGTAGGCACGCAGAGTCTTGGGGTAACCGGCATCAAAAAGGGCGCCCTCGACGGCGTCCTGAATTTGCTCGATGTGCGGTGTCACGTGGCCCTGGACCTTGATCTTCGGCACCACCAGGTACTGGGTCAGGCGTTGCGCTTCGGCGGCATCAAACTCACCACTGACTTGCGCCGCGCGCTCCAGTGCAAAAGCGATTTTGCCGACGTCGAACGGCTTGATGCCACCGTCGCGCTTGATGATGTGGGTGAATTGGGCGGTGATTGGTTTGCTCACTGAGGTCCCCTCGAAACACTATAGGTAGCGCGTAACACAATGATACACACTATATCTAGTGCTTGAGCAGAATTTACCGAGACAACAAAAGTTTCTTTAGGCGCTGGCTTTGATGTAGATCAGGGACGAGTATCGCCAAACACTGTTTTCCAGAGCGCCAGCACGGCGTCGCGTTGTTCCTGCAACTCAGGCATGACGACGTGAGTCGGCTCTTCGTTAAGCCGGGCCCGGTGTTGCACCCTGCGCAATTCGCGGTAGGCACCGGCCGCGGCGTGACCGATTCCGGAGGGCAGCAAGCCAATCACTTCGGCGCGCTCCAGTAGGGCGATGTTGCCGGTGTTGTCGACCAGTTCAGGGTGCATTTGCGCGTTGCACAGCACCAGGTATTGCATGACAAACTCGACATCGATCATGCCGCCTGGGCTGTGCTTGACGTCAAATTGCAGTCCCTTGACGGGATGCGCTGCACGAACCCGGTTGCGCATGGTGATGATTTCACTCTTCAATTCCCCAGCGTTGCGCGGCGCCGCGATGACGGTTTTGCGGATCATGTCAAAACGCTGTCGCAGCGCATCATCGCCAAGCACAAAGCGGGCCCGCGTCATGGCCTGGTGTTCCCAGGTCCAGGCGGTGTTGGAGCCACGCTGCTGCTGGTAGTTGGCGTAAGCGTCAAAGGTCGTGATCAAAAGACCCGAGTTGCCGTTCGGTCGCAAGGCGGTGTCGATCTCGTAGAGGTCGCCTTCACCGGTTTTGACGGTCAACCAGTTGATCAGCTTGCGCACCAGACTGGCATAAACCTCAGAGGCGCGATCGTCCTCGTCCTGGTAGACAAACACAATGTCCAGATCGCTGCCGTAGCCGAGCTCCTTGCCGCCGAGTTTGCCGTAGGCAAGGATGGCCAATTGCGGTGTCTCACGGTGTCGGGTTTTCAGGCGATCCCAGCACCACTTGGTGGTCACTCGCAACACCGCTTCGGCCAGTGAACTCAGGTCGTCAGCGACTTGTTCGACCGTCAGGCGGCCTTCCACATCACGTGCCAGTGTTCGAAACACTTCGGCGTGATGGGCGCGTCGCAGCAGGTTGAGGAGCGCCTCGTCGTCGTCTTCACCAGTGCCCAGCAGCGCGGCGCGCCGGTGACTTAGTTCGTGCTCGAAGTCGGCTGCCGAAAAGCGCTCATTGAGCATATCGGGGCTGGCCAACTCGTCAATCACACCCGGATGCAGCATCAGATAGCGTGCCGGCCAGCGCGCGGCACCGAGCAGACGCAACAACCTTTCGTGCACGTTGGGTCGTTCCACCAGCAGCGCCAAATAGCTTTCGCGCCGCAGCAGCGGCTCCATCCAGTCGACGATACGCACTGCCGCTTGCTCGGTGACCTTGTCCTGACGCACCCACTGGGCGGTGCGAGCAATCAATCGCATCAGTCGCAGGCGCGAATCATCGCGCAAAGCCAGTATCCGCGGGTGGTCCCGCCAGTTGGCCAGCCGCCGCTGAAAATCTGCCGGTAACTGCTCCAGCAAGTCTTCAAAGTCAGGTGTCGCGATCACTGTCTTGCTAGCGCTACAGCCTTTGCATTCCTCGTCCGTGCCATCCACCAGCAAGGCGTCAAACTCCTGCGCCACCAGTTCGCGCTGGCGGTCCAGTTGGTGCAGCAGCGCGCTGGCAGTGCTATAGCCCAGCGTATGGGCGATCCACTCCAGGTCAGAGTCTGACGTTGGCAAGACATGTGTCTGCTGATCATCAAGGTACTGAATGCGGTGTTCAACGCGCCGCAAAAAATCATAGGCCAGCGCCAGCGTCTGGGCAGTTGTTTGCGACATGAGGCCGGCTCTGGCAAGGCGTGTCAGGGCACTCAGGGTGGGGCGCGTTCTGAGTTCTGGAAACTGTCCGCCGCGCACCACCTGCAGCAGTTGCACGGTGAACTCAATTTCACGAATGCCGCCGCGCCCGAGCTTGACATCGTTGGCGCGTTCCGGGTGCCCGCTGCTGCGTTTGCTGGCATGCTCGCGGATTTGCCGATGCAGCACGCGCAGCGAGTCGAACACGTTGTAGTCCAAATAGCGCCTGAACACAAACGGCAGCACCACGTCTCGCAGGCTTTGGGCGGCACTGTTGTCGCTACCGCCCAGTCGCGCCACCACCCGGCTTTTGAGCCAGGCAAAGCGCTCCCATTCGCGGCCCTGCACATGCAGGTATTCTTCCAGCGCGGCAAGTGACACTGCAGGTGGGCCGGAATTTCCATTGGGCCGCAGCGCCAGGTCGACCCGAAAAACCAGGCCATATTCGGTCGTGTCACCGATCAATGTGTAGATGGCGCGCACCGCCTTGGCAAAATATTCCTGGTTTGAAATTTGACCGCGACCCTGCGCGTTGCCACTGGTTTCTCCGTCCTCGTCATAAACGTAGATCAGGTCGATATCGCTCGAAACGTTGAGCTCGCGCGCGCCCAGTTTGCCCATACCAATAACCCATAGCTGCGCCAGTTCGCCAGTCTCCGAGCGCGGGTTGCCATGGTTTAGGCCCAGTGCTCGCTGCACCTGCGCGCAGGCCTGGTTGAGTGCGAATTCGGCCAGCGCCGTCATCGTCTGGGTGACCTGCTGCAATGTCGCCTGTCCGTCACAGTCCAGACACAGCAAACGCTCCAGCACCAGTTGCCGCATCGTCCGCAAAGCGCTGGCGGTGTCGTAACCGCAAGCGCTAAGCGCGGCAAATGTTTGTGCTAGCGCGGCATGATCCGGCAAACCGGGTGGCAATAAATGCAATTGGCTCTCGAAACGGCGGCGCACGCGCTGGCCGAAGCGCGAGTGCGATGACAAAGCGGGGCCGGTCATAATTCCTGTCATAACTACCAGTTTCCAATGATTGACGCGACGCCTGCCCCAACTTCACCACCAAAAATATTGACAACCCTGGCTCGTTGGTCGCTGGTGTTGGTGTTGCTGGCGTGGTTACTTTGCGGCGCGACTTGGGGCGCGCTGCACTGGTTGATTGTGCCGCGAATCGGCGAGTTTCGCCCGTTGCTCGAAGCGCGGGCGACAGGAATGCTGGGAGTTCCGGTACGCATCGGCGCCATCTCGGCGCGATCGACCGGCCTGATCCCCTCGTTTGAGCTCACCGATATCCAGCTATTTGATGCACAAGGCCGCGAAGCCTTGCGCCTGCCGCGCGTGCTGGCTGCCGTGTCGCCACGCTCACTGTGGTACCTGGGGTTTGAGCAACTGTATGTGGATCGGCCGGAACTCGTCATTCGGCGGGGCCTGGATGGAAAAATAGTTGTAGCCGGGCTCGATTTTTCCAAGACTGGCGATTCCGAGAGTGCCGCTGCCGACTGGTTTTTTTCGCAAATCGAGTTTGCCATCCATGACGGTACTATTCGTTGGACCGATGAGTTGCGGGCGGCACCGACATTGGAACTTAAACAGGTGGACCTGGTGGTGCGCAACGGGACGCGACAGCACGACATCCGTCTGGATGCCACGCCACCCCTGCAATGGGGCGAGCGATTCAGTCTGCGGGGCATGTTCCAGCAACCCTTGCTGTCGCCCAACAAGGGTCGTTGGCAGGACTGGAAAGGTCAGCTATACGCGGCATTTTCTCGCGTTGACCTGTCAGAGTTGCGGCGCTATGCCGAGGCCGGTGTTGATTTGCGCCAGGGCAACGGGGCACTGACGGCATGGGTCGATGTCAGCCAGGGAGCGGTGGTCGGCGCGGTGGCGGACGTGGCGCTCGGTGAAGTAAGTGTCGTTTTGGGTAGTGGCTTGCAAGCCCTGGATTTGCAGGCGGTTCGAGGCCGTCTGGGCGGTAAGCGCCTGTCGTCCGGTTTTGAATTTTCTACCCAGGCTCTCCAATTTGACACGCGCGACGGTTTGCGTTGGCCCGGTGGCAATGTCAACATAATCTATCAGGGTGCTGAGGGCAAAGTGGCCGCCCGCGGCGAGTTCAAAGCCGACCGGCTGGATTTGGCCGCTCTGGCACAGATTGCCAACCGTCTGCCGTTCGACCCAGCCATCCGAACTGCCCTGCTTGCTTATGCTCCCAAAGGGCTGGTGGAGCGAATACAAGCCAGTTGGCAGGGCCCGCTGGAGTCTTTGAGTAAATATGAAATCAAGGGGCTGGTGAGTCAACTGCAGCTCGCCGCCGCTGGTAGTTCTCCTGGCATCCGTGGTGCCAGTATTGAGTTTGACCTGAATCAGTCCACCGGTCGCGCCAGTATCGGTTTGGCGCAGGGCGCCATCGCGCTGCCGGAAATATTCGATGAAGCGGAAATTGCCGTGACACAGCTTTCAACCGACGCCCGCTGGCAGCGTAGTGGCGAGCGCATTTCAGTTCAGTTATCCAACATGAAGTTCAGCAACGCCGATGCGCAGGGTGAGGCGCAAATCAAATGGGAGACCAGCGACCCCGGCAAGTCACGCGCCAGGTCCAGGTTTCCCGGTGTGCTGGATCTGCAAGCTACGCTGAGCCGTGCCGATGGCACCCGGGTGCACCGCTATTTGCCGTCCGTCATTCCGCGTCCGGCGCGCGACTACGTGCGTGACGCGATGCAGGGTGGGACTGCCAATGCAGTCAAGTTCAAGGTCAAAGGTGATCTGTACGACATGCCATTTAGTGACCCCAAGCTGGGTGAGTTTCGGATTTCCGCCGATGTTCAAAATGCCAGGTATGCCTACGTGCCGCGCAGCTTGCAGGCGCCTGACGCGCTGCCCTGGCCGGCGCTGCAGCAACTCAGCGGTGAATTGGTGATCGATCGCACGAAGTTGCAGGTCAGGGCGGCGCGCGCGAAGATGGGTGTCGGCGCCAATTTGCAGATCAGCAAATTGGAGGCTCTGATCCCTGATTTGATGCACGCCACCGTTACCGTGAATGCCGAGGCACGTGGTGCGCTGACGGAGGGTCTGGGCATTGTCAACGGGTCACCGCTGGGCACCATGACCGGGCACGCTTTGGCGCGGGCCGTTGGCAGTGCAAGTGCCGACTACAGATTGAAACTTGTACTACCCATTGCCAACCTGGACAAATCAACGGTGCAAGGCAGCGTCACCCTGTCCGGAAACGATATCCAGATAACGCCTGACACCCCAAAATTGGCTCGCAGCCGGGGCGTCGTGAGCTTTTCGGAAAGCGGGTTTTTGATCAGCACGGGTCAGGCTCGAATGCTGGGCGGTGATGTGCGTCTGGAAGGCGGCTCGGTGGCGAACACGGGCACCCTGGGCAGTGCCAGCAAAGTGCCACCATCGATCGTGATCCGCGCCAGCGGTGTCGCAACGGCGGACGGATTGCGACAGGCCAAAGAACTTGGTTTTGTCGCGCGTCTGGCGCAGCAGGCCAGTGGCAGCGCGGCTTACACGGCGGTGTTGGGCTTTCGCCGCGGTGAACCTGAACTGCTGGTCGCCAGCAATTTGCAGGGGCTGGCGCTTGGCTTGCCTGCGCCATTCAACAAGACTTCCGAGTCAGCCTTGCCTTTTCGCCTGGAGACGGCGTTGCTGCGAGAGTCGCTGGTGAGTGCAGCAGGTGCGCCGTTGGGCTTGCGCGACCAGGTGACATTGGACATCGGGCGCGTCGCGTCGATCGTCTATTTTCGTGATCTCTCGGGACCCGAGCCGCGCGTCACTCGTGGCAGCATGGCGGTCGGGTTGTCGCCGTCAGAGTCGGCTCCGATGCCTGATGATGGAGTGGCGGCCAACATCAATCTTGGCGCTTTTGATTTGGATGCCTGGAGTGCCGTGTTGTCGCAGGCGACCGGCACTTCGATGACCGGCACCGCCGCCAGTGTTGTGGCATTGAGCTATTTGCCCACCAGCATGGCGGTGCGGGCACGCGAGTTGACCTTTGGCGGGCGCAAACTTCATAACGTGGTGGTCGGCGGTTCGCGCGACGGGTTGCTGTGGCGGGCCAATCTGGATGCCGCCGAATTCAATGGTTACATGGAATACCGCCAGTCCTCGGACAGCGGTGCCGGGCGCTTCTATGCCCGACTCGCCAGACTGACCATTGCGCCCGGCACGGCCAGCGAGGTCGAAGCCTTGCTCGATGAACAACCGGCCAGTATTCCAGCGCTGGATATTGTGGTCGATGATTTCGAATTGCGCGGCAAACGATTGGGCCGGCTGGAGGTCGAGGCCATCAATCGCGGCACCGGCGGGCCCAAGCGCGAAGCGACCGCCCGCGAATGGCGGCTCAACAAGTTCAATATCATCACGCCGGAAGCAGTGCTGACGGCCAGCGGCAACTGGGCCAGTATTAATGCCCAAGGCGGCGCGCCGGGGACAGCGTTATCGCGCACTGTGCCTGAGCGTCGGCGCACGGTACTGAACTTCAAGCTTGACATTGCCGACAGTGGCGAGTTGCTGTCACGCTTTGGCATGCGTGATGTGGTGCGGAAAGGACGCGGCAAAATGGAAGGGCAAGTCGCCTGGCTGGGTTCGCCG
The DNA here is from genome assembly GCA_037141865.1 of Comamonadaceae bacterium. Taxonomy (GTDB): domain Bacteria; phylum Pseudomonadota; class Gammaproteobacteria; order Burkholderiales; family Burkholderiaceae_C; genus Rhodoferax. Next base: position 49,459 of record JBAXBQ010000004.1, on the reverse strand, counting down.
CTGGGCCTGGACTACCCTTCCATGAACGGCGCTTTCAGTGTCAATGTGGAGAACGGCCAGTTTTTGAAGGCCGACCCCGGTATTGCCAAATTGATGGGTGTACTCAGTCTGCAAGCCTTGCCACGGCGCTTGACGCTGGACTTTCGGGATGTCTTTAGCGATGGCTTCGCCTTTGATTTTCTGCGCGGCGACGTGGCCATCGAGCAGGGCATTGCCAAAACCAATAATCTGCAGATGAAGGGCGTCAACGCGGCAGTATTGATGGACGGGCGGGCCGATATCGCGAAAGAAACGCAGGATATCAAGGTCGTCGTGGTGCCGGAGATCAATGCCGGAACCGCCTCGCTGATCGCCTCCGTCATCAATCCGGCAATCGGTATCGGTACCTTCCTGGCCCAGTTGTTTTTAAGGCGACCCCTGATCGAAGCCGCAACGCAGGAGTTTCACATTGACGGCAGTTGGGCCGACCCCAAAATCAGCAAGGTGGGCCGCAAAACAGAGGCTGGCGACAGCAAGCCCGAGATCACGCCCGGCAACTCGAAGGAGCCAGCGCGTTGAACAGGTCGTCGCTCCGGCAGCGTTTCCGGACACACTGTGTAGAACCTCGCCGTGCTTGGCTGCTTGGCGGCTCAGCGGTCGCGTTGATCAAGCTGTTTCCCAATGCGCTTGGCTGACGCGTCGCTGGCGACTCCATCTCGATGGGTTGCGACTGGCGGCAACTCACCGTGTTTGCGCCCAGAAAACATGGTCCACCAGACAATCAGCAGCGCCAGCAACAAAGCCCCAAGCGCTTCCAGCAAAAGCAAACTCATGAACTATCTCCTGTGTGCCGTGTGGTATGGCCTGATTGTAGGGATGCTGGCGGCCTGTGGTAGCGCTCCCAGGCAGGTTCCCGTGAGCAATGCGCCGGCTGCGGACGCAACGCCAACCAGCGTTGACAGGTCAAGCGACAGCGGGGTTTTGCCAGGCGCCCTGGTGCAGGCTCGCAGTAGCTGGACTGCAGTGCGCTGGGCTGATCTGCCGGGCTTTGAAGTCGACGCCTTGCATGAGGCCTGGAACGCCTGGCTGAAGAGTTGTGAGCGCCCGGGTCCGGTGTTTGCACCTTTGTGTTCCGAGGTGCGGCGTTTGAGCATTGGCAGTGATGCCGAGCAGCGTGCCTGGCTGATGACGCGCTTGCAGCCCTACCAGGTGGAAGCTTTGGCGGGTGGCGTTGATGGTTTGTTAACCGCCTATTTCGAGCCGGTGCTGGCGGGTTCGCGCAAGGTCAACGCAGAATTTTCTGTTCCTTTGTACCAGCCGCCTCTGAACCTGGCGCAGCGCAAACCCTGGTACACGCGCCAGGAGATCGACACTTTGCCCCAAGTGCAAGCTGCGCTCAACGGGCGGCAGATAGCCTATCTGGAGGACCCGATTGACGCGTTGATTTTGCAGATTCAAGGCTCCGGGCGGGTGCGTATGACGGAACCTGATGGGACACAACGTCTGGTACGCCTGGCCTATGCCGGTTCCAATGATCAGCCCTACAAGAGTGTTGGTCGCTGGCTGCTTGATCAGGGCGAAGTGCGCGACGCATCCTGGCCCGCCATCAAGGCCTGGGCTTTGCGAAATCCGGACCGTGTCAACGAGTTGTTGTGGAGCAATCCGCGTACCGTTTTTTTCCGGGAAGAACCCTTGTCGGAGTCTGACGCCGCTTGGGGTCCCAAGGGGGCGCAAGGCGTGCCGCTGACGCCGGGACGCTCTATCGCGGTGGACCCGGGCAGTATTCCCTATGGCACGCCGGTATGGCTGGTCTCCAACGGAGCGACCGCCCAATTGCAAAAACTGGTATTTGCACAAGACACCGGCAGTGCCATCGTAGGCGCCGTGCGGGCCGACTATTTTGCCGGCTGGGGTGCGGCTGCGGCAGAACTGGCCGGTCGTCTCAAGCAGCCATTGCGCTTGTGGGTGCTTTGGCCCAAGTAGGACTGATCACGTTACTATCTTCGAATTCTGGAGACTGCAGCAAATGAACGCACCGCTACCCGACTCAATCCGCCTGGCGCTGGAAAGCGTTACGCTGGACGACAAATATTCCCTGGATTGCGGCTCGGCTTTCATGAGCGGCGTGCAGGCGCTGGTCAGGCTGCCCATGTTGCAGCGTCAGCGCGACCAGCGATCGGGCAAAAATACGGCGGGATTTATCAGCGGTTACCGTGGCTCCCCGTTGGGCGGCTACGACCAGGCGTTGGTCAAGGCGGCGAAATACCTGAAGGCGCAAAACATCGTTTTTCAGCCGGGCGTCAATGAGGAACTGGCCGCCACTGCCTTGTGGGGCACCCAGCAACTTGGTTTTGCGCCACCCGGCAGCAACAAATTTGATGGTGTGTTCGGTATCTGGTACGGCAAGGGTCCGGGCGTGGACCGCTGTAGCGACGTTTTCAAGCACGCCAATATGGCTGGCACGACACCCTGGGGCGGCGTGATTGCAGTGGCCGGGGACGACCATGTGTCCAAGAGTTCGACCGCGGCACACCAGAGTGACCATATCTTCAAGGCTTGCGGCACGCCGGTGTTCTTTCCAGCGACCGTGCAGGAGATTCTTGATCTGGGGATTCATGCCTTTGCCATGAGTCGTTTCTCGGGCGTCTGGGCCGGCATGAAGACGATTCAGGAAATTGTTGAATCGAGCGCCACTGCGGTGATCGATCCAGATCGGGTACAGATCAAAATCCCGACTGACTTCCAGATGCCGCCCGGCGGCCTGCACATTCGCTGGCCGGAACAGCCTCTCGAGCAGGAGGCGCGCCTGTTTCACTACAAGTGGTACGCGGCGCTGGCCTATGTCCGCGCCAACCGGCTCAACTACAACGTCATTGAGGGATCGAACGACCGCCTCGGGCTGATTGCCAGCGGCAAAGCCTTTAACGATACACGTCAGGCCCTGATCGATCTGGGGCTGGACGACGCGACCTGTCGGCAGGTGGGTATTCGCCTGCACAAGGTCGCTGTGGTGTGGCCCCTTGAAGCCCAACTCACTCGTGAATTTGCCACCGGGCTGCAGGAAATTATTGTCATCGAAGAAAAGCGCCAGGTTATTGAATACCAGCTCAAGGAACAGCTCTACAACTGGCGCGCTGACGTGCGCCCTCAGGTGCTGGGCAAGTTCAATGAAGTCGAAGGGGATTTCAGTGGCGGTGAATGGTCCATGGCCAACCCGACCGCCAACACCTTGTTGCGCGCCAACGCCGATCTGTCGCCGTCCCTCATTGCGCGCGCCATAGCGCAGCGCTTGAAGAAGCTGGGTGTCAGCGCCGAGGTCGGTGCGCGCATTGACACCCAACTGGCAATTCTTCAGGCCAAGGAAAGTGCCATGCAGGTGATCGAGTTGAGTGCCGTCAAGGGCGCTGATCGGCAGCCCTGGTTTTGCTCCGGTTGCCCGCACAACACCAGCACCAAAGTGCCTGAAGGTTCGCGCGCCATGGCCGGCATTGGTTGCCACTTCATGAGCGTCTGGATGGGACGCTCTACTGTCGGCTTTACCCAGATGGGCGGCGAGGGCGTGCCCTGGGTCGGCCAGCAGCCCTTCAGCAATGAGAGTCATGTGTTTGCCAATCTGGGTGACGGCACTTACTTTCATAGCGGGCTGCTGGCGATTCGCCAGAGCATTGCGGCGGGGGTCAACATCACCTACAAGATTCTCTACAACGATGCGGTCGCCATGACCGGCGGCCAGCAGATTGGTGAGCGACCTGAAGGTCACTCGGTGGCCCAAATTGCCCAGAGCATGCGGGCCGAAGGGGCGGCCAACATCGTGGTGGTGACCGACGAGCCGCAAAAGTACGAGGCCGTGAAACTGGTGGAAGGTGTGGCGGTGCAACATCGCGATGAACTCGACCGCATCCAGCGCGAATTCCGTGGAATCAAAGGTACCACCGTCATTATTTATGACCAGACCTGTGCCACCGAGAAGCGTCGGCGCAGGAAGCGCGGTACCCTGGCAGACCCGGCCAAGCGCGTGCTCATCAACGAACTGGTTTGCGAAGGCTGTGGCGACTGCGGTGTGCAGAGCAACTGCCTGAGTGTGGAACCGCTGGAGACTGAATTTGGCCGCAAGCGACAGATCAATCAGAGCACCTGCAACAAGGATTATTCATGTGTCAAGGGCTTCTGCCCCAGCTTCGTCACGGTGGAAGGCGGACAACTGCGGAAGAAATCCAAAGGCAAGGGCGTGTCACCGTTCGAATTGGGTGATTTGCCAGAGCCGCAGTTGCCTGCCATCGCGGCGCCAGACGCCAGCGTCTGGGGTATTGTGGTTGCCGGTGTCGGTGGTACTGGCGTCATTACCATCGGGCAACTGTTGGGGGTGGCGGCGCATCTGGAAGGCAAGGGCGTTGTAACCCAGGACGCCGGTGGCCTGGCGCAAAAAGGCGGTGCCACCTGGAGCCACGTGCTCATAGCGTCGTCGCAGGAAGCGATTCGCACCACCCGCGTCAGCATGGCGGCAGCCGACCTGATTATTGGCTGTGATCCGATCGTCGCCGCCGCCAAGGAAACGATGCTGCGCATGCGCGACGGGCGTACCCGTGTGGCGCTCAACTCGCACGCGGTGCCAACGGCGGCCTTTGTCACCAACGCCAATTGGCAGAACCCCGCAGATGCCTGTGTCGCCGACATCGTCAAAGCCGTCGGACTGACCGCGGTGGGCGCGTTCAATGCCGACGCCGCTGCCATTCAAATGATGGGCGACAGCATTTACACCAACCCGATCATGCTGGGCTACGCCTGGCAAAAAGGCTGGATCCCGTTGGAAAAAACATCGCTGTTGCGTGCCATTGAACTCAACGCCGTGGCGGTGGAGCAGAACAAGGCGGCGTTTCAGTGGGGCCGCCGTGCCGCGCACGACGGTGCGGCGTTCGCTGCGCTGTTCAACCCGGCGCAAGTGGTTGTGTTTGCCAAACGCAGCTCGCTTGATGAGCTGATTGCCAAGCGCGTTACGTTTTTGACTGGCTACCAGAATGCGGCCTATGGCGAAACTTACCAGGCCTTCGTGCAAAAGGTGAGAAGCGTGGACCAGTCTGTCGGTGACAAGAGTTTGGCGCTGACCGAGGCGGTAGCCCGCTACCTCTTCAAACTGATGGCGTACAAGGACGAATATGAGGTGGCGCGGCTGCATACCGACAGCGTCTTTCATAAAAAAATTAACGAGCTATTTGAGGGTGACTTCAAGCTCCACTATCACCTGGCGCCCCCTTTGTTGGCCAGGAGGAACGCAAAAGGCGAGCTGCAGAAGCAGCATTTTGGCCCTGCCATGCTGACGGCGTTCAAGGTTCTGGCCCGCCTTAAGGGCTTGCGCGGCACCGCGCTGGATATTTTTGGCAAGACAGCGGAGCGACGCCAGGAGCGTGCGCTGATCACCCAGTATCGTGCCAGCATCGACGAGATCGTTGTTGCCCTGGCCGGCACTGACAGCGAAGCGCAAGATAAAGAACGTTACGCCATGGCACTGGGCATCGCCCGTCTGCCGGAGCAAATCAAGGGCTTTGGGCACGTCAAAGAGCGCACCATCAAAGCCGCACGCCAAAATTGGAACAGCCAACTGGCCCAGTTCCGTAACCCTCGGGCAGCGCAGAAAGCGGCTTGAGCCGGTTTGTCGGGCTGGTTTCGCCCCGCATACAATATCAGGTTGCTTTTTTGCACTGCCGTGCCCAAAAAAGACGGCTGGGTCCTGTTTTTCTGATTCACTATTTTGGAGTTTTCAGTGTTTATTTCTTCCGCTTTCGCTCAAACCGCTCCCGCTGCTGCCGCTGAGGGTGGTATGCAGTCTTCGCTCATGAGTATGTTGCCACTGGTGCTCATGTTTGTCGTGCTCTATTTTGTGATGATCCGTCCGCAGATGAAAAAGTCCAAAGAACATCGCGCGATGATCGATGCGCTGGCCAAGGGTGACGAAGTTGCCACCGGCGGTGGCATCCTTGGCAAGGTGACCAAACTGGGCGACAGCTATTTGGGTCTGGAAGTGGCGAGCGGCGTTGAGATCCAAATCCAGCGCAGCGCGGTGGTGCAGGTTTTGCCAAAGGGAAGCATCAAGTAATTTGAAAGTCACAAAACTACCAGAAGCGCGATTATGAATCGTTACCCAGTTTGGAAGTACGTAATCATCGTGATTGCGCTGTTGGTGGGGATTTTGTACACCCTGCCGAATTTTTTTGGTGAGGCGCCTGCGGTACAGGTGTCCACTGCCAAAGTGACCTTCAAGGTTGACGCCAGCACCAAGACGCGGGTCGAAGAAGCCCTGAAGGCGGCCGGCATTGTGGCTGATCTGGTGACGCTCGACAACGCCTCCGTCAAGGCGCGTTTTGACAATACCGAGACGCAGCTCAGAGCCAAGGATGCGATTCAAAAAGCGCTGATTCCGGACCCTGCCAATGCTGGCTATGTGGTGGCGCTCAATTTGCTGTCGCGCTCACCGGTCTGGCTCAATTCGATGCGTGCGTTTCCCATGTATTTGGGACTGGACTTGCGCGGTGGCGTGCATTTCATGCTGCAGGTCGATATGCAGGCGGCCCTGACCAAGAAAGCCGAATCACTGTCCGGCGACATCCGAACCAGCCTGCGCGAAAAAAATGTGCGTCATAGCGGTATAAATCGCAGTGCCCAGACGATTGAAGTTCGCTTTCGCGATGCCGAGACATTGGCCGCTGCCAAGACGCTGATTCAGGACCAGTTTGCGGATTTGCAAACCGTCCAGACGCAGGAAGGAGCTGAATACAAACTGACGGCATCGATCAAGCCGGAGGCCGCGCGCCGGGTGCAGGACCAGGCGCTCAAGCAGAACATCACCACTTTGCACAACCGGATCAACGAGTTGGGTGTGGCCGAGCCTGTCATCCAGCAGCAGGGGCAGGATCGCATAGTTGTGCAACTACCCGGCGTGCAGGACCCCACCAAAGCGAAGGAAATGCTGGGTCGCACGGCAACGCTTGAAGTGCGCATGGTGGATGAAAGTGGTGAAGCCCGCGCCGCCGAAGGTGGCACCGCGGCAGTCCCCTTTGGTTCCGAGCGTTATCCGGAACGCAGTGGCCAGTCGGTCATTGTGAAAAAGCAGGTCATCCTGACCGGCGACAACCTGACCGATGCGCAGCCAGGTTTTGACAGTCAGACACAAGAGGCCGTTGTCAACCTGACGCTGGACGCCAAAGGCTCGCGTATTTTCAGGGATGTGACGCGTGAGAGCATTGGCAAACGCATGGCCATTTTGCTGTTTGAAAAGGGCAAAGGTGAAGTCGTCACTGCCCCGGTGATCCGCTCCGAGATTGGTGGCGGTCGGGTGCAGATCTCAGGCCGCATGACAACGATGGAAGCCAATGACACCGCCCTGCTGTTGCGCGCCGGCTCGCTGGCGGCACCGATGGAAATCATCGAAGAAACCTCCATTGGCCCGAGTCTGGGTGCCGAAAACATTGCCAAGGGCTTCAACAGTGTCACCTGGGGATTTGCCGCCGTGGCGGTCTTCATGTGCGTGTACTACGTTTTGTTTGGCGTTTTCTCCAGTGTTTCGCTGGCCTTCAATTTGCTGCTGCTGGTGGCGGTGCTGTCGATGTTGCAGGCGACCCTGACTTTGCCGGGGATGGCGGCCATGGCGCTGGTGCTGGGGATGGCGATTGACGCCAATGTGCTGATCAACGAGCGCGTGCGCGAAGAGTTGCGCGGCGGCGCGTCCGCGCAAGCCGCCATTCATGCCGGCTATGACCGGGCTTGGGCCACCATCCTGGACTCCAACGTCACCACGCTGATTGCGGGCCTGGCCTTGCTGGCGTTCGGGTCCGGCCCGGTACGTGGTTTTGCCGTGGTGCACTGTCTGGGAATTTTGACCAGCATGTTTTCCGGTGTGTTTTTCTCACGCGGCTTGGTCAACTTGTGGTACGGTCAAAAGAACAAGCTCAAAAGCGTGTCAATTGGTACGGTTTGGCGACCCGAGTCACAGACTCAGGTGACGTCGAACTAAGGGAAGGTATTTCATGGAATTTTTTAAAATCAAGCGCGACATTCCGTTCATGCGGCATGCCATCGTTTTCAATGTCGTTTCACTCGTCACTTTTTTGGCGGCGGTATTTTTTCTGTTCAGTCGTGGCTTGCATCTGTCGGTGGAGTTTACCGGCGGCACCCTGATGGAAGTCAGCTACGCGCAGCCGGCTGATTTGAATGCCGTTCGCGCCAGTGTGGCAAGCTTGGGTCTGAATGATGTGCAAGTGCAGAATTTTGGCACTGCGCGTGACGTACTGATTCGCCTGCCAGTGCAAAAAGGCGTGAGTTCGGCCCAGCAAAGCGAACAGGTGATGGCTGCCCTCAAAACCGCAGATGTCTCTGCCACCATGCGGCGTACCGAGTTCGTTGGACCGCAGGTAGGCGATGAACTGGCCACCGACGGCCTCAAGGCCCTGGCCTGCGTGGTGGTGGGCATCATGCTTTACCTGGCGATCCGGTTTGAATGGAAATTCGCGGTGGCAGCCATCATTGCCAACTTGCACGATGTCATCATCATTCTTGGTTTTTTTGCATTTTTCCAGTGGGAGTTTTCATTGCCTGTTTTGGCTGCCGTGCTGGCCGTGCTGGGTTACTCGGTGAACGAGTCGGTGGTGATTTTTGACCGGATTCGGGAGAATTTCCGGCGCTATCGCAAGATGAACACCATGCAGATCATCGACAGCTCCATCACCTCCACCATCAGCCGCACCATCATCACGCACGGTTGTACGCAACTGATGGTGATGTCCATGTTGCTGTTCGGCGGCGCCACGTTGCACTACTTTGCACTGGCTCTGACCATTGGTATTTTGTTTGGTATTTACTCGTCGGTTTTTGTGGCAGCCGCCATTGCCATGTGGCTTGGCATCCAGCGCGAAGATTTGATCAAGGGCGGCAAAAAGGAAGAAGACCCAAATGATCCCAACGCAGGTGCCACGGTCTGATTAGAATTTAGCCATGGTCACTCTGGCATCTCCTGCGCAACGAACCCAACTCGCTCAGGAAGCGCGTAAACGCTTTGTGGGCGAGGTCGGGCGCGCCATGGTGGAACTTGGCGCCGCCGTGCAGGATCGGCTTACAGCCCTCATGAACGAAGTGGCGACTTCGCGTGAAATGCAAATCCGGCGCGATGCGTGGACCGCTTACCAACGCCATCGGACGGTATGGGTAGAAGGCACCTTGAAAGCGTGGCAGACGGCCTTGACGCCGGCTGCGGTCAAGCCAAAAGAGGTTCATGACGGTGCTTTTGAACTGGTCGGCAATGAAATCGTTGAAAACAAGATAGTAGCTTCCCGCCTGGTATTGAGCGTGATGGAAAAGGTTATTTCCGAGTGGGATGATTTGCGTGTCCGAATCAAGTTTCTGGAGGGCACGCAAGACCTTGACGGTCAGGACATTCTGCGCCCCGACGTGATGCTTCTTTTGATGATCGAACGCTGGACCAGTGACGCCAGTATGCCCCGCGAAGTCTGGCCGATGGTCAACGAAGTGGCACAAAAGCTGCTGACCGAGCGCGTCAAGCAAGCTTACGCCAGTTGCAACGCGTTTTTGATTCAGAAAGGCGTGCTGCCCACCATTGAGTTCAAGGATCGCGTCAAGCGCACGCCGTCGGTGGCGCCCCGCGCAGGCGCGTCAAATACCCGACACTCAGGTCAAACTCCGCTGGAAGCACCATACTGGCGGGACTCGCAGCGCAGTGGCTACGACGGCGACGGCGGACATGCGGGCAGCTATGCCAGCACTGGCAGTGGCGCGCAGCGACCGTCCAGCCAGACTGGCCAGTTCGGACCGCGAACCGGTGCCATGCCTGGTCCGTCGGGCCCGGCGCCGATGCACGGCTATCAGGCGTCGGGGCCGCAGAGCTCGGGTTACGGCAGCGCCGCCGATGAAACCCGTCTGATGACCTCGATGTCGCCGCTGGCCCGGGCTCGCGGCCGTGCGCTGGGTGTTATGGGGCAACTCAAGCGTTTGCTGGTGGGTTCGGCTGGGGTTGAGTTTGAAGCAACCCACTATTTGCCACCCTCTCCGGCCCTGGCAGCAGCCATCGCCGTCCACGCTAGATCGGGCCGATACGATGCTGGCGACGGGACAGTCATACAAGACTACAGCCCGGCCCGTGTGGCGCAGGTGGCGGCAGATTTGCGCCGCACCACGACAGACCTCAAAAACAAAGCGCAAACCAAGAGCGAGAAGGCCACGATCGAGATTGTGGCGCTGATGTTTCAGGCAATATTGCAGGAAGAGCGCATACCGCCTGGCATTCGGGTCTGGTTTGCACGCCTGCAAATGCCGGTGCTGCGGGAAGCGCTGGCGGAACCCGATTTCTTTGGCACTGTGAATCATCCGGCGCGCCTGTTAATTGACCGCATGGGTTCTTGTGTCATGGGTTTTGATGCCAGTGCAATCAATGGCAGCGCGCTTGAGATCGAAATCAAGCGGGTGGTGCAGGTCATTGAGCAGTACCCGGAGACCGGCAAGCGGGTCTACCAACTGGTGTACGAAGAGTTTCAGAAATTTTTGGCGCAGTTTTTGACCGGAAAGGCTGCGACCAAAAAATTGGTCAGCGTGGCCCAGCAGGTTGAGGAAAAGGAGACGCTGGCGATCCAGTACACCATCGAGATGCGCGACATGCTTAAAGACATGCCGGTGCGAGATGAGATTCGCCAGTTTCTTTTCAAAATCTGGGCCGAAGTGCTGGCCTTGACCGCTGTGCGCAAAGGTCGGCAGCACGCAGAAACGCTCGATGTAAAAAAATCTGCCACTGACCTGGTCTGGGCCGCCAGCGCCAAGCCCAATCGCGCCGATCGTGCGCGCGTCATCAAGGATTTGCCACAACTGCTGCAAAAATTGCGATTTGGCATGACCCAACTGGGGGTGGCGCCATCCGCGCAGGAAATCCATATCAAGGTTGTCAGGGATACGCTGGCCGACGCCTTCCTGTCCAAAACCCAAACCATTTCGACCGAGCAAATTGCGGCAATGGCGCAACGCCTGGCGCAACTTGAAGATTTTGTCAGTGAAGATGGAATGGGGGATCTGCCACTGGATGCGCAGAGTATGGAGCTGATGCTCGGGATTGATTCATCGAATATCGAGGTGGTGGCCGATGGTGGCTCCAAACCCAATGCAGCCATGCTGGCATGGGCGAAGGAGTTGCAGTTGGGTACATGGTTTACGCTGGACCACAATGGACAGGTGGTTCAGGTGCAATTTGTGTGGCGCAGCGAGCGCAACCATCTGAATTTGTTTGCCTCCACCGCCGGACGCAGCTACCTGGTGCAAGCTGGTCGCCTGGCTGCCTACTTGCAGGCTGGCTTGATGTTGCCACAGGAAGAGGAAACACTGACCGTGCGCGCCACCCGTCATGCACTTCTGAAGCTGGACGCCAACCCCGAGCGTTTGCTGGGCTGACCGGTCTTCCCAATGCTGCTTTAGCTGTGGACCACCAGGCGCTGGAACAAGCCACCAGGCAAGCGCGCCACCAGTCCGTCAAGCTCGAGAGCCATCAATTGTGCTTGCAAGCGGGCGGTGTCCGTGCCGCTGCGCGCTTGCAGTGCGTCGAGTCCGACAGGGTCAAAGCCGAGCGTCTCCAGCAGCGACGGCTGGGTCTCTACCAGGTCCGCAGCCGCTTCAATGGCAACCCTGGAAGCCATTGAAATTGCCGACTCAGTCTCGATCTTCATCTCTTCCAATACATCCTGTACCGACTCCACCAGTTTGGCGCCTTGCTTGATGAGAGCATGGCAACCGCGCGCCTGAGTCGAGTGGATCGACCCGGGTATGGCAAAGACGTCCTTGCCTTGCTCAGCGCTCAGTCGTGCCGTGATGAGTGAACCTGATCGCAGCGCCGCCTCAATCACCAGGGTGCCCTGAGCCAAACCGGCAATCAGTCGATTGCGTCTGGGGAAGTTGGCAGTCAAAGGCGGCGTGCCAAGCGGGTACTCACTGATCAGGAGTCCGTTTCGGGCAATGCGGTGGGCCAGGTCGAGGTGATTTTTTGGGTAGACACGGTCGAGTCCAGTGCCGACCACGGCCAATGTCGCCAACTTTTTCGATCCCGCTTCGATGCTGTCCAGCGCTCCCTCGTGGGCCGCTCCGTCAATTCCCAACGCCAAGCCGGACACCACCGTCAGACCGGCCTGCGCCAGCGCTCTGGAAAAATGTCGTGCGTTGGCTGCCCCTTGCGGGGTCGGGTTGCGACTGCCGACAATTGCTATCATGGTGTTGGACGCAATTTTCCCGGCACCCAGCAGGTATAGCATCAGCGGCGGGTCATCAATGCGCAAGAGTGACGCCGGGTAGTCCGCATCACCCAACACCATGATCTGACGCTGCGCGCTGCCGATTCCGGATTCCTGCAACCAGTTCCAGGTCAGGTCCAAAAGTGCCGCCAGCTCGGCGGGTTGGGCACACAGAGCGGCGACCTGTGTCGAATGCACCACTTGTCGCAGCGCAATAGCCGATTGCTGGAACACGGCCTCCGGCGACCCAAACGCCATCAGCAATTTGCGGGCGGTCTCATTGCCAACGCCCGGTGTCAACGTCAATCGCAACCAGCTGCCAAGTTCTTCGCGCTCCATCTACTACTTCTACAGTTCAATTTCCGTGTGCCGCCGCGCCCGGCCGCCCCAAGCAAGGGGGGGGCCCTCGGGGGGCAGCGCAGCACACGAGGTGGCAAGCGTGGGGGCCATATCCCTAGCGTGGGTTGACCAGACGATCACCCACTTTGACGCCATCTGTTATATCGAGCACCAGCCCGTAGGAGAGCTTGTCGAAAGTTCTAAACACCATGAGCAAACCGTTGCGTTCGTCAGGTAATTTCAACTCAGGCCTGGCCTCGTCGGTCTTGTCGATCAAACGGGAGCCCGCTTTCAAAATGGCCATGACGTCCCCATTTTCGATGCCGTCACGGGTGCCAAGATTGATGACCACCACCTGATTCTGGGCCGCATTGACGACTGCACTGCCGTATACCGAAACGATACGCGCATCCACTTTGCTGCGTGGCGCATGCGGTACATAATTCAGCAGCTGTTGCGCCGGCTCCGGCAGTAGCCGGTCTCCCACCCGCATTTCTTCCTTGGCCAGCACAATGTCGATGGTGGCCGGAACAATGTCGGTGCGCGGCTTGCCGTCCTTGTCGCTGGACTGCTGCGTTGACTCGCTGCGAACCAGCAAGGCCTTGCCGATATATTGCGCTTCATAGCCCAGCACTTCAGCGGTTACCGGATCTTTCAACGGCGTCGCATTGCGAAACACCCGGTACGCCTTCTGCAATTTCTCTGGCTCGTCGATCAAGGCAGCGTCGCCTTGTCCGCGCGCGTAGGCGCGATCACCCCGCGTTAGCAAAACCCGACCGTCCTGCGCCGCCACGATACGCGGCGCCAACTTGAGCCCGTTCTCGTCGACAATGATGGGCTCCGCCAGAAAAGGTTCGATCAAATGACTTCTCAATGTCGGTATCGCGCTGCTGACCAAAGGCTCATAGCGGGTGCGTGGCGACAGGCGCACCGTATCAGTGGGCGCATCGTCAGTGACGGTGACAGAGGGCGCCATGCGCAGCGTGGCACGTCCGTCCTTTTTTTCCAGGAAGAGTTTTTGCCCCGGATAGATGAGATGAGGGTTCTTGATGTCGTTCAGGTTCATGCCCCATAGCTCCGGCCAGCGCCAGGGACTTTTGAGGAAGATGCCCGATATGCCCCACAAGGTGTCACCGCGCACGACGGTGTAATTGTCGGGCGCATTGGGCGCCAGTTCACTCAAGGGCACACCGGCCTGCGCCACTTGGGCTGCAGTCGCCCGCTGCTGCGTGGTGATCGGGAAATTCTGGCCATACACCGCGTTGCCGGCCAGCAGGCTGCCAGTCAGCACCGAGACCACGGTAAAAGTAACTTGGGATGCGATTCTGGAATTGACAATCATGCTGTGTTTCATCTTGAGTTGCAGTTCAAATACCAATTTTTAACCGATTCAGGGGGGCCGGGTGGCGCCAAGCCAGGCAGGGGAAAATCTTGACAAATCACGCGCGATTTTGCGCTCAAGCCCTTGATTGGGCAACGCTTTTGGCTTTGAAGCGGTGCGAGATTGCCCAAAAGTGGCGAAAATAGCGACATACTGAAACCTTGTGTGACAGAGACTAGCGCTAAGCTGTGAAATAGCTCTGCCGTCAATCACCCTAAAACCTTGCAGCACAGACCGCAGTAAAACGTTTTGAACTGGCGCTATCCCCAACTGACCTTATGGCTTTACTTTCCATTCTTTACTATCCCGACCCCCGGCTGCACACAGTGGCAAAACCCGTGGCCGTAGTGGACTCCCGAATCAAGCGGCTGGTAGCCGACATGCTGCAGACTATGTACGAAGCCAAAGGTATTGGCCTGGCGGCGACGCAGGTTGACGCGCATGAGCGTTTGATTGTGATCGATGTCTCCGAAGAGCGCGATCAGCCGCAGGTGTTCATCAACCCGCAGCTGGTCTGGACCAGCCAGCAGACGCACCTGAACGAGGAAGGCTGCCTGTCGGTGCCTGGCATTTACGATGGCGTCGAGCGTTTTGATGCCGTCACAGTGAGCGCCCTGGACGGCGAGGGCAAATCACGTCTGGTTAAAGCCGAGGACTTGCTGGCGGTATGCATCCAGCATGAGATGGATCACCTGCTGGGCAAAGTGTTTGTCGAATACCTGTCGCCGCTCAAGCGCAATCGCATCAGGAAAAAGATGCTCAAGGCGCAGCGCGAGGAACAGCGGTGAGGCTTATCTTTGCTGGTACGCCCGAGTTTGCCCGTGTCGCCCTTGAGCATTTGCGCGCCGCTGGTCACGAGATTGTGCTGGTGTTGACACAGCCGGATCGGCCGGGCGGTCGCGGCATGAAGTTGCAAGCATCTGCCGTCAAACAATACGCCCTTGACCAAGGGTTGCCGACAGCGCAACCACGCAGTTTGCGACTGGATGGCAAATACCCTGACGACGCGGCAGCAGCGCGATGGACGATGCAGACGGCTCAGGCCGATGCCATGGTGGTAGCGGCCTACGGACTGATTTTGCCGCAGTGGGTGCTGGAGCTACCGCGCCACGGCTGTTTCAATATTCACGCCTCGCTGTTGCCCCGCTGGCGCGGCGCGGCACCAATCCACCGAGCCATTGAAGCCGGCGACGCCGAGACCGCTGTCACCATCATGCAAATGGACGCCGGGCTGGATACCGGCGACATGCTGCTGGCGCACACGACTCCGATAGTGGCGAGCGATACCACCGGTAGCTTGCAGGACCGCCTGGCAGTGCTGGGAGGGCGTCTGATGGTGCTGGTATTGGAATTGGCCGCCAGCGGCGCGCTGAAGCCGGTGCGGCAGGCTCCTGATGGCGTTACTTATGCTCACAAAATTGAAAAGCACGAGGCGGTGATTGACTGGTCGCAACCGGCGCAGGTAATTTCGCAGCGTGTTCGTGCCTTCAATCCGTTTCCCGGCGCCAGCAGCAAGCTGAATGGCGATACCTTCAAGATATGGAGGGCGGTTGCTGGACCAGGACTGCCGCCGCAAGAGACACCATGCGGAACAATTCTTGCGGTCAGTCCAGAAGGCATTGCTGTAGCCGCCATGAAATCCATTGTTGTGATCACCGAGCTTCAGCGAGCCGGGGCGAAACGTCTGGCTCTGGCCGACGTGCTGCGCGGTATTGATTTGCGACCCGGCATGGCATTTGACCAGCACGGTTTATCGCCTTTGCCGGCGCTGGCTTGATCGGCCATCCAGCCATGTTTTTTCTGCCCAGCAATTACCGGCACGCCGAGTTTCGCCAAGGCGCATTGGATTCAATGGCGGTGGCTCCCGGCATCGCTGCCTGGGGACTGATGACGGGTGTCGCCATGATGAAGTCGGGTATGAGTACGGCAGAGGCATTGCTGATGAGCGTGATTGTGTTTGCCGGCAGCTCGCAACTGGCTGCGATACCGCTTCTTACAGCAGGTGCCCCGATGTGGGTTATTTTGGCGACCGGCTTTTGCGTCAATTTGCGCTTTGTCGTGTTCAGCGCCCATATGCGGCCTTATGTTATGCATCTGCCGCTGTGGCAGCGATTGGTCAGTGGTTACCTGACGACCGATTTGAGCTATGTGCTGTTTACCCGGCGCTTCCCAAACCATGGCGGTGATGGTGCGCAATTGCGCGCGCAGCAAGCCTACCTGGCAGGCAACTGCGGCGTGAACTGGGTTGCCTGGGTCGGCTGTAGCGTGCTGGGCGTTGCTCTCGCCAATGCGGTGCCGACCCATTGGGGACTGGGCTTTGCCGGCATCTTGGCGCTATGTGGCATTTTGTTGTCGCTGGCGTCAAGTCACTTGCGTCTGGTGTCGGCGGCTGTGGCCGGGGCCGCAGCGGTGCTTGCTTTTGCCTTGCCATTCAAGCTCAACATTCTGGTCGGCATTGCGGCGGCCGTCGCCTTGTGTCTGACGCTGGAAAGTAGGCCTGTTGCCGGGAAGGAGAAACTATGACTGGCGACACTGACGCCTGGACGGTTGCCGTCATCATTGGTTTGGCCGCGGTCACCGTACTGACGCGCTCCTTCTTCTTTATCTCCAGCAAACCCTGGAACCTGCCGCACTGGGCGCAGCGCGGGCTGCAATATGCGCCGATCGCCGCGCTGGCTGCGGTCATCGTACCGGAAATAGTGATGACTCAAGGGCACTTCATCAGCACCTGGCAAGACGCCCGTCTGTTTGCGGTTGCTGGCGGCGCTGCCTGGTTTTTCTGGCGCCGGGGCGCCGGGCAAGCCGTTTTGGGCACCATTGTGGCGGGCATGCTGGTCTATTTGCCGCTGCATCTTGTTCTGGGCTGGTAACTGGCTGGGGCTGTGCTCTCCTACAATCGCGGCTGCTTGCTTTCATCATTGACAGGGCTTTTATGAACGTCATTCGCTTCTCCGACCTGTGCGCGCAGGGCCAGGTTACCGGCAAACGGGTCTTTATCCGTGCCGACCTCAATGTGCCGCAAGACGATGCCGGTCACATCACCGAAGACACCCGGATTCGAGCCTCCATGGCGTGTATCCGGATGGCCCTGGACGCCGGTGCCGCGGTGATGGTGACATCGCATTTGGGGCGCCCAACCGAGGGTGAGTTCAAGGCTGTCGACTCTTTGGCACCGGTCGCCAGGCGCATGGCCGAACTGCTGGGCCGGGAGGTACCGCTGCTTGCCAACTGGGTGGACGGTGTCAGTGTGCAAGCCGGGCAATTGGTGTTGCTGGAAAACTGCCGCCTCAACAAGGGCGAGAAGAAAAATAACGACGAACTGGCGAAGAAAATGGCCGCACTGTGTGATATTTTTGTTCATGACGCGTTCGGCACGGCCCACCGCGCCGAAGCCTCCACCTACGGCATCGCGCAGTTTGCCAAAGTGGCGTGTGCCGGACCGTTGCTGGCTGCCGAGATGGATGCCATCACCAAGGCGCTGGCGAACCCGAGGCGGCCGTTGGTCGCCATCGTGGCGGGCTCCAAAGTTTCGACCAAGCTGACCATTTTGAAAAGCCTGGCAGCCAAGGTCGATCAGCTCATCGTCGGCGGTGGCATCGCCAACACTTTCATGCTGGCCGCCGGTCTGAAGATCGGCAAGAGTCTGGCCGAGCCGGATTTGCTGAGCGATGCCAAAGCGGTGATTGAAGCCATGAAGGCGCGCGGCGCAGCGGTTCCGATTCCGACCGATGTCGTCATCGCCAAGACTTTTGCTGCAGACGCTGTGGCTACCGTCAAGGCGGCCACCGAAGTGGCAGACGATGACCTGATTCTGGACATTGGCCCGCAGACGGCCACCGCCCTGGCGGCACAACTCAAGCTGGCCGGCACCATTGTCTGGAACGGCCCGGTCGGTGTTTTCGAGTTTGCCTCATTCGAGAACGGCACCCGCGTGATCGCGCAGGCAATTGCCGAGTCCAGTGCATTTTCGATTGCCGGTGGTGGCGACACGCTGGCGGCCATTGCCAAGTACGGCATTGAAAAACAGGTCGGCTACATCTCGACCGGTGGCGGTGCGTTTCTGGAGGTGCTGGAGGGCAAAACTCTGCCTGCGTTCGAGATATTAAGTCGTCGCGCCGACGCTCATGGATCTTTCCCGAAATGATGACTTGCCAAACCCCGTTCAGCATGCCGGGGGGATCAGGCTGCTGGGGCACTCAGATGCGGCTGTCCCCCGGCCTTCGACCTCCGCCTTGATGCCGCTGCGCTGAGCGCCCCAGCAGCCTGATCTTGCACGCAGTGTTGGTACCGGAAATACGCAAACCACCGACGTTCGCCGCCGAGGGCGATGCAGTGGGTGGCGTAGCAAAATAGAGGCGGAGGCCGCAGGCCGGGGGACATTTGCGCAGCCATCCACTGCGTCGCCTTCGGCCCACGCACGCCCGGACCTCAGTCCTTGACTTGCGAAAGCAATCTGCATCAGGCAGGCTTGGCAGAGCAGTGTCGTGAATTTCCCTACCCTCAATAATCCGTTGAGGACAGGGCTTGTGAACCGGGTGTCGTTTCGGACTCTTGCGCAAGATTTTTGGAACGCGCCAGCGCCGCCATTACCTCGTGCTTGTCCAAGCCGTACATCGCGGCAAATTCTTCGACCGGCTTGCCACTGCTCTGATAGGCCCGGCGCAGCGCCTCCTGCTTTGCCAGCATTTGATCGCGCTCGCCCAAAGCCTCTTCCAGCAAGGCAGTAGCGTCAGCATCTTTCGTCTGGACTCTTGACAGGTACTCCAGGCGAGTCAGGCCAGAGGACTCAAATGCCGCCCTCAGCTGAGCGCGAAACTTGGGTCGCAAGTCATCGCCGGTACGCCCCTGTCGGCGGCGAAATAATTCAAGCATGGCCAGGTAGACATGCTCCGGTGCCACCGGTTCAACCGCCGCACCCTGAAGGTCGTGGCGCTGCTTGCCCGCCGCAACGCTCTGCAGGTAACGCGTTGAGCGAGTGTGCATGCCCAGTGCAGCTTTCAGGGTATCGCGTTCGAAGTGCTCGGGGTGGCTCGCCAGCAGTTCCTGAAAAATCCCGAGCTTGAGCGGTAGAAACTCAGCACCGAACAAATGCGGGTAGAGCTGGAACAGCTGATCGAGCACCGGTTGCACAGAGCGCGCACAGGCTCGTTTCGACGCAGCGGGGGGTACCGTCGGCGCCACTGTTAGGTCAGGTGTTTCTGAGGGGGTACTGGTCATGGGATTCATCGTTGGGTCAAGGCGCGATTGTCTACCAAGTGGACCGCTCAGACTCCAATGCTCGGCGCATTCACTTGAGCCTGACGTCGACCCAGCCCGGCGACAACTTCATTTGCGAAAGCTGATGTCGCCGAACCAGGTGGTAACGCGTTCATCGGTATTGTCGGTGTCGTTGCCCACTGCAACACTGGTCACCGCGGGTGCATCGAAGCCGAATGCTTCGCGAAAATCCGCGGCCACATCGCGCGCCTCGGTCATCCACTGGCCCACATGCTCAGGCCCACTTTGCAGAACGACTTTTCGCAGGCGATGGGTATAGGGGCTCCAGGCGGTGTAGCCAATGCGATGTCGGTTGTCCCACACGTAGCACAGGGCGGCTGTCGGAACGTCTTCGCCCATCAACATGCGAGCCAACTGAATTTTGCTGCGTTCGACAAATGACAGGGATTTCAGCGGAACATCAAAAAACACGTAAACCCGCGCCGCGTGGTCATCACCTGATTTGTTTTCCATGTCCGCTTTTTCCAGGGCACGGCTGACCTTCCAGCGCCATTCCAGTACCGTGCTGCCACTGCCGGGTGCGTTGCCAAGACGGGAAGCGGTCAAAGGGATGTCGATGCTGCCGGCGCTGTTGTCGGAGTCCACACGCAGGACAGTCTTGCCTTCATCGCTTGCCAGCGAAAAACTGTTTTGCGCAATCTTGGGCAGGTTGATGACGTGAAATTCCCTCGGCAGTGACTGTCCGGGGACCAGTGAAGAAAACAGGGGCGCTACTTCTGCACACCAGGTCAGTGTCGAGAACAGCGTGAGCGCCAGTAGTGACAGACGAATTCTCATATCAATCCCGGTGATTATGAAGTTTTCATTGCCTTGCTGCACACCCCGTCAAAATTCGCACGGCGATTGTTCAGAGACAGTGCCTCGATGGCAGAAGATATGCGGTCCTCACCCTGACCCATGATCGTGACAAACGGTGCGGCCAGGTTGCCAAGTTCCTGGTGGATCATTTGCGTGATGGGTTCTCGAACCTGTTCACCGTCGCGTTGCAGGCCGTCGGCGGTCCAGGCCAGGTCCGTCGCCAATAGCAGCGTCAAAGCGTAGCGCGAATGCAAGACGCGGGCGCGTCCATAAAGGGATGGGTCAGCGAAGATAAAGTCACTGTAGATGGCGGTCAACAGGGGCGCGGTGTCGCAGAAGACAAATGGCGCTTCCCGTTCGGTTGCGTTTTGCTGCGCGGTGAGTTCAGCAAGGTGTTGGGTTTCAAGTATCTGTGGCTGCTCGTCCCGCGTCGGTGTGCGTCCATGCGCGTCACAAAACTCACGCAGATATTCCGGCACCCAGGGACAGCCAAAGTACGCTGCGAGAGTCCGTGCGAGCGTGGTCTTGCCGGTGCTTTCGGCACCGATGATGCAGATCAGCTGCGGCTCCTTTTTCGCGCGATTCGCTGTCATGAAATCGAAGACATTCGTTTCTTCCAGCCGAGCCAGCCCCAGATGGCGAGCAGGAAAAAGATTACGTAGAGAATGACAGTCAGCTGCAACCCTTTGTAGGCGAACAAAGCGATGCTGGCGGCGTTGACGATCAGCCACAGGGGCCAGTTCTCGATGAACTTTCGCCCAAGCAGCACGGTGCCGACGACGCTGCCGGCGGTCACGAAGCCATCAGCCCAGGGCACGTCGGAGTCTGTAACGCTGTGCAGCAACGCCGCGAAGACCAGCCATAACACAGCATAGCTACCAAGGCTCCAGCGCCAGCCACGACGGTCCAACTGTTCGATGCGCAACCCTGCGTAGGAGTTGGCTCGGTGCCCGCGCAGCCACTGCCACCAGCCCCACACCGCGGTGATGGCGAAGAACAGGTTGACACCGGCCTCGCCATAAAGTTTGCTGGCGTAAAACAGCCATGCATAAAGCGCACTGGCGACGATGGTCAGGGGCCAGCCCCAATGGATCTCGAACACATTGCAGGCGATGTTGGCCAGCGCCAGCACAAAGGCCATCACCTCCAGCCAGGTGACCGCAGTGCCAAGCAGCGTGAAAGCGGTGTTAAGCATGGGCTAGAAGTCGATCGTTGCGCTGGCTCGCAGGGTGCGCGGCGTCGACGGAAAGAGATAGATGCCGCCCCAAGAGGTGGTGGGCGCTTCGCGCCAATAGATGCGGTTGCTGAGGTTCTCAACGTTCAATCGCCACAGCGTGGACTTGCCTGCGATGCGTTGCTGGTAACTCAGCCCGGCGTCGAGCTGCCAGGCGGAAGGCAGTTCGACGCTGGCGTTGGCAGTCACCGACTTGGCGCTCTCCAAAGTGGCAAGTGCATTCACGGCAAAGCCGGGCAGCGCCGCCACCTTGTAGACTGCAAACAAGGAACTCTTGTAGCGCGGAACGTTGGTCACGCGCTGCAACACCAAGGTCGGGTCGACCGCCTGCATGTAGCGGGCGTCCAGCGCCATCAGGCTCATCTGCAGTGACAGTGCGTCACCAACACGGCCCGTGGCTGCGAATTCGAAGCCGCGGTGTCGTGCGATCTTGGCACCCGCCACACGTATTGGCAAGGCGCCTACTGTTGTTCCAGGCAAGTCGTCGGCATACGGTTTGTCGATGCTGAAGGCGGCAGCCGTCAGCAACAGGCGCGGATGGGTTTGCCATTTCATGCCGATCTCGGTTTGTTCGCTCTTGAGTGCCGGCAACACCTGACCCGGGTTTGAAAATTCCAATGGCTTATTGGGCACCACTTCAAGCTCGACGCCCTGTCCCCAGGAGGCGTAGACCATGGTGTCGGTGCTAGGCGACCAGGCGAGACCGGCCCAAGGGGTGCTCACCGTTTGTTCGAACGACACCTCTTGCGTGCCGTCACTGAGCTCGCTGCTTCGGCTCAGACGCGATAGGCGCACGCCAATGAACGACTGTACGCTGGCGCTCAAGTCAGACGTCAACGCGGCATAACCTTCAAGAGCTCGTTCACGGCTGTTGGTGTTGAGATAGGTGAGTGTTGAATCGGCCGGCCAAGCAACAGGCGTGTAGATGTTGCTGGTGCCGACAAAGTTATTGGCCTGCATGGCGGGCAGGTCGGCACGGATGCTGCGTCCACTCAGGCCAAAGCGAGCGCGTTGCTGGGCGCCTAGCGCGCTGAATCTTCCGTCAAGGTGTGCGTCCCAGCTCGACAAGGTGCGTTTCTCGCCCTCGCTGCGGTAGTCGTAGATATCGACGTCGCCGTTGCCGCACAAGCCGGGATAGACGACGTTTGAGGAACTGCTGCAACCGTCCGGGAATGCGATGCGATCGTGGATGCTGGTGGTCTGCTTGTTCGCTGCAACGCTTGCCTGCCAGTCGGCATTGAAACGATGTTTCAAAGCGATCTGCAGCGTCGTGCTGCTGGCCTCAAATGGTAGCGACCAGCTTTGATTGTTCAAGTTAAGACGTGGATTGATGGACGCTGGCAGTGTGTCAGCCACACCGTCGCCATTGCTGTCGAGCAGGCCGAGCCCCGGCACCGAGGGTTGGCTCTTGCGCTGGTATTCAACATCTGCTGACACCGATGTATTCGGGTCCAATGCGCTGGTCAGGGCCAGACTGAGCAACTGGCGCGAACCACTGGCGTGGTCAAAGTGCGAGTGCAATTGTTCATCGACCACGTTGAGACGCAGACCGACGACGCCGATTGCCGTGTTGCTGTCCAGATGCACCTTGCTGCCGCCGTTGCCATCGACGCCCAGGGTAGCCGTGCTGAACGGTTCCTTCAGGGGCACCTTGGTGACGTAATTCACCAGACCGCCCGGTGCTGACACGCCCGACTGCAGGCCGGCTGCGCCTTTCAATACTTCGATGCGTTCCTTGTTCTCCAGGGCAATCGGCGCGTAGTTGGACATCGCCAGACCATTGCGGCTGAAGTTGCCACTCTGGTCCAGCAAAAAACCGCGAATGGAGAGGCTTTCGATATAGCCAGTGGTGTTGTAACTGTCGTCCAGCGAGGCATCCAGCTTGAGTGCTTGGGACAGCGATTGCGCTGCGGTCTCTGCCAGCAAATCCGCAGTTAATACCGTCACGCTTTGAGGCGTCTTCGCCAATGGTGCGCCGAAGCCACCGACATCCGCATTTTCCACATCAAGCTCTGGTGCCAACGTGCCGGTCACGGTGACAGCTTCCATGCGCTGGGGCGTGGTTTGTGCAAACGAAGAAAACGCTGCCGACAAGGCAAGCGCCGTAGCAACGGGCGTAAGTTTCAAATCAAATGCCATCGAAATTCCTTAGTCGACGGCAGGGGGAGTGCGGAACAAAATTGGCCTGCGGCCAGATCAGGTTCGGCGACGCTTCCCTGCGCAAGTATTACCTTGATCAAGTTCCAGGGTGTCATCTCAGCCGAATGTCCTGCGACGCCCAGCACCCCTAGCGTTTACTGGAATGCTATTGCAGCCAGCCTGACTATTGTAGTAGGCGGGCGCCGAAGACAAGCTGACGCTGCGATGTAACTGCTTCCGTGTAAAAATGGCCTGCTAATTAAAAGGAGACAGTCTCATGCCACGTCGTGCCACCAAGATCGTCGCCACCCTGGGCCCGGCTTCCAGCGATCCGGCATTGCTGGAGCAGATGATTCGCGCCGGCGTTAACGTGATGCGTTTGAACTTCAGTCATGGCAAGGCGCAAGACCACATTGATCGGGCGCGACTGGTGCGTGAAGCGGCGCAGCGCGCAGGGCGCGAAGTTGCCATCATGGCGGACCTGCAAGGCCCCAAAATCAGGGTTGGTAAATTTGCCGAAGGCAAGATTGTTCTCGTGCCTGGGCAGAAGTTTGTGCTGGACGCTGCGCGTACCGAGCTGGGCGACGTTGATGCCGTCGGGCTCGATTACAAGGCTTTGCCGCGCGAGGTCAAGGCGGGTGACGTGCTGTTGCTCAACGACGGCCTGATCGTTATCACCGTTGACACCGTCAAGGGTGACGCGATTTACACCACGGTCAAGCTGGGCGGTGAACTGTCCAACAACAAGGGCATCAACAAGCAGGGCGGCGGATTGTCCGCTCCGGCGCTGACCGCCAAAGACATGGAAGACATCCGCACCGCCATGAGTTTTCAGGCTGATTATGTGGCTGTGAGCTTTCCGAAGAACGCCACCGATATGGAAATGGCGCGCCAGTTGTGCAATGTGGCGGCGGGCGAGTTTGGGCACAAGCCGGGTCTGATTGCCAAGATCGAGCGCGCCGAGGCGATCCCGAGACTGGAAGAGATTTTGCTGGCCAGCGACGGCATCATGGTGGCGCGTGGTGATTTGGCCGTGGAGGTGGGCAATGCGGTCGTGCCGGCGCTGCAAAAACGCATGATCAAGCTGGCGCGTGAGCACGACAAAGTGGTGATCACCGCGACGCAGATGATGGAGTCCATGATCAACAATCCGGTTCCGACCCGCGCCGAAGTCAGCGATGTTGCCAACGCGGTGCTCGATGGTACCGACGCGGTGATGCTGTCAGCCGAGACAGCGGCCGGCAAGTATCCACTCGAAACCGTCATTGAAATGGCCAAGATTTGTCACGCTGCCGAAGGCAACGAAGACTTCAAACTGGAAGCTGATTTCACCGGCAAGACCTTCGAACGGATCGATCAGTCGATTGCCATGGGTGCTTTGTTCACGGCTCATCATCTGGGCGCCAAGGCCATCGTTGCCATGACCGACAGTGGCTCTACCGCGCTGTGGATGAGTCGCCATTTGATTCGGGTACCGATTTATGCGCTGACCTCCAAAGTGACAACGCAACGCCGCATGACGCTGTACCGCAACGTGCGCCCGCTGTTCATGGATACCAGTGCTGATCGGGATACGGCACTGGCCGAAGTCGAAAGCAATTTGAAGAATCGTGGCATCGTGCAAACCGGTGATGTTTACGCCATCACTTGCGGCGAGCCGATGGGTGCCCCCGGCGGCACCAACATGCTGAAAATCTGCCGGGTGAGTTAATGCCAACAAGCTTGCATTTGTTGTGGCGATCTGGCGGAAAATTGCCTGGTCGCTCTTTGCACAACGGATAAAATTCAGGCCATCGGTAAATAGTTACCAGGCGGTTACCAACTTTTAGAAGGATATCAAAATGGCACTTGTCTCGATGCGCGAACTGCTGGACCATGCAGCTACCCATGGTTACGGTATTCCGGCTTTCAACGTCAACAACCTGGAGCAGGTCCAGGCCGTCATGTCGGCCGCCGATGAGGTGGGTGCGCCGGTTATTTTGCAGGCCAGCGCGGGCGCCCGCAAGTATGCCGGTGAGGCCTTCATCAAGCATTTAATTTCGGCCGCCATCGAGGCCTATCCGCACATTCCGCTGGTGATGCACCAGGATCATGGGCAGAGCCCGGATGTCTGCCAGGGTGCCATCAAACTCGGTTTCAGCTCCGTCATGATGGACGGCTCATTGATGTCCGACGGCAAAACCATCGCCAGCTACGACTACAACATCGAGGTCACCCGCAAAGTGGTGGAGATGGCGCATGCCACCGGTGTCACAGTGGAAGGCGAGTTGGGTTGCCTCGGCTCACTCGAGACCATGAAGGGTGACAAGGAAGACGGCCACGGCACCGAGGCCACCATGACGCTCGATCAGTTGCTGACCGACCCGGAGCAGGCGGCTGATTTTGTCAACCGCACCCAGCTCGACGCGCTGGCTATTGCCATTGGCACCAGCCACGGCGCCTACAAGTTCACGCGCAAGCCCACCGGCGACATTCTGGCGATCGAACGCGTCAAGCAAATCAACAAACGCATCCCCAACACCCATCTGGTGATGCACGGCTCCAGCAGCGTGCCGCAAGACCTGCTGGCCATCATTCGTGAATTCGGTGGCGACATGAAGGAGACCTATGGCGTGCCGGTGGAAGAAATCCAGAAGGCCATCCAGTTTGGCGTGCGAAAGATCAACATCGACACCGACATCCGCCTGGCCATGACGGCCGCGGTGCGCAAATACATGGCGCAAAACCCGGATAAATTTGACATGCGCGACTGGCTCAAGCCAGCCCGTGAAGCGGCCAAGCAGATCTGCAAGCAGCGCTACATGCAGTTCGGCTGCGAAGGCCAGGCCGGCAAGATCAAAGGTAACAGTCTGCTGGTGGTGGCGGGCCAATATGCACGCGGTGAGCTGGCACAAGTGGTTCACTGACCGGCAATGGCGATAATCAGGGTCCGCGGACGGTGATTGCACCGCGCGGACCCTTTATTTTTTTGTCCATCCTGTCCGCCCTCGTCTGATTGCACCGTTATGACTGCTGCCCTGCACACTTCCATGCTCACCTCTTTGCCGCTGCTCGCCCGCGGCAAGGTGCGCGACAACTACGCCGTGGGCGACGACCGCATCCTGATGGTGGCCAGTGACCGCCTGAGTGCTTTTGACGTCATCATGGGTGAGCCGATTCCGGGCAAGGGTGCACTGCTGACGCAAATGGCACTGTTCTGGTTTGACAGGTTAGGCCCAGCCGGTTTGAACATCTGCCCGATCCACCTCACCGGTGATGCACCCGAAAGCGTTGTGACAGCGACTGAAGTAGCGCAAGTAGTTGGGCGCTCGATGCTGGTCAAGCGCCTCAAACCGTTGCCGGTGGAAGCGGTGGTGCGCGGATATCTGGCGGGCAGTGGCTGGAAGGAATACCAGGAAAACCAGATGGTGTGCGGTGTGAAATTGCCGGCCGGGCTGAAGAATGCCTCCAGGTTGCCCGAACCGATCTACACACCGGCCGCCAAAGCGGCAGCTGGTGACCATGACGAGAACATCACGTTTGAGCAAACGGTGGCGGTGATCGGTCTTGATTTAGCCACTCGCATGCGCGACATCAGCGTTGCGCTGTATAAAGCCGCCAGCGACATCGCCGCAAAGAAAGGCATCATCATTGCGGATACCAAGTTTGAATTCGGGTTGGACGCCGACGGTACACTGACCCTGATGGACGAAGTGTTAACGCCCGACTCTTCACGATTCTGGCCAGCCGAGAGCTACCAGGAAGGCATTAACCCGCCCAGCTTTGACAAGCAGTTTGTGCGTGACTGGTTGGAGCAGGTTCAGGTCGACGGCAAGCCCTGGAACAAAACACCGCCGGCGCCGCGTGTGCCCAACGAAGTGATAGCCAGAACTGCTGCCAAATACCAGGAAGCGCTGACGCGGCTGATGGCTTGAGACACAGCCCGCACTGCGCCAAATGGCAGCTTCCTATGCCAGTTTCCTATTGACAGAACTTGCCAGCAGATTATCATTTGAGTGGTCTTACCACTTTCCAAGTCTATGCCCCAAATTCGCCCTGTTGTTGTCCGCCTGGCCGATACTGTCGCGACCGAACTTGAAAAGCGCATTCTTGAAGGATCGCTGAAGCCGGGGGATATTTTGCCCTCCGAGCGCGATCTGGCCGTTGAGTTGGGTGTTTCACGTCCGTCACTGCGCGAGGCCATCCAGAAGCTGGTGGCAAAAGGCATGTTGAGCACGCAGCATGGCAGTGGAACCAGCGTGACCGACCGACTGCAGGCACATTTTGTCGATCCATGGCAGGACATGCTCAAAGGGCATCCGCTGCTGCACCGGGACTTGCTTGAGTTTCGCCAGATGCTCGAAAGCCAGGCCGCGTTTTTGGCCGCCGAGCGGGCGCTCGATGTCGATATCCGGCGTCTGGACGTCCACTACGCCGCGCTGGATGCCGCCTACCTCAGCGATGACATGTCCATCTGTATTGATAAAGATGTTGCCTTTCATCAGGCGATTGCCGAGGCTGCCCACAACGTGCTGATCGGACACCTCAGTGCCAGCCTGATGCGCGTCATTCACGGACACGTTTCCAACAATCTGGATCACCTGCATGCGCGGCCAAAACGCTGGAACCAGCTGCGTTCGCAACACAGAGCAATCTGGCAGGCGATCCGCGATCACAAGCCCGAAGCGGCGGCCAGCGCGGCTCGAGGCCACATTGAATTTGTTCGCCAGAGCATGGAAGACAGTGCGGTGCAAGAGGAGCGCCGCTCCAGCGCTCTGAGACGATTGGGGACGCTGGAGTCAGCCTAGAACCCCTTGAATAATCCCGACTAGGGTAAACACTGATTGATTGCATCCCGATATTTTTTTAAAGTGCGTTAACTGGTAATACCAGTTTACCAATAAAAATATCCACGAGGAGACAGTGATCATGGGGCTCAACACCCAAAGTGCCCGTCTGTATCCGCCGAAGCCAGCGGACGTCTATCTTTTCGCCACCTGCCTGGTGGATCAGTTCACGCCCGAGACTGGCCTTGACACGGTCCGTTTACTGGAACGTGAAGGCATCCGGGTGCATTACCTGGAACAGCAGACCTGTTGCGGCCAACCGGCGCACAGCAGTGGTTTCCCCGAAGAAGCGCGGGCCGTCGCCTTGCAGCAACTGAACCTGTTCACCCAGCCCTGGCCGGTGGTGGTGCCTTCGGGTTCGTGTGGCGGCATGATTCGTCTGCACTACCCGCATCTTTTTGCCGATGATCCGGTGCTGCATGCCATGGCGGTAGAGTTGGCCGAACGTGTCTACGAGCTGACCGAGTTTCTTGTGCATGTTGTCAATTTCAGCCAGCAAGACCTCGGCACCGCCTGCACGGTTGCGCTGCACACCTCCTGCCACGCCCGGCGTGAAATGGGCTCACATGAAACCAGCGCGGCACTGCTTGAGAGCCTGGCGCAAGTCAACGTCGTCGAGCAGGTGCGCATTGAGGAATGCTGTGGCTTTGGCGGCACCTTCGCCATGCGCTACCCCGACATCTCCGAGGCCATCGTCACCGACAAGGTGGCCGCTATCCGCGCCACTGGCGCCCAGCGCGTGGTCAGTGCCGATTGCGGCTGCCTGCTCAATATCACCGGTCGCGCGGCCAAGCAGGATGAGCTGGCCGGTTGCGTTGCACCCACGCTACCGGGTGAGCATATTGCCAGCTTTCTGTGGCGCCGCACCTCGGGAGCGCCAACATGAGCGCCCGTGACGCTATTTTGGGACGCTTGCGCGCGACCCCCATAGCTATCAAGCCGCCGCTGCCTGATGTCCAGGGCTGGTTTGCATCGCACCGTCGCAATGAAGATACAGCGCAGCGCGTCAGCCGCCTGCGCAGCGCGCTCGAAGCGGTGAAGGCCGAAGTGCATGACACCACGGATGCCGATTGGCCCGACTTGTTGGCCCGCTTGACCAGCGCAAAGGGCTTGCGCAACTTGCTGATTGGGACCGGCACGCCGCATGGTGCTGCGCTTGAAGCGCACCGCCCCGATCGACTGAAACTGCTGCGTTACGAGCAAGCGATTGAGTCCTGGCGCGATACGCTGTTTGACGACGTTGACGCCTCCCTGACACTGGCGCGAAGTGCCATTGCTGAAATTGGCAGCCTGATTTTGTGGCCCGATGTCCGCGAGCCGCGCCTGATGTCGCTGGTGCCACCGGTTCACTTTGTGCTGCTCGATGTGGCCAGCATCCACAGCGATTTTGATTCGGCCATCAGCGCAGAAGGATGGGCCAATGGACTGCCGACCAATGCGCTGCTGATTTGCGGCCCGTCCAAGACCGCCGACATCCAGCAGACACTGGCCTACGGCGCGCATGGACCGCGCGAACTGGTGGTGCTGCTGCGCCATCCGGCCGGAGCAGCAGCATGAGTGAGGTCATCCGAATCCACCCGATGGACGAATTCAAAGAGCGCAGCCGCAGTGTTCTCAATGATCCGGGTCAGCGCAAGAATTTCCGCGGTGCCATGGATTTTTTGCAGGCCAAACGGCGTGCCCAATTTCCGGATCAGGATGAGCTGGCGGGCTTGCGCGAACTCGGCGCCTCGATCCGTCGCTACAGCCTGGCGCATCTGCCGCAACTGCTGGAACAGTTGGAGAAAAATCTGAGCGCCAACGGCATTCAGGTGCACTGGGCGCAAACGCCCGATGAAGCAAATGCCATTGCATTGGCCATCGCGCGGCGCGTTGAGGCGCACCGCGTCATCAAGGGCAAATCGATGGTGAGCGAGGAGATCGAATTCAACCACGCCATGCAGGCCGCCGGTATTGAAGCCATGGAATCCGACATGGGCGAATACATCGTGCAACTGGCCGGTGAAAAGCCGTCGCACATCATCATGCCGGCAATCCACAAGACCAAGCAGGAAATTGCCCAACTGTTCGCGCAGGAAGTACCAGGCGTCAGCTACACCGAAGATGTGGATGCGCTGATCCAAATCGGCCGACGCGTGCTGCGTCGCAAGTTTGCCGACGCGGACATCGGGCTGTCGGGGGTTAATTTTGCCGTCGCCGAAACCGGCACTTTGTGCCTGGTCGAGAACGAGGGCAACGGGCGCATGTGTACCACCGTGCCGCGTGTTCACATTGCCATCACGGGTATCGAGAAAGTGGTGGAAAAGCTGGAGCATGTGCCACCGCTGTACAGCTTGTTGTCGCGCTCGGCCACCGGTCAGGCGGTCACCACCTACTTCAACCTGATCAGCGGGCCGCGCCAGCCGGGTGAGAAGGATGGCCCGCAAGAAGTGCACCTGATTTTGCTCGACAACGGCCGCACCCAGGCTTATGCCGATGAAGAGCTGCGCGCCACCCTGCAGTGCATCCGCTGCGGCGCCTGCATGAACCACTGTCCCGTCTATGCCCGTATCGGCGGTCATGCCTACGGCACCACCTATCCAGGCCCCATCGGTGCCATCATTTCGCCCCACATGCTGGGGCTGGATTCCACCTACCCGCTGGCGTTTGCTTCGACGCTGTGCGGCGCCTGCTCGGAAGTCTGCCCGGTGAAAATTCCGATCCCCGACATTCTGGTGCGCCTGCGCAACGAGGCGCAAGCGCGTCCCGACAGTGAAGAGGCCACCTTGCGCGGCAGTGGTGCTGCGCGCACCACGTCCGCTGCGACCATCTGGAGCGTCTGGTCGCAGGTCTACAGCCGCGTCGGACTTTACCGACTGGCGTCCTGGTTCATGAGCCGCGGGCGCGCACTGTCGCCGACCGAGCAAGGCGCCTGGACCCGCAGTCGCACGCCGCTGATACCGGCGGCCAAACGTCTGCGCGACCTATTGAAGGACAGAAAACCATGAGTGCACTGATCGAATCGCTGTGCCGCATCCTGCCGACTCGCCAGGTCATCACCGACAACCTGCGCCGCCTGGCCTATGGCACCGATGCCAGTTTTTACCGCATGACACCCGAGGTGGTTGCCGTGGTGGAGTCCGAGGAGGAAGTACAGGCTCTGTTGCAAGTGACGCGTGCACACGGCAAACCGCTTACCTTTCGCGCCGCCGGCACCAGCCTGTCAGGCCAGGCTGTCACCGACAGCGTGCTGGCCCTCATCGGCGAAGGCTTTGCCACTTGTGAAATCGGTCCTGACGCTGCCACTGTGCGGGTCGGGCCCGGCATCATCGGCGGCGAGGTCAACTACCGGCTGGCGCCGCATGGTCGCAAGATCGGCCCGGACCCGGCCTCCATCAATGCCTGCAAGATCGGGGGGATTGCCGCCAACAACGCCTCTGGCATGTGCTGCGGCACGGCGCAAAACAGTTACCGCACGCTGGCTGGACTTCGTGTGGTGTTGGCTGACGGTGCGGTGCTGGACACTGAGGACCCGCTCAGTGTGGCTCACTTTCGCCAGAGCCACGCGGCTTTGGTTGATGAACTTGAGCGACTGGGCGCCGCCACGCGCGCTGATGAAGCGCTGGCAGCGCGTATCCGGCACAAGTACAGGATCAAGAACACCACCGGTTACAGCCTCAATGCGCTGGTTGATTTTGAAGACCCGATAGATATTCTGGCGCACCTGATGATAGGCTCCGAAGGCACGCTGGGTTTCATCTCAAGCATCACCTACAACACGGTGCTGGAAGACCCTTGCAAGGCCAGTGCACTGGTGTTCTTTCCGACCATAGCGAGCGCCTGCCAGGCTGTCATTCGTCTCAAAAATGAACCGGTTTCAGCAGTCGAACTGCTGGACCGTCCGGCTTTGCGCTCGGTCGAGAACAAGCCCGGTATGCCGGCGGCGATGCGTGCGCTCAGTGACGACGCTGCTGCCTTGTTGATTGAGGTGCGCTCGCAGACTCCTGCTGCTCTTGAGCTGCGCATGAATGCTGCACTGGGCGCGATCACCGGTATTGCCACGGTCGAGGCGCCTGCATTTTCCACCGACCCTGCGACCTGCGAGATGTACTGGAAGGTGCGCAAGGGCACCTTCCCGTCGGTCGGTGCCATGCGCCGTGCCGGTACCACGGTCATCATCGAGGACGTCGCTTTTCCGATTGAATCGCTGGCCAGCGCCACGCTGGACCTGCAGGCCTTGATGCGCAAGCACGGCTACCTTGAGGGCATCATCTTCGGCCACGCGTTGGAGGGTAATCTGCATTTCGTCTTTACCCAGGATTTTTCCGATGCCCCGGAGGTAGATCGCTACGCACGCTTCATGGACGATGTCTGTGAATTGGTCGTCGACAAGTACGATGGCTCGCTCAAGGCCGAGCATGGCACCGGTCGCAACATGGCGCCCTTTGTCGAAAGAGAATGGGGCAAGCAGGCCACCGACCTGATGCGCAGCATCAAGCAGCTGTTCGATCCGGACCATCTGCTCAACCCCGGCGTCATTCTCAATGACGACCCGCAGGCGCACCTGAAGCATCTCAAGCCGATGCCGGCAGCAGAGGAGATTGTCGATCGGTGTATTGAATGTGGTTTTTGTGAACCGCTGTGTCCGTCGCACCGGTTGACACTGTCGCCGCGCCAGCGCATCGTCAGCTGGCGCGAACTGTCACGCCGCGCTTCGGTGGGCGAGAGCGGCGCAGATGTGGAGGCTGATTTTGCTTATTTTGGCCTTGACACCTGTGCCGGTTGCGGCCTGTGTTCAACGGCCTGCCCGGTCGGCATCGACACCGGCGAGTTGACGCGACTGCTGCGCGGCCGCGGCATGGGCAGCACCTCGCACAAGGTGGCGCAATGGACCGCCGGCAACTTTGGCAAGGTGGCAACGCTGTCACGGGTTGGCCTCAACGTCGGCCATGCAGCTTCCAGCGTACTTGGCGAAGGTCTCGTTGCCCGCTTGTCGGGTGGAACCTGGAAACGCGGTATGCCCCAGGCCGGCAAGTTGCCGGCAGCCTATGGCGGTGCCGGCGATCCGGTGGTCTATTTCCCGGCCTGCGGCGGGCGGATTTTTGGCGCCAACAATGCCGACGAGGCGGCATTGCCCGAGGTCATCATGGACTTGCTGATCCGCGCCGGCTACGCACCGCGCCTGCCGCAAGGTTTCGACAAGCTGTGCTGCGGCCAGATGATGGCCAGCAAGGGCATGGCCGAAGAAGCCGATGCCATGGCCGACGCCGTCGCCAAGGCTTTGTTGCAGGCGGCGGACGACGGCCAGGGCGGTTATTACCCGGTCGTCATGGACGCCAGCACTTGCTCCGTGCGCATGCAAAAAATTCTGGCCGGTCGCTTGACATTGTTCGATTTTCATGAGTTTGCGCACGACGCGCTGCTGCCGCGGTTGCGACTGGTGCGCAGGCCCGGACCGATTGCGCTGCACATCAATTGCAGCGTGCGCCGCACCGCGTCTGACGCCAAACTGCGCCGCGTGCTGGAGGCTTGTGTCGATCAGATCGTGGAACCAGCGGGAGTGACCTGCTGCGGTTTTGGCGGTGACCGTGGTTTTGTCGTCCCGGAACTCAACGCGCACGCACTGCGCAAGGTGCATGAGGCGCTGCCGCCAAACTGTTGTGAAGGTGTTTCCACCAACCGCACCTGCGAAATTGGGCTGACCGCCGAGACCGGTCGCCCCTATCGATCCATCGCTTACCTGCTGGAAGAATGCAGCCGTGAGGAGGTGCCCATGAAATGCTGATGGAGTGTCCGGTGCTTGGGTTGACGTTTTCGACAACCGTTTCGTGTTTAATTCATTAATTAATTAGAGGAGAATTTTATGGTTTGGCAACAGGTTTACGATCCTTTCCACAGCATGGCGCTGTCGACACTGGCGGCTGCGATACCCGTCGCTGTCATGCTGGTTGGTCTGGGTTTCTTGCATCTCAAAGCGCACATCGCTGCGGCATCCGGTCTGGTGGCAGCGCTGGCCATTGCCGTCATTGGTTATGGCATGCCGGCCGACATGGCGGCCAAGGCGGCTATTTTGGGGGGGTTGACTGGTTTGATGCCGATTGGCTGGATCGTGCTGAATATTATTTTTCTGCATCAGCTTACCGAGCAGAGTGGCTCGTTCAAGGTGCTGCAGGATTCAATAGCCGGCATCACCGAAGACCGCCGCCTGCAACTGCTGCTGATTGCTTTTGCGTTTGGTGCATTCTTTGAAGGCGCCGCCGGTTTTGGCACGCCAGTGGCGGTGACCGCAGCGATTCTGATTGGGCTGGGTTTTTCACCGCTTGCAGCGTCCGGTCTGTCACTGATCGCCAACACCGCACCGGTCGCTTATGGCGCACTCGGCACGCCGGTCATCACGCTGGCCAAAGTGCATGGCTACGACCTGATGGCACTTTCAGGAATGATTGGCCGTCAGTTACCGTTTTTCTCGCTGATGGTGCCATTCTGGTTGATCTGGGCCTTTGCCGGACGCAAGGGCATGATGCAAATCTGGCCCGCCATTCTGGTTACCGGAGTGAGCTTCGCCATTCCACAGTTTCTGGTTTCGAACTACATGGGGCCGGAGCTGGTTGATGTCATTGCCGCCCTGACCTCCATGACCTGCCTGGTGCTGTTTCTGCGCGTCTGGCAACCCAGGGAAATCTGGAAATCTGTTTCACTCAAGGGCCATGAAACCGATGGCGGTGAAGCCCGCGCTGCCGTCGCGGTCACGCAGCATCCGCGCGCCGAGGTGATCCGTGCCTGGACACCCTGGATCATCCTCACCGTGTTTGTCTTTGTCTGGGGTCTGCCAGTCGTCAAGACCTTCTTCAATGGCATCTTTGCACCGGCCTTCCCGATTGACGGCTTGCACCAGATGATCGAAAAAATGGCACCTGCGGTGTCCAAGCCGACCAAGGAAGGCGCGATCTATGTCTTTGGTCTGCTCTCTGCCACCGGTACCGGCATCCTGCTGGCCGCCATTGTTGGTGGTCTGACCCTTAAACTCAGCGTTGGCCAGCTCATTGCCTCTTACGGCCGCACCCTGTGGCTGGTGCGTTACTCGCTGCTCACCATCGTCTTGATGCTGGGTCTTGGAACGCTCACGCGCTATTCTGGTCTGGACACCACACTCGGCCTGGCCTTTGCCACCACCGGGGTGCTGTACCCCTTCTTCGGTACTTTGATGGGCTGGCTCGGTGTCGCACTGACAGGTTCTGATACCGCCAGCAATGTGCTGTTTGGTGGCATGCAAAAAGTTGCGGCGGAGCAACTTGGACTGTCACCCAACCTGATGGGCGCGGCCAATAGCTCGGGCGGCGTGATGGGCAAGATGATTGATGCGCAGTCGATCGTTGTCGCCTCGACCGCAACACGCTGGTTTGATCATGAAGGCGACATCCTTCGTTATGTGTTCTTCCATTCCATTGCACTGGCCAGTCTGGTTGGCATCTTCGTGACACTGCAGGCTTATGTATTCCCATTCACACTGATGGTCATTAAGTAGTTCAATCATGCATAGGCATGTTTTTGTCGCCATCGACAACAGCAGCAAAGCGCAGAAGGCACTTGAAGAGGCCATCAGCCTGGCAAAAGTGCCTGCTGCCAGCCTGTGCATTGCAAATCCGCAGCCGATCGAATGGTGATTGAGTCTTCAGATCGACGCGGCTGCGAGCGCCTGCTGGTTGGCCGCGTTGCGGAGAGCCTGGTGCGGGAGAAATAGGCGGCATGCCAGCAGCGCCCATGCTTTCCGGTCTGGCCTGGCTGCTGCTTTGTCAGTCGGTCGGCGAGGCCTTGGCCCGGCTCACGCACCTGGGCCTGCCGGGGCCGGTGATCGGCATGCTTTTGTTGCTGCTGTTATTGCGCTGGGAGGTCGTTCGCACACCGGTGAGCGCAGCCGCCGATGCCCTGCTGGCTCACCTGTCGCTGCTCTTTGTGCCGGTCGGTGTCGGCGTCATGACGCACCTGGCACTGATCTCGCAGTATGGATTGCGCCTGCTGCTGGTTGTTGTACTGTCGACCTGGATCGGACTGCTGGTCACAGCACTGGTATTGCGTGCCGCGCTGCCGCGGACCGGTGCGCCGACCCTTGGGTGAAAGCACAGAAATGACCGACTTCGTCCAGCTCTGGGTTTATCTATCCACCACGCCCTTGTTTGGCCTGACTGCGACCTTGCTGACTTACCTGGTCGCGCAGGCAATTTACCAACGGCTGGGGCAGGCACCGTGGGCCAACCCGGTGCTGTGGACTGTGTTGCTGCTGGCAACGTTATTGACCGTCAGCGGAACCCCCTATCCGAGCTATTTTTCGGGCGCGCAGTTCATTCATTTCCTGCTCGGTCCGGCGGTCGTGGCACTGGCCTGGCCCATGTGGCAGCGACGGGAAGAACTGCGCAAGCGCGCCGCTCCATTGCTGCTGGCGGCCTTGACTGGCGGTGCCGCCGCCAGCGCCAGCGCGGTGGCCATCGGCTGGGCCCTGGGCTTGCCCGAAACCTTGTTGCGTTCGCTGGCACCCAAATCTGTCACGGCGCCGGTAGCGATGGGAATTGCCGAACAACTGGGTGGCATTCCGGCATTGGCGGCGGTGTTTGCCGTATTGACCGGGCTGGTTGGGGCGATCAGTGCCAAATATCTCTTTGATGCGATGGGCGCCATGCCGGCGCAGGTGCGCGGTTTTGCGCTGGGCACAGCGTCGCACGGCATTGGTGCCGCTCGGGCCATGCAAGTGAACCCGGATGCCGGTGCCTATGCCGGTCTGGCGCTGGGCATACAGGTGGTGCTGGCGGCCGTGTTGATTCCCCTGATCGCGCGCATTCTTTGAACGCCCTTGCCGCCTCATGGATCTTTCCCGGAACGATGACTGGCCAAGCCCTGTTCTGTATGTCGGGGGTGGATCAGGCTGGTGGGGCGCTCAGCTTCGCGGCTGTCCCCCGGCCTGCGGCCTCCTCCTTTATGCCGCTGCGCTGAGCACCCCACCAGCCTGATCCTGAGCAGCGTTGGTACCCGAAATACGCAAGCCACCAATGCTCGCTGCCGAGGGTGCCGCAGTGGGTGGCGCAGCGTGGACTTGGGGTTTTGCCAAATAAAGGAGGAGGCCAGAGGCCGGGGGACATTCGCGGAGTCACCCACTGCGGTGCCCTGGCGCAGCCAGCGCGAGCGCGACTACAAGCGCTCTTGAATCAACTCAGCACCACACTGCTCAATCGTCGCCGATAGCTGGCAACCGTCGGGTCGGTCGGCGGAATTTGCCCATCGGCGACCTTGACCTTAGGCGGCTCAATGATGTCCAGAATGGCGATAAAGGTCTTGCGCGCCAGATCGTCAGTCCAACTCTTGTCACGCATCAGGATTTCCAGCAACTCATCCATCGCGCCAGTCCAGAGTTGCGCTGCCATCAGGGTTTGAGCCTTGGCGAAGCGGGCGTCGAAATCACGCTTGTTGGCTGCAATCTTGGCTTCCAGTTCGCCTGTGGACTGAGTCAGGTCGGTGCGATCGGCGACGAAATCGATGGCGTTCATCCAGCGCTGCAGCGAGTCATAGCGTCGCACCAGCGCGGCTTTGGCAATCACCGGGGCGAAGGCCACTTTGGCGTCGTCGGTTTGACCGCGCTGCAGCAGCAGCTTGACGTAATTGAAGCGGGCGTCTTCATCGTCGGGGCTTTTCAGCAGCGCCTGCTGCAGCGCATCGTGCATCGCTTGCGGGTCATTCTCCGCTGGGGCATCGTTCACTTCGACACTCGTCACCTCGGCTTCCAGCACATCAGCCGCGGGCAAGTGCTTGTCCAAAAACTCCTTGATCTGGCCCTCTGGCAATGCCCCCATAAAGCCGTCCACCGGCTTGCCATTGAACATCAATACGCAGGTGGGAATGCTGCGAATGCCAAAAGCCTGACTGAGTTCCTGCTCCTGGTCCGAGTCAATCTTGACCAGCTTGAAACGACCGGCGTAATCTGTCTCAATTTTTTCCAATAGCGGACCGATGACCTTGCAGGGACCACACCAGGGTGCCCAGAAGTCCAGCAGAACCGGGGTTTGCATCGAGGCGGCAATCACCTCGTTATCAAAGTTTTCAACAGTAACGTTCAACATTGCATCTAGCTCAGAGTAAGTAAGTAAGTAAAATTCGGGCAAGCTCTGCCCTAAATATCATGAAAATTCAAATCGGCGTCGTCATGGGCTCCAGTTCCGATTGGGACACCATGCAGCACGCAGTCCACATTCTCCAACAGTTTGGCATTGCGCATGAAGCGCGGGTGGTCTCGGCGCATCGAATGCCGGATGATATGTTTGCTTATGCCGAGGCCGCCACGGGCCGGGGCCTCAAGGCCATCATTGCTGGCGCTGGGGGTGCGGCGCACTTGCCGGGCATGCTGGCGGCCAAGACCACGGTGCCGGTGCTGGGTGTGCCGGTGGCTTCAAAGCATCTCTCGGGCGTCGATTCATTGCACAGCATTGTGCAAATGCCCAAGGGTGTGCCGGTGGCCACGTTTGCCATCGGCGCCGCTGGTGCCGCCAATGCGGCGTTGTTTGCCGTTGCCATGTTGGCCAATGAGGATGCTGTGCTGCGAACCAAGCTGGATGCGTTTCGCGCCGCACAGACTGAAATTGCCCGCAGCATGACACTGCCACCGGTGTTATGAGCGACCAGAACGCCGCCGCGCCGGGCCGCCCCAAGCCAGGCACGCCCCCTGTGGGGGGCAGCGCAGTACGCGCAGCGACAAGCGTGGGGGCCAAAAATTTGCCTGGTGGTATCGGCAGCGCCCAGCAAACGACGCTGGGTGTGATGGGTGGCGGCCAATTGGGCCGCATGTTTGTGCAGGCGGCGCAACGCATGGGCTACTTCACCGCGGTACTGGACCCCGACGTCGTCAGTCCGGCTGGGTTGGTGAGTCACTACCATATCCAGACCGGCTACCTGGATGAGCAGGGTCTGGCGCAACTGATGCAGCGTTGCGTGGCCATCACCACCGAATTCGAAAACGTGCCGGCCCCCGCCTTGATGACCTTGGGCTCGGCAAGACCAGTGGCACCGAGTGCCGAGGCCGTCGGCATTGCACAGGACCGGATTAAAGAGAAAGCGCATTTTGTGCGATGTGGCGTGCCCTGTGCGCCCTATGCGGTGATCGAGACAGCGGCGCAACTGGCCGCGCTCCTGAGCGACCAGCCGAGCGCCGGGGCAGACCTTTTTCCCGGCGTCCTGAAAACGGCGCGACTTGGCTACGACGGCAAAGGCCAGATTCGCGTTAAAACACGCGCCGAACTGCCTGCCGCCTGGAACGAACTCAAGTCGGTGCCCTGCGTACTGGAGAAAATGCTGCCGCTCAAGGCCGAGTGTTCGGTGATCGTGGCGCGCGGCTGGGATGGCGTCATGGTCAATTTGCCGGTGCAACTCAATCTGCACCGCGAAGGAATTTTGGCCGTGACTTCAGTCTTTGACGGAAACATTCCCTCTGCTCTTGCTGAAAAAGCGGTGATCGCCAGCAAAGCCATCGCCGAACAGTTGCAATACGTGGGTGTGCTGTGCATCGAGTTTTTTGTGCTGCAGGACGACACATTGATCGTCAACGAGATGGCGCCGCGCCCGCACAACAGCGGCCACTACTCTGTGGACGCCTGTGACGTCTCGCAGTTTGAACTGCAAGTGCGCACGCTGGCAGGGTTGCCACTGGTGCAGCCGCGCCAGCACAGCGCGGCCATCATGCTCAATTTGCTGGGTGATTTGTGGCTCGACAACAAGACGCCGCCATGGGATCAAGTACTGGCTTTGGCCGGAATCCATTTGCATCTCTATGGCAAATTAACCGCTACCAAGGGACGCAAGATGGGACATCTCACCGTGACAGGCACCAGCGTGGCCAATGTTCAGGCCACTGCTTTGGCGGCCGCCCGCATACTTGGCATCGAGGTTTTTTAAGTGCGTACGCCAGCATGATCCTCGATGGTTTTGCTTTCAAATCAATAGCAGACGCAGCCGAGCTGATAAAAGCGGGTGGGCTAGTGGGTTTGCCCACCGAGACGGTCTACGGCCTCGGTGCCGACGCCGACAACGACACGGCCATCGCCAACATTTTTGCTGCCAAAGGTCGCCCCGCAAACCATCCCCTGATCGTGCACGTGCCGGACGCGGCCAGCGTATCGCACTTTGCCGCTAGCGTGCCCGATTTTGCCCAGCAACTTATAGGCGCCTTCTGGCCGGGTCCCATGACTTTGATTTTGCCGCGCCGTGACGGGATAGCGGCGGCGGCGGCGGGAGGACAAAGTTCGATCGGCTTGCGTTGTCCTTCGCATCCGGTCGCGCAAGCGCTGCTCAAAGCGTGTCGTCAGTCGGACCCCAATGTGGCACATTTGCAAAAGCCGGTGTGGGGCATTGCCGCGCCCAGTGCCAACCAGTTTGGGCGTGTCAGCCCGACCACCGCAATGCATGTGCATGACGAATTTGGAGCCGATCTGTTAATCCTGGATGGTGGCCCGTGCAGCGTCGGTATCGAGTCCACCATCATCGATTGCACGCGTGCGCGGCCGGTGCTGCTGCGTCCCGGCGCTATCACGCGCGAGCAGGTGCAAGCCGCCTGTGGCCAGCGGGTGCTTCTCGATGAGGAATGGTTGGCGCTTGACAGGCCGGCTCCGCGGGCTTCCGGCACACTCGAATCCCACTACGCGCCGAATGCCAAAGTGCGGCTGATGGACGCCAAAGAAATGCAAACGGCGCTAAATTTGCTGGGCGCGGATATTGACGCAGCCAAAACCGGACCGGTCATTGCCACTTATGCACGCGTCGCTCTAAAAGTCCGCTCGGCCCAAGTGCTGCGTAAACGCATGCCCGATGCTGCCAGCGCCGCGGCACAGCAGCTCTTTGCCGTGCTGCGTGAACTCGATGCCCTTGGCGTCAAGCTGATCTGGATCGAGCGCCCGCCCGCTAGCCCCGATTGGGACGGTGTGCGTGACCGTCTGCAAAGGGCGGCCGCGGCTTGACGCTCAGAAAGCCAGGTCTGTTCAATTCTTCGGTTCGTCCCAGGCCGAGTCCTTGTGGCAGGCTGGGCAGTCAGTCAAGGTCTTGATTTGTCCCTTGCGCCAGAGGCGAATGGCACCGCGGTGTTTGTCCGCAAATCGCTCGCTGCTTGTGATGCGAGGAAGCACTTGTGGATTGTTCAAAAGGGGCTCGCTGGCACCGTTGCGCTGAAGGTAATCCAATATTTCCTGCTGCGTCGCGCTGTCCAGACTGACATCGGTACCAAAGTGCCGATCCAGTTGCGACATGATCTTGCGCCAGTCGCTGGGCGGCAGTAGCTGCGCAGGAAATGCAATATGACAGGCGGCGCATTCTGATTGCCAACTTGTGTTGCCCGCACTCGGCAACCAGATGCCAGCTCCGGCCACTGCAGTTGGGGACAGCATGATGGCCATCAAGTAAACCCATGGCCGCAGGACCGGCCAGCTCATCATGAAACTCCCTGAGCCGCGTGGCGGTGCTATTTTTTCGGAGGTCCGAATTGAGCCATATAGTCGGCCACTGCTTCCAGGTCACCTGATGTATAGGGCTTGATCACACCAACCATTTCGGGATTTGAATTGCGTCGATCACCGTCGCGGATGAACTGGACCTCACGCAGCAGATAGCGGTAATGTTGGGCTGCCACCATGGGATAGAACTTGCCTGCATTGCCCTCGCCCTTGTTGCCATGGCAGTCCGCGCAATCTTTGTCGTAGAGCTGTTTGCCCTTCGCGACGGCGCTGCCCGGCCCTTTGCCGTTATCTCCGGAGATGGGCAAAGCCTGCAGGTAGACAGCTATATCGGCGATCTCGAAAGGAGTCAGAACGTGATCGTCAATGAAGGGCTCCATTTTGAGGTTGCTGCGTCGACCGGAACGAATGTCGGCAATTTGCTTCATCAGTACCGTGGCATGTTGCCCCGATAGTCGTGGGTAGGCGCCGCTGACACGGCCTGACGCATCCTTGCGATGACAGCCCTGGCACGGCTCGAACGCAGCTTCGCCGCGCACTGGGTCGGCTTTGGCTTGCAATGCGGTTTTGAGTTCACCCTTGATTTCATTCCACGGGGGTGTTTGCGCCGAGCTCATGGCGGGCCACAGTGAGACCAGCATGAGCATTGTTAGAAACTTTTTCATAGACTTCATTCCTGTCTTTTCTGGGGGCTATTTGGCGTCGAGGTCGGCCAGATAGGCGGCCACCGAATCGATTTCTTCGTCAGTCATGCGCTTGGCGACAACGCGCATGAAGCGGCTCACATCGTTGGAGCGGTCACCACTGGCGAAGTTTTTCAGTTGCTGTGTCAGGTACTGAACATGTTGCCCGCCGATGCGCGGATAGACCTGGTGCCCGGCGCCCAGCGGCTGATGGCAACCGACGCAAGCCGGTACGCCGGTTTCTTCGTTGCCTTCGAAATACACCATCTTGCCGAATCCGGCCACTTTCTTGTCACCGGCGTCGCCGGGTTTGAGTTTTTGACCGCTGTAAAAGGCAGCCAGCGATGCAAAGTCTTCGGCTTTCAAGGCGGCAACAATGGGCGCCATGATGTCGCTTTTTCGTCGACCGGATTGAAAGTCGCGCAACTGCTTGACGATATAACTTTCCTGCAAACCGGCGATCTTGGGGAACATGGGGATCATGCTGTTGCCGTCCTCGCCATGGCAGGCCACGCAAACGGTGGCGGCGATGGTTTTGGCGTCTTGCGCGACGACGCTCTGGCTGGCAAGAGTGCATCCCAGTGCGACAATGGCGACCATCGTTCGCGCGCGATTGACCGCTATCGACGGATGGTTGTTTTCTCTATGAATCATTTTTCGCTCCTGTGGCAGTTGTGGGGCTGTCACAGTTTGTACTGGACGAAGACGCCGATGACATTGGTGTGATAGCTCTGCGGCCCGGAGTCGAGCAACAAGGTACCGGCGTCGTAATTGGCGACAGCACCGCTGATGACGCCGTCGTAGTGCCAATCCCTGACGCTGCCAAGCTCCAGGCGATCAAACAGACGTACCGACAACTTCTTGCTGATCGGAATCAACAGGTTAAGGTTCAGGGTCTGCTGGACAAAGGTCATATTGGGCAATGCGCTGCCGGCAATCAGGGCAGCCGCAGCCTGCGTTGCCGCAACGTTGCTCAATGCCGTGCCGCCATAGCCGTAACTGATGTTGGTCGCGCTGTTGGAGTAGGTGTAGTCGACGCCCAATTGCACCCTGCCGATTTCGCTTTGCAAGCCCAGGCCAAGGACGTTGTTGCGGTCATCGGTGTCCGAGGTCCAACCTGACGACAGTGGGCGCGCGCCGTTGCTACCGCCGACGTTGTCGGCACAGGCCGAGTATCCATAGGCTGTGAGATTGGCCAGCGTGCAAGCCGTATTGGTGGCCGACGCGACCCCCGAGTTCAGGCTCATTGACTTTTTACCCTTCTGGTACGAATAGAAGGCGTAGAACGTCTGGGCCGACGAAGGCTGGTAA
This sequence comes from Comamonadaceae bacterium, assembly GCA_037141865.1. Classification (GTDB taxonomy): domain Bacteria; phylum Pseudomonadota; class Gammaproteobacteria; order Burkholderiales; family Burkholderiaceae_C; genus Rhodoferax. The sequence goes on along the minus strand of JBAXBQ010000004.1, from coordinate 5,769 downwards.
TTGAGATCGAGTGTCAGGGAATTTTGCTTGTCCTGCTCCGCACCATAAACGGAACCAGGGTATTGGATGTTTTTCAACTGGACGCTGGCTCCAAGGTCCAGGTCTTCTCGTGCCAGGAGGTTCAGCCGGGCGTTGAAAATGTTTTGATCACGGTCGGCCTGATCGTACTTGCGGAAATAGTAGGAATACCGGTTGAACAGGTTGGCATTGAGTGTGTAGCCCACAACACCAGCCTGAATTGCGGCAATCTGCTCTTGCGGGCTGAGTCCTGGCAGTCCGGTACCCAAATCTGCAAAAGTCCGATAGTTGTAATCACTGCCGCGCTTGCGATCCTTCTCCAGCGAAGTTCGCAAGCTGGCGTCACCCAGAGCGCGATTGACGTAGCCTAGTTTGAGTTTGTCCTCCCACGTTTTGTCGCGTTCGCGAAAGTCGCGATTGAAGTCCTCACGCTCCAAAGATGCGTTGAGACTGCTGGTGCGGCTCAGGTCGTAGTCGGCCGCCAGACCGTAATTCACCTGTTTGGTCGAGCGTGCCTGTCCGAAAACCGGTACATTGGAACCGTTGGCCACCACACCGGCGAGGCCGAACTGGCAAGTGGCGATCAACGTATTGCTAGCGTAGCCCGGCGGCACATAGCAACTTCCCGCCGTGCCTGGCGTGGCGCCCGGCTTCAAGCCCACAATGGTATCCAGAGCAGTCAGGTTGTTGCCGTCGGCAAAGCCACGGCCGAACTGTCCGGTCAGTGGGTTGTAGGCCGTGTAGCCGCCCTTGTTGGCTGTGTCATAAAGGCGAAACGAGCTTTTCAAACTAAAGTCATCGGTTGGCTTGACCGACAAGCCCAGATCCAGCAGCGTGTTGTCGATGCGCTGTTTGGCGGTTTGCTGGCTCAGCGCCGCAGTGGTGTTCCAGTTGGACACCAGGGCCGAACCGGCAGCGTAGCCAATGCTGTTACCGGCCAGCGTGGTGATGCCAGCTGCCGCAAACTGGGCATTTTGAAGAGCTGAGATCGGAGCCAGCAACGCATCATCCTGGCGACTGGTGCCCCACGACAAGGCTGCGGTAAAGCGACCCTTGTAGAAGTCCGGCAGCGAGCGTGCAAACTCGCCCTTGAGATTGAAGGCCTGGTTGTCGGGATACAGGTCGTAGGTGCCGGACTGCACCGCCCCACTGACGGTGTTCTCCGACATCAGGGTGTCGCGCACATTGAGCGTGCTGATATTGTTGCGAAACAGTGACAAGGAAGCACGTAGGTTGGCATGTGTTCGAGCATCCGTGTACTGCAATCCACCCAGAAATTCGTGGCTCGTGTAGTCGATCGGCTCGGCAATTTCAGTAGAGAAATTTCCCTCGTTCATGGCAAACGGCCGGGCGCCCTGGCGATGCTCCTGGCTGTAGCTCGAATAGCCCTTCCAGTTGTCCGTCAAAATCATGTCGACTCGGGCGCCGCCCTTCTTGCGTACCAGGCTCAACTCGCTCTCGGGAATGGACGCCAGTTTATTGGCGATGGCCTTGGCCATGTTGCTCTGCGGTGAACCGGCAGTCAACGTGGTTCCGGCAGCGCCGCCATAGGTGCCGGCGACGCCGTTGATGGCGTTGACCGCCGAGGCATTGGAGTAGAGCTTGCCGTCATACACCCAGCACGGCGCCGTCAGCGTGCAATTGCCAGTGCCAAAGGCGGTAAGTCCGAGGCTGCTGGCGGCCGTGCCAATTGCCGTTGTGGTCGCGGGTGCGTAGGGCGATGGTGCAGGCAGACCGGTCGTCAAATCGCCGCTACCTTCGCCCTGGTGAAGCGACTTCCAGGTGTCGGTAAAGACGTGCAAAGTCTCGTTATAGAACAGTCTGACCTTCCAGTCGTTGTAACGGCCAAATTGGACGCCATAGAACTGGTCGTGTTGTCCCGTTCCTCCGCCAAAGGTCTGAATGTAATTGGCGCTGGCAGGCTTGTCCGCTTCAACTTCAAAGTAGTTCAGCGACAGGCCATTTTTCAAATCTTTGTACTTGCGAAACAATGCGTTCTTCTCGCCGGCAGCGCCGCCAAGCACGCCAGCTTCGACACCACCTGAATACTCCCAGCCAGTGGCAGTTTTGTTGCTGTCATCGGGCGGGCTATCGTAGGGCAGACCATAAAGCTGGCCGGTCGGCGAATGGCGAACCGTATCGAAACCATCGGACGCCAGGGGCCGGGGTACGGCCGATCTGCCGGGTGGATTGAGGGCGTTGCCTAGCGCCATGTCAACCCCAACGGCTGAATCCGCCAGGGCAGAGCCGGCGCCCCATTGGGCTATCGCCAGGCCGACGCAGGTGGTAAGCATTTTCATGCGGGGACGAGCGACCATTTGATAACTCCGGGATAGGTTGAATTGAGTCATTTGCAAATTTCCTGGTCAGGTCAACGCTGAAGGCGGGCGCCAGAAGGACTGTTGCTGCCGTGAATTGTCGAGTGGCAGTTCTGGCAGGAACGTCCGGTCATGCGCTTGCTTGGCAAATTACCCAAGGCCGCGCCATTGACATTGGTGGTTGCTACCGCCGAAGCGGTATTTCCCAGCGTGTTGTTGCCCCATACCGCGTGGCCCATGGTGCCGGTGGTGCTATGGCAACCGGAACAAAGCAAGGGACGCGATTGCAGCAGAAGTTTGTCGGCGTTGGAGCCGTGCGCGGCGTGGCAATTCATGCAGTTTTCCCGCACCGGTGCATGCTCCCACAGGAAGGGTCCTCGTTTCTCGGCATGGCAGGTGTAGCACAGCTCGTTGATGCTATCGGCCTTGAGCAGGCGCTTTGAACTGCTGCCATGCGGGTTATGGCAATCGACACAGGTCATCTTGCCCTCTGGCACCGGCATGTGCGACTTCTTGCGGAACTCCGCGCGCTGCTGCTGGTGACAAGTCTGGCAGGTCTCCGTGATGCCGGCCTTCTTCATCAGGCCATTGGCAGAAAAGCGCGCCATCGGGTTGTGGCAGTCAGAACAGGCTAGCTTGTTGGTGGCATGAATGGAGCCCGGCCAGTGCATCCGTTGACCGCCCGAGTGACAACCCAGGCACTGACCATTCTGTGTCTCGATGGGAGTATTCCATTCCTTGGAAAAGCCAATGATTTTGGTCTTGTCCTTGGTGTCTGCGACATGCAACGAGCCATTGCCATGACAGGCCTCGCACACTGACTTTTCAGTGTCGTTGCGCGGATTTTCGCGAAAGACCTTGGCATGCTGGGTGTGACCAAAAAGACTCTTCTCGGTGTCGTGACAGTCACCACAACGCTTTTCCCCAACCATTCTGGCGTTTGCCATCGGGTCTGCGTCGGCCAGTGCCTGTCGACTCGGCAGCAGGCTGAGCACCAGCGCCGCCGTGGCCGCAGCGCACAAATGGCGCAACGAGATTGAGTGTTTAGTTGTCATACGTTAAATTCCTATCGCCATAAGCAACGCATCAATTGATACAGTTGTAAGCCAGCATATGAAGTTAGACTGTCAGTCGGCTTAAGTTATTTTCGGGACCTTAAGATCCGGTAAGACTCGGCAGGAATCAGGGGTTTTCATGAGTACAAACCCTTTCAAAATAGTTGTTACCGCGGGTAAGTACTGTGTATTATTTTTGGGACAAGTACCGGAATCGAGTGAACAACCATGCGACTTCTAATCGTTGAGGATGACGCCCTGCTCGGCGCAGGCTTGCGGGCCGCGCTTGGGAAATGGGGTTTTGCAGTCACCTGGGTCAGGCTGGGTGGTGCGGCCCTAAACCTGCTGGAGAACGAAGAGTTTGTCGCCGTGGTGCTGGATATCGGCTTGCCTGACATGAATGGCCTGGAAGTGCTGCGCAAGCTGCGCACTGGCGGCAATCAGGTGCCCGTCATGATTCTCACTGCGCGAGACATAACAGCTGACAAAGTCACCTGTCTTGACTTGGGTGCCGACGACTATCTGGTCAAGACGACCGACATGGAGGAATTGGTGGCGCGTTTACGCGCCCTCATTCGCCGTTCCGGTCGCGGTGGTGGCGAGTTTGTGGTTGGCGAACTGACACTGAACGTGGACACCCGTGTGCTTACCAGGAATGGTGAAGCAATCAGTGTCTCCAAAAGAGAGTTTGACGTGCTGCGCACACTGATGGAGGCCGCCGGGCGCGTCCTGACCCGTGCCCAACTGGAGCAGTCGCTGTATGGTTGGGATCGCACCGTTGAAAGCAATGCGATCGAAGTGCATATCCATAACCTGCGCTTGAAAATTGGCGCGACGACGCTCAAAACTGTGCGTGGTGTCGGTTACACCATCGCCAGGAACGAGGCGTGACCGCGCAGCGACACCATTCCCTGAGCCGACGCCTGCTGGTGGGCTTGGTCGTTGTCAGTTTTTCTTATTGGGCTGTTATAGCCTGGCTGACCATTCGCGACAGCGTTGACGAAGTGTATGAACTGTTTGATGTTCATCTGGCCCAGACTGCGCTGGCCTTGCTGCGGGTCACCGATCCTGACGAGAGTGATCCCCTGGTGATTCCGAATCGAACCCAGGCGCCCGCACTGCACGAGATTTTTGATCAATGGCCCGAGTTGCCGCAGCGCCTTGCCGACAAGCGATCAGCCACGGCAAATCAAGGTGACGCCGGCGCTCCAGGGGTGCCAGTTGTGACCGGTTCTATCCATTCGCTGCACGCGGAATACGAAAAAAATCTGCGCTATCAAGTCTGGAGCGGCGACGGCAGTTTATTGTTGCGTTCGGCCAACGCGCCCGTTGTGTCGATGACGCCAGCAGATGGTTATTCCGAGACCATGGACTCGGATGGCAAGACGTGGCGTCACTTTGGCATCTGGGACATGCACCATCATTTTCGTATTGTTGTGTCAGAAGCGCATGAACTGCGCAATCAACTGGTTCGGCGCATCGCGTTGCACCTGGCCAGTCCGTTGGCGCTGGGGCTGCCGGTATTGATCGTGTTGCTCTGGTTTTCCATCAGCCGGGGCCTCAATCCGGTGGGTGTTCTGACACGCGAAATTGCCAGCAGAAAGCCCGATAACTTGAAGCCACTGGATGCCGGCAGCGCACCCGGAGAAGTTCGTCCCATGGTGTTGGCTCTGAACGAATTGTTGCAACGGGTGACGCATACCCTGGAGGGCGAGCGACGCTTCACCGCCAATGCGGCGCATGAACTGCGAACGCCGCTGGCAGCGATTCAGGCGCAACTGCACGTAGCCGGCAAGGCAGATAGCGAAACCGAGCGGCAGCACGCGATGCAGCAGTTGCAGCGCGGCGTCGAGCGCAGCATTCGCCTGGTCGGTCAAATGCTGACGCTGGCGCGCCTTGATCCCGAGCAAGCGTTGCCAGAGGCGCATCTGGTGAACTTTGGCACTATTGCCGAAACCGTATGTGCCGATCTGGCGCCACTGACACTGCAACGCGGGCAGACACTTGAGCTGCTGATTGAGCCCGATTTACCGGCGCTGTCTGGCAATGCCGATATGTTGTCGATACTGCTCTCCAATCTGGTGGACAACGCGATACGCTACACGCCGCGCGGCGGCCATATAGACGTTGCGCTGAGTCAGTACCTGTTCGGTTTGATGATTGAAGTCAGCGACGACGGTCCGGGAATTCCTGTCTCGCAGCGTGACCGGGTGTTCGAGCGCTTCTACCGGATCGCCAGTCAGGCGCAACCCGGAAACGGTCTGGGACTGGCCATTTGTCGGCGCATCGCAGAACTGCATCATGCCAGGGTGACGCTGACCGACGGACCGCGCGGGCGCGGCATCACCGTCAGCGTGTTTTTTTCTGGCTAGCAGGAA
>JBAXBQ010000003.1:0-126708 GCA_037141865.1 Comamonadaceae bacterium | reverse complement strand
GGACCACCTCACCCTGGCGCGCCAAGCCCCAAACATGGATGGGCTGGTGCCGCTGTAGCACCAGATGATCGGTAAAGATCCGGGCCAGCCGGACGTCGGCCTGAACCACCGGGGTCAGCAAGATCCATAGCAGGGGGGCAAGTCGAAAAAATAAGCGCATGGGCTGGTTTATCCTAATAGGCAAGCGATGGGTTCTGGCTAGAATGGAATCGTTTCCACCGCTATTCTAATCAATTGTTATTTGACCAATTGCCCAGAAGGTCTCAGATTCGATGCGGTTGGTGAGTTGGCATTTTTAACAAAAGTCGGGAGTTGCCTCCGTGAGCATATTTATTTCCATTTTTCGGCTTGGGTTGACCGCGCTGTTGTTGGCGGTTGCCGGTTCTGCCTTGGCGCAGGCGAGTTTGCAAGATCTGTTCAAAACGCCAAGGTTTGCCTCTGCCACGCTGTCGCCGAACGGGAAATTTCTGGCGACTACCACCAACATCGGCGGGCGACTCCAACTCGCCGTGGTGGAGCTGGAAACCGGCGTTGCCAGGAATGTTGCGGGCTATGAGACCCTGGACGTCACCAATATTCACTGGATCAACGACGAGCGCCTTGTGTTCAGCATCATTGACCGTGACGGCGAGCAGCGGTCATCACGGTCCGGCCTGTATGCCATTAACCGCGACGCAAGCCAGTCCGCCATTCTGATGCCGTCGTGGGAACACATCCGTGGCCGAATGGATCACGCCACATGGGTTTCGGAGCCGCGCTGGATGACCATGCTGGGACGGGCCTTCAATGACGACCCCAACAGCATCATTGCCTTGGGCGAGTTCCCGAACAATGATGTGCTGCCCTACCGGGTCGACACGCTGACGGGCAAACGCAAAGAAATTGACTTCCAGGTCAATGGTTTGGCCCGTCACTTTGTCATCGACAAGAAAAACCAGATTCGCGTGGTGGAGACCACCAACGCGCAGGAAAGTCAGATGACGGTGTGGTACCGCGACCAGGTCGGCCCGACCTGGCGCAAGCTGTCAACACACTCCACTATCGAGCCAAAGTTTAGTGTTCTGGGCTTTGACGTCGACGACGTGACCATGTTTGTTTCTGCGCCGACGCAAGAGGGACGCCAGGCTATTTACAAATTCGATTTTGTGAACAACAAACCAGGTGAATTGGTGGCGTCTGACAAGACCGTGGATGTGGCCGGTGGCCTGATCTTCACGCCCGACACGCGCAAGCTGCTGGGTGTGCGGATGGATACAGAACCACCCAAGACGCTTTGGTTCGACAAGAGCATGGCGAGTTTGCAGGCCGGCATTGACAAGGCTTTTCCGGGTCTGGTGAACGTCATCTATCCCAGCAACGCCCAAGCGGCGATGCTGATCTACTCCTACTCCTCGACGCAACCAGGTCAGTATGCCCTGTATTACCCGGACAAGAAGAAGTTGCAAAACCTGTTTGCCATCCGACCCTGGATTGACACCAAGAAGATGTCGGTGCAGTTGGCCTACGACTATGTGGCGCGCGACGGCCTGCCAATTCTTTCCTACCTGACGCTGCCGCAGGGTCGCGAAGCCAAGGCCTTGCCGCTGGTGGTGAACGTGCACGGTGGTCCGTGGGGGCGGGACTCTTGGGGCTTCAGCAGTGAAGTGCAATTTCTGGCCGGCATGGGTTACGCCGTATTGCAGCCGCAGTTCCGCGGCTCCACCGGCTTTGGTTATGAGCATTTCAAGAAGTCATTCGGCCAGTGGGGGTTGTCGATGCAGGACGACATTACCGATGGCGTCAACAGTCTGGTCAAACAGGGCGTGGTCGATCCGAAACGGATTTGCATCATGGGCGCCAGCTATGGTGGTTACGCCGCCATGATGGGCCTGGTGAAAGACCCGGACTTGTACCGTTGCGCTGTCAATTTGCTGGGCGTGACCAACATCTTTTACACCATTGACGCCTGGAAACAAGAACGGGTTCTCTCCTACCTGGTCAAGGAGATGATCGGCGACCCCGACAAGCTGCGCGATCAGTTCATTGCCACCTCGCCATCGAAACAAGCCGACAAAATCAAGGCGCCGGTGTTCATGGCCTACGGTGAGAAAGACTACCGCGTGCCGCCGGTTCACGGTGAAGAAATGCGGGACGGCCTGAAGAAACTGGGCAAGGTGGTTGAGTACATGGAGCTGGAAAAAGAAGAGCACGGCTTCGCCATGGAGGAAACCCGTTACCGAGTCTATGGCGCCATCGAGACCTTCCTGAAGAAGTACAACCCGCCTCAGTAGCGCTGAGGCGGTGGGGTCATTGCACCCATGGCAGGGTCGCTGATGGACGCCTTGCCGGTTTCCATGCGTCCGGCAAAGCGGCGGGTGAAGCCCGCCAGCTCCATCACGCGCAGCGTGAAGTCATACCAGTAGCCACTTTGTTTGATCGGCCAAGTGTGCCGGACTTCGCGTTGCGCGGCAACCCGCAGAAGCACCATTTTGGTATCGAAGTAGGCATTGGCCTGCAGTTCGAAAGTGCAAGCGACATGGCCGCGGTTGTGCAGCCGCACAGTCAGTTCGCCTTTGACCAGGTCGTAGCCGATCTCGATCTCCGGGTCGGGCCGGGGCGCTGCCGGCAATGCGTTCACCTGGCCCGTGAAATGGCGATGAAATCCGTTCGGCCCGAGCAGCCACAAATCGTAGCTGCCGCCCTGCGCCGCCAGTGCCCAGGAGTCGACCAATTGCCGACCGGGTTCTACCGTGTAACGCCGCGGAATCTGCGCCAGGTTCAAGCGGTCGTAGACATGAAAGACTGCTGCTTGTGAGCCGCTGTTGACAAACTCCAGTTGCAACACCTGCGTTGCCGACTGGCCTGCGCTGTGCACATGGAGTTGATAGGGCAAGGCACGCGAGCGGCGCACACCGGGCGCCTGCATCTTCGCCACCGGCGTCTCAGGCACCAGCGGCACGGTTGGCATGGTGCGCTGGGGCAAGGCGCTGGCACGCGCTGCCAGTGCCGCCGTGCCGGGCAACGTCGGCAAGGCTGATCGCTCGGGACGGGTGAAGTCCAGCGTGCTGGTCAGGTCGCCGCAGACGGCTCGTCGCCAGGACGAGATGTTGGGCTCCATCACACCGAAGCGTTGTTCCATGAAGCGGATCACCGAGGTATGGTCAAACACCTGCGAGTTGACCCAACCGCCGCGGCTCCATGGTGAGATGACCAGCATCGGTACCCTGGGGCCCAGTCCGTAGGGGTGGTGCAACAAGGCTTTGTCCTGCGCGCTGCTGCGGTAGTTGATCAGGTTTTCGTGGTACTCGCCGCTCGTGTCCACGGTAGAGGCGCCAGCCAACAGTGCTTGCGCCGGGTCCGCGTCCCAGGCCACATAGGACGGCACGGCGGGCGGTGGCATATGGTCAAAAAAACCATCGTTCTCGTCGTAATTCAGGATTAGGACCGTGCGGCTCCAGACCTCGGGGTTGGCGGTCAGCGCCGCCAGCACACGGGCCGTGTAGTCAGCCCCCTGCGCCGGGCTGGACTGGCCCGGATGCTCCGAGCCCAGCTCGTTGGCGACGATCCAGCTGACCTGCGGCAGCTGGTTGGCCAGCACGTCGGCCTTTAGCTGGTCCAGGTTGCGAGTGCTGGACGCCCGCGCCTTGAGCTCGGCTGACGTGCCCGGCAAATCCGCATAAGCGTCACGGAAAACCTTGAAGAACGCCAGAGAGTTGTCGTCGTAGTTGTCGTTGATGTCCTGGTAGACCTGCCAGCTGACGCCCGCTGCCTGCAAGCGCTGCGGGTAGGTGGTCCAGGTGTAGCTGTCGCGCCCCGGCTTGGCTTGCAGTGACTCCAGGTCGTTGAAGGTGGCAGGACCATGGCCCAGGCCATGCGGGTCGTTGGTGCCGGTCCACAGAAACAGCCGGTTCGGCGTGGTGCCGCCCTGAAACGAACAGTGGTAGGCATCGCACAGCGTGAACGCATCGGCCAGCGCGTAATGAAATGGCAGGTCGGCCTGAGCAAAGTAGCCCATCGCGTGTTCCCCTTTGGCCTGCGTCCACTGACTCAACTTGCCATCGGCCCAGGCCTGTTGTGCATCGGGCCAGGTATGGGCCGCACCCTCGGCGCGCATCAAGGCGAAGTCTTGCAGCGTGTTCAAATGAAACGGCTGCACCACACCCGCACCCAGACCGTCCACACGGGATTGCTGCCACACCTGGCGTGGCTGCGACGGGTTATCGCCTTGCATCGGAATCGCAAACCGGTCGGCAAATCCCCGCACCCCTTTGAGACTGCCGAAGTAGTGGTCAAACGAACGGTTCTCCTGCATCAGTACGACGATGTGCGCCACATCCCGCAGGGTACCGGTTTCGCGCTGTGCATCGATCGCCAGCGCCTTGCGAATCGCCGGCGGGAACAGCGACAGCGCGGCCGCAGCCCCCACCGTGGTGACGCTGTTGCGCAGGAACTGTCGGCGGTGTGAATGTGTCATGCAAAACATTTTTGTTGCGTGGATCGATGGTCAGTCTTCACTCCAACAGCGGCCATCAGTTCTGCTCGCTCAACGAATTCCTTCTGCACTCTGCTGATCAAGTGCGTTTCATCCTTAGTGACCACTCGTTCAAGCTGCCATCAACACTTGCGTAGTGCCGCGTTGATCACCGGAAGTTGGTCGAATCAGGAAATCAACGTCATAGCCGAGCGCATTAAAAAATTCCAGTATTTTTTCTGAAGAAAAATTGTCCAGCCGATAGTTCTGCAAGGCAGAAACGTTAGGTTGAGCTAGCCCCAGCCGGGCGCCAATTTCTGATTGTTTCAACTGCAGTGCCTTGATGCGTTCGTTCAAGCGCACGGCCAGCACCAGCTTGGTCTTGAGTTCTTCTGGCTGAGCCAAGCCCAGGTCGGCAAACACATTGCCGCTGCTGCGCTCGAACTCGGCATCCTTGATTTTGGTTTTAGCTGGCTTTGCCATAGTGTTCCTCGTAATGTTGTCGTGCGCTTCTTAGTCGTTGGTGAACCAGTTCAATGTCTGTCTTTGCCGTGCGAATGCCATCGGGGGACTTCTTTTGAAAGCAATGCAACACATAAACCGCCTTGGGAAAACGAACCGTATAAACCGCACGGTAAGCGCTACCTGCATCGGACTCCACAACTTCCAACACCCCTGAGCCTTCACCCTTCCAGGGTTTTGCAGCCGGGTGCTTGGCGCCCAGCTGCGCCACGCCCAATGCGTAGCCCATGGCACGTCTCACTTCCTCAGGAAAGTTCATCAAATCACGTTTTGATGCACCGGTCCATTCAAGAACTTTTTCGATTGCCATGCCACATTTTATATACAAATCTATATCACAGATAGGCCTTTCAGCCACCTCAAGGTCAACATGGCACCTTTGATCAGCGCCTTGGACTCATGCGCCCACTCAGCGCGGCGCATCCCAGACAAAGGTAGCAACGCCAGTACCCGGCAAGGTGTGCTCAAAGCTTTGGCCGCCAAAAGTCACCGAGAAGCGGCGCGAGTCGACCGCCGAATTGAGCACAATCAAAGCGATCGAGTTGTCATCGGCGTTCTGGAACGCGACGGACTCAATGCCATCGACACGGTTCGAGGACTCGATGCGATGCGCACCCTGGCGGACAAAGCGGCTGGCATGGGCCAGCGCGTAGTAATCGAGGTTGCGCGTCACCTCGCCGGTCTTGGAATTGATGATCACGACGCCACGGCAGTCGCCGCAGCCGCCCAGATGCGGTCCGTAGTTTTCGTCCAGCGCCAGGTTCCACATCAGCACGCTTTTGGCCCAGCCGCGGGTGGCTCCGATGATCAAATTGTGCATGTTCCACGGCAGGGTTTGTGGCCACAACGCATTGCCTTGGCCGCCAGAACATTCGGTGAAGTAGGTCTCTTTGTCGGGGTAGGCATCGTGCACCAGGGACTGAGCGCTCGCATCACCCAGGTAGCAATGCCACGCCACACCGGCCACATAGGCGCGCGCCTTTGGATCAGCGAGAACTTGCAGGGGCGACTGGGGTTCGTCCCAGTTGTGGTCCCAGTCCAGAATGCGCACAGTCTTCGACCGTTTGGCGAACAGGGGGCCGACGTGCTCGCCAATCAACTTGGCACGCGCAGTCGGGTCAAGCCGCATGCCAGGGTAATCGTTGGGTTCAAAGTGCGGCTCATTTTGCAAGGTCAGGGCGAACAGTGGCACACCCTCCAGGGCGAGGGCATCGGCAAACTTTTCAAGGTAGCGGGCAAAGGCTGGATAAGCCTCGACCCGCAGCGTGCCCTTGACCAGGTTGTCGTTGCTTTTCATCCAGGCCGGTGCGCTCCACGGCGACGCCATGACCTTCAATTTGGGATTGATGGCGAGCGCCCGTTTCAGGACCGGCAGCACGTCGGCACGCATCGGATCGATCGAGAACTTTGCCAAAGGGTCGTCGGTTTGACCGGCAGGCACGTCGTCCAGCGTGTAGTGATTGAGGGAGAAATCGGAAGCCCCAATGGTCAAACGCGTAAAGCTGAACCCGAGTCCCGGCGCCTTGCCAAACAATTCCTGCAACAAGGCCTCGCGTTGCGACGCGCTCATGCGGTGCTGGATCAACCAGGCCGACGCGTCCGTGATGTTGGCGCCAAAGCCCACCATCTCCTGGTAGCGCTTGCCGGCATCAACTTCGATGTTGAGCGGCAGCGGCGCCTTGGACGAAAATGTGTTTGCCTCTTGCAAAGCAAGAAGCTGGGACTGATCGGTCAGGGTCACCCACGTTTTAACCTCAGCACCGCTGGGCTTGTGGCTTGTCGCACAACCCAACAAAAAGACCACCAACATAACCGGCGCCGCCACTCGCCACCTACCCAGTTGCACCATCATCGATTGCCCTTCCTAAGCCGGTTGACGAAAAGTTATCGGATCAGACTTACAAGCGCTGTTCCGAGGCCTGCTCAAATAGCGAAATTCGAGCGACATCAATCGTAAAACGAACCGGTTCATCGACGCAAAACGTTAACGCACCCGATGCAACGCAAGACAGCAGGCTGCCGCCAAAGTCCAGCCACACCACATGGTGATTGCCCATGGGTTCGATCAGCGAGATGGTGGCTTGCAGTTCTCCGTTGCCATGAATCCGCAGGTTCTCCGGGCGAATCCCCAGGATCACATCCTGCGCAACGGTCGGCCGGTTCCTGAAAGGGTAGGGTGTGACGTCAAGCGTCAAGCCATCTGAATCAAAGCTGATGGAATCCGCAACGGGTTTCAGTTTTCCGTGCAGAAAATTCATCCCCGGCGCGCCAAGAAAACCGGCTACAAACAGGTTCTCAGGTTTCTCGTAGACCTCACCTGGGGCACCGATCTGCTGGATCTTGCCAGCGTACATTACGACAATGCGCGTCGCCAAGGTCATGGCCTCGACCTGATCATGGGTTACGTAAATCATGGTCGAGCGCAGGTTCTTGTGCAGCAGCTTGAGCTCACGCCGCAGTTCCGCGCGCAGCTTGGCGTCCAGATTGGACAGCGGCTCATCGAACAGAAATACCCCTGCCTCGCGCACCAAAGCGCGCCCAATGGCAACACGCTGACGTTGCCCGCCCGACAACTGTGAGGGTTTGCGACTGAGCAGTGGTTCAAGGTGCAGCATTTCGGCGGCGCGCTTGACCCGCCGTTCTATCTCTGCCTTGGGTGTGCCATTGATGCGCAGGCCAAATGACATATTGCGCTCGACACTCATGGTCGGGTACAGCGCATACGACTGAAACACCATGCCGATATTGCGATCGGTCGGATCGGCCCAGGTCATGTCCTGACCACCAATCTCGATGCGGCCATCGGCCACGTCAATCAAGCCGGCAATGCTGTGCAGCAAGGTCGACTTGCCGCAACCGGATGGCCCCAGCAACACCAGGAACTCACTCTCCACGACGTCGAGATTGAGATTCCTGATGACTTCGGTTTCACCAAAGCGGATGCAAAGATTGTGAATACTGACGCTGGCCATCGATTACCCCTTTACCGCACCGGCGGCGATACCGCGCACAAACCAGCGTCCTGAAACAAAATAGACAGTGAGCGGCACCAGCGATGTCAGTATCGTGGCTGCCATATTGACGTTGTAAAGCCGCGTTCCGGTGGTCGTGTTGATCACATTGTTGAGCTGCACCGTCATCGGCAGGTTGTCGCGCCCCGCAAACACCAGGCCCAGAATGTAGTCGTTCCAGACGCCAGTGATCTGCATGATGGCCGCCACAATGATGATCGGCGTCGACATCGGCAACATCAGTTGCAGGAAGATCCGCAGAAAGCCGCCACCATCAATGCGCGCCGCCTTGAACAGCTCTTGCGGAATCGAAAGGTAGTAGTTGCGAAATAGCAGCGTCATCACCGGCATGCTGAAAATGATGTGAATCAGAACGATGCCGGGCAGCGAGCTGAACAGGCCCAGCGTTGCCAGAATGCGCACCAGCGGGAACATCATGACCTGCGCCGGAATGAAGGCGCCCATCATCAAAATGCCGAACAACAAGTTGGAACCGCGCGGCCGCCAGAACGACAGGGCGTAGCCGTTGAGTGCGCCCAACAGTATCGGAAACAAGGTGCTGGGAATCACAATGAAGACAGAGTTCATGAAGCCGCCGCGAATGCCCTCGCACGAGACCCCGGTACAGGCCGCGGTCCAGGCTGTGACCCAGGGCTCGACGGTGACTTGAATCGGCAATGCAAAGATATTGCCCAACCGAATTTCGTCCATGGTTTTGAACGAAGTCACCAGCATGATGTACAGCGGCAGCAAGAAAAAAAGCGCGGCTGACAACAAAAATGCGTAGACCCCCACGCGCGCCGGCGTCAGGCGAAAAGGTCGACGTCCGGTTTGCGGTGCGACGGCGCGGCTCATTTGCTGTCCTTTATCCGGTTCGAGCGGCTGCGCGCATACATGAACGGCGCCACCAAGGCCACCACCGTCAGCAGCAACACAATCGATCCAGCTGAGGCCAGGGCAATATTGGCGCGACCAAACAGATGGTCCATGATGAACTTGGCAGGGACCTCACTGGCCGTACCTGGCCCGCCCTGCGTCATCGACACCACCGAGTCAAACAATTTGACCACCGCAGTGAACAGCAGAACAAACACGGTGGCAATGGACGGCCCCAGCATCGGCAGCACGATGGAAACATAGACACGCCAGGTCGGGATGCCGTCAAGGCGTGCCGCTTTCCAGATCTCTTCGTCAATGCCACGCAAACCCGACAGCAGCAAGGCCATCACCAGCCCGGAGGCCTGCCAGACGGTGGCAATCACAATGGTGTACATCACCTTGTCCTGATCGATGATCCAGTCGAGAGTGAAGTCTTCAAAGCCCATCTGGCGCAGCGCCTGCTGGATGCCGTTACCTGGATTGAGCAACCACTGCCAGACCAGCCCGGTGGCGACAAAAGACATGGCGTAGGGGTAAAGAAAAATCGTGCGAAGCGCGCCTTCTGCCATCACCTTCTGGTCAATAAAAACGGCCAGCAGGAAACCAATCACCATGCACGCCGCGATAAACAACACGCCATACAGGGCCAGGTTTTGCAGTGACAGCAGCCAGCGGTCGTTGTCAAATAGCCGTTCATACTGAGCCAGACCGACATACTCATCCGACGGAAAAGTACGCGAGTTGGTGAACGACACTTTCAACGACCACAGCACTGTACCCAGGTAGGCCACCAGAACCGTCGTGGCCATCGGCAGCAGGGCGCCCCAAGACACCAACTGGCGCAACAACTGTTTGGGCTTGAGGGTCATGGCGTGGTGCGAGGCCGTATCAGTTCTTCAGGGCTGAAGCAATGTCCCTCTGGACTTTTTCGACTGCAACGTTCTTGTTCCAGTAGGCTGTCAGGATATCCGACAGGGACCCGTTTTGGTCCGGGTTCAGATAAATCTCGCCGTTACCCAACTGGCGTGACTTGTCTTTCATGATGGCCAGCCCCTGTTGGGCACAGATGTCCATTCTGGAAGAGTCGACATCGGTACGAACCGGGATGGAACCTTTTTTGTTGCTGAAATCGACCTGCGCGGCAGGGGCCAACATCACGGTCGCCAGTATTTTTTGCGCCTTGATGGCGTCTGCGTTACTGGTCTTGGGAAACACAAACACATCGCCCTGAATGATGTAGGGTGACTTCGGGCCAAAACCTGCAATGCAGCCATAGTCCTTGCCTGGCAATTGCTTGGCCAGTGCGAACTCACCCTTGGCCCAGTCACCCATGATCTGCACGCCGGCCTTGCCGGTGATCAGCAGCGATGTGGCGTCGTTCCAGTTGCGCCCGGGGGCGCTCTTGTCCACGTAGGATTGAAGCCGCTTGAATGTCAACAACACGTTCTTGAACGCGTCGCCCTGGATCGCCTTGGCATCACGGTCACGCAGCACCTTCAGGTACAAGTCGGTACCGCCAACGTTGGCCAGCACCGCTGTGAACACGATGTTCTCTTGCCACGGTTGACCACCATGCGCCAGCGGTATCAGGCCGGCGGTCTTTAGTTTGTCCAGCACGGCAAAAAGTTCATCAAAAGTTTTGGGCTCCGCCGCAATGCCGGCCTTCTTGAATGCGGCCTTGGAATACCAGAACCAGGTCGGCATGTGAATGTTGACCGGTGCTGCGTAGAAGTGGCCCTTGACCCGCACCACATTGAGCACCGGTTCTGGCAGGAACTTGTCCCAGCCGTCGCGCAGCGCCACGTCGTCGAGGTTATTGAGCATGCCCTGTTCCACCAGGTCGAGAAACTGCTTGGACGTATTGAACTGGGCAGCGGTCGGCGGATTGCCGCCGACGATGCGGTTCACCGCCACCGAGCGAGCCTGCTCGCCAATGGCGATGGCCGTATCTACCCAAACGCCACCGGCGGCGTTGTAGGCATCGGAGAAAGTTTTGACGGCAGCCGATTCGCCACCCGAAGTCCACCAGTGAATCACTTCGGCCCGTGGTCCGGCGGCCTGCGCCGCTGCGGCCAGCGCCAAGACCGGGATCAATGCCAGTTGTTTCAGGTTCAACATCACAGATCTCCTTTCAGAAACTCGCCGTACCATTTGCCACTGAGCTTGAGACGACGCTGTTGCGTGTCGAAATCGACATGCGTCAAACCAAAGCGGCGCAGGTAGCCCTCGGCCCACTCAAAATTGTCCAGCAGACTCCAGGCGAAGTAACCCTTGATTGGAATGCCCAGCGCCACAATTTCACGCAATGCCAGCAGGTGCCGCTGCAAATAGCGGCGCCGCTCCAGGTCTTCAATGTTTCCATCGGGCGTAACAACATCATGGTAAGTTGAGCCATTCTCGGTCAGATAAATCTCGGCCGGTTGATAGTCTTTGGCGACCCGACTGAGTAGCGTCACCATGCCTTTGGGTGACACCTCCCAGCCAAAGGCCGTGCGTTCCACATTGCCGGACTCGACCACCCGTGTCGACATGACACCAGCACCCGGAGCATCGGCGACGATTTCAGGAAAGTAATAGTTCACACCCAAAAAATCAGTCGGTGTGGCGATGGCTTTCAAATCACCGTCTTGCACCAGCGGGGCGTTGTCGCCCAGAATAGCCCAGATGTCGGCCGGGTAACCACGGCCATGCAGCGGGTCCAGAAACCAGCGGTTGCGCAAACCATCGTGGCGCACAGTCGCTGCCAGGTCCTGCGCACTTTCTGACGCAGGTTTGAGAGGATGCAGGCTCAGCGCGGCGCCAACCCTGGCAGCGGGCACATTGCGCCGCAGCACCGGTATCGCCAAACCGTGCGACAGCAGCACGTTGTGGCACACCTGCAAGGCGGTCTTGAAGCTCTTCAGACCGGGCGCGTGGGCACCCTCAAAATTGCCATTGAAAGCAGTACACCAGGGCTCGTTGTGGGTGATCCAGTTTTTGATGCGGTCACCCAGATGGCGGCTCACCACATCGGTGTACTCGACAAAAGCGTCAACCGTGTCGCGATTTGCCCAGCCACCCTGATCCTGCAAGGCTTGTGGCAAATCCCAGTGATACAGGGTGACCCAGGGCTCCAGACCGCGCTCCAGCATGCCGTCCACCAGGCGTGAGTAAAAGTCGAGTCCTTTTTGATTGGGCACACGGCCCCGCCCGCTGGCAAAGATTCTGGGCCAGGCAATGGAAAACCGGTAGGCGTTGGTGCCCAGACTGCGCGCCATGTCAAGGTCTTGCGGCCAGCGGTGATAGTGGTCACAGGCCACTGCGCCGCTGGAGCCGTCGCGAATGTGACCTGGCGTGGCGCAAAAGCGATCCCAGATCGATTCGCCGCGTCCGTCCTCATGGATTGCGCCCTCGATCTGATATGAAGAGGTCGAACAACCCCACCGAAAGTCTGGCGCAAAGTCGTTGCGCCGCAGAATCGGCAAATCGTCGGTGCTGGTGTTTTTCATGTTTTCATCAATACAGTATCCAACGCATTGGAAAGGATTCCAATTCTAGCCTCAAGGCACGCCTGATCACATCCGTAGCTACCCTTAGTTTTGTAAGTTCAGCGTTTCGCTGGAAATACTTGTTTTCGCGAAGCCGCCTTGCGTTCCGCGGCCACCGGCGCCATCACCACCGACGCACGCCAGGTCACGCTCACCGGGAACTTTCGCAGCACCGGCTGTGTCTCGTCATAGCAGCGATTGAGCAACCAGCGCAGACCGTTCAATGTGATGTCGCGCCACGGAATGTGCACCGACGTCAGTTGCGGCGCCGAATACTCGGCGCTGTGCGTATCGTCGTAACCCATCACCGAAATGCTTGCGGGTACCGACCGACCGGCCTGCTGAAAGTACGACAGGGCGCCCACTGCCATTTCGTCATTGGCGCAAAAGAGCGCCGTGAAGGGGTGTGCCGACGCCAGCAAGTCGCTCGCTGCCGCCCAGCCGCTCTCCGGCGAGAAGTCACCTTCGCCGCGCCAGACCTGAGTGGCCTCAATTCCTTCGCGCTTGAGCTCACGCATGAAGCCTGAGATCCGCGCCACATTGTCTGGCGAGGTGGTCGGGCCGGCGATCACGGCAAATTTGCGGTGTTGCATCTTCAGCAAGGCCTGGGCCGCCAGCACCCCGCCGCGCGTGTGGTCGGCGGCGAAGCACTGATCAGCGATGCTGCTGAAACTATGATTCAAAACCACCAGCTTGCTGCGCTTGGGGCCCAACGCATCAATGTCTTCGTCGCGCAAGGCGTTGCTCATCACCACCAGTCCGTCGCAGCCGCGTTCGATCAGGAATTCGATGCCCTCAATCGCCTGCTGCCGGGCATCGCCGTCACCGCAACCAAAGGCCACCACCATATGGCGGCCGGTGACACGCAGTTCGGTGTCGATGGTGCCAAGAATAGGCGTGTAAAACGTTCCCTTGAGCATCGGGATGTAGACGCCAATCATTTGAGACGAACCGGACAACAAGGATCGCGCCGCATGGGACGGGCGAAACTCCAGTTCGGCAATGGCCTGGCGCACACGCTGGGCCGTCGCTGTCGCCACCGACCCGCGGCCGCTCACCACGCGTGATGCTGTTCCTACCCCGACGCCAGCCAGGCGGGCGACATCCTTGATTGTTGCCATTGAACTAATTTCCCCTAGTTGGAGCCGACTCCGACGTCATCACATGTCATGGCGTCCAAGTCACTGGCCCCATCTGAAACGATCTCGATATTGGCAAACGCCGCAGCAAATGGCTGGGACGTTAACACACTGAAGGGCACGTTCACCTTGGCAAAATCCGCCGCCTTGAGGGCAAAGCAGGCGAGCGGGATTTTGATCTTATGTCGACTGTTCAGGGCCCACTTGCTTAGCATGGGTCCGAGCTCTACTTCACTACGGCACAAGTCACCGCACTCCATGGCCAGGCTCACACGCCCCAACGGCGCCTGCAAGATGACCATATCGAATTGCAACAGCGCCCGCTTACGGATATAAAAATTCAGATCCACCGGTCGCGAAGCGTTGGCAAAAAATTTGGCTGTACCACCCAACCAACGCACCAGCTTGGCATCTTGTTGCGTGCTGATTTGCGTCGTCTGCACTTGAATCACGGGTCGCTCAGGCGGCCAGCTCAGCGTGGCATTCAGATCAGCACCAACTTTTTCGCTGGTCCAGTTGTTGGCTTCGGCAGCGATGTGAAGTGCATAGGGCGCGCGATCCGACTGGCTAAAGATGGGCACAACAGCGGCCTGTCCACAGCCGCTTTGTGAGAGCGTAACCGCCAGTTCGCCAACCGTTACCTTGCTGCCGTAGCTCAAACCATAACCCAGTGCAAACAGCGGCGTGTCAGCGGGGCCGCCTATGTGCGGCGCAGTCTGACAGTCGGCATTCGGCCACGAGAACGAAAGACGTCCGGTGAAATCGTGATCAATGCCAGCATCGGCATTGCGAAACAACACATCGGTCACCCCTTTGCCCTCTGTACCCGGCAACCAGGCAGCGATAAAGGCATCGGACAAGTTGAGTAAAT
The DNA here is from genome assembly GCA_037141865.1 of Comamonadaceae bacterium. Taxonomy (GTDB): domain Bacteria; phylum Pseudomonadota; class Gammaproteobacteria; order Burkholderiales; family Burkholderiaceae_C; genus Rhodoferax. The sequence continues at coordinate 112,309 of JBAXBQ010000003.1, read as the reverse complement.
CATTGGCATAAACCGGACGACCCGACAGCAGCACTGTGATGAGCGGCTTGCGCTTGCCGGCGACGGCCTGCAACACATGCAAATCTTCCGGGTAACGAGCGCTGTGACGCAGCGTGTCCGATGTCGCAATGTCGCCGTTGCCCTCGGCGTAAGGCGTCTCGCCGATGACAGCAATCACCGCATCAAAGCGGTTGACATCGACCCCTTGGGCGGTTTCACTGAACATCACATTGGCACCACCTGCTGCTTGCCGGATAGCGTCCAGAATCGAGTCGGCCAGCGGGAAGTTGCTGTTCGGGTTGCCGGTACCCTGCCAGCCCAGCGTCCAGCCACCGGTCTGGTTTTGCAGGCTGTTGGCGGATTTCCCCACCACCAGTATTTTGTTGCCACGCGGCAGTGGCAACACCGCGCCGTTATTCTTCAACAGCACCAGCGATTGACGCACCGCCTGGCGCGCCAGCGCACGTGCTTGCAAAGCCTCGGGCCTGCCGGCGTAAATACTTTGCGAAGGTTTTTTGCCAAACATCCCGGCGCGCAGTTTGACCCGCAATATGCGCGCTACCGCATCGTCGATGCGTGCCATCGGGATCTCACCGGTCTGCACTTGCATGATCGTGTTGGTAATGAAGGCACGCCAGTTGTCGGGCACCATCACCATGTCGATGCCGGCATTGATGGCCTGCGCACAACCGGACTGATTGCAGCCGGTCACCTGAGCTGTACCGTTCCAGTCGGACACGACGAATCCATCAAAACCCATCTTCTGCTTGAGCACTTCGGTCAACATCGTCCGGCTGCCATGTATCTTGCCGTAGTTGACGCCCGCTGCCACGTCGTTCCAGCTGTTAAAGGACGCCATCACAGTTTGAACACCGGCGGCCAACGCTCCGTAATAGCCCTGACCATGAACGTTGATCATGTCCGATAAGGTGACCGTGGCAACCCCTTGGTCCTTGCCTCCGTCAGTCGCACCATCGCCCACAAAGTGCTTGGCCGTGGCCACCACATTGCCATCGTCCGAAAAGCTTCCCTGCAGCCCGCTAACGTAGGCTCCGACGTAGGTTTTGACGAGGCTGGCGTCCTCCGAAAAACTCTCGTAGGTTCGGCCCCAGCGCACATCCTGCGCCACCGCCACAGTGGGCCCAAAGACCCAGTTGATTCCGGTGGCGCGCACTTGTCGCCCCACCGCTACACCGATACGCCCAACCAGTGCCGGATCATGTGCCGCACCCAGGCCGATATTGTGTGGGAACAGCGACGCTCCATAGGCGTTGCCATGCCCATGAATGGCGTCGGTGCCCCAGATCACCGGCACCTTGACTTTCATGTTGGTTGCCATGGATGCGTCGTAGTATTGGTCTGCCAGGCTGACCCAGTCAGAGATGGCAGCCAGCTTGTTGCCGTTGGGCCAGTAGCCACCGCCATTGAGCACCGAGCCAATGTAGTACTGGGTCACCTCGGCCGGCGTCACGTTCTTGATTTCGGGCTGCGTCATCTGGCCAATTTTTTGCGGCAGAGTCATGCCCGCAAGAATGCGCCCTACCTCGGCTTCCAGCACCGGGTCCGTGCGAATGGCGCTCCTGATTTGCGGCCAATCAGTCATGCTGGCACTGATGTTAAGACAGGTGTTCATGAATAGCATCGCCAAGCAATATTTCGACTTCGACAATGCCATCAGGAACACACAGCGCTGAACACTCCGCGTCAATGTTCCGGTTTACACGCTGGTAGCGCAATGTGCTGCAACAAATTCGGCATGCATGGGCATCACATCGACGCACTTCCTGACCACGGTCTCGACGTTGCCAAGAAACTCGGCCACGTCCTCCTTGCTGCGCAGGTCGGCAAACGGGTGGTACCCCTTGGCACGCACCCGCTGGCCGTGCATCACCTGCAACCAGCTGACTTCCCCAAATATGTCATTGGCGGCCAGAAAGATTCGTCCATTGCTGCGGTACAAATCCATCTTGTGGCGCAGCGTGTCCGGAATATCCATGTTGCGGCAATAGTTCCAGAACGGCGAGTCGTCACGCTCGGTGGCCTTGTAGTGCAAGATGATGAAGTCACGAATGCGTTCGTATTCGTGCTGTGCCTGTGCGTTGAACTCATCAATGTCTGCCGCTTCGAACCCGGCGCCAGGAAACATCTTCATGAGACGGAAGATCGCCGTCTGGATCAGGTGAATATTGGTCGATTCGATCGGCTCGAAAAAACCTGCCGCGAGCCCAATGGCGACACAGTTCTTGTTCCAGACCCGTCTGCGTCGTCCAGGTACATATTTGATGTAACGTGGCTCGGCCAGTTGCCTGCCGTCGAGATGGCTTAACAGTATGGAGGCCGCCTCGTCGTCTGCCATGAACTTGCTGGAATAAACATGTCCATTGCCGATTCGGTGTTGCAGCGGAATGCGCCACTGCCAACCAGCGGAGCGGGCAGTCGACCGCGTGATCGGCAACAGCGGTTCAACCGATGCACAAGGCACCGCGATGGCACGATCGCAAGGCAGCCAGTGCGACCAGTCTTCATAGCCAGTCTTCAGGGTTTGCTCGATCAGGAGACCCCTTATGCCCGAGCAGTCGATGAACAGATCGCCACCGATCTTTTCACCATTCTCCAGCACCACTGCCTCGATGAAGCCATCGGTTCCGCGTTGCAGCACCTGCACAATCTTGCCTTCGGTGCGCACCACCCCGCTGTTTTCAGCCAGACCACGCAGATAGCGCGCATACAGGCTGGCATCAAAATGAAAGGCGTTGACGATTTCGCCCAACGGCGAGCCCGGCATATCGACGCGGGCACGCATGAATTTGGCCTGCAGGGGCGCAGCAGTGTTGATGGAATAGGCGCCCAGGTCGCTGACTTTGCCCTGTTCGGCCATGCGCAGCCAGTAATGGTGGAACGGCAGACCGTCGAGGTCCGGGCCCGTCTTCCCGAAACCATGAATGTAGCGCTCGCCAATGGCACCCCAGTTAACGAACTCGATGCCCAGTTTGAATGTGCCCTTGGTTGCGCGAAGAAACTCGTCCTCGTTGATTCCCAAAAAGTTGTTGAACACGGCAATGTGCGGGATGGTGGCTTCCCCAACGCCGATGATGCCAATTTCGTCGGACTCAACCAAACGCAGGCGGCAACTATCCTTCAGCATTTTGGACAGCGCTGCGGCCGCCATCCAGCCAGCGGTGCCGCCACCGACGATCACAATCTCCCGAATATTATTTGCCGGCATGATGTATGTCCTTCATTTAAAAAAAACCCCGCCGAAATTCATCGGCAGGGTTTTCAGACCTGGCCTGAATCAGAACTTGTAGCTGGCACCGAGCAACATCGTGCGTCCGAAATCGCTGTATTTCCATGGAAGAAAACCGGTGCTGACACCGCCGACTTGAGGCGACTGGGTGGTTACCGCTGGCGCGTTGGTCAGATTGTTGATCTGCAACAGGAGCGACAAGCCTTTGTACTGACCACTCTCAAAGGAATACCCGACCTGGAAGTCGAGCTGCTTTTCAGCATCGATATGGGTGCTCGATTCGGTGGTCAGCAAGATGCTGCGCGTGGACGCGGTGAAAGGTCCGCGATAGCGTTGGCTGATCCGTGTCGAGAAACCGCTTTGCTCATAGTAGAGCGTCAGGTTGTTGACGATGCCTGAAAAGCCGTCGAGGTTGATCGGATTGCCATTGCTATCGTTTGGAAGACTGTTGCGTGTGAAGGATTCGCTGGCAACAACACCAAAGCCCTTCAGCGCGGGCGACAGCAGCGAAGCCTCCAGCGAAGCGCTCAGTTCGACCCCATAAACCTTGCCGCCTTGCCCATTGGCCTGGGTGGTGATGGTGCCCAGATTTGGATTGCAACCCGGGTTGGACGCCGAGCAGGAGGCTGTCAGACCGGAAGTGTTCGGGAAACCCGTAAAGTCGCGAATCGTATCCTGGCTGTAGATGAAGCTGTCAAGCGCCTTGTAAAACGCCGCACCGGCCACATAGCTGCTCTTGCCGAAGTATTTTTCCAGCGACAAGTCCAGGGCCTTGGCGCGCCACGGCTGAAGGTCTGGTTTACCGCCATTGCCGGCCGTCCAGTGACCAAAAAGTGAACCCGGGTCGTTCGCCACCAGCTTCGGTTGATCAGCGCCGGCACGCAAGTCGTCCATGCGCGGGCGAGCCATTGTCTTGGCCAAGCCCAGGCGTGCAATCAGGTCCGGCTTCAAATTGAAGGCCAGATTCAAACTGGGCAGGAAATCGTTGTAGGTAGTACCGCCAGTGACCGGCGTCACTGTGTCATTGACCCAGGCATTTCCTTCTGAGTTTTGCTGCGTATGGATCGCTTGCACACCCATGTTGCCACGCATCGGGACCGCACCCATGTCGGTGTCGATATTGAACTTGGCATACGCCGTTGTGACCTTTTCGTGGACTCCATATTGGTTGTCTTTTGCCGACCACGGGTCTTTCAGAGCCTGCGTGTACAAGCCCATGATGCTTGGCACATCCCAGGTCAGAACACTGGTGTTGATGCCGCCGACGTTGATTTGGGTCGGCGAGCGTAACGCGCTGGCCGGCACCGCCACATTGTTGCTGGCCAAACTGAGGCGGTAGGCATTGGACAGGACGACTTTGTCGCGCTCGTTGTAGTTAAAACCAGCCTCGACGCTGCTGAACGCACCCTCAAGATCGCGCTTGCCAGACAGCCGAATCGCCTTGAGCTCGTCGGTGTAGGTCGGCGTGACCAATTGCGCCCAATTGGGATCGTTGGTCAATTGCACGTTGCTGGAATCGGTCAAACTCTGGTTCGATGACCACGCCTGGTCGCCGCTGTTGCCCAACCCGGAGAAATTGAAACTGCTTCCAGCCAGCGGCCTGGCAATTGACTCGATCAGGCTCTCATCGCGTTTCGCGTGTGAATAGCTCAAATCGGCCACCGCCGTCCATTTGTTGGCCAGCTTGAATTCATTTTTCCAGCCCAGCGAAGCGAGCTCGTCGGTCCGGTGAAAGCTCTTGTTGTCGATGACGCTGTGCCCGCCGTCAACCGTTCCGCTGGCAATGACCGTGTTGCCGTTCACAAGCGAGGTGCCAACATTCGAAAATACGGGTGCCGGACTGCCCCACAAGCCTATATCGCCGGTCCATTGGTTCGTGACGCGCTCCTGGTCGAACTTGGAGTAATACAGATCAACCACGCTGTGGTAGTCCTTGCTGGGCTTGAATTCCAGCACAGTCATCAGACCGTCGCGCACCTGTTTGCTGGACGTGACGTTCGCGGTAAAACCCTGGGTGAAAAGGGCACGTCCGGTTCCGACCGCGGGCACACCGGTAAGGCTTTTGCCCCATTGACTGTAGTCACCATACTGCCAGGCCTCATAATTTTTCGATTGCCCGGGGGAGTCCAGATGGGCAAAGCCAATCGCAAGACCCACGGTGTTGTCGGCAAACTGATTGATGTATGAGGCGCTCACGCGGTTGCCAAGTCCGCCATTGCCATTCGACGTCAACCCGCCATTAGAGTTTTGTTCACCCCGCACGTTGACCGAAACCTGCCGGCCGCGCGAGTCCAGCGGCATGACCGGGCGAATGTCAATGGTGCCAGACAAGCCCTGGCCAATCAATGCCGCGTCCGGCGTCTTGTAGACGGTGACGGAATTCACCAACTCGGACGGAAACTGATCGTACTCGGCGGCACGGCCATCTCCGGAGCTGACAACTTCACGCCCGTTTAGGACTGCGCCGGCGTAATCAGGCCCGAGTCCGCGAATGGAAATCGCTGACGCACGACCGTCGACGCGCTGCGCAGCCAGACCCGGCAAGCGAGCGATCGAATCAGCAATGCTGGAGTCCGGCAACTTGCCGATATCCTCGGCAGAAACCGCCTCCACGATCGAATCAGAATTTCTCTTGATAGCGATTGCATTTTCAATACCAGCCCGAATGCCGGTCACGGTGACGGTGCTCAGATTGGCGTCTTGAGCATAGGCGGCGCCCATGGCAAACAACAATGTCGAGCATGCGGCTGCGACGGGACTGATGCGCAGTGCTGGGCGCTGTCGAACGGCTTTCTGGATGCGCTGGGTAGCGGAAGTTTTCATTCAATGTCTCCTGGGGGCTCGGTGTTAAAAATGCTGCAACAACTATGTCAGCGCCATGACGAAGCAACGATAAATTTAGTTTAAAACGTACTGGAAACGTTTCCAGTGACGGCACTTTAGCATCCGAAAAGTGACTTACGCATCCGGGGATTCCCTAGGTTTTGGCTCTATTCTTAAAAAATAAGAGTTTGTTTCGACTCCGCTGACAGCCCTGGCCCGCTGCTCCCGCACCGGGTTTGCGACGTTCAGTGCGGCTTGAAAGGTTCTGCTGGCACGGCACTGTTCATCCACCGCATGACGCCTTGGTGCGGCTCGTAGGGCAGGTTGCCAAACTGTTTGAACAGCGTCTCTATGTCAGCCAACGAAGCGGTAAAAAAATCTGTTGCGGGTACCCTGGCGGCGACACTGTTGGTGACCAACCCCCAATTGCCATTGCCCTGGCCTCCGTTGTTGGTGATCAACTTGTAAGACCACGCGGCTGCGGCCCAGCCAAACTTTGCATAGGCATCAAAGCTGGCACGGGTGATCTGTCCGCCCAACTCATCGCTCATATCGGCCCAGGGCTGAAATTCACCGACGAAGAACGCCGCGTCCAAACCGTTCAAGCGTGCGTTCCACTCGCAGCTACCGTCCCCTTTGGTGGCACACTGAAGCCAGCCGCGGTGTACCTCAACGCCAGGCTGGCCAAAGCCAAAAAAGCCCGGGTAAAAGTGCATTTCAAAGGCGACGTTGTGCATGCCCTGCTCGCCAGGTTTGCCGTAGGCATCGATGCCGCGGTTATGGCCGGGCAGGATGATGACGTGGTTGGGGTCCACCGCGCGCACGCTGGCGTAGAGCTTCTTCATCAGCGCGGCCATTTGGGTTTCGGTGGCACCCCATGGTTCATTGAGCAGGCTGTAACCGGCCACGGCGGCGCGGTTCTTGTAGCGGCTGGCGACCTGCTCCCACAACCAGGTGGTGCGGTCCTGGTACTCGGGCGTGCTCCAGTACAGGTTTTTGTTGGCGCAGCCACTGTGGTGTTCCAGTCCTTGGCTGCCAACGGCACCGTGCAAGTCAAGAATGACATACATGCCGCGTGCTTCGGCCTGATTGATGGCGTCATCCAGATAGTGCCAGGCATCGGCACGCAGATGACGTGGGTTCTTTTCATCTTCCACCAGACTCCAGATGAAAGGCAGGCGCACCAGATTCAGCCCAAAGCGGGGCAGCAGGTCCCAGTCGCGCGTGCTGATCCAGTTGTCGCGAAACAGCTTCATCAGGCGCTCGCGCTGGGCGTAGCCAAAACGCTTGTCCAGCGTTGCTTCAAGCGTGCACTGGTCGTCAAGTGCCTCGTTTCTTTGCCCCATCATCCAGAATTCGAGCATCAGCCAGTTGCCCAGATTGGCGCCTTTCAGATTGACCTGGGCGCCGTCGGCCTTGACCCAATGCGTCCCCTGCGTGTGCAGCATCGGCAACTCTGCAGCGCCAGCGGCACTAAATCCGACAAGCGCCAGCCACTGGATCAACACGAACACGATACGAAGCATATTTTTCTCCAGACAGGGTTTGCCAGCTTTGGCAAAGCCCCGATGCTAATCGCTCAGGACCAGGCGGGCTACGACGAGGTTACAAGGTATGGGTGCGGTCGCCGTGCGAGAAGCCGATCGCATCCCACGGCTCGCCCTTGTAAAAGCCGATAACCTTGAACAGTTCACCCATTTCGTGCTCCATGATCAGTCTCTGCGCCGCCACGCGCACGCTCAGTGGCGCGCTTTCCAGTCGGGACGCCAAGCCGCAATTGATCAAAAACCGGGCTTGCGTGCAATAGCCCAGCACACCCCAATCTGGCGCTTGTGCGGCCAACGCAACGCCGGTGAAATTGACGTGCGCGGTGATGTCCTTGAGCCCGACATCAGACAGCGGATCGGTGTCTGACAGATGACTGCGGTGGCACATCACGGTGCCCATGTGACGCTGGGCATGGTAGTACTCGTGTTCGGGAAAACCATAGTCGATAAAAAAAGCTGCGCCAGCGCTGAGCTTGTCGGCCAGCGTGCGGATGAACGATTCACCCTGAAGATGGATTTCGGTCAGGTAATCGTGCGCACCTTCAATCTCCACCGGGGGCCGCAAATCGGTGGCGCGGTCTTGCCAGACCAGCCGGGATGCGGCGTCGGAAGAGCTCAGCGCCACGCCGCGCTCATGCCAGTTACCGTTGACCCGTGCCAGCAACTTCACTGGCATGGCGTCTAGCACCTCGTTGCCCACTATCACACCTTGCAGCGTGTCGGGCAAAGCGCTGACCCAGTGCACGGTGTGGGAATACTTCTCCAGTTTCTCTTGCTGGCGCGCACGCAAACTGCCGGACAACTCCACAATGCTGTAGCGTGGCAAGGGCAAGCCCAAAGCTTCCAGACTTTGCAGCAATTGCAACGCCAGCGCACCGGAGCCGGCGCCAAACTCCCAGATTTCGCGGGTTTGTGTCACCTGCAGGGCCTGTGCCACCTGGGTCGCCAGTGTCTGTCCAAACAGCGGCGTCATCTCTGGCGCCGTCACAAAGTCGCTGCCCGAAACCGACTGACCGGCCTCGATGGCATACGGCATGGTGCCGAACTTGGCGCTGTCGTTGGCGTAGTAACCCAGGCCCGGTGTGTACAGGGCCAACGCCATGAATTCATCAAAGCCGATCCAGCCATTGGCCGCGGCAATGGCTTGCGCAATATGGGCTTGCAAGGCGCTCGTTAAACTGTAGGCTGTTGTCATCACAGTTGGAATTGTCCTCGAATGTCCGCAGCCACTTCTACCCGCACGGTTCTTGTCACTGGCGCCGCCAAACGGTTGGGTCGCGAGATTGCGCTGGCGCTGGCAAAAGACGGCTGGCAAGTCGCAGTGCACTACCGCGATTCACTGGAAGATGCCACTAAGACGGTGGCCGACTGCACGCAGCTATCGGGCGCGAGCGCCGCGTTTCGTGCCAATTTGACGAGCGAGGCGGCGGTGCGCAGTTTGCTGCCCAAGGTGATTCAGCAGTTTGGCCGGGTCGACGCGGTAGTCAACAGTGCCTCCACTTTTGAGCACGACACCACCGCCAGTTTCAGCTTTGCCGCCATGGACAAGCATTTGCGCAGCAACACTGGCGCCGCCATTATTCTGGCGCAAGCCCTGCATGAACACGTGCTGTTGCGCGACGGATCGGCCAGCGCGCAAGCCCGCCGACCGCTGGGTGTGGTGGTGAATTTGCTGGACCAGAAACTGTGGAACCAGAACCCCGATTTTATTAGCTACACCTTGTCCAAAGCGGCACTGGAAGCGGCCAACACCATGCTGGCTATGGCGCTCAGCCCGCAGCTTCGGGTGGTCGGAGTGGCCCCCGGCTTGACGCTGACCAGCCATATGTTGAGTCAGAAAAAATTTGAGGCGTTGCACCAACTGTCACCGCTGGGTCGCTCCTCAACTCCAGCCGACGTCGCCGCTACTGTCAAGTTTGCCATCGACAACCAGTCCATCACCGGCACCACCTTGTTGGTCGATGGCGGCCAGCACCTGATGAAGTTCGAACGCGATTTCTCCCTGCTGTGAAGTTCCGCACCATGCCCCACAATCAAGGTAGTCAGTCCCTTACGTTGACCGGTTTGCGTTTTGACGCCAACCTGGGAATTCTGGAGTTTGAAAAGACTGCCCCACAGCCGATACAGGTCGATGCCGAACTTAACCTGGGACGCCAGCCGCTGCTGCCGCGTGACGACGAAATCAACCGCGTGCTTGACTACCGCAAGGTGCGCCAGATCATCATCAATGAGTGCACCGCTGAGCACGTCAATTTGCTGGAAACCCTGATCGGCAAGCTGGCCAACCGCCTGATGCAATTGCCCGGCGTGCTGGGTGTGCGCGTCAAAATTGCCAAGCTTGAAATCTTTGACGACTGCGAAGTGGCGATTCGGGTCGAGACCGGGCAGTGGTGAGCATTGCTGCCACGGTGCAACGCGATAAGGCAGATGTCTAGCGCGTCTTGTATTCGAATTTCGCCTCGGTCGTTCGACCGTTGCCCGGACGCTGGATCTGGGCTGTGATCGCATACGGCATCATCCCGTCCATGCGAAAATAGCCCCCATAGCTGATCGTGTTGTAGGCCGAGACAATCTCCAATGTTTTGCTTTCGATCCCGATTGGATCGCTCACATTCACCTTGACCTGCGCATCGGTGACGACAAGACCCGTCTTGGCATCGAACAGCGATATGTTCAGGTGATAGTAGCCTTTGCCACTCGGAACCTTGCCGGGTGCCTGCCCGGCCGACATGGTCTCTGCTCGAACGACACCGAGATTGACTTCCATGCCGTCGACAACCTTGCGATAGGGGTTGGTGGTCTTGCTCATCGCACTCGGCTCTGACGGCGCTGCGACGATCCCAAAATTGAACATGTAGATCACGGCACCTTGGATCTCCAGTTCACTCAGGCCTGCCATGCCGCCACCGGCCGGCATCGGTCCGCGTCCATGGACGGCCGATTTCACCAGCGCATCCAGCCCTTTCTTCAGACGCTGGATCCAGGCGGCGCGGTCCCCTATCTTGGGTGCACCATCCAAACCGCTCTGGTGACATTTGGCACACTGAGTTTGCACAAGTCGCTCGCTTTGGCGTAGCGCGGCGGGCGTCACGCCCCCGAGAGGATCGACCCAGTGCCCCCCGGACTGGTTGACCATGTAGGTGATGGCGCGCTCAATCTCGATGTCGCTGAGCGTCAAATTGCCGCCATGTGCCGGCATGTTTCGAATACCCACAAGTGCGTGCTCTGTCAGAGCCGTCAGGCCCTGGGATGCGCGCTCGACCCACGCCTGCTGGTCACCGATCCTGGGCGCGCCTTTCTCGCCCTTGGCATGGCAGCTAATGCAGACGGTGTCGACTACTTCCATGCCAGATCGCTCAAGGCGTTGCGCGCTCGCGTTGGCAAACAACATCGCGAAGGCCGCTACAGCCACAACCGTCCAGGCAGGCAATTTGGATGTGTTCATTTGAATTACTCCTAAAAACCGTTACATCGACCAAAAAGATGGATCAAAAAACAATCGGCCTGATGATGCGGCTCTCAGCTGAACGCACATCATGATGACGACAGAAACTGTGCGCTAGTCATAGTTGGCGATGTTGCGCTAGATCAATTGGTTGTGAAATCTGGACGAAAAGTAAATCCACCTGGCTCGGTCATGAATATCTTCACATTGACACTGGGGAAACACTCTGGCTGAACCATTTTTGAAGATGGTCTTCATTTTTCATCAGAGTAAGAGAAAATCTACCTGATCGAACCCAAGGAAAAATGAATGAGCGCCGTCTGGACCGAGAATGAAACAGCGACCGAAGCGCGGCCGGCCGACGCACCGGCCGCGAAGCAGCTCAAGATTGAGCGTGAAACCCACAAGCTGGAGAAGCGCCTGTGCCGCCAGGTTGGCCAGGCCATCATGGACTTCAACATGATTGAGGAAGGCGACCGCGTGATGGTCTGTGTGTCGGGTGGCAAGGACAGCTACGGGTTGCTGGACATTCTGCTGAAATTGCAAGCTAGGGCACCCATCAATTTCGAGCTGATTGCGGTCAATCTGGACCAGAAGCAGCCCGGTTTTCCGGATCACATCCTGCCCGAGTATCTGAAAAATCTGGGGCTGCCGTTTCATATTGAAACGCAGGACACCTACAGTATCGTGAAGAAGGTGATTGCCGAAGGCAAGACCATGTGCAGCCTGTGCAGCCGCTTGCGCCGCGGCATTTTGTACCGCGTTGCCGACCAGTTGAAGATCACCAAAATTGCGCTGGGCCACCACCGCGACGACATGCTGCAAACCTTTTTTTTGAATATGTTTTTTGGTGGCAAACTCAAGGGCATGCCGCCAAAATTGGTCAGTGACGACGGCGGCCACATCGTCATCCGGCCGCTGGCCAACGTGGCCGAAAAAGACCTGACGCGCTGGGCCGAACACCGCCAGTTTCCCATCATTCCCTGCTCTCTGTGCGGCAGCCAGGAAAATTTGCAGCGCCAGCAGATTGGCAACATGCTGCGCGAGTGGGAGAAGAAATACCCCGGTCGCATCGAGAGCATGTTCACCGCGCTGCACAACGTGGTGCCCTCGCACCTGATGGACGCCACGCGCCATAACTTCAAGGATATTAAAACCACCGGCGTGCCCGACGCAGACGGCGACAAAGTGTTTGACGAAGAAGAGTTTCCACCAGCGTCATTACCGGGCCTGCAGGTGCTTAAAATTTAGCCCATGAACGCCACCCGCATCATCGCCATTCGGCACGGAGAAACCGCCTGGAACGTGGACACCCGCATCCAGGGCCAACTCGACATCGGACTGAACAAGACTGGCCATTGGCAGGCGCGCCGCTTGGCACGAGCCCTGGTTGACGAACCCATTTCCGCGATCTACTCCAGCAACTTGGCGCGGGCCTGGGATACGGCAGGCGAAATTTCCAAGGTTGCCGGGCTGACACCACAAGCCCACGCAGGCCTTCGTGAACGCGATTTTGGTGTCTTCCAGGGCAAGACATTTACCGAGATTGAGGCCGCCTGGCCGGAGCAAGCGCTGCGCTGGCGCAAGCGCGACCCGCATTGGGCGCCGCAAGGTGGCGAATCACTGACGGTCTTGCGCCAACGCATTGACCAAACTGCGACGGAATTGGCGCAGCGGCACCAAGGTGAACAAATTGTGCTGGTAGCCCACGGCGGGGTCATGGATGTGCTGTACCGTGCCGCCACCGGGCAGGATTTGCAGGCACCGCGCACCTGGAATCTCGGCAACGCCACCATCAACCGCCTGCTTTGGACGCCAGACGGCCTGACGCTGGTAGGTTGGGCTGATGCGCAGCACCTGCAAGACGATGAGGCCCTGGATGAAGCCAGCGCCTGAGCCGGTCGCTGGCCGCCCGATGGTCAGCCTGCACCCATTGGAAATTGTGCTCATCGCAAGCGCCGTGCTGGCAACCCTCACCAGCACACTGGGATTCTTGACAGTGCACTTTGTTTTCAAACCGTTGACCATGTTGATCGCCATTGCTTTTGTGGCGCTTCGCGCCTATCCAGCGGGGGCGGCCAAGCGCTTTGACGCCTTGTTGGCGGCGGCACTGACAGCTTCGCTGGCCGGTGACGTGTTTCTGATGCTGCCAGGCAACTACTTCATCCCCGGTCTGGCCTCGTTCCTGGTCGCGCACCTTTTCTATATCGCCTTGTTCCGCCAGGGCGTCGCCTGGTTTCCAAGCCGTCGCGCCGTGCTGGGCACACTGCTTGTAGGTGCTGCCATGTACGCCTGGGTCTGGGGTGGTTTGACCGACCCGGTGCTGAAACTGGCTGTGGCCGCCTACGTCAGCGTGATTGCGCTGATGGTGGCGCAGGCGATTGGCCGTGCCAAAGTGCAAGGCGACGCAGCCTCAAGGGCGGTGGCGCTGGGCGCTTGTGTTTTCATGCTGAGCGACGCGCTGATTGCCATCAACCGATTTGTGCAACCGTTGCCACTGGTGTCTTTGTGGGTGCTTTCCTGCTACTACCTGGCGCAGCTCTTGATGGTTCACAACGCGCGCCCGCGGTCAACGCAATAGGGTTCAGAGCGCAAACATGTCGGCATCGCGATTGGGTGGCGCCACGCCCAGATGCCGGTAGGCGGCCAGCGTAGCGATGCGTCCGCGCGGCGTGCGCTGTAGATAGCCTTGCTGGATCAGATAGGGCTCAATCACGTCTTCAATCGTTTCGCGCTCTTCGCCAATGCTGGCGGCAATGTTGTCCAGCCCAACCGGACCACCGTCAAAGCGGTGAATCACGGCCTCAAGCAGCTTGCGGTCCATGACGTCAAAGCCCTGCGGATCAACGTCCAGCATGGCCAGCGCGCGGTTGGCGATGTCCAGCGTAATTTCACCGACACCTTTGACGTCGGCAAAATCGCGCACCCGGCGCAACAACCGATTCGCAATACGTGGTGTGCCGCGTGAACGCCGCGCAATCTCAAAGCCGCCTTGGTCATCGGTGGCAACCTTGAGCAGTCCGGCACTGCGCTTGACGATGCGCGCCAGTTCTTCAGGCGTGTAGAACTCGAGCCGCGAGACGATGCCAAAGCGGTCGCGCAGCGGGTTGGTCAGCATGCCGGCCCGCGTTGTTGCACCGACCAGGGTGAACGGCTGCAGGTCAAGCTTGATGGAGCGCGCCGCCGGCCCTTCACCAATCATGATGTCGATCTTGTAATCTTCCAGGGCAGGGTAAAGAATTTCTTCCACCACCGGCGACAGGCGATGTATTTCATCGATGAACAGGACGTCGTTCTTTTCCAGGTTGGTCAGCAGGGCGGCGAGGTCTTTGGGTTTTTCAAGTACCGGCCCGCTGGTCTGGCGCAAATTGACCCCCAGCTCATGCGCAATGATGTGCGACAGCGTGGTTTTGCCCAGGCCCGGCGGACCAAACAACAAGACATGGTCCAGCGCCTCGCCGCGCATTTTGGCGGCGCTGATAAAAATCTCCAGTTGCTCGCGCACCTTGACCTGCCCAACGTACTCGTCGAGCATCTTGGGTCGCAAGGCGCGCTCCACCGCCTCCTCGTTGGGCGAGGCCGGTGCACCCGACAGCATGCGTTTGGCGGGCGCCGGGATGAAATCGTCAGTTTGAATGCTCACGGTTTTAGGGACTTTGTACGAGGTCCGACTATAGCGTGCAGCGGAACTTGCAAGCTCAACTACGCGGCCAAAAATACAGAAGACGACTAGACACCCGCTTCATCACCCATTGGGGCCGTGGGCAACCACAAGGCGTTGCGGCAAGAAAATTGCGGCATCACCGAACCTCGCCCGCGTTGAAGTGAGGGTTCTCAATGATGCCGAACCGGTTGCCGAACGGGTCTTGCACCGCCGCCACCTTGATGCCTTCGCCGACCTCGGTCACTGGCTCCAGTGCGGACGCCCCCAGTTCCAGCAAGCGCGTGTAGTCCGACTCGATATTGGCCACGCCCCAAAGCGGCTGTGCACCAATGATGCCGGGTTGCGCGCTGGGAAGCAGTCCGAGTTCGAAGCCACCCACCGAAAACCCAACGTAGAACGGCTCATCAAAATAGGGCGCAACACCCAGCACTTTCGAATACCAGTCTTTGGCGGCGCTGAGGTCGGGCGCCGGATAGATGGCAGTGCGCAATCCGAGGATCATGACGGCGACTCCTTTTTTGAGACGTTAGCGAATTGTGCAGCCTACTTCGCCAACGCCCTCAGCGCCAGCTTGATGCCTTCACTGACACCCACGTCATTGGGCAAAGCTTTGAGCGCCAGCGCCGCTTCCTTGTCGCTGTAACCCAGTGCCAGCAAGGCCTGCAGGATATCGGCCTGGCTGGCGTTGGTGACGCTTGCCGCGACGCCGATGTCCGCGCCGAGCTTGCCCTTGAGTTCCAGCAGCAACCGTTCTGCCGTTTTCTTGCCGATACCGGGCACCTTGATCAGCCGTCCGGCTTCCTGCAAGGTCACGGCTTGCGCCAGTTCACCCACACTCATGCCGGAAAGCACCGACAAGGCAGTGCGCGGTCCGACGCCCGAAATCTTGATCAGCTGGCGAAAGGCTTCGCGCTCTGGAGCGCTGGCAAACCCATACAAAATCTGGGCGTCTTCGCGCACCACAAAGTGCGTCAACAAACTCACCCGTGCGCCGAGTTCCGGCAGGTTGTAAAAGGTGCTCATGGGCACGTGCACCTCGTAGCCAACGCCGTTGCAATCCAGCAGCACCTGGGGTGGATTTTTGTCGCTCAGTGTGCCTGTCAGTTTGCCGATCATTTTTTGCCTATCATGGGTAACCTATTTCAGGAATTATCAACTTGATTCTCAGACACCTGTTTTCGCCGCCCAACAACACCCGCCTATCCCATTTGTGCGGCCCCATGGACGAGCATCTGCGCACCATCGAAGTGGCATTGCAAGTGAAGATTGCGCATCGCCACGAACAGTTCAAGGTTGATGGCACCAAAGCCAACGCCAAGCGCGGCATGGAAATGCTGCAGGCAATGTACGAGATGGCAGCACGCCCGATTGAGCCGGCCACCGTGCAGCTAATGCTGGCCGGTGATGCCGACATGGATGACGCTCAAGCCGGGGCGCTGAAAACCAGGCGTAGCGACCTGAAAGCCCGCACCATCAACCAGGCCAACTACCTGGACAACATTGCCAGCCACGACATCACCATGGGCATTGGTCCCGCCGGTACCGGCAAAACCTATCTCGCCGTGGCGATGGCGATAGACGCCTTGCAGCGCAGTGCCGTGCAACGCATCATGCTGACGCGCCCGGCCGTGGAAGCAGGTGAGCGCTTGGGTTATCTGCCCGGCGACCTGGCGCAAAAAATTGACCCTTATTTGCGCCCCCTGTATGACGCGCTGTATGACTTGATGGGTTTCGAGCAGGTACAAAAAGCACTGGAGCGCCAGACCATCGAAATCGCCCCGCTGGCGTTCATGCGTGGACGCACCCTCAACAACGCTTTTGTGATTCTGGACGAGGCGCAAAACACCACGCCCGAGCAAATGAAAATGTTCCTGACCCGCATCGGCTTTGGCTCCAAAGCGGTGGTGACAGGCGACGTGAGCCAGATCGACTTGCCGAAGACCCAGCTAAGCGGCCTGATCGACGCCGAGCGCGTGCTCAAACGCGTCGACGGCATTGCCATCTGCCGCTTCACCAGTGCCGACGTGGTGCGTCATCCGCTGGTGGCGCGCATTGTGGATGCCTATGACGCGCCGCGCAAAAGAACTGCATCGCGGTCGTAAACCATGTTGAACCAACTGACCCTCTCCTTGCAATTTGGCAAGCTGAAAAATGCAGCGCTGCATCGCGCCGCCTTGCCGCGGCACAAGGTGATGCGTTGGCTGCGCCGGGCACTCCAAAGCGACGCCGAGATCACCGTGCGCATCGTCGACACCGAAGAGGGGCAGGCACTTAACCGCGACTACCGGCACAGGGACTACGCCACCAATGTGCTGACCTTTGATTACACGCAGGAGCCGGTGGTCACCGCCGACCTGGTGCTGTGTGCGCCGGTGGTTGCCACGGAGGCCAGGGAACAGGGCAAAACACTCGAAGCCCAATACGCCCACCTGATCGTGCACGGCGCGCTGCATGCACAAGGCTGGGATCACGAGCTAGCCGAAGACGCTCAGGTGATGGAGCTGCGCGAGACTGAAATCATGGCGCGACTCGGGTTCAAAAATCCCTATTGACCCTGCGCAAGGCATAACACCCGACTTCAGCAACGATCAATCGATTTTGGGAACTCGACTACCCGCGTCGGGCTGACAAGCGGTAATTGGATTTTGCAATTGGGTGTCTCGATAGCAGTCATTTGCCAATCAATGCACAGGTGCCTGCGGCACAAGTTGTCGACGGAACTCACCGGCGTCACTTGAAAGTCATTTCATAGTCTTGAATTGCTTAGTTATTCCCCTATACTTCGATAACAGTAGAAATATGGACTTATGGCAAAAACAAAGCAACCTGACGATTCCGCATTGATTGCCCGCTACGCGGACATGCTCTCGGCCATGGGCACTGAGCCTCGCTTGCGCATCTTGCGTCTGCTGTTGACTGCCCACCCGCAAGGTATGGTCGTCGGAGAAATCGCCGAAGAGCTTGGCATCCCAAACTCCACTCTCTCACACCACCTCGATAAATTGAAGAACGAGGATTTGGTCAGTGTCACTCGCAAAGGCACTTACCTATGGTACTCAGCGAACAACGACGCATTGCAGGAACTTTTGGGATTCCTTTATGCCGAGTGCTGCACGCGAAACAAAGTCATAGAGCCGCAGGCCATTGTCTGCTGCCGTTAACCCCAAGGAGAAAACATGATTGCCGATGCAAATGTCAAAGAGGTCGTAAAGCAACGCTACGGTGAGGCCGCGGCCCGAGTGTCCCAAGGTGCCACCAACAGTTGCTGCGGTGGCGCTTCCGGTGGGAATTGCGGAGCTGACCCCATCACGTCCAATCTCTATGATGCATTGCAAGCCGAACAGATTCCGGAGAAGGCGCTGCTTGCATCCCTTGGATGCGGCAACCCTACCGCTCTGGCCGAACTTAAAGCAGGTGAGACCGTGTTGGACCTTGGATCCGGCGGCGGCATTGATGTGCTCCTGTCGGCCAAGCGGGTTGGTCCTACCGGCAAAGCCTTCGGCCTGGACATGACGGACCAGATGTTGGCGCTGGCGGAGGAAAACAAGCAAAAGAGTGGCTTGACCAATGTCCACTTCCTCAAGGGCGAGATTGAGAACATCCCCCTGCCCAATGATTCCGTTGACGTCATCATCTCCAACTGTGTCATCAACCTGTCTGCTGACAAAGACCGTGTTCTAAAGGAAGCTTTCCGTGTTCTGAAGCCCGGTGGCCGCTTCGCTGTCTCTGACGTGGTGGTGCGCGGCGAAGTGCCTCCAGCCATTCGCAAGAGTGTGGAACTTTGGGTGGGTTGTGTCGCCGGGGCACTTTCCGACAAGGACTATCTGTCCAAGCTTGCAAATGCAGGTTTTGAGGGCGCTGGCATTGAGGTCACACGAGTCTATAGCGTTGAGGATGCAAAAGACTTCCTTGCCGGTCAAGGGCCGGAAATTCTGCGCATGGCTCAGGAAGTTGACGGCAAATTCGTCAGCGGCTTTATCCGGGCATCCAAGCCGCTAGCGGTGAATAAAGCCGCTGCGTCCAGCGCAGAAGCACAGAACGCGAAAACGTCCTGCTGTGGAGGATGTGCATGCGGGGGTAAAGCATGACTTTGAATGTTCTGTTTCTGTGCACCCACAATTCCGCACGCAGCATCTTGGCGGAAGCTCTTTTGAACGATATGGGGGCGGGTCGCTTCAAGGCCTATTCTGCTGGTAGTAGTCCTCAGGAAAATCAGAAACCCAATGCGCTGGGTTTGCAGGTCCTGCAAAACGCTGGAATTTCCATCGAAGGATTGCGCAGCAAAAGCTGGGATGAGTTCGCGACATCTGCCGCGCCCACGATGGACCTCATCATCACCGTTTGCGACAACGCCGCCGGTGAGGTTTGCCCCGTCTGGCCTGGTCACCCGGCAACTGCGCACTGGGGTTACCCTGACCCTTCCGAAGGCAACGGCACGGACGCCGGGAAGCTGGAAGCATTTCGCAAAACGCTGCATGCCATGAAGCGAAGGCTGGAGCTGCTCATCAGCCTGCCAACGGATAAGTTGGCGAAGTCTGTATTGCAGACAAGCGCGCGCAACCTGGCGAAAGCTTGAGGCAGCAATGACTCTTCAGTGTGAAGTGACTGCCAAGCAGGCAGCACAAGCGCCCATGAGCGTGTTCGAGCGTTATCTGACGGTCTGGGTGTTGTTGTGCATCGTGGCCGGTATCGCGCTGGGTCAGTTCATGGCCAGTGTGTTTCAAGCCATTGGTCGTATGGAAATTGCAAAGGTTAATCTTCCGGTGGGGTTGCTCATCTGGGTCATGATCATTCCGATGCTGATAAAGGTGGACTTTGGCGCATTGGGCGAAGTCCGCAGGCACATCAAGGGCATCGGAGTCACGCTGTTTGTGAACTGGCTGGTCAAGCCTTTTTCCATGGCTTTCCTGGGTTGGCTCTTCATTCGTCACTGGTTTGCGCCATTGTTGCCAGCGGACCAACTCGACAGCTACATCGCCGGACTCATCCTGCTGGCAGCGGCGCCATGCACGGCGATGGTGTTTGTCTGGAGTCGCCTTACCGGGGGAGACCCACTGTTCACCTTATCGCAAGTGGCATTGAACGACACGATCATGGTGATTGCTTTCGCTCCACTGGTTGCTTTCTTGCTTGGACTTTCGTCCATCACGGTGCCGTGGGACACGTTGCTGACATCGGTGGTCTTGTACATCGTCATTCCGGTGGTTCTCGCCCAATGGATGCGCAAGACTCTGCTGGCAAAGGGAGCGGTTGCGTTTGACGCCATGATGGTCAAGATCGGGCCATGGTCTATCACTGCGCTGCTGGTAACACTTGTCTTGCTCTTTGCATTCCAGGGCGAGGCCATTCTCAAGCAGCCGATGGTCATTGGCCTGTTGGCAGTGCCCATCCTGATTCAAGTTTTGTTCAATTCAGGGTTGGCGTACTGGCTCAATCGCGCAGTGGGTGAGAAACACAACATTGCTTGCCCCTCTGCTCTGATTGGTGCTTCCAACTTCTTTGAGCTTGCTGTTGCTGCGGCCATCAGCCTCTTCGGTTTCAACTCAGGTGCAGCTCTTGCAACCGTTGTGGGAGTGCTGATTGAAGTGCCGGTAATGCTGTTGGTCGTTTACGTCGTAAACAATACCACTGACTGGTACCAGCGTGCGTAGAAAGTGGCATTTAGTCTGAGATGCCATAAAGCGGACGCTTCCCGCGGTCAGCTTTACGCTGCACAGCTGAATTGCCACACGCTCCATAGCGGCTGCATTGTTAACCGCATGCGGAAACCAGGCGGCGTACATTGACGACTTCAGCGAGGCTCGCGCAGCAAGAAATCGAACAGTGTCGTCATGGGGTTGCGCCGGTTATGAAATGTTGCATCGTCTCGCCAACGACTGTCCGGCTGGATTCATTGCCAACACTGTATCAAACTGGAAAATGCCGTTGGAAGGCCGGTCGAGGCGGTTAACATTCCCCCATGTTCAGTTACCGCCACGCCTTTCACGCCGGCAATCACGCAGATGTACTCAAGCACACCGTGCTGATAGCCGTATTGCGACATTTGCGACAGAAAGACACTGCCCTCACGGTTTTCGACACCCATGCCGGGGCTGGTCTATACCGGCTCGATGGTGACTACGCCGAGACCAGTGGCGAGGCGGCTGATGGTTTCTTGCGTTTGCTAACTGCACTAAATAAACCTGCGGTGGCCATCGGTAAATCTTCAACAGCGACAAAATCAATGGCGAATGGAATCGCGCCCGTGATCCAGGATTACCTTGATCTGGTCGCCGGCTTCAATGCAGCAGGCAGCCACAAGGTATATCCGGGCTCCCCCTTCATCATCCAGCGCTTGCTGGGCGAGCGTGACAAGCTCAAGCTGTTTGAGATCCACCCGACCGACACCAAAACGCTGTCCTCCAACATCGCGCAACTGGAGGCCGGGCGCCAGGTCGCGGTGCTGCGCGAGGATGGCTTTGAAGGCCTGAAGAAATTTTTGCCGCCACCGGCGCGACGCGCACTGGTGCTGAGCGACCCCAGTTACGAGATCAAAACCGATTACGCCCGCGTGGTGGCGATGGTCGCTGATTCGCTGGTGCGGTTTGCCACCGGCACCTATGTGGTCTGGTACCCCCTCATTCCACGACCCGAGGCGCACGACGTTCCGCGCAAACTGAAAACACTGGCCGTGAAAGCCGGCAAGCCCTGGCTGAATGCCAGCTTGACCGTCAAGTCAAGCAAATTGACTTCCGATGAAGCGGGCGAGGTGATCCGCCCTGGTCTGCCTGCCAGCGGTATGTTTCTCATCAACCCGCCTCATACCTTGAAGGCAGCGCTCCAGCTCGCACTACCGCAATTGGCAACGGTTCTCGGACAGGACCAGCACGCTACATCCGCCGTCGAGTCCGGCGGCTGATGCAGCCGAGCCGCAACGCAAATCAGATAAAAGATAAGGGACCCACTCCACCATGTCAGTTCAGGACCTCTACCAAAGAAAACGCGGCAGCGTTGAAGATGCCCTCGATCTGTTAAAAAATGGTGACTTCATCATTGTTCCGACCGGTGTCGGCGAACCGCCGACACTGCTCACGGCACTGTCGGAGCAGCGCCGACGCTTCCGTGATGTCAAGGTGGCGCAGATACTGGCGGTGCGCAAATACGGCTACATCGATCCGGAAACCGTTGAGCATGTGCGCCACGTTGCGTTCTTCTTCGGTGCCGCAACGCGTGTCGGCGGTCAAAGCGGCTGGATTGATTTCATTCCCAGCTATTTTTCAGAAATGCCCAGCCTGATAGAGCGCGGACAAATTCCGGCCGATGTCGTTTTTTCGATGGCCTCGCCGATGGACCGCTACGGCTATTTTTCACTCAGCCTGGGCGCGGATTACACGATGGCGGCGGTTGCCAAGGCGCGCGCCGTGGTGCTGGAGGTCAACCCGAACGTGCCGTTTTCCAACGGCAATTGCCATGTGCATATATCGCAGGTCACGGCATTGGTTGAGAGCAGCGAGCCGGTGATGGAAGTGGGCCTGCCGAAAATTGGACCGGTGCAAGTGGCCATTGGCAAATATGTGGCCGACATGATTGAGGACGGCTCGACGCTGCAAATTGGCTACGGCGGCATTCCGGACGCGGTGGTGATGCAGCTGACCAGCAAACACGATCTGGGTGTCCATACCGAGATGATCGGCGACGGCATTCTGACGCTGGTTGAAAGCGGCGCAGTTACCAATCGCAAAAAGACCTATTTGCCGGGCAAAATGATTGCCACTTTTGCGCTCGGATCGAAAAAACTGTACCAGTTCATGGAGCGCAACCCGGCGCTCGAAATACACCCGGTCGACTTCACCAACGACCCCTATCTGGCGGCAAAGAATGACAAGCTGATGGCGATCAATGCCACGTTACAAATCGACCTGCTGGGCCAGTGCGGCTCTGAGAGCCTGGGCTATGTGCCGTATTCCGGCACCGGCGGCCAGGCCGATTTTGTGCGCGCCGCCAACCGCTCAAACGGTGGCAAAGCCTTTATCGTGTTGCCCTCCACCGCCCAAAACGACCGTCTGACGCGCATCGTGCCGACACTGGCGCCCGGCACCCACACCAGCACCAGCAAAAATGACATCAACTATGTCGTCACCGAATACGGTGTCGCACAACTGCGCGGCAAATCAGCAAAACAACGGGCCCTGGAAATGATCTCGATTGCGCACCCGGATTTCCGCGCCGAACTGACCGAGGCTGCCAGGCAAATGCACCTGCTGTAGCAGTTGACGCCAGCGTGAATTTCATTGGACAAGGGAATAAACAAAATGAGTAACGGGGAAGAGATCCACCATGGCTAAGGGAATGATTCTGGCAGCCGGCCAGGGTACCCGGGTACGGCCGCTTACGCGCGACTTGCCGAAGCCGATGGTGCCGATTCTGGGCAAACCGGTGATGGAGTATCTGATCGCGCATCTGGCGCGCCACGGTATCACCGAGATCATGGTGAACGTGGCCTGGTATCACCACAAAATCGAAGAGTATTTTGGCGACGGCCAGCGCTGGGGCGTGCAAATCGGCTACTCCTACGAGGGTGTTCGCGAGCATGGCGATGTATTGCCGCGACCGATGGGCTCAGCCGGTGGCATGCGACGCATCCAGGACTTCAGCGGCTTCTTTGATGAGACCACTCTGGTGTTGTGCGGTGATGCACTGATTGATCTGGACATCACTGCCGCTCTGGCCGAGCACCAGGACAAAGGCGCCATCGCCAGCGTGGTGGCGCTGGATGTGCCCCTGGCCGATGTGCAAAATTACGGCATTGTGGTGGCGGCGCCCGACGGACACATCCTGTCTTTTCAGGAGAAGCCCAAGCCAGCAGACGCCAAATCAACCCTGGCTAGCACCGGCATCTACATTTTCGAGCCAGCCGTGCTGGGATTGGTGCCAGCGGCCACGGTCTATGACATTGGCTCGCAGTTGTTCCCTGATCTGGTTGCGCATGAGCTGCCGTTTTTTGTCCAGAACCGGCCGTTCAACTGGATCGACATCGGGCGCGTCAGCGACTACTGGTCGGTCCTGCAACGCGTACTGAGTGGTGAAGTGGCTCAAATGAATATGCCCGGGCGGCAGATCAAGCCGGGCATCTGGGTCGGGCTCAACACCTGCATTCCGTGGGACAAAGTCAAGATTGAAGGGCCGGTCTACATCGGATCAAGCGTCCTGATAGAGCCCGGCGCTACCATCATCGGCCCGGCCTGGATTGGGCACGGCAGCCATATCCGCACCGGGGCCAAGGTGGTGCGCAGCATTTTGTTTGAGTACACGCGCATCGCCGCCGACATGCGATTCAGTGAAATGATTGTCTCGCCCGACTACTGTGTTGACCGCCACGGCGATACCTTGTACCGCGGCGACGACACATCGCAGTTGCGCTGGGGTGATGCACGGGCCTGAAAACGTTCCACTCTTCAATCCAACCATCCTATTCGAGATTCGCTCCCATGCTGCTACAACCCGTTGTCCTGTCCGGCGGCTCCGGCACCCGCCTGTGGCCGCTGTCACGAGAGAAATATCCGAAACAACTGCTGCCACTGATTGGCGCAGACTCGCTGCTGCAAGCCACGGTGCGACGGGTCGAAGGCATCGCCGGCGCTGAACTGGCAGCGCCCATGGTGGTGTGCAATGAAGAGTACCGTTTTGTCATCGCCGAGCAATTGCGCCTGATGGGCAAGCCGGGCACCATCGTGCTGGAGCCCACCGGTCGCAACACGGCACCGGCGCTTACTTTGGCTGCTTTGGCAGCGATTAAAACTGGCGCAGACCCGGTGCTGCTGGTGATGCCGTCAGATCACGTCATTGTCGATGTCGCCGCGTTTCAACAGGTTGTCAGCCAGGGCGCCACGCTGGCCGCGCAGGGAGTCGTTGTCACCTTTGGCATCACACCCGCTGCGCCTGAGACCGGCTACGGCTATATCCAGTCAGGCGCGGCCTACAGCACCGCGTCCAATCAGGCAGCGCCAGGCAACGCCAGGCTGATTGCACGTTTTGTCGAAAAGCCTGACCTAAAAACAGCGCAGTCTTATTTGCAGGAAGGCTCTTACTTGTGGAACAGCGGCCTGTTCATGATGCGCGCCTCGGTCTGGCTGACTGCCATGCGCGTTTGTCGGCCCGACATTTTGCTGGCCTGTCAAAGCGCGTGGGATCAGGGCTCAACCGATGGCGAGTTTGTTCGGGTCGACAAGGAGAAATTTGCCGACTGCCCCAGTGATTCGATCGACTATGCTGTGATGGAGCGCATTGCGGCCCATGGCGGCGCAACGGACACGACTTCGAACGCATTGCCGCCCGGCGTGGTCCTGCCGCTGAGCGCCGGTTGGTCGGACGTCGGCGCCTGGGACGCACTGTGGCAGGTGTTGCCCAAAGACGCTGCCGGCAACGTGGCGCAAGGCGATGTCCTGCTGCAGGACTGTCACAACACGCTGGCGCTGTCGGAAGGGCGGCTGATCGCCTGCGTCGGCGTCAGTGATCTGGTGGTGGTGGAAACCGCCGATGCCATTTTGGTGGCGCACAAGGACAAGACACAAGACGTCAAGAAAATTGTCGACAGCCTTAAAAAGCAGGGTCGCGCCGAGAGCTCGATTCACCGCAAGGTGTTTCGCCCCTGGGGCTCCTACGACGGTGTCGACGCCGGCGAGCGCTTTCAGGTCAAGCGCATTGTGGTCAAGCCTGGCGGCATTCTCTCCTTGCAAATGCACCACCACCGCGCCGAACACTGGATTGTGGTCAGCGGCACCGCCAAAATTACACGCGGCGAAGAGACTTTTCTGCTGTCCGAGAACGAGTCCACCTTTATCCCGCTGGGCACCACCCACCGACTGGAGAATCCGGGCCGCGTGGCGCTCGAAATGATCGAGGTGCAGTCGGGTTCTTATCTGGGCGAAGACGACATCGTCCGCTTCGAAGATGTCTATGGGCGCTAGCGGGGCGGGATAATCCCTCCCCTATGGCTTTAATTACCTTTCTGAATGCCCAACTCGCTTTTGGCCACGTTGCGCTACTTGATCACACCGACTTTGCACTCGAAACCGGTGAGCGCGTCGGCCTGATCGGTCGCAATGGCACCGGTAAATCATCGTTTCTGAAAATTCTGGCTGGCCTTGAGAAAGCTGATGACGGCGCCTTGCAACTGCAACAAAGCCTGCGTCTGGCGTACGTTGCGCAGGAACCCATCCTGGACCAGGACGCGACTGTTTTTGTGGCTGCCAGCGCTGGCATCGCGGGGGTTATCGCACTCATCGAACAATACTGCGAAGGGGTTGGCGACCTGGACGCCTTGCAAAGCGCCATTGAAGCGCAGGACGGCTGGAACTGGGAGCAACGCGTGACAGAAACCCTGCACCGCCTGCACCTCGACGAAAACGCAATCGTCAGCACGCTCTCCGGTGGCACGAAAAAACGGGTCGCCTTGGCGCAAGCATTGGTCGCACAACCCGACGTGTTGCTGCTGGATGAACCGACCAACCATCTCGACCTGGACTCCATTGAGTGGCTGGAAGACCTGTTGGTGGCCTTCAAGGGCAGCGTCGTCACCATCACCCACGACCGGACTTTTCTGGATCGCGTGGCCACCCGCATCATCGAACTGGACCGTGGTATTTTGCGTTCCTATCCGGGCAATTTTTCCCAGTACCTGCTGCTCAAAGAAGATCAACTGGCGCAGGAGGCCGTCATCAGCGCCAAGGCCGACAAGCTGCTGGCGCAGGAAGAAATCTGGATCAGAAAAGGCGTGGAGGCCCGGCGCACCCGCAGTCAAAGCCGCATCGTGCGACTGGAAAAACTGCGCGCCAGCCGCGCCGCACATCGCGAAGCGGTGGGCAAGGTGCGCATGGACGTCGCCGCTGGTGTTTTGGGCGGCAAACTGGTGGCCGAACTGACACTGGCCAGCAAGGCCTTCGGCGACAAGATCATCATCAAGGACTTTTCCGCAACAGTGGTGCGCGGCGACAAAATCGGTTTGATTGGTCCCAACGGCGCCGGCAAAACCACGCTGCTCAAACTCATTTTGGGCGAACTGCAGCCCGACAGCGGCAAGATCAGACAAGGTGCCAATCTGCAGGTTGCCTACTTCGATCAGATGCGCAATGCGCTGGACCTCGACGCCACGCTGGTCGACTTCATCAGCCCGGGCAGCGAATGGATCGAGATTGGCAACCAGAAGAAGCACGTCAAAAGCTACCTGGGCGACTTTCTGTTTTCGCCGGCCCGCGCCAACTCTCCGGTACGCTCGCTGTCAGGCGGCGAGCGCAACCGCCTGCTGCTGGCACGCCTGTTTGCCCGGCCGGCCAATGTGCTGGTGCTGGACGAGCCCACCAATGACCTGGACATTGAAACTTTGGAACTGCTCGAAGAGTTGCTTCAAAGCTACGAAGGCACCGTTTTTCTGGTCAGTCACGACCGGACTTTTCTGGACAACGTGGTCACCAGCACCATTGCATTCGAGGGCGCCGGCTTGTGGCGCGAATACGAAGGTGGCGTGCAGGACTGGCTGATTCAATCGAAACGCAGCAAGGAGATCCAGCTTGCTTCAATTTCAGTAGCTGTCAGCGCACAGCAGACGGGTGCCAAAGGCCACAAAAACACCAAATCTACCGGTATAGGCAAAACCTTGACGCCGAAAAAGCTTGGCAACAAGGAGCAGCGCGAACTCGACAGTTTGCCCGCCAGGATAGAGGCACTGGAACAGGAACAAGCCGCCCTCAGAGCCGAGTTGGCTGACGTCAACCTGTATGTCAAAGATCCGCAGCGAGCCACCAACATTTATGAACGTGACGCGGCTATTGACGAAGAAATGCTGACCGCGCTGGCGCGCTGGGAAGAGTTGTCGGGCACATGAGGCGGTGTCTGAAAGCGATGCGATCTAACTCGCGTAAAGTCAAATGCATGAACCATCAAGCCCCACTCCATGAATAGCGTTGAATTCAGCGCCCTGCTGTTGCTGACGACTGCCGCCAGCTTCACCCCGGGTCCCAACACCACGCTGTCGACGGCGCTGGCGGCCAACTTTGGCTTGAAGCGCGCGCTGGGTTTTGTTGTGGCCGTGCCGGTCGGCTGGGGTCTGTTGTTGAGCCTGTGTGCGGGTGGTGTGGGCGCTCTGGTCGTGGCGGTGCCCATGCTGCGCCTGGCCATCACCTTGGTTGGCGTCAGTTACCTGTTGTGGCTGGCCTGGCGCTTGGGCGGCATCCGCTTCGAGTGGCGCACCGGCACATGGTCGCAGGCGCAACCGCATTGGCACACTGACTGCTCGCGCCTGGACGTCACTTTCTGGCAGGGCGTGCTGCTGCAGTTCCTCAACATCAAGGCCTGGATGCTGGCTCTGACCGTGGTGGCTGGCTGGCTGGCCGGACGTCCTGACGCGCTGGCGCGTTTTGCCGTCGTGCTGCCGGTGATGCTGATGTTCGGCCTGCTCAGCAATCTCAGCTATGCGCTCATGGGTTCACTCCTGCGCGAGTGGCTGGCGCAAGGGGCACGATTGCGCTGGTTTAACCGCGGTATGGCCGCCGTGCTGGTGCTGACCGCCATCTGGATGGCAACGCTTTGAACAAAGACATCAAAACAGGCTTGTGGCTGGGCACCCTGGGCGTGGTGATCTTCGCGTTGACTCTGCCGATGACGCGCATCGCCGTTGGCACGCCGCAAGCGCCGCAAATGTCCGGTGTGTTTGTAGCCACGGGGCGGGCCGTGGTGGCGGCCTTGCTGTCGCTGCCTTTTCTTTGGTTCACCCGTGCGCCGTGGCCGCGTCGCCAGGATTGGCTGCCATTGTGCGTGGTGGCGCTAGGGGTGGTGTTCGGCTTTCCGCTCTTTACCTCGATTGCCATGCGCCATGTGGAAGCGGTGCATGCCAGTGTCATGGTCGGTGTGTTGCCACTGGCTACTGCCGCTGTGGGTGCGTACCTTCACCAGCAGCGGCCATCGGCCGGATTTTGGTGGTGCGCGATATTTGGCACGGCGCTGGTGGTTACTTTTGCCGTGCTGCACTCCGGGCAGACGGGCCTGTATCTGCAGCGCGCCGACCTTCTGTTGCTGGCAGGCATGGCCTGCGCCGCCATGGGTTACGGCTGGGGCGCACGACTGTCTGGCGTGATGCGGGCCGAGCACGTGATTTGCTGGGCTTTGCTGCTGACCTTGCCGATCAACCTGGCACTCAGCGCGGCGCAATGGCCTCAAACACCGATCGAGCCGGTCGCCTGGTGGGCTTTTGCCTACGTCGCCGTGTTTTCCATGTGGCTGGGCTTTTTTGCCTGGTATCGCGGCCTGGCGCTGGGCGGCACCGTGCGCGTCAGCCAGCTGCAGCTGATCCAGCCATTCCTGAGCATGCTGTTCGCCGTACCGCTGTTGGGTGAATCGCTCGACTCAGTCACTGTGGGCTTCGGACTGGCCGTCATCGCTGTGGTTTTTGTTGGCCGCAAAATGCCGGTCAGCACCACCAGATAAACAAGTCACATAACGGGAACCAACATGGACATGATTGCAGCAAACACTTCGCCCTGGTTGTTGGCCCGGCGCACCGCAAAAATGAACCCATCGGCAATCCGCGAGATCCTCAAACTCACCGAGCGGCCCGGCATCATCAGTTTTGCCGGTGGCTTGCCTTCGCCCAAGACCTTTCCGGTGGCCGAGTTCGAAGCCGCCTGCGCCAAGGTGTTGCGTGATGACTCACACGCCGCGTTGCAATACGCCGCCAGTGAGGGCTTTGGCCCGCTGCGCGAAATGGTGGCCGCAGCGTTGCCATGGCAGGTGGACCCGGCCCGGGTTCTCATCACCACCGGCTCGCAGCAAGGGCTCGACCTGGTGGCCAAGGTCCTGGTGGACGCCGGCAGCAAGGTGCTGGTGGAGTCACCCACTTACCTGGGCGCCGTGATGGCTTTCACACCGATGGAACCTGAGGTCATCAGCGTGGCCGGCAACGATCAAGGTATTGATTTGACCGATCTGCGGACCAAGGCAGATGACGCCCGCTTTCTCTACGTGCTGCCCAATTTTCAGAACCCGACCGGGCGCACCATGAGTGAGAGCAACCGCGTCGCCCTGAGCGCAGAGGCGGCCCGACTGAAGTTGCCTTTAATTGAAGACAACCCCTACGGCGACCTGTGGTTTGACTCACCACCGCCCTTGCCGCTAACGACGCGCAATCCGGACGGCTGCATCTACCTTGGCTCCTTCTCCAAGGTACTGGCGCCGGGTCTGCGCATGGGTTATGTGGTGGCACCACAAGCGGTCTATGCCAAGCTGTTACAGGCCAAGCAGGCCGCCGATCTGCACAGCCCCGGCTTCAATCAGCGCGTGATCGCAGAGGTCATGAAAGATGGCTTTCTGGAGCGCCATGTGCCGACCATTCGGGCGCTCTACAAATTGCAGCGCGACGCCATGCTGGAAGCCCTGCGGCGTGAGATACCGGCCGGCGAGCCCGATTCGACGCTCAGCTGGAACACCCCGGCAGGTGGCATGTTTTTGTGGGCCAGATTGCCCAAAGGCATGAGTGCAGTGGAGTTGTTGCCGCACGCAGTCGCACAAGGCGTTGCCTATGTGCCAGGCGCGCCGTTTTACGCCGATCGCGCTGACCCGCGTACGCTGCGCCTGTCCTTCGTCACGCCCAGCGTGGCAGAAATCCATCGCGGCGTGACGGCGCTGGCAGCCGCAATCGGGGTTTACGCCGCTACTCTGAAAGACCTCAGGTCATGACAACCCGCACCCCATTGGCCACGGACGATGCGCACAAATCGGACATGTTGATCACGAGGTCGAACCGCGAGGCAGGCGCCTTCAGTCCGCGACCCAGCGCAGTTAAACCACCGCTGGCCGACGTGTCGCAGCTTGAAGCGACCGCCAGCGAGTCGCCCACGACTCTGCCCACCCTGCAACAGATCGAAGCCGCCGCACAGGTGGTGTACCGCGAATTCCAGGCCACGCCGCAATACCACTGGGCGCTGCTGAGCCAGCGTCTGGGCAGCGAGTGCTGGGTCAAGCATGAGAACCACACGCCCGTTGGCGCTTTCAAGCTGCGGGGTGGCCTGACCTACTTCGACCGGCTGAAGCGGCGCGGCGTCTTGCCGGGCAGTGTCATCAGTGCAACGCGTGGCAACCACGGCCAGAGCATCGGCTGGGCGGCGCGTGCGCACGGCGTGGCGTGCAGTATCGTGGTGCCGCTGGGTAATTCACTGGAGAAAAATGCCGCCATGCGCGCTTTGGGTGTGACGCTGATCGAATACGGTACCGATTTTCAGCAAAGCCGGGAGCACGCTATTTCTCTGGCCACCCAAAATGGCGCGCATATGGTGCCTAGTTTCCACCCGGATTTGCTTAGTGGCGTCAGCACTTACTGGTGGGAGTTTTTCAAAGCCGTGCCACAACTTGATGTGGTTTATGTGCCGATCGGCCAGGGCTCGGGCGCCTGTTCGGCCATCGCCGCCAAGCTGGCATTGGGTCACAAGGCAAGAATCGTCGGCGTTGTGAGCGCGCATGCGACGACCTATGCCGACTCGCTGATGGCGGGGCGCATCGTGGAGGCGCCAGTCAGCACGCTACTGGCCGATGGCATGGCCTGCCGCATCGCCGATCAGGCGGCACTGAACATCATGGCTCCGCATCTGGACCACATCGTCAAAGTGAGCGATGTGGAGGTAGCGCAAGCCATGCGCGACATCTACATCGATACCCACAACGTCGCGGAGGGTGCCGGTGCTGCTAGCTATGCCGCCGCCATGCAGGAGCGCCACTTGCTGCGCGGTCAAGTGGTTGGCACGACGCTTAGCGGCGGCAATGTGGATGCCGGCGTATTTGCCAAAGTGCTGCTGGCTTGACCGTTCGTCGTTGCCATAACGCAATTGATCTGATTCCCGGCCACACCGTCATCAAACCAGCGCTGGCGCAACGAATCCGGCTACCGGCAACCACAAGATGACTGTGGTACCCACGCCGATCTGGCTCTCGATCTCGACAGAACCTCCATGCAGCCCCATGATTTCCTTGACGATGCTCATGCCCAGTCCGGTACTGGCAATACGTCCTGAAGTATCGGCGCGGTAGAAACGTTCAAACACCCTGGCCGTCTGTTCCTGCGTCATGCCAATGCCATGATCCGTCAAGCGAATGCCGAGACGCACCGAGGCATCCGGACCGGTGCCGGTCAGGCTGGCCAGACTGATTTCCACCTGGCCGCCTGCCGGTGAATACTTGTAGGCGTTGGAGAGAACGTTGCGAACCGCCTGCATCAACTTGTTCCGGTCAGCTCGCACCCAGCGCGGCGTCAGCGGCAGGTCCAGACTCGTTGGCAGCTGCCCCGCCGGCACACCAAAATCGGCGGTGATCTGCTGCAGCAACTGATTGGCATCCAGGCTGGCAAAGACAAAGTCCTTACCGCGAAGATTATCAATGCGGGCCAAATCGAGCAGCTCGTTGATGATCGCAATCATCTGTTCGCACTGTCGGTAGATGATGCCTAGAAACTCCTTTTGCTCCTTCTCGGAGAACTGCTGGTGCAGCAATATTTCCGAATAGCCATAGATGCTGGCCATCGGTGTGCGCAGTTCGTGCGCAGCGTGCGACAGAAACTCACTCTTCATCCGGTCAACTGCGGATTCGTGTGTCACATCACGGAAATAAAGAATCTGTGAAACAGTCTCCGATTCCGACAGACGCAGACTAACTTCAAGGATGTGTTTGCCCGGTCCGGCCAGTTCGATCAGATGACGTCGGTGTCCACCACCTGCTTTCGCAATGTCGCTGTTGCCAGCAGGATTTTCTGCACTGACACGGTCTCGCAACGCGGCCAGATCAGGAAATCCAGCCGGTTCTGTGCAGGTACGCGCCAATAGTGCGCAAAAAGCCGCTTCCGCCAGCCCGACAATTTGGCTTGAATCCAGACCCGTCATGTGGAAAAAAGACGGGCTGGCATATTTGACACAGTGCTGCGCGTCAAACGAAACGAAGCCGTCCGGGCTCAAGTCGAAGATGGCATTGAGCTGCTCGGTGCGGTCGCGGATTCGCACCAGGGCATCTTCGAGCTCTTGCTGGACCTCCAGTCGCTTGCTGTTCTCGTCGACAAGTGCCGCATGACTCTGCGCCAATTGCGCGTTCTTTTCCCGAAGGGCCTCAGCAATGCTGGCAGTCTCCGCGTTGGCGCGAGTCAGCTGAACAATGCGCTCAGCGATGGCAACTGACATGACATTGAATGCGGCGCCCAAACGTCCGACATCGTCACCTCCCTCCGGCACAGGAGCTGGCGTCAATTGCCCTTGCGCCACCTTGATACTGGCCTTGGTTAGCAACGTAAGTCGGCGCGTGATCAGCATGCCAAGCAGGGTCAGCAGGCCGGCTGTCAATAGCAGTTCACTCACGGCGATGAAGATACCCTGGGTCAGCAAATTTTTTCGCGCCAGCACAATGCGGGATAAATCGAGCCCAAACTGCAGCTTCCCCAGAGACTGCCCAGCCAGTATGATCGGCAGCGCCAGGTCATAGCGCGGCGGGTCGCCATCCAGTGTGTAACTAACGTCGGCCGGCGGCAGCGCCTTGTTAGCCGGCCAGCCGCTGCTGGCGACGATGTCGCCACCAGCATCCGTCACCGCCAGGTAAACAATTCCGCGAATGGCTTGGCTTTCATTCAGAATTGCCCGCACCGTGGCGTAGTCGTACTGTGCCAGCGGCGCCACCAACGCGGCCGATAAAACCGGCGCGATCTGTTCGGCTTGCTCGCGCGCTTGTTCACCCATAGCCTCGTACAACAGACGCTGGCTGTTGCCAACCAGTATCACCAGCATGGCAAACTCAACCAGCAGTGCCGCCAATACCAGGCGTCCACGTACCGTGCGCCAAGGGGCGAACTGCATTAGCCGCCTTGCCCTTGTTTTAGCACCAGACGAACTTCGTTGGCGTAGGGGTCAAGGGCAACCAATTCGCGCACCTCTAGTGGCCGATAACCGCCGAGCTTGTACTGGGCGAAATATTGCTTGGCTTGCTGTGTTTCCGCAAAAGCCCACAGTGCAGCGACGATGTCCTGCTGCTTCTTTGCGTGACGGACGTTGAGCATGTAGACACGTCCGGCCATCGGCAAACTCTCGGCCAGCACCCGCAACTGTGCTCGCATTGGCGAAGGCAGGTTCTGAAAGTTTGCCAGCGACATAAAACCAGCGCTACCTTCGCCCTTGAGCAACAGCTGTCCGACACTGTCAGAGGCGCTGACGTAGTGCAGTGTGGCCCCCGGTACCGAGTTGCGCGACAGCCAGTGCTGCCCCCAAAGCGTCACCAGGGATGATGCCGAGAGTCCCAGCACGGTGCTGCCAGCCAGATCCTTCGGTTCACGATAGCGGCTGTCAGACACTACCAGCGCCACCGCCTTGAAATCGGCTTGATAAGTCAACAGCGCCAAGTAGCGTGCATCGGTCTGCAGCAGACGCGCCTGGTGGCCAGTAGTAATCGCGATGTCGTAGTTTTGCGCGATGGCACGCCGGGCAAATTCCGTGAAATCAGGTGCAGTCACTATTTCCACCGGTCGCTGCAATGCCTGCTCCAGATACAGGCGCAAGGGTTGGTACATCTCGATGATCACGCGTGCGCTCGAATGCGGCGCAACACCAATCCGAAATGTGGCTGTTGCGGGTGCCGCCAGACTTAGCGCCGGCAGCAGCAGAAACATGGAGAGAATCCAGTGGATGCGGCGCATGAGAGGGGTCCTCCGGAAACGGATGAATACTGACGATCAATCGCTGTTCGCGTGGCTGCTGCGCGACTCGGATTCGGGGGATTGTAGGCCCCTTGTTTGGTCCACCCGTCTGTAAGCTGCAATGCAACTTGCCGGCCAGCGTTCGTTGCCGTCGCTAGGGCGACAAGAGACAAAGAGCGATCTGGTTTAGATTCGCGGCATGGGAACCCTCTACCTCGTACGCCATGGCCAGGCTTCGTTTGGCGCCGCCGACTACGACAACTTAAGTGCGCTGGGCCAGCAGCAAAGCCTGCGACTGGGCGACTATTTCCGCCAGAAGGGTCTGACTTTTGAGGCTGTCTTGACCGGTACCTTGCGCCGTCACCTGCAGACTTATGATGCCATCCGCGAGGGCATGGGGGCCAGCTTCACCGCCGGGCCGCCCCAAGGGGAAGCAGCGCCCTCGGGGGGCAGCGCAGCACACAAAGTGGCGAGCGTGGGGGCACCATTGCGCTGGCCAGGACTGAACGAATTTGACAGCGAAGCCGTCATCGCCACC
This sequence comes from Comamonadaceae bacterium, assembly GCA_037141865.1. Taxonomy (GTDB): domain Bacteria; phylum Pseudomonadota; class Gammaproteobacteria; order Burkholderiales; family Burkholderiaceae_C; genus Rhodoferax. Next base: position 77,361 of record JBAXBQ010000003.1, on the reverse strand, counting down.
GTGCACCCCTATAAACTTGAAAAGCCCGACACACCCGAGCTCTATCGTCATCACTTTCGTCTGCTGCGCGACGGCTTGACGCAATGGATGAACGGTGTTGTCAGCCCGAAGGGCATGCCCAGCTACCTTGAGTTCAGGCAAGGCGTCATCCATGCGCTGGACCACATCCGGAAAAACTGCGACGGCAATGTGCTGATCGTCTCCAGCGGCGGCCCCATTGCCACGGCGGTGGGCCACGTGCTGGGCACCACGCCCGAGACCACCATTGAGCTCAACATGCGCATCCGCAATAGCGCCATCACCGAGTTCGCCTTCAACCCCAAGCGCCACACGCTGGTGACCTTTAACACCCTGCCACACCTGGAACACGCTGACCACGCAAGCTGGATCACCCACGCCTGAGACAGTCTTTGTCATGCATCCGCCCCTGCCTGCACTCATTCAGGCCCTGCTGGAGCCCGCACGCTACCCTCATCCGGTGGCGCGCGTCGAGCTGGTTGAGACGCACATTTCATGGGTACTGCTGGCCGGTGACTACGCCTACAAAATCAAGAAACCCGTCACCCTGCCGTTTCTGGATTTCGCTACGCTGGCGCAGCGCCAGACTTACTGCGAGATCGAGTTGCGGCTGAATCGCCGCTTCGCGCCGGCGCTCTATCTGGATGTGGTTGCGATCAGCGGCAGGCCCGAAGACCCTCGGCTCGGCGGTGCCGGCGCAGCGATCGAGTTTGCCGTCAAGATGCGTCGCTTCGATCAGACCGCCCGATTGGACCGGCTGTGCGCGCGCGGCGCACTGACAGCCGAACACCTTAGCGAGTTGGCCCAGACCCTGGTCAGCTTCCAGCGGGTTGCGGCGGTAGCTGCGCCGGACTCGCGCTTTGGAAACCCAGACGAAATTCTGGCGCCGGTGCTGGAGAACTTTGAAGAGCTGCAAGCCCTGCTGCCCGAGCCACCATGGCAAAGTCGGCTGGCTGCCTTGTCGGCATGGAGCCGCAGTGAGTTCCAGCGCCTGCGCCCGCAATTCATCGGGCGCAAGGCGTCCGGACGGGTGCTTGAGTGCCATGGTGACCTGCACCTGGGCAACCTGGCACTGATCGACGCTCGCGTGACGCTGTTCGATTGCATCGAGTTCAACGAAGACTTCCGCTGGATAGACGTGGCCAGCGAAATCGCCTTCACTTTTGTTGATCTGCTGGATCACCGCCAGACCGGCCTGGCCTGCTGGTTTCTTAATCAGTGGCTCAGCCACAGCGGTGACTTCGGCGCTGTGCCGCTACTGCGTTTTTATGCCAGCTACCGGGCGCTGGTGCGGGCCAAGGTGGCAGCCATCCGCGCCAGTCAGGATGGGACAGACATGGGCGAGGTGCACGGCTATGTGGCGCTGGCCGAACAGCTGGCCTGGCCGCCCCGGCCCCGACTCATCATCACCCATGGCTTGTCCGGCTGCGGCAAGACCGCCGCATCGACCCGGCTATTGCTGGGCGACGCCACCGCCACGACGCTGCGCCTGCGCTCCGATGTGGAGCGCAAACGCCTGTTCGGACTGGCCCCGCAGGACAGCAGCGGCTCGGCCGTGGATGGCGGCATCTACCAGCCGGACGCTCAGCAAACCATCTACCGCCACTTGCTGGAGCTGGCCCGCGAGCAGTTGGCAGCCGGTTGGTCCAGCGTCGTCGACGCCGCTTTTCTGCGGCGCGCGGATCGGTCCGCCTTCCAGACGCTGGCAGCCGATGCCGGTGCGGAGTTCTTCATCCTGGCACCCCAGGCGACAGCGGCGCAATTGCGTCAACGCATCGTCGGGCGGCTGAAGGAAGGCGGCGATGCGTCGGAAGCCACTCTCGCTGTGCTGGAGCGGCAAATGGCCTGGATCGAACCGCTGGACGCAGATGAGTGCCTGCGCTTGTACCCTGCCAGCGCCAGCCAGTCGCTGGGCGCGAACATCAACGGTCGAGGTTAGCGCGCAGCGAGCCCGGGCTTTGCCACCAGCGTACTCAAGGGCAAGCGGTCCATTTCTACCAGTAGTCTAGCCAAACTTAGCCCCGCCGCCTCCACTACGGCGCGCCCCTTCTGTGCCGTCGCTGCAGCGGCGTTACCGACCGCGCCAGCCGGGTTGTAGTCCTGCATTTGCCAGCCGAGCTTGGCACTTTTTCCATTGCCCAGAATGTCAAAGCGCTGTGCCCGGTCTTGTGAGGCAGAGGCAAAGTTTTGCGCTTGGGTCATGTCCACGTGGGCCGGGTCCAACGCCAGCATCATGGAGGTCTCCAGATCGCCGGCGTGGATGCCAAAACGGTGTTCGGTAGCACCAAATAGCGCGTTAAGGTCATTGCCCTGGGCGTCCAGCAACGGCAGATTGAACCAGCTCACGCTGTACACCAGCATATCGAGCCGTGCGCGCAAATCGCGCGCCACCATGTCCATCACACTGACCTGGCCGCCGTGCGAATTGAAGAGCAACAGTTTCTTGATTCCCGCGGCCGCCACCGATTCCGCAATGTCGGTCCACAGCCGCAGAATGGTCCCGGCCTTGAGGGTCAGTGTGCCGGCAAAGCGTGCGTGCTCGGGACTCAGACCGACCACCTGCGTCGGCAGGAACAGCACCTTCAAACCCGGAGCCAAATGCGGCAACGCCGCCGCCACCACACCGTCCACCAGCACCGTGTCCACGCTCAGGGGTAGATGCGGACCATGCTGTTCAGTGGCCGCGACCGGCAGCACGGCAATGGTCTGCGCCGCCTGGCCGCTGCTGATGAGTTGGGCGAAGTCCTGCGTGCAGAGATCGACCCAGAATCTGGATAAGGTTGTCATTGTTCGCTATCTTAGAGCCTGATCGGGAACGCCGTGCCGCTTCTGGCGCTGTGCCAGCGCCTTGGTTACACGAATTTTGGGTGCGAACTGTTTCGGCAGCAGTCCTTTCAAGGCCCGCGGACTGGCCCGCGCGCCGCTGACGAGGTAGTCGGTCAGCAGAGCTTGTTGCACCGCCTGTACCGGCAAACCACGACTTTCACACAGGTAATCAAACAAGGCGTTCACCAGCATCTCGGGCGAGATGCCGCTGGTGTTTCGGCTGCTGTGCCAAAGCCAATCGGCAAAAGCGAGGAACGGATAAAAAGGAGAAGCCTGACCCTGGTCCAACCACAGTGACAGGGTTTGCCTGAAGCGCCCCGAGTTGGCAACCAGGTCCCAATAGCGCGAGAAGCGGGTAAAGCGTTGCAGCGTGACAGCGTCCACGACGCCGGTTTGCTGCACCGTGTAGGGTGGCTCGGGGTCATAGACCATGGCGTGTTCTGCGTTGTGACGGGCAATGGGCGTGCCGCGCAAACGCTTCAAAATACCAAGCTGGATCTCGTGCGGCCGCAGCGCATACAGACGGTTAAAACCGGCGGCAAAACTTTCCAGCGTTTCGCCGGGCAGGCCAAAGATCAGATCGGTGTGTAAATGCGCGTGTGACTCTGTGGCCAGCCAGCGCAGGTTGGCCTCGGTCTTGTCGTTGTCCTGCTGGCGTGAGATGCGCCGCTGCACTTCTGCATTGAAGCTTTGGATACCTATTTCCAGTTGCAGTATGCCGGGTGGGAATTGCGCAATCACGGTCTTGAGACGATCTGGCAGATGGTCGGGAACGACTTCGAAATGCAGGAACAGATGATCGGCTGATTGACTCGTGCCCGGCGCGGGCAAGCGATCCAGAAAAAACTGCAGGATGCGCACCGAGGCGTCGATTTTCAAATTGAAAGTTCTGTCGACAAACTTGAAGTTGCGGGCACCGCGCTGATGCAAAACCTGTAGCTGCGCCAAAAACAAATCCAGATCAAAAACCCAGGCGGTCTTGTCCAGCGAACTCAGACAAAACTCGCACTTGAACGGGCAACCACGCGAAGCCTCAACGTACAGCAGGCGGTGCGCCAGATCAGCGTCGCTGTACTCGGCATAAGGCAGCACAATCTGGTCCAGTGGCGGCTGCTCACCCGCGATAACCTTCATCAGCGGCTGCGGCCCGTGCAGCAGGGCACGGCATAGTTTGGCAAAGCTCACATCGCCCCAACCGGTGATGACAAAGTCGGCCAGGCGCACGATGTCTTGCTCTTGCATTTCATGGCTGACTTCGGGGCCGCCCAGCACTACTTTCACATCCGGACGCGCGCTTTTCAGCAGGCGCACGACTTCAGTGGATTGGGTCACGTTCCAGATGTACACGCCAAAGCCAACAATCTGCACCGAACCGGTGTGCATGGTGTCCCGGTTTGGCCCGTCCAGCATCACCAGCAACTCATCAATTACCTCCTGCGGTTTGCGGGCAATGGTGAATTCGCACAGCGCAGTGCTGGCCCGCAGATCGCCCATATTGGCCAGCAAATAGCGCAAGCCCAGCGAGGCATGGATGAACTTCGCATTCAGGGTGCACAGGACAATGGAAGGCGCGCCAGGAGCGGTATGCGGCATACCGGTATTATCAAAGGATGACGCAAGACCTGTTTCGCAATGACAGCTACCTCAAAGAGTGCGCCGCCACGGTCACAGCCATCACGGCGCAGGGCATCGTGCTGGACCGCAGCGTGTTTTACCCACTGGGGGGCGGCCAGGCCGGTGACGCGGGCGTGCTGGTGCTGGCCGATGGCAGCCAGATCGCCATTGTGGATAGTCGCAAGGGCAAGAATGAAGACGGCAGCTTCAACAACGATGTTTGCCATGTGCCGGCACCGGATGTGCTCGCTCATTTGATGGAGCAGGCACCGCCCGGTGGAGTCCGTCTGGCGGTGGGTGACCCGGTCACGGCGCGCATCGACTGGGCCCGGCGGCATCGCCTGATGCGTTTTCACACCACAACGCACCTGCTGTGCCATCTGGTGCCACAACTGGTGAACGGTTGCTCCATCACGCCCGACTATGCGCGACTGGACTTCAACATGACCGACGCCCTCGACAAGGAGACCCTCACAGTCGGTATTGCACGCCTGGTGGCAGCGGCACACCCGGTCACGGTTAGCGCCATCACGGACGAAGAACTGGACGCCAATCCGGCACTGGTGAAAAGCATGTCGGTGCAGCCGCCACGCGGCAGCGGCAAAATTCGCACCATCCGCATCGGCAGCCTTGACTTGATCGACTTGCAGCCCTGCGGCGGCACCCACGTGGCAAACACGGCGGAAATCGGTCAGGTCGTCGTCACCAAAATCGAAAAGAAATCAGCCAGCACGCGTCGTGTCGTGCTGGGCTTTGCGCCATGAGCCGGGGAAACGTCAAAAATGCCACCGGCGACTCATTTTTTGTCTGGGAAGGCAATGTGCTGGTGGTCAACATTCTGGGCAAACCCAGCGCCGCACGCGACGCCATCGGCAAGCCCAAGGGCACACAACTCAAAGTCAGTGTGACAGCGGCACCGATAGCGGGTAAGGCGACCGACCATATGGTGCGATTTTTGGCGCCGCAGTTTGGCGTGGCGGTGGCCGACATCGAGGTTGTATTTGGGCGCGAAAATGTCAACAAGCAATTGCGTATCCAGGCACCCAAGAAGTTGCCCGCGGTGTTTGCCCAAGGAACTTTGCTCTTCTGACCCACTCCTACATTGCAATGACATTTTTTAAATTCTTTCAGCGCCCTCTTGTCAATTCGCTTTTGATAGCTGCTTGCTTCTTATCGACAGGGGCTGGCGCTCAAAACCCGGCAAAAACCATAGTCACGACGGCGCAAGTGCGCGCCGAACTTATGGCGCATGCGCCGGACGGTGCTGACCCCGGCAAGGCGGTGTGGCTGGGACTGCAGCTGACGCACCAACCGGAATGGCACACCTACTGGAAGAATTCGGGCGACTCCGGCCTGCCCACAACGCTGCAGTGGACGCTGCCTGTGGGTGTGACGGCCGGCGAGATTGCCTGGCCGCTACCGAAAAAGATCCCCATTGGCAACCTGGCCAACTACGGTTATGACGCTACCGTGCTGCTGCCGGTGCCAGTGACCATCACCGGAGCCTTCAAGCCAACGCTACCCAACAGCGAGATCGAGGTCAAACTCAAGGCCAACTGGCTGGTATGTCGCAAGGAATGCATACCCGAGGAAGGCGAGTTCGCGCTGAAAATACCCGTCAGGGGCTCAACGGCCATCAACAGTGCGGCTTTCAACGCTGCCTTTGCCGCCCAGCCGCATGCTCTGACGGGTAGCGGACCAGATGACAGCCATGCGCAGATCGACGGCAATGCAATCAAACTCACGGTGCAGGGGTTGCCCACCGCACTGCGTGGCAAGACGCTTGACTTCTTTCCCGAGACACCCGAAGTGATTGCGACAGCTGCGTCATGGACTCAGGTCTGGAACGGTGACATCTGGAGCGCACGGGTACCGCTGTCGGTTGAGCGCAGCAATTCACCTGCCGTCATACCCGTGGTGTTGGCGGCTGACAGCCAGGCTTATCGCGCAGAACTCAGGGTGCTGGGTGTCTGGCCAACGGTGCCTGCAAACGCCACTGTCGTGACGGCACCAGAACTTGCGTCATCCCCTGCTGCACCACCTATCAAGCCATCTATCACGCTGCTGGCCGCCTTGCTGGGTGCCTTGCTGGGTGGACTGATTCTGAACCTGATGCCGTGCGTGTTTCCGGTACTGGCGATCAAGGTGATGAGCTTCACACGGCATGCCAACGACCGGCGCGGCCACCGCATCAGCGGCCTGGCCTACAGCGCGGGGGTGGTGATCTCCTTCCTGGCGCTGGGGGCGCTGTTGCTGGGCCTGCGCAGTGCCGGTGAGCAACTCGGTTGGGGTTTTCAACTGCAGTCGCCCGCCATAGTGGCGGCGCTGGCTGCGTTATTTACGGTGATGGGTTTGAACCTGGCCGGCGTGTTTGAATTTGGTCACTTTCTGCCCAGTCGCGTGTTGCTGCTGGAGGCCAAGAACCCGGCTGTCAATGCGTTTTTGTCGGGCGTGCTGGCGGTCGCTGTTGCATCGCCCTGCACTGCACCATTCATGGGTGCCTCGCTCGGTCTTGCGCTCGGTTTGCCGGCGCTGCAAGCCCTGCTAATTTTCACCACCATCGGGGTCGGCATGGCCCTGCCCTATCTGGCCGCCAGCCTGATTCCGGCCGTCGCCAAACTGCTGCCGCGCCCCGGTGCCTGGATGGACACCTTCCGCCACGCTATGGCGTTCCCCATGTTTGCCACTGTGGTGTGGTTGGTGTGGGTGCTGGGACAGCAAAGCGGCATTGATGGCGCCGGCGCGCTGCTGGCCTTGCTGGTGGCCCTCAGCGCCTTGCTGTGGTCGCTCACGCTCAAGGGGCGTAGCCGATCCGTGGTCGCGACTATTTCAATTGCCGTCTGCGCCTTGTTGGTGGGAGCTATCGGCCGCAATATTGTCAAGCCTGTGGAAGTCACGTCGGCTTCATCAAGTACTGACCGTTGGCAAGCCTGGGCCCCCGGCCGCGTCGAGCAAGTGCTGGCCAGTGGTACACCGGTGTTCGTCGACTTTACCGCTGCCTGGTGTGTGACCTGTCAGTACAACAAGAAAACCACCCTGGTGGACAAGGATGTGCTGGCCGATCTGCAGGCGAAAAAGGTCACACTCCTGCGTGCTGACTGGACCCGGCGCGACCCCGCCATTTCCGCCGCTCTGGCGCAATTGGGCCGCAACGGGGTTCCGGTTTATGTTCTCCACAAGGTGGGCAGCGCACCCGTCGTGTTGTCCGAAATTTTGAGTGTGCAAGAGGTCCGGGCGGCGCTGCAAGCGCTTTGACCTATGACGCAGGCTGACGACATTCGTCACATCCTGAGCAACTGCAGGACTGTCGCCGTGGTGGGCCTGTCACCCAAGCCGCACCGCGACAGTTATGGTGTGGCGCTCTATATGCAGAAGCAGGGCTGGCGAATCATTCCTGTCAATCCCAACGCGGCTGAAATACTGGGCCAAAAAGCCTATCCAAATCTGCTGGAGGCGGCTCGGTACGAACGCATTGAACTGGTCAACGTGTTTCGCAACAGCGATGATGTGGCGCCGATTGCCGCCGAGGCCATTGCCATTGGTGCCCAGGCTTTATGGTTGCAGTTGGGTATTGAAAACACGGCGGCGGCCAGTGCTGCGCAGGCGGCCGGTTTGCGGGTGGTGCAGAATAAATGCCTGATGGTGGAACACGCGCGCAGCGTTTAAGAATGTGTTAATTCGCCAGTGTTAACTTTGGCTCCTGACACGTTCGAGCCTGAACAGCGATCAAGTTAATCGCGAGATCGGACAGCGCTGTTACCAACCAAAGGAACCCACCATGAACTCAAACCTGAACAAAACATATTGGCTGGCCTGTCTGGCTCTGGCATTACCGCTGGGCGCAGCCGCCAACCCGATACAGGACAGCTATCGCGCTGCCGCCAAGCTGGAAAATCCTGCTTTCAAAGACTTCTCCGCCGCCGCCGGGCAAAAGCTTTACTCAACCAAGGTGGGCGAACTCACCTGTGCGTCATGTCATACCGATTCACCCTTGGCAGTTGGTAAACACGTCAAGACCAACAAGGAAATTTTGCCGCTGGCACCGGCAGCGAACCCAAAGCGCTTTACCGACGTGGCCAATGTGGAAAAGTGGTTCAAGCGCAATTGCAACGATGTGATGAGCCGCGCCTGTAGCGCCCAGGAAAAAGGTGATTTCATCGCCTACGCCCTGTCCGTCAAGTAAATCAAGTGAAGCCTGGCCCGATGCAACGAACTTTGATCTGGGACGTTCCAACCCGCTTGTTTCATTGGATGCTGGTGCTTTGTTTTGCTGGCGCCTGGCTTACCAGCGAGTCGGATGAGTGGCTGTCGGTCCATGTGTTTTTGGGTTATCTCATGCTGGGCCTGGTGGCCTTTCGAGTGGTCTGGGGCCTGATCGGCACGCACTATGCCCGTTTTTCGTCATTCTGGTTCGGACCCAAAACAGCGCTGACTTATTTGCGCCAGTTACTGACGGGCAAGGCTGAGCGCCATGTCGGTCACAACCCGACCGGCAGTCTGGCCATCTATTTGCTGCTGATCCTGACCCTGGTAGTGGGCGTCACCGGCTTCTTTACTTTGGGTGGTGAAGAACGGCAAGGAGCGGCGGCCGGCTGGATGAGTTTTGCGCAAAGTCAGACGTTCAAGGAACTGCACGAATTCTCAGCCAACCTGATGCTGCTGCTGGTGTTGGGGCATCTTGCCGGGGTGGTGGTGGAAAGCGTTTTGCATCGGGAGAATCTGGCGCGCTCTATGTTCACGGGCACCAAGCTGGCCAATGCCGGAGCCCCGGCGGCGCGGCCGCGCCGGGAGGTGGCGGTGCTGATGGTGGTGCTGGCTGCGGCCTATGGGCTTTGGTGGTTTTTCTACGCCCTGCATGCGCCCCTGGAGAGGCAACTCGGCCGACCCGTGGGCAAGCTCGAGACGTCGAGTGTTGCCTTCGTCGGCCCCAAACTGGCTGACAACGCCCAATGGCGAGATGAGTGTGGCAGCTGCCATCTGGCATTTCACCCTTCGCTGCTGCCGAGCCGATCATGGGTACGTATCATGGCCGAGCAAACCCAGCACTTCGGTGCTGACCTGGCGTTTGATGCACCCACCAGCGCAGCATTGTTGACTTTCATGACCGAGAATTCGGCCGACCGGCATCAGACCGAGCCAGCAAGCAAGATCGACCGGTCACTCAAGATCGAGGCGGCGCCACTGCGTATCACTGAAACGCCTTATTGGGTCAAGAAGCACAAGGACATCGCAGCAGCCGATTGGCAATTGCCGCAAGTTAAAAGCAAAGCCAACTGTGCGGCCTGCCACCTGGACGCCGAGGCCGGTACGTTTGAGGACGCCGCCATGCGCTTACCTGCTCGCAGCGCCAAACCCTGAGGGCTCTTGCTGCGACAATTGGGGCATGAATACACCAGCCCTCCCCAGCGCCTTTGCGCCCCTACAAAACGACAGCTTCATCCGCGCCTGCCTGCGCCAGGCCACTGATCACACACCGGTCTGGCTGATGCGCCAGGCCGGACGCTATCTGCCCGAGTACCGTGCCACACGCGCCAAAGCAGGCAGCTTCATGGGCCTGGCCACCAACACCGACTACGCCACCGAAGTCACCTTGCAGCCGGTGGACCGCTATCCGCTGGACGCCGCCATTTTGTTCAGCGACATCCTGACCGTGCCCGACGCCATGGGGCTGGGGCTCACGTTTGCATTGGGCGAAGGTCCCAAATTTGCCAGCGCCGTGCGTGACGAAGCAGCGGTCGCCAAACTGGCGGTGCCAGACATGGACAAGCTGCGCTACGTGTTTGACGCCGTCACCTCAATTCGCAAAGCCCTCAACGGACGGGTGCCACTGATTGGTTTCTCCGGCAGCCCCTGGACGCTGGCCTGTTACATGGTGGAAGGCGCCGGCTCAGACGACTACCGTTTGGTCAAAACCATGCTGTACAGCCGACCTGACCTGATGCACAAAATACTGCAAATCAACGCTGACGCCGTAGCACAGTACCTTAATGCTCAAATAGACGCAGGCGCGCAGGCCGTGATGATTTTCGATAGTTGGGGCGGCGTGCTGGCCGACGGCGCGTTCCAGGAGTTCAGCCTGGCTTATACGGCGCGGGTGCTGGCACAGTTGAAAAAAGAGCACGACGGTGTGCGTATCCCGAGTATCGTGTTCACCAAGGGTGGCGGGCTGTGGCTGAAGGAAATGGGCCAGTTGGACTGCGACGTGCTGGGGTTGGACTGGACCGTCAACCTGGCCAAGGCACGTGCTTTTGTGGGCGAGCATAAAGCTCTGCAGGGCAATATTGACCCCAACGTGCTGTTTGCCAGTCCGGCCCAAATTGAGGCCGAGGTGGTCAAAACACTGACCAGCTTTGGTACGCCGCACACCGGCGCGGGTACCGGCCCGACCCACATCTTCAACCTCGGGCATGGCATAAGTCAGTACACACCTCCCGACCATGTGGCGGCCCTGGTGCAAGCCGTGCATGAACATTCGCGAGCCATGCGGGCATAGTTCATTGAGAACTGAACCCGTAACACTTTTCGACCACCTGTAACGGGCATCTGACTTATGCACAAAAGTTTTGCTGCACTGCGCAAGGCAACTCGCGCCGAGAGGATCGCTGCTACAAAACCAATAGCGACTGCAAGTGATTGATTTATAACGATTTTTAAATTTGCTTTTTTTATGGGCAATCCAGCAAAAGCCTTGATTTTCAAGGCCTTGAGGGCGCTGAGGACAAGATATCAACAAAGTTATCCACAGAAACGCTGAATGCGGTATAAATTGCTTACAAATCATAGACTTATGAGAGTTTTCGCAAGTTCACATCAACTTAACCCCGTAGGTCGGACACCGGCATGAGTCACCTGATCCAGGTCGTCGTCCAGACTCCGGCTCACAGCCAAGTGGCACGGACATTGACCTACCGCAGCGAGCTGCCACTGACAGCTGGTACCCTGGTACGGGTGCCGCTAGGCAAGCGCGAGTTAATGGGTGTGGTGTGGGACGATCCCACTGATCCCGCATCCAGCAACTCAGACCAAGGCATCCCGCCAGAGAAACTTCGGTCAGTCGCTGGCACGCTAAGCGACATTGCGCCGCTTACCATCGCATGGCGACAGCTGATCACGTTTGCGGCCGGTTATTACCAGCGGTCGTTAGGCGAGGTGGCACTGGCCGCATTGCCACCTTCATTGCGCGATCTGAATGCACTGCAGTTGGCGCGACGACTCAGGCGGCACGCCAAAGCCGCTGATGCGGGCTTGCCAGACGACTCTAACGTCATCAATCAGGTACCGCTGACGTCTGAACAAATGCTGGTGATACGCCAGTTTAAGCGCGAAGACGGACCCTTTCTGCTGTTTGGCTGCACCGGTAGTGGCAAAACAGAAGTCTATTTGCGCTGCGTTCAGACCATGCTTTCAAGCGACGCAACTGGCCAGGCCATTGTGATGGTGCCTGAAATCAATCTCACACCCCAGCTAGAAGAGCGATTTATGGCGCGCTTCCAACCACTTTTCGGCGACAAATCCGTGGTTTCGTTGCACAGTGGCATGACCCCGGCGCAACGCCTGAAGAGTTGGCTGGGCGCCCACACTGGCGCTGCCCGCATCGTGCTGGGTACCCGCATGGCGATTTTTGCCTCGCTACCGCATCTCAAACTAATCATCGTGGACGAAGAGCACGATCCCAGCTACAAGAGCCAGGAGGGTGCGCGTTACTCCGCGCGCGACCTGGCCGTCTATCGCGGTCGGCTGGAAGGCGCCAAGGTCATACTGGGGTCCGCTACACCGTCCATGGAGAGCTGGCATCACAGTCGACCGCTGGATGAGGGCGGGCGATACGTGCGGCTGCTGATGCCCAGCCGCATCGGCGCTACCGGCGGCTGTGCCAACACCGGCGGTGCCTTGCCGCTGGTGCGTCGGGTGGATATGAACCGTCAACCCAAAGGATGCGTCATTTCACCGCCCCTGCTCGACGCCATCATGCAACGCGTGGCGCGCGGTGAACAGAGCCTGGTTTTTTTGAACCGCCGCGGTTATGCGCCAGTGCTGCATTGCACCGACTGTGACTGGAAAAGCGAGTGCCCCCATTGCAGCGCGTACCGGGTTTTTCACAAAATCGACCGCACCCTGCGCTGTCACCACTGTGGTTACACAGAACGGGTGCCACGCACCTGCCCGGCCTGCGGCAACCCCGATATTGCACCAATCGGTCGCGGCACCGAGCGACTTGAAGAGCATCTGGCCGAACTACTGGCGGGCGTGCGTCGACCCAACTTGGTCAGTGCGCTACAGCCCGAAGGCGAGCCGGTGCGCATCGCCCGCATTGATGCCGACAGCACCAAACTCAAGGGCCAACTACAGGCGCGCCTGGCACAGGTGCATTCGGGTGCAGTGGACGTGTTGGTCGGCACCCAGATGATTGCCAAAGGGCACGACTTTCGTCGCATCACGCTGGTCGCCGCCATCGATCCGGACGGCGCGTTGTTCTCCAGCGACTTTCGGGCGCCCGAGCGCTTGTTTGGCTTGCTGATGCAGGCCGCCGGTCGCGCGGGCCGTGATGCCGACATCAGTTCCCACAGTGAGATGTGGCTACAAACCTTTCATCCCAAACACCCTTTGTTTGCGGCCCTGAAACGCCACGACTATCCTGGCTTTGCCGCTGAGCAACTCAAAGAACGAAAGCAGGCTGGGATGCCGCCTTTCAGTTCTCAGGCGCTGGTGCGGGCCGAAGCGCGCTCCCAGGCGGTTGCACAGGGCTTTTTGACGGCAGCGTGTGCCGCTGCCACCGAGATGAGGGACGCAGCACGCCTGACACAAAACGTTACCTTGTATCCTTCAGTGCCGATGAGCATGCAGCGGGTGGCCAACGTGGAACGGGCCCAAATGCTGATTGAAAGCCCATCGCGTGCGGCGCTACAACATTTTTTAGCCGCCTGGCAAACAGTATTGCATAGCACCCGACAACAACCGGTTGGCCGGGGACTGATTCGTTGGGCGATGGACGTCGATCCATTGGCGATTTGAAGTTTTGCTAGCCTAGCCCCATCAGCCCTGATGACTTGCAGTCATACATCGATTTGTCAGCGATGTGCAGTAAGTCATTCATGTCAGTGCCATCGTTAGGATAAAGCGCGAAGCCGACGCTGGCTCCGACTTTGACCCGCTCACCGGTTTCAAGTGCAATTTCCTGGGACAGTGTTTCAATCAACTTTCGTCCAATATGGACGAGATCTTGCGTGCCTTCAAACGACTCCATAAGCAGCACAAATTCATCACCACCCAAACGGGAGACCGTGTCCGACGCCCGAACCGAATCGACCAGACGCTTGGCAGTGACGACCAGGACGCCGTCACCGGCGACATGGCCATAGTCATCATTGACAGACTTGAAATCGTTCAAATCAATCATCGCTATCGCAAACGGCTTTTGGTTGCGTTTGGCACGCTCCACCGCAAAGAAGAAACGGTCCGCCAGCAGTGTTCGGTTGCCCAACCCGGTAAGACTGTCGTGACTGGCCTGTGCCTGCAACAATTTCTCACGAATATTGAGTTCCGTAATTCTGTTGTGCAATGCTTCACCCTGAATTCGCGCGCGCCGCAGTTGGACCATCAGCACAATCGAAATTGCGCTGAAGACCAGCACCAGGATCGTCAACAATTCAACCATAAATGATTTCAGGGGACTTATTTAAATCTGGGGAAATGCGCCGAGTCCCAACCCAAGAAACACTCAGCGCTAGCCATAACCATTTGATTATGAGGGTTGTTCATCATAGCGCCTATCCCACAAATGGGGGATACAAGGCGGGAGCTCCAAGTCAATGAGCGGCGACATCAGTGGCACAGCGACGGTAAAATGTGAGCCGGTGATGGCTGGATTTTTTGCCCTTCGTCACCGTTTACATCAAGGTACCCATTGAAATTTCATCGCCTTCTTTTCTCTGCCCTGCTGATCGCAGCTTTGACGGTCAGCGGCTGCTCGCCACAGGAATCTGCGCCCGCCGCAGGTTCGGTAAAGCGTGAGGTTTCCATGGCAACGGTTTCCGCCCAGGCCAAGGGCTTTGCTGTTGGTGCCCTGATGAGCACCAACATCGTTTATGTTTTTTTTGACCCGCAGTGCCCGCATTGCGGTCACCTGTGGCAGGCATCGGCGCCGTTGCACAAGAATGTCAAGTTTGTCTGGATTCCGGTTCGGATGATCAACGCCACCAGTCTGGCACAAGGCGCAGCGATCCTGTCTGCTGCCAACCCGGGCGCCCTGATGACCGAGCACGAAGCTTCACTGCTGGCGGGCAGGGGCGGCATCTCGGCCGCCAGCAGCATCTCGTCCGAAATCGAACAGGCGATCAATAGCAACACCCGAATGCTGAACAGTTTTGGCGCAGAATCGGTCCCGTTCGTGGTTGCCAAGAACCAGAAGACCGGCCAGACCGTGAGCCGTGAAGGCGCCCTGACGACAGCCGATCTGGCTGGGTTCTTGGGTCTGGACCTACCTTGAGCGGCGAATAACTTCAAGTCAGCAGCGTCACCGCCAGAGAAAAGGTCACAAATGCGACCGCTGTAGAAAGCAGAATGATGCGGGCAATGCGGCCGTTGTCGGCGCCAAAGCGTTCCGCCAGCAGCGACACATTGCTGGCACTCGGCAGCGCCGCCACCAGCACCATGACGGTCAGCACAAACCTGTTCAGCGGCACACCCAACGCGACTGCGGCTGCCCCAACCAGCAGCACCAGCAGCGGATGCAGCAGCAGCTTGATGGCAACCACCGGCAGGTAGTCGCGCAATAGCGGTGGTGCATGCTGATGTACGCTCGCCAACATCTGCGAACGTGCCAGCACTGCGCCGATGGTAAAGAGGGCCACTGGCGATGCAGCGTCCGCCAGTAAAGCGACCGTCTGCACAATGGGGTTAGGTAGCTTCAGGCTGACAGCCGAGGCCAGCGTGCCCAGCAGGATGGACCAGGGCAGCGGATTGGTGGCTGCGCCCTTGAGCGCAATTTTTGCGGCTTTGCGCGCTCCTTGGGCATCGGCTTCATCAAGCCGGGACAACGCAATACACAGCGAGGTAGTGATCACCATGTCGATCAGCAGGGTCACAATGACCGGCCCGGCTGCCGACGGACCCAGCAAGGCCACCAGCAGCGGTACACCCATGAAGCCGCTGTTGGGGAACGCCGCCACCAGCGCGCCAAAAGAGGCGTCATTCCAGCCAATGCGCGGGTTCAAACTGACGGTAACGGTAAAGCCCACAGTGATGAGCGCGCACAACGTCCAGGTTAGAAAGACCCCGACATCGAGCAACTGCGCCAGCGGCGTGGTGGCGCCAAATCGGTACAACATGCAAGGCAGGGCAAAAAACAGCACAAAACCGTTCAGACCCGGGATCGCCTCCAGCGGCAACATACGCCGACGTGCTGCAATGTAGCCGCACAACACCAGCGCGAAGAAGGGAAAAGTAATCAGCAGAATTTGCAGCACGGCGGCTATTGTTGCAGGACTTGGGAGGCGGGTCTGCGCAATGCGTCTGTATGATCCCCGGCTTCGCCCAAAGTATCTGAATGTCATCTCCCCTTCCCCACGCCCGCGCGTCTAACGGCCTTAACCTGGCCCAGCAAGAGGCTGTCAACTTCATGCATGGCCCGTGTCTGGTGGTAGCGGGCGCTGGCTCCGGCAAAACCAGGGTCATCACGCACAAGATTGCGCGTCTGATCCAGGCCGGCCTGGCACCGCAACGCATTGTGGCCATCACTTTCACCAACAAGGCGGCCGCCGAGATGCGGGACCGCGCCAAAGGTCTGATTGGCCGGGCCGCCAAAGAGGTGGTCATTTGTACTTTTCATGCACTGGGCGTGCGCATGCTGCGCCAGGATGGCGCGGCACTTGGACTTAAACCCGGCTTCTCGATTCTGGACAGCGACGATGTCACCAGCATCCTGAAGGACGCCGGCGGCACGGTCGATGCTGCCACCGCCCGTCAATGGCAATGGACCATCAGCCGGTGGAAAAACATGGGGCTCAACGCCCAGGGCGCGGCTGCGCTGGCTGGCAACGACAGCGAGCGCAACATTGTGCGCATCATGGCGCACTATGAAGAACGACTCAGCGCCTACCAAAGTGTCGACTTTGACGACCTGATCAGCCTGCCACTCAAGCTGCTACAAAATCATGAACCGATGCGCCAGAAGTGGCAGGGACTGATGGGCCATGTACTGGTCGATGAGTACCAGGACACCAACGCTACGCAATACGAGGTGCTTAAGTATCTGGTGGGTGGTAACCCGGCCACCAGCGCTCGTTTCACGGCGGTGGGCGACGACGACCAGTCGATCTACGGCTGGCGCGGCGCTACTTTGGATAATTTAAAGAAGCTACCGATCGACTTTCCCACCCTCAAGGTCATCAAGCTGGAGCAAAACTATCGCTCCACCGGCGCCATCCTGCGAGCGGCCAATAATGTGATCGGCCCGAATCCCAAACTGTTCGTCAAAAACCTGTGGAGTGACCTGGGCGAAGGCGAGCCGGTGCGGGTGGTCGACGCCGACAGCGAAGAGCACGAGGCCGAGCGCACGGTGGCGCGCATCCAGAGCCTGCGCGCTGGCGGCACAACCAGCAGTGGGCCGCAGTTTCAGGAGTTCAAGGACTTTGCCGTGCTGTACCGAGCCAACCACCAGGCCAAAGCCTTCGAGAAAGCCTTGCGCAAGGGGCAGATTCCGTACAAAGTCTCTGGTGGCACCAGTTTCTTCGACCGCGCTGAAATCAAGGATTTGTGCGGCTGGTTTCGCCTGTGGATCAATAACGATGACGACCCGGCTTTTTTGCGCGCGGTAACGACACCCAAACGCGGCATTGGGCATCAGACATTGGCACAGCTAGGCGCGTTTGCCAGCCGCTACCGGGTCAGCATGTTCGAAGCCCTGTTCTCGTCATCCCTGGGCAGTGTGTTGGGCAGCAAAGCAGTGGGTAGCCTGCACGAATTTGGCCGCTACGTGAACGACCTTGAGTTTCGGGCCCGTCACACAGTGGGCGCGCAGGCGGCGCGGAGTTTCTTGCTGGAGTGGCTCAAGGAGATCGGTTACGAGAAACACCTGCGCGATGGTGAGGACAGCGAGAAGCTGGCCGCGGCGCGCTGGGCCAATGTGGTGGATTTTTGCGACTGGATGTCGGCACGCTGCGGCGGCCAGATTGACGATGTGGCGGGCGTGAATTCCACGAACGAAGTCAAGTCACTTTTGGAAGTGGCACAGACCGTCTCACTGCTGTCCACCATCAACGAGCGCGAGCAGGAGCAGAACGTGGTGACTCTGTCGACGCTGCACGCTGCCAAGGGGCTGGAGTGGCCGCACGTGATGCTGGTGGGCGTGACCGAAGGCATGCTGCCGTTCAAGTTGGGCGATGATGTCAACCCCACCGGGCGCGCCGACGGCCCCATGAGCGAGGATATTCTTGAGCGCCTGCAGGAAGAGCGGCGCCTGATGTATGTGGGCATCACCCGGGCCCAACGCAGCCTGGCGGTCAGTTGGACACGCAAACGAAAGAAGGGGCGTGAGATGATTGCCGCCCAACCGAGCCGCTTCATTGCTGAGATGGCGTTGGACCAAGCTACTGTTCGTGAGGACCCGCGCGAAAAGCTCAAGGCGCTGCGCGCCGAGTTTGCCAAGAAGACGCAAGACAGCGCTGCGGCGCTGGCGACGGTGCGACCGGTGTAAGCTATGCCAACGTTTCGGATCCAGGCCCATGAAGACTTTATCTACTGTCGTTTCAATAGCGGTTTGCGCGATGACTACCGGGGTTCGAGCCCAAACAGTACGGGCACCAGAGCCGGCGTTGCCCAGCAGCACGACATGGCAACAGTGCGCTGATCTGACGCAAGACCGCGAAGCACGTCTGAGCTGCTTTGACCACTGGGCAGCGACGCAACTGCCTGCTGCGTCAACCACGGCTACATCCGCGCCAGTACCGGTGACGGTCACCATGACGGTGCCGGTCGCCCATGACTGCAAGAGCGTCCAGTTTTCAGAGCTTTCGCGTTCTTGGGAACTGGAGGCTGGCAGCGACTGCGGCACCTTTGGCATTCGGGGTTTTCACCCCATCAGCCTGTCATGGATTGGCTCCGACAGCGTCAACACCCAGCCCAATTCGCCGTCACCAGGTCACACGGCAACTGCAGCAATCGGTTATAGCCCGAGCGAAAACCGCATCCAGCTGTCGATTCGAACCAAGATACTGCAAGGGCTGCTGACCCACCAGCGGTCGCTCATGCGCGACTCTTTGTGGTTTGGCTACAGCCAGCAATCCAACTGGCAGATTTTCAGCAGCGACCTGTCGCGCCCGTTTCGCACCACCGACCACGAACCGGAGATCACCTACATCTACCCAAGCGACGTGCAATTGCCACTGGGCTGGCGCTTGCGCTACGCCGGCATCAGCGCGGTGCATCAGTCCAACGGCCAACCGCTACCCCTGTCGCGCAGCTGGAACCGCACCGTGCTGCTGGCGGGTATGGAAAAGGGCGATCAGTTTCGGCTGGAAGGCAAGGTTTGGCAACGCATCAACGAGGACCCGGCCGATGACGACAACCCCGACATCGCCGACAAGATTGGTCGCGCCGAAGTAGCGGGCTTCTGGAACATCAATGCCGACAACACGCTGGGCGCCACACTGCGGCACTCGCTGCGGGCCGACACCAACGGTTCGCTGCGCGTGGAGTGGCTCAGAAGACTGGGCACCCAGGGCGTACCGGGCAACCAGAACGGTTTGCGCTTTCACACCCAACTGTTTACCGGCTACGGCGATTCACTGGTGGACTACAACCGCCACCGCACCGTGCTGAGCATCGGCCTGAGTCTGGTGGACTGGTGACGCCGCCAACCGTTGACATCCTGCGCCCACGTCATCCTGCTGGTGTTGAACCGGAAACGAACCATGAACACCTCGATTGAAACCGCGCACACTTCGCTCTACCTGGCCGATACACATGAGCTCAGCAACCTTTCGAGCGAGCTGTGTGACTACAACATGTACACCGAAGACGCGGCCCTGACCGAGGCGGTGCGACGCGAGGGCGCCCAGTGGGCCGAAAGTGAACTCAGTGCATTTGGCAAGATGACCGGCTCTGCCGACTATCTCGAACTGGGCCATCTAGCCAACAAGTTCATACCCGAGCTGGAAACGCACGATCGCTTCGGCAAGCGCATCGACCTGGTGAAGTATCACCCGGCCTACCACCAGCTTATGAAGACCGCCATCGAGCACGGCCTGCACGCGTCACCCTGGACCGAGCCCGGACCCGGCGCCCATGTGGCGCGTGCTGCCAGAACCTACCTGCAGACCCAGGTTGAGGCCGGTCATGGTTGCCCCATCACCATGACGTTCGCTGCAGTGCCAACGCTGCGCCTGCAGCCCGAGATCGCGCGCGTCTGGGAGCCCCGGGTTACGGCCAATGTGTATGACCCGCGTAACGTGCCGATGGAACAAAAACCGGGTGTCACCATCGGCATGGCGATGACCGAGAAACAAGGCGGCTCGGATGTTCGCTCCAACAACACTCGCGCCTACCCGATAGGCATCGGTGGGCCGGGTCAGGCGCATGAGCTGGTGGGGCACAAGTATTTTGTATCGGCCCCGATGTGCGATGCATTCCTGGTGTTGGCGCAGGCACCCGGCGGCCTTTCGTGTTTCCTGTTGCCACGCTGGCGGCCCGACGGCAGCAAGAACGCCATGCAGGTGCTGCGGCTCAAAAAGAAAATGGGCAACGCGTCCAATGCCTCCAGTGAGACCGAGTTGCGCGGCGCGCTGGCGTGGATGGTCGGCGAAGAGGGCCGCGGTGTGCGTAACATCATCGAGATGGTCAGTATGACGCGCTTTGACTGCATGATTGGCTCTAGCGCCGGCATGCGCATGGCAACATCGCAGGCGTTGCATCACTGTTCGGTTCGCTCGGCCTTCGGTAAAGTACTGAACCAGCAGCCGTTGATGCAAAACGTTCTGGCTGATCTGGCGCTGGAAAGCGAAGCAGCTTTGAGCCTGACCATGCGCATG
The DNA here is from genome assembly GCA_037141865.1 of Comamonadaceae bacterium. Lineage (GTDB taxonomy): Bacteria > Pseudomonadota > Gammaproteobacteria > Burkholderiales > Burkholderiaceae_C > Rhodoferax. Next base: position 56,878 of record JBAXBQ010000003.1, on the reverse strand, counting down.
GCGCGCGCCATGGACAATCGCGCCGAGGAACAGGAAGACCTGCTGGTGCGCCTGGTCACTGCTGTCGGCAAGTACTGGATTTGCAAGCGCACACCGAATCACGCCTATGAAGCGATGGAATGTATTGGCGGCAGTGGCGTGATGGAAGACAGCGTGATGCCGCGCCTGTACCGCGAGGCACCTGTCAACACCATTTGGGAAGGCAGTGGCAATGTGCAATGCCTGGATGTGCTGCGCGCCGTATCAAAAACACCGGCTGTGATCGATGCCTTTTTTGCCGAAATCAACTTGGCACAAGGTACCCACGTTTCGCTGGACCGTCTTAACGCCGATCTCGCGAGAGACCTGAAGGATTTGCGCGATGCCGAGTACCACGCGCGGGATCTGGTGGACCGCATGGCACTGGCGTTGCAGGCATCGCTGCTGGTGCGCCACGCCCCGGCTTTCATCAGCGACGCCTTCTGCCATTCGCGCCTGGAGCAGATCGGCCATCACAACTATGGCACGCTGCCGCGCGGCGTCGACTGCACAGCCATCCTGGCACGCGCCACGCCTGAAAGCCTTCATGCTTGAATTTGAACTGCTGCGCACCGATCCAGCCAGCCACGCCCGGCGCGGCCGCCTGACGCTTAACCATGGCGTCGTGGAAACACCGATCTTCATGCCGGTCGGCACCTACGGCACGGTCAAGGGCGTCACGCCGCAAAGCCTCGAAGACATGGGTGCACAGATTATTCTTGGCAACACTTTTCATTTGTGGATGCGCCCGGGGCTGGACGTCATGACGCAGTTTGGTGGCCTGCACGCGTTTGAAAAGTGGGACAAGCCGATCTTGACCGACTCGGGCGGTTTCCAGGTCTGGAGCCTGGGCGCGATGCGCAAAATTTCAGAAGAGGGCGTCAAGTTCTCAAGCCCGGTGAATGGCGACAAGCTGTTTTTAACGCCCGAGATCTCGATGCAGATCCAAGCCGTGCTGAACAGTGACATCGTCATGCAGTTTGACGAGTGCACGCCCTACATTTCGGTCGAGCCCAAGACCAAGGGCCAGCTCACCACCGAGGCCGAGGCGCGCAGTTCAATGGAGCTGAGTCTGCGCTGGGCCAAACGCTGCCAGGCAGAATTCGCCCGGTTGGAGAACCCTAATGCGCTGTTCGGCATCGTGCAGGGCGGCATGTTCGAGCAGCTGCGCCAGCAGTCGCTGGAGCAACTGGTGGAGATGAACTTTCCCGGTTACGCCATTGGTGGCGTCAGCGTGGGCGAACCCAAAGATGAGATGTTGTGCATCATGGCGCACACGCCGCATCGCTTGCCCATGCATAAGCCGCGCTACCTGATGGGTGTCGGCACACCGGAAGACCTGGTCGAAGGCGTGGCGCAGGGTGTGGACATGTTCGACTGCGTGATGCCGACTCGCAACGCCCGTAACGGCACCCTGTTCACGCGCTTTGGTGACCTGAAAATTCGCAACGCGCGCCACAAGCTTGACCCGCATCCGCTGGACGACACCTGCACTTGCTATGCCTGTGCCGGCAGTGTAGCTGTGTCGTATGCCGACGGCGGCCGCGAAGGCTTCAGCCGCGCCTACCTGCACCATCTGGACCGCTGCGCAGAAATGTTAAGCCCAATGCTGGCCAGCATCCATAACCTGCACTACTACCTGAACCTGATGTCCGAGGTGCGCGCGGCGCTGGATGCTGGACGGTTTGGCGCTTTTGTGGCGCAGTTCAGGGCTGATCGGGGACGTGGTGTTTGATAGCCAGCACTGTCAATTTAGTGCCGTAGCGTTTAAACATATTTTTGCGCCGCCCAGAATTTAATCACCGGTAAAAACCGTCAGCACCCCGGTATAACCATACAGGTGGTTGCGAGCGATCTCACCACCGGCAAAGAAACCGACCAGCGGCACATCGCCCAGGGCCCGGCGCACGATCTGCAGTTCGGCGCTGGGACCACCAAAATGCGGACCACCGCGTCCGGAACAGCTGACGTAGACTGCACCTGCGATGCCGCGCGCCGGATGCGGTGCAAATTCTGCCTCCGACGCAGCCATGGCCGTCACCGCTTCAACCGGCAATTCTTCAGGTTCCAGCTCCTCCCGAATTTCAGCACAAACACGCATCAGATCAGCCTTCGCGGCCTGTGCGTTGCGCTGACAAAAAGCCAGTTGCATGCCGACTTCCAAATGGTCCGAGACGGCAACACCACGGCGTGCCGGGTCCAGCCCGACGATGTGTCGCACGATCACGTCACTGCCAAAATTACCGGTCCGGTTGACGGCAATCGCGTCACCTGCGCCACCTGCATGGTCTGGCGAATGCATCAAGCCGACCAGGGTAGCGCGCACCACCATCAGGGCCTGCTCGGGCTGGTCCAGCGACAAATTCAGGTCGCGCAGCATCACATCGAGCGCCGGTTCGCCATCCAGCGCGGTCACTACATTGTTGCTGGCGACCGTAACCCGATGCACTTTTGACACCGGTAAACATCCTTGCGTGACGCGCGACACCAGGTTCACCCGGTGACCAAACGCTACCCCACTCAAGCCACCACTGAAAACACCTGAGGCGGCGCCGTGTCCTTTGATGTTGCCATTGCCGCCGACGGCAAATTGCACCGCTTTCGTTCGACTTGACGACAAACCGCCAAACAGGTAACCCGACGCTGTGCGCGCAGCCATCTCATTGATCAGCTCGCTCAGTTCGGGCGTATTGCCATCGGCATGAATCAGGGCAGTGTGTACCTCAAAACCCAGGGCAAGCGGCGCCACTCCAGAGAACACCCGATACTGTTCAGGTGGCAGTTCACACAACATCAAGGTCAGCGCCGGTTCGTCAAAATACTCGACGTTATTGGACGCAATGCCGATGCCAACGGTACCTGCCCAGTCGGTAATTTCAGGCAGCTCAGCGCTTAGGTGGTCCAGAATATCCTGCGACTGAGCTGCGTAGTGATCGGTTATGTAGAGTAGGGCCAGTGTTGGCGCACTGGCATAGGCGTGCAAGGCCATCTGGGCCCGCACTTGCGCCAGCACCAGGCCAGCCGCCATGCGCCACTGCGGGTGCGCGGCATGGCCGTACGGAAACAGCTTCATGGCAGTAGGCGTCGACTTTGCTTCAGCTACTTCGGGCGCTCGATTTCCTGACCACCTTTTTGGTAGAAACTCGTGACCTGACGGCGTTGGAAGCGGCTTTCTTTGTCGCCTTTACGGCTTCTTTGGCAAAGCCTGCGGCCAAATTTTTGGTGACATCGATGGCGGTATTTTTACCCACATCTTTCATGGCGGTGGCGGCGATTTGCTGAAACTGCTGCGTCAGCGCGCCCCACAATTGCATCGGGTCCACCATACCGACTGCCGCCGCCGCGGCCGGTTTGGCCGCAGTGCCCACCTTCTTGGCCACCGCTTGCGCATCAGCCGCTACTTCAGAAATGCTCTGGGCCGTAGCAGCTGCCTTGTCAGTGACCCGTTGTACGCCGGAGAACACCGTATCGGCCGCCTTGAGTTTGAGCGCATTGGCCATATCACCGATGTTGAAATTCATGCCTTTGAGCGTGGCCAAGGTCATTTTTTGCACTTCCAGCGCCTGCACTGTGGCACCTAGTGCTTTGGAGTTTTGCTCCAGCCAGAAATGCACCGTCTTGAGTTCATCAATGCGCTTTTCCAGCTCTTCGACATTGAGCGTCGGCGCAATCCAATTGGCCAGATTGGGCATTTGCGGAATATTCTGTGACGCCCCCTTGGCCAGATTCTGGAGGAAGTCAAAACCAGGGACAAATTTTCCGAAACCAGCGTTTTGTGAATCACTCATGTTGTCTCCAAATATTGTTGCGGCCAGTCGACTTTGAACTGATGACAGCTTACCCCAATGCGGGCCCCCGTTTGTACAAATTCTGACGCAATTGATCAGTTTTTATGGCCATCCATGGCTGCTTTGACACCCTTCTTCATTTCCCGGACAACGGCAGCTGCTGCAACCTGAAGTGCCACACTGGAGTCCCTGGCCCACGGCGCGTTCAAGTCCATCAACAGGGTGTGATAACTGCCGGACTTCTGTTCCACCGTGTTGCCGGCCGGCAAATCACCCCCTGCCACAGCCCGCATTCTCTTGCGTTTGGGACCGGCGACCCACGTTCGACAACGATTGCATGAGTTGGATCATGAGTCGACCAGAGCAGTGCATTCCGGATCAATTCCGCCTGACTTTCATCAAAGACATGAGTCATTTGACAGCGCAACAGGCCTGCTATCCTGCTGGCATGAATTACACCTTTATTTCGGCCACCATCCTGCTGATTTTGATCACCGACCCGATCGGCAATATCCCGATCTTCGCCAACGCGCTCAAACATGTGGCGCAAGAGCGTCGGCCTTGGGTGATTTTGCGGGAGGTCTTGATTGCTTTTGTGCTGCTGCTGACCTTCATGTTTATCGGCGACGGCTTTTTGCGGGTGATGAATTTGAGTGAGCTGTCGCTACAGATTGGCGGCGGCGTGATTTTGTTTTTGATCGCGCTACGCATGATTTTCCCGCCGCCAAATACTGAAACACCTGAAGTGCTGGGCGAACCGTTGATTGTTCCATTGGCTATTCCTGCAATCGCCGGGCCCTCCGCGCTGGCGACCGTTCTGCTGCTGGTTTCGCAGGCGCCAGAGCGCCGCATGGAGTGGATTGCCGCGCTGTGTGTCACGATGGCGGTGAGTGCCTGCGTGCTGGTGCTGGCAGAGCGCATTCAGCGCGTGGCAGGCGATCGTTTCGTGGTCGCCCTGGAGCGCCTGATGGGTCTGGTGCTGGTCGCCGTTTCGATTGAAATGATGTTGCGCGGGGTCAAAACCTTTGCCGGCCAGTTGGCAGGCGCTTAAGCATGGGTGTCACTCAGCTCTGGCGCGCTCGAGCGGTACGATTTGCTGTTCAATGGCGCCGAACAGGCTCAAGCCATCCAGAGCCTTCATTTCGATCCGGATGATGTCGCCGTATTTCATGAATTCGGTGGCAGGATGACCATCGTCACGGGTCTCGAGGGCACGTTTCTCGGCGATACAACTGTAGCCCTGGTCCCTGTCATTGCTGCTGACAGCACCTGAACTGATGATGCTACCGGCACGCACCTTGCGGCTCTGGCAGAGCTGCGCAATCAGCTGACCAAAGTGAAAAGTCATCTGCATTCCAGCATCGCACATGCCGACGCTGCGGCCATTCCAGCTACTCTGCAAAACAAGATGCAAACGACCCTTATCCCAGGCCACGCCCAGCTCATCCAGCGTCACCGCGACCGGACTGAAGGATGTCGCCTTGTGGCTCAGCAAGGACCCGTCGGCGGCAGTCATTTCCGTGGTGGCCCCATGGCGCAACTCGATATCATTGGCCAGCATCAGCAGGCGAATGCCATCGAGCGCTTGCGCCGGGGTGGCGTTGGGGCGCACGTCACCGGTGATCACCGCCAGCTGCGCTACAAAGTCAATACCCAAAGACTCACTGGCAACCACCACATCGTCATAGGCGCCCAGCAGGTCGTCGCTGGCACGCTGGTACAACAGCGGCGCGTCGGCATGGTGCTTCGACAGCTCCCGAGCAACGCTGTTGCGCAGCAACGCCACATCATTCAGGTAGGCCGAACCGTCAACCCGCTGGTAGGCGCGGGGCAACGGGGCCATGCATTGTTGCGGGTCGAAAGGGAAAGCGTGACGCCCCTTGCTGGCGCCAGCGGTGTGGGCGCCGGCTCGGTTCAACGTGTCGTACAAATCCTGCAACTGCGGTGAGAGGAAGTTCCAGTCGTCCAACACCTGCTGCAATTTGTTCGCAATCCCGGTCGCATAATGTGCACTGGTCAGGTCGCGCGAGACAACGACCAATTGGCCGTCACGCGAACCGTCTTTGTAAGTCGCAAGTTTCATGGCAATAGTTGGGAAATGGCAGAATTACATAATGAGCCGTCGGACTGCCTAAGCAGGCAAAAGCCGGGAAATTTTAGTTGGCATGGAAAAAGCGTCCGTGAGCATTCAATTTGAACACTGATGATCCTTCCCGCACCATTGAATTTAAAGTACTGCTGGCCCTGACCGCAGCCGTGCTGCTTGTGCACATTTGGGTGCTGCGTGGGACACCCTTGCGCCTGCTCCTGAGCCCGCCCGAGCCGTACGCTGCGTTCACTACGCGCTCCATTGAAATTAGCCCGGTCGCTGCAGCAATATCGCCGCAACGTTCGGAGCGGCCATCCCTGGCCGCCTTGCGCACGAAAAAGTCACCGTACCCGGCGAACACAGAAAGCTCGTTGCCAATTGGCGCACACAAACGCATTGACAATGGCAACCCGGCTTCGCCCGCCTTGGGCCAGATTGTGGCTTCAGACGAGGCGAGGCCGGATGAGCCAGCGGCCAGCGCCGAGCCCCCCATCAACGAGACTCGTTCGCTGCGGGATCTGGGCGCCGCGGTTGGCGCTGTCAAGATACCCGACTCTGTGCGTATCAAGTACCAGGTGGAAACCAATAAATTCCCGTACCGACTCAACGCCGAACTGCGGTGGGAAAAAAACGCTGAGAGTTACGACGCCCGACTGGAACTCAGTGCTTTCGGACTGTCCCGCGTTCAAACCAGTCACGGACAAATCACCCCGGAAGGCCTTGCTCCGACGCGGTTTTCCGACAAATACCGAAGCGAAGTCGCGGCCCACTTTAACCGCGAGAAGGGCAAGGTCACTTTCAGCGCAAATACTCCAGACGTGACTTTGCTAAGCGGAGCGCAGGACCGCTTGAGTATTCTGGTGCAATTGGCCAGCATGATGGCCGGCGCGCCGGGGCGCTTTCCAACCGATACCTTGATCGCGACTCAGACGATTGGCCCGCGCGACGCCGCTGTCTGGTTATTCACAGTCAGAGGTGAGGAGTCACTGAGGCTGCCAGGAGGCGATCAAATTACTTTGAAGCTTGTACGCAACCCACGCGAGGAGTTCGATCAGAAAGTGGAGCTTTGGCTGGCTCCGACGCTGGGCTATCTTCCAGCGAGGATCAAAATCACCGAGCAAAACGGCGATTATGTCGATCAGAAATGGCTGTCCACGGAACCCCAGTTCGTCAAACAAGTCTACCCTTGAAATTGATCAGCACGGTGCCAACTGCAAGCCAGAGACTATTGAGAGATAATTGACCATGCACACGCTTTACGACTCGGATACCTACTCGGTGACGCACATGTTGGCCAATGTGGCAGCGGGCGACGCGGCGTCCTTGCTGGAGGACCAGCCCGCCAAACTGGTGCGCCCGGTCCCGACACTGGCGCGCCACGGATTTGAAATTGTTGACAAGCGCGCCAATAAAGAGGTTTATCTGGACGGCTCGTGGGCCGAGCTGTTTCAATTGCACATTTCAGCATGGCAGCAAAATACTCCAACGCAGGAAGAAGTTGAAGACACACTGGAGCGCTACGCCGAATTGGCGCAAAACCCGATTGCTGTTCACTGAAATCGCTTGCAAGGTGCATCCAGCACCAAATTCTCGGCAAAACAATGGAATTATTGATGATCGCCAGGTCACTTTGGACCGTAATGGTGGCAGTCTGCTTGTTCGGATGTACCGCCGTCGCCCAAAGCAGCCATCCCGACCCGATTGAGATCAAGCAGCTGCTATCAGCCGACGCGATCCTGTTGGGAGAGCAGCACGATGCGCCGGATCACCAACGCATTCATCGCGACGTGGTGCAGGCTCTGGCAGACCAGCACGCTTTAGCCGCCCTTGCACTGGAAATGGTCAGCCAAGGCCAGTCAACTGAAAAGCTTGACAGCCATGCCAGCGAGCAACAGGTCCGAGCCGCGTTGCAGTGGAATAATGAAGGTTGGCCCTGGGTCAATTACGGTCCGGCCGTGATCGCTGCGGTGCGCGCCGGAGTACCCGTCATTGGCGCCAACCTGCCCAGAGATCGACAGCGAGAGGCGATGGCAGATTCCCGACTCGACACACTTCTTCCAGGACCGGCCCTCAAGGCCCAACAACAAAGTGTTCGATTGGGCCACTGCGAGCTGTTGCCGGAAAGCCAGATTTCACCAATGACGCGCGTCCAGATTGCGCGCGATATAGCCATGGCCCAGACCCTGCTGCAGGCCGCCCGACCTGGAAAAGCTGTGTTGTTGTTGACCGGCAGTGGCCATGCCGATCGCACACTGGGCATACCGCTGCACCTGCCGCAACAATTTAAAGTCAAAGCCGTGTTGTTGCACGCTGAAGAAGACTCTGACGCGACAAAAAACACTGCGGAATTTGACCTGTTCTGGTCGGCCAGACCAGCACCCGTGGTTGACCACTGCGCCAACTTCGCTGCCAGTCGAAGCAAGGCGGCGGCGTCAGCGCCGGCAAATATGCCCTGACTCTGCCGCGCCGCTATTGAGGTCAGATCGGTCCCTGGCCTGCCACAATTCACACCCTACTCTATGAACGCTACTTACATCTTGACGCTGTCCTGCCCGGACCGCCTGGGGTTGGTACACGCGGTGTCGGGGTTTTTACTGGAGCGTGGCGGCAACATCGAGGAAGCGGCCCAGTACAACGACGTCGATACCGGCCTGTTTTTCATGCGGGTGCAGTTTGCTTGTGCGGCAGTGACACAGGATATTTTGAATGAACAATTGAGCGTCTTGGCACAACCATTTGGCATGCAATGGCACTTGCACGCGCGAGCACAGCCGATGCGAACTGTCATCATGGTCAGTAAAGAAGGCCATTGCCTTAACGACTTGCTGTTTCGCTGGAAAAGCGGTCTGTTGCCGCTGGATATTCGCGCCATTGTCTCCAACCACCGCGAGTTCTACCAACTTGCTGCCAGCTACAACGTGCCTTTTCATCACTTCGTTGTGAGCGCGGCCAGCAAGGCTCAGGTCGAAGCCAAACAATACGAAATCATTCAATCAGAAGATGCTGAACTGGTGGTGCTGGCCCGCTATATGCAGGTATTGAGTGACGATATGTGCCGCAAACTTTCCGGGCGCGCCATCAATATCCACCACTCCTTCCTGCCCAGCTTCAAAGGGGCCAAGCCCTACTACCAGGCACATGATCGGGGTGTAAAACTAATTGGTGCCACCGCCCACTACGTGACCGCTGAACTGGACGAAGGCCCCATCATCGAACAGGACGTGGCACGCGTGGACCACAGCAAATCAGTGGAAGACCTGACGGCATTGGGCCGTGACACCGAGAGTCAGGTGCTGGCCCGGGCTGTGAAATGGCACAGCGAACACCGCGTGCTGATCAACGGCCACAAAACGGTGATTTTCAAGTAGTTGACTGCCGTTGCGCGTACTTCGCACGGCGTTTCTCCAGAAAGGCGTTGATGCCTTCCTGGGCGTCCGGCGTCATGGCCGCGCTTGCCATCAACTCGGCGGCGAACTGGTAAGCCTGCTCCTGCTTCATGTCGACCTGCTGGTAAAAGCCTTGTTTTCCCATCGCCTTGGACAACGCGCTGCCACGAGTCGCCCGGCTGATCAGATCAAGCGTTGCCGCGTCGAGCTGGTCGGCTGGCACGGACTTGTTTATCAAGCCCCATTCGGCGGCGGTGGCAGCGTCAATTGCGTCACCCGTTAACGCCATTTCCAGCGCCCGCTTGCGACCGATACTGCGCGCAACAGCCACCAGTGGCGTATGACAGAAGAGACCCGCCTTACCGCCCGGAATAGCGAACGAGGCGGTGTTAGAAGCCACCGCCAGATCGCAGCTTGCCACCAACTGGCATCCGGCCGCTGTGGCCAGCGCGTGCACCTTGGCAATCACAGGTTGCGGCATGGACTGAATGGCGTCCATCATCTGCGTGCAAACACTGAAAAGTTCTCGTGCCTGTTCCAGTGTGGCACCGGCCATGTCGGCAAAGTTATGACCGGCGCTGAAGACCGGGCCGTTGGCCGCCAGAATCACTCCCAGCGCTTCACTGCGCGCCACCTCGCGCAGGGCCAGCGTTAGCTCCAGCATGACATTCATGGCCAGCGCGTTGCGTTTTTCAGGACGATTCAAGGTGATCGTGGCAATCGGGCCATTCGATGAAACCAGCAGATGTTCGTAGGTCATAAGGACATTGTGGCAGTCGGGGAAGGACTATGCAAACCGATTGGCCATAACTTCGCCCAAACGGATCGCGCGTTCTGGCGCCCAGGTCGGGTTGAACCGCAGCAAACCTTTGGGAAACAGCATCACCACCGTTGAACCCAACAAAAAACGCCCCATTTCCTGGCCTTGCGGCAACACAACCGACTGATCGTCATAACGCCACTCGCGCACCTTTTTGCCGCGCGGCGGGCTCACCACTCCGTGCCAGACCGTCGCCATGCTTCCGACGATGGTGGCACCCACCAGGGTCATCACAAACGGCCCACGCTCCGACTCAAAGACACAGACCACACGTTCGTTGCGAGCGAACAGTCCCGGCACAGCGCGGGCCGTCGTCGGGTTGACAGAAAACAGCTCGCCGGGAACATAAATCATGCGCTGTAGTCGGCCATCGCACGGCATGTGAATCCGGTGATAGTCTTTTGGGCTCAAGTACAGAGTGGCAAAACTGCCACCCTCAAATTGCGCGGCCAGGTCGACATCACCACCCACCAGCGCGGCACATGAGAAATGATGCCCTTTGGCCTGAAAGATCTGATTCTCAACGATTTCTCCAAACTGACTGATGGCGCCATCGACCGGACACGTCAGATCGGCACTGACTGTTGGCCTGGCGCCAGCTTTCAGGGCACGTGAAAAAAACTCATTGAAAGTGGAATAACTGTGTGGATCGGAATTGGCCGCCTCCGCCATGTTGACACCATAGCGCCTGACAAACGACTTGATCAGCCATGTCGTCAACCTTCCGGCATGGGCTCCTGCAATCCGTCCGGCCAACAACGTCAGGGCTCGCTTGGGCAACAGATATTGCGGCAACACTGCAAGGCGATCAGACATGAATGTTTACCCTTCGTTCAGAATGGCCGGGATTGTACCGAGCACCGGTTTTTTGTCGGCAGTGTGACAATGATGGCATTGGTCGCTCTTTTTAATATTGACTGAAATCTTGCACATGAATCTTCCGGCTTATGGCGCGTTGGAAAATGCCTTCACCCGTCTTTACCGTTATCAACATCTGGGCGCTATCGCTGGCTGGGATCAGGCCGCCAAGATGCCTGCCAGAGGCAATCACGCTCGCGGTGCCGCGCTGGCTGAACTCGATGTATTGATTCATCAGACGCTGACCGACGAATCCTTGACCGGTCTGATGGCGACGGCAAACACGGAGCCCATCGAGGCGGCCCAGCGTGCTAACCTGCGTGAGATGCGACGCGACTGGGAGCAAGCCAGCTTGTTGTCGGCGCGCCTGATTGAAGCAAAAAGTCTGGCTGGCTCCCGCTGTGAACATGCCTGGCGCACCCAACGCAAGGAAAACGACTGGCGGGGTTTCCTGGAAAACTTCACTGAAGTTGTCAAATTGTCACGTGAAGAGGCGCACACCCTGTCACAGGCCAGGGGTCTCAGCCCCTACGACGCGCTGATGGACAAGTACGAGCCAGGATCTCTGAGCACCGACATTGATGTCATTTTTGGCGATCTGAAGACTTGGCTGCCGGCGTTGATTGGCAAGGTGCGTGACAAACAGGCTGACGAAACAGTTGTTGCGGCACAAGGGCCGTTTCCGATTGATAGACAGCGTGCACTCGGTCTTGACATCATGGGCCTTTTGGGCTTTGATTTTTCCGCTGGCCGACTGGATGTTTCAACCCACCCGTTTTGCGGCGGCGTGGCCGAAGACGTTCGGATTACCACACGCTACAGCGAAGACGATTTCATGCGTAGCATGATGGGCATTGTTCATGAAACCGGCCACGCGCGCTACGAACAAAACCTGCCACGCGACACTGTTCACTTGCCCGTGGGACGAGCCCGCTCGATGGGCATTCACGAAAGTCAAAGTCTGTCGTTCGAGATGCAATTGGGTCGCAGCCCGGCATTTCTAACGCTGATTTCGCCCTTGGTAAAGAAACACCTTGGCGACCAGGAGGCCTTTGATTCGGCCAACCTGGCACGCATCTATACGCGCGTCAAACCAGGCTTGATTCGCGTCGACGCAGATGAACTAACGTATCCGGCGCACGTCATTCTTCGCTACGAGATTGAACGTGCCTTGATGGACGGCGACATCGAAGCCGAAGACATCCCCGCGCTGTGGGACCAAAAAATGATGGCCTACCTTGCTATCGATACCCGGCACGATTTTCAGAACGGCTGCCTGCAGGACATCCACTGGCCAGGCGGAAGTTTTGGCTATTTCCCCAGCTACACACTGGGTGCCATGTACGCGGCCCAGTATTTTGCATCGATGCGCAGCCTGCACACGAATCTCGACGCCGCGGTGGCACAGGGTGATCTGTCCCCGATCTTTGACTGGCTGAATAGTCACGTCTGGAGTCAAGCCAGCCAATGGGAAACCAAGGAGTTGGTGCGACGCGCCACCGGCGAGGTCCTCAACCCACGGCACTTCCGCAGCCATTTGGAAGACCGCTATTTAGGGGTTGCTGTTTAGCTCGGCACTTAACTGATCGCCGCATCAAGCTGCGTTCGGCAATGTGCGCACATTGCGCAGCACCGGATGGCGCCAGGCCCACACAGCTAGCGCGAGCGAGCCTATACCCCCCAGAGCCAGGGCAAAGCGCAAGCCCAAGTGCTCGCCCAGGTAGCCTCCCAACAGCGCACCCGGACCGGCGGGTAGCAGGATCAGCCAGCGCATGGTGCTGGTCATGCGCCCCAGCAGCGGCTCTGGCGTGACGGCTTGGCGCAAAGCCAGAAAATTAATGAATATCAGCACAGCGCCAGCGCTAAAGCACAACAACATGAAAACAAACGAGGTCACGCCCCAGGCCCCCAGCGGCGCCAGCGCCAATTGAAGCCAGCCCAGGCCGCACACTGCAAAACCCAGAATCAGGCAGGGGCCAGGACCGACGCGTCGCGAGATACGGTTACCCAGGGTGCTGGCCACAATGGTGCCCAGGCCCAGGCCCATGTAACAGAGCCCGACTTGATGTTCGTTGAGCCCCAGCTCACGGGTGACAAACAGGATTTGCACCACCATGGCGCACTGGTGGCACATTTGCCACAAGCCGACCGCGATGGCCAAAGATACCAGCAAGCGCTGACTGGCGACAAAGCGCAGGCCTTCCTTCAGGTCGCGCCAGAAATGGGTTTCTTCCGTTGAAACACGGTTTTCAACCACCTGCAAACCGCGCAGAATCAACACGCTGACCAGCAACAGCACAGCATCTGCCAACAATGCCAGCGGCGCACCCACCAACTTGATCAAGGCACCCGCAACACCGGGTCCGGCAACCTCGGCGCCCGACGAGGCCAAGGCATTTTTGGCGTGCGCCTCCACCAGCCGCTCGCGCGGCACCACCTGGGTCAACACTATCTGCGCCGCAGTCCCAGCGGTGACAAACACGCAGCCAATGGCGAAGGCCACGCCATACATGAACGCCATACTGAGCCAGCCAAAATGCCAGCTCAAGGGCACGCTGGAAAGGACGAGGGCGATGATGCCTTCTCCAATGACATAGACCGGCAACTTGCGCACGCGGTCTAGCCACACGCCCGAAGGCAATGACAGCAACACAAATGGTGCTAGTTCCATCGCTGTCAAAATGCCCATCTGTGATGGCGTGGCATGCAGCAATATGGCTGCCGTCAATGGCAAGGCCAGCATGGTGATCTGGCCACCGAAAGAACTGATCAGGATCGACGCCCACAACCGCCGATAGGTGGCATCGCGCAGCAAATCATTGGACGCGAGGGCCGGCCAAAGTGGCCGCAGTCTGAGCCAAAGTCGGCGCCCTGCGCTTGTGGCATTCGGCGGCATGGAGTCTCGGGGTGAATTGATTTCCGTGGTACGGGAGTTGTCGGTTTATTTTAGCCAACACGCGTAAACCGAGTGCTACAAGGTGTTGCCACTTTGTTCTTGTCGGCGCAAGTGTGACAATGTCGGCATGACTGCCGCCCGCATACCGCCGATCCAGTGCCTGTTGACTTTTGAAGCGCTGGCCCGTCTGCGCAGTGTGACCCAAACCTCGGAAGAACTGTGTGTCACACCCAGCGCTGTCAGCCACCGCGTCAAACAACTGGAACAAATCATTGGCACCAAGTTGTTCGGGCGCGCCGATTTCTCGCTCACTGTGGAGGGCATTGAATATCTGGCGCACGTGCGCGAAGGTTTGGCGACTCTGCAAAAATTTCCCAGCTCGGCCTCCGCACCAGGCAAGCGGAAATTGCGACTAGCGGTAACTCCCACGTTTTCACGCTCTATTCTCATCCCCCGTCTGCGCCAATTCACCGAGGCCTACCCCGAAATTGACCTGACCTTGCAGGTGTCCATTCCGTTGCTGGACGTGGTGGCAGAAGACGCTGACCTGATTATTCGATTTGGCAGCGGCCACTATGCCGATTTGGAGCATGTGTGTCTGATCAGGGACGAGGTCACGCCGCTGGCTTCGCCCGCCTATGTGCGCGAGCACGGGCCGTTTGTAGTGCCGCAAGACCTGGAGGGCGAGAACCTTTTACGCAGCCCGCTGGAACCTTGGCGTACCTGGTTCGCCGCCAACAATCTGGATTGGCCGGAGCCGGTGGACGGCTCGCAATTCAACGACATTGGACTGATGTGCGATGGCGCTGCCGCCGGCATGGGTGTCGGCTTGGTGCGCCTGAAACTTGGCGCGCCGTGGCTGGAGCGCGGCTCCCTGGTGCGCCTGGGTTCCAACGATGTCTTTGGGCGCAACGTGCCCAGCCCGCATGCGCACTACTTGTGCTGGCGCACCGGCATGATGGACCGCTGGGAATGCGCCGCGTTTGCGGAGTGGTTGAAAAAGAGTGTTGCCTGATACAGCAGTTTTGTTTTCACGGCAGCTTGAAAAATTTCTCACACTCGCTGACACAGCTTCACTCTACAGTTGCACAACCTTGTCAATGAATGCGTGAAGTCCACCATGAATGCACAGTCCTCCCCTGAAAATCAAGCGATGCTGCAAAGAGCACAGCGCCAAGCCCAGGTAATCAAGGGGCTGACCGCTTGTTTGCCAGCCCATTGCCTGCTTTGGCAAACAGAGGATACGACGCCTTATGAATGTGATGGGCTGACCGCCTACCGGCAACGCCCGCTGGCGGTGGCGTTGCCCGAAACACAGGAACAGGTGCAAGCAGTACTACGCACTTGCCACGCGCTGGACGTGCCGGTGGTAGCGCGAGGTGCGGGCACCGGCCTGTCGGGCGGTGCCATGCCGCATAGCCTGGGGGTCACCCTGTCACTGGCCAAGTTCAACAAGATAATTCGAATTGACCCAGTGAGCCGAACCGCCATCGTGCAATGTGGGGCACGCAACCTGGCCATCAGCGAAGCCGCCGCACCGCACAATTTGTATTACGCTCCGGACCCCTCCAGCCAGATCGCCTGCACCATCGGCGGCAACGTGGCGGAGAACGCTGGCGGCGTGCATTGTCTGAAGTACGGACTCACCTTGCACAACGTACTCAAGATAAAAGGTTTCACCATGGAAGGCGAGGCAATTGAATTCGGCTCAGAGGCGCTGGATGCGGCTGGTTTTGATTGCCTGAGCATTGTCATCGGCTCGGAGGGCATGCTGGCTGTCACCACCGAAGTCACTGTCAAACTGGTACCCACGCCGCAACTGGCCCGCTGCATCATGGCCAGCTTTGACGATATCCGCAAGGCCGGTGACGCGGTGGCCGCAGTCATCGCCGCTGGCATCATCCCGGCTGGGCTGGAGATGATGGACAAGCCCATGACTGCTGCCGTGGAAGATTATGTGCACGCCGGCTACGACCTCGGTGCAGAAGCCATTTTGCTGTGCGAAAGCGATGGCACCGCGGAGGAGGTAGAAGAAGAAATCGTTCGCATGAGTGAGGTGCTGCGTCAGCATGGTGCAACAGCGATTGCGGTTAGTCAGGATGAAGCCGAGCGGCTGAAATTTTGGAGCGGTCGCAAGAATGCTTTTCCGGCTAGCGGTCGCATCAGCCCTGATTACATGTGCATGGACTCCACCATTCCGCGCAAACGACTGGCCGATATGTTGTTGGCGATCCAGGCGATGGAGAAGAAATACCGGCTGCTCTGTGCCAACGTGTTTCACGCCGGAGACGGCAACCTGCATCCGCTGATCATGTTTGATGCCAATGACCCGGATCAACTGCACCGCTGCGAACTGTTCGGGGCCGACATTCTGGAAACCAGTGTCGCCATGGGTGGCACCGTGACCGGCGAGCACGGCGTTGGCATCGAGAAACTCAACTCCATGTGCGTGCAGTTCAGTGTCAGCGAAAACGAGCAAATGTTTGGTGTCAAACGGGCTTTTGACGTCAAAGGCCTGCTCAACCCCGGCAAGGTGATTCCGACACCCCAGCGTTGTGCCGAGTACGGCAAGATGCTGGTGCGCGGCGGCAAAATCAAACATCCGGAATTACCCAGGTTCTAGCTCCTTGTCATCCGCAGTCCGGGCTCGTCATCCGCCATGACCTGCTGAGCCCAGGCCGCGAGTTTGCCCGCATCGGCGCGCAACACCTCCTGTTTGACTGCGAGAATTTGCGCTGGATGCATGGAAAAACTGCGCAAACCCATGCCCAGCAACAAGCGCGTCAAGCTGACGTCGCCCGCCATTTCGCCGCAAACACTCACCTCCTTGCCCTGGGCATTGCACTCGGCGATGGTCAGCGCCACTAACCGCAGTACGGCCGGATGCAAAGGGTCGTACAAGTGCGCCACCGACTCGTCCGCACGGTCAATCGCTAGCGTGTACTGAATCAAATCATTGGTGCCGATGGAAAGAAAATCGAAGTATTTCAAAAAAACTTTGAGTGTCAGGGCAGCTGCCGGGATCTCGATCATGGCGCCGATTTTGACGGGGCCATAGGCGATGCCCCGGTTGTCGAGCTCGACGCGGGCATGGTCTATCAGGGCCATGGTGTGCCGAATCTCGCTGGCATGAACCAGCATCGGAATCAGCAGGTTTGCCCGACCATGGACTGCCGCACGCAATATGGCCCGCAACTGCGTCAAAAACATGGCGGGATCCGCAAGACTCCAGCGAATAGCGCGCAAGCCGAGTGCCGGATTGAGGTGTGCAGAGTCCTGCAGCGAGTCGTCCAGTGGTTTGTCGGCACCCACATCGACGGTTCGAATCGTTACTGGCAAACCCTGCATGCCTTCGATGGCGCGGCGGTACGCCTGGTACTGTTCTTCCTCATCAGGCAGCTTTCCTTGCCGACCCATGAAGAGAAACTCGCTACGGAACAGGCCAACGCCGACAGCTCCAGCTTTGACTGCAGCAGGCGCGTCTTCCGGCATCTCGATATTTGCCAGCAATTCAATTTTTAGACCATCCAGTGTGACGGCCGGTGTGTGCAGCAATCGGCTGAGTCGCCCGCGCTCAAGTTCAAGTTGGCGCTGCTTGAAACCATATTCCGCCAGGATGATGGGGGAAGGGTCCACCACCACCACGCCGGCGTCGCCATCGATGATGACCCAGTCATCCTGACGCACCATCTGACTGGACAGGCGTGCACCCACCACTGCCGGTATGTCCAGACTGCGCGCGACTATGGCCGTGTGCGAGGTTTTACCGCCGACATCGGTAATGAAGCCGGCAAACACGCTTTGCTTGAATTGCAGCATGTCGGCCGGCGAAAGATCGTGCGCAATCAGGATCAAGGGCACATCCACCGTGTCATCGAGCAGCAGGTCCTGTTGCGACTTCTTGCGCGCAGCCCGGTTGGGTTGCGGCACGACGGGCGAGGCCGCGCCCTTCATGGCACGCAATACTTTTTCGGTAATTTGTTCGAGGTCGGCCTTGCGCTCGCGCAAGTACTCATCTTCCATTTCATCAAACTGGCGTGCGATGACCTCAAGTTGTGTCGTCAGCGCCCACTCAGCGTTGTAGAGTCGATCCGTAATCCAGTGCTTGACACCACTTATCAGTTCTTCATCCTGCAACAGCATCAGGTGTACATCCAGCAACGCCGTCAATTCGTGCGGCGCCTCTTTCGGGCCCATGTGGACTATGTTGGCTTGTAAACGGCGAATCTCATCGACCACCTTGTTGCGCCCTACGCGTACCCGATTGATCTCTGCGTCAATCTGGGATGTCTCAATAAAGTAGTGCGCCACATCCACCCGACTGGAAGCCACCAGCACCGCGCGCCCGATGGCGATGCCGCGGGCAACAGCCAGACCGTGAATGGAGAAAGTCATAAGAGCTGCAGCGCCCGGCCACCCCAAGCAAAGCCTGGTGCAGAACACGGGGTGACAAGCGTGGCGGCCATAGTTATTCTCCCTCTCCGAACTTGTCACTTATCAGTGCCAGCAACGCAGCCATGGCCTCTTGTTCGCGCTCGCCACTGGTGTCAATGTCGACCGTGCTACCCAGGCCGGCCGCCAACATCATCACACCCATAATGCTTTTTGCATTGACACGTCGCTCGCCCTTGGCAACCCATACTTCACACGGGAAGCTACCCGCCAACTTAGTCAGTTTGGCAGAGGCACGTGCATGCAGGCCCAACTTATTGCTGATGGTCGTGCTTGCTTTGATCATTTTTCTTTCGCACCTGATTTTGTGGCGCGGTCACTGCTACCTGCATGACGCCCTGTGTGCCACCGGCCAAAGCCCGCGCAACCAGCGAATCCAACGCTTCCCGTCGGTAGGTTATCGTGCGTAGCAGCATGGGCAGATTTACCCCCGCAATTAACTTTGAATTCAATCCGTCGACCAGTTTTTGAGCCACATTGCAAGGTGTCGCACCAAACACGTCGGCCAGCACCAGAGTCTGGGCAGTATTCAGCATAGCCATCGCTTGCACGGCCCCCTTCAAGGTTTCTTCCGGCGGCACATTGGGCTGCACATCAAACGCCGCGACGCCAGTCTCCCCATCCGGGAACACATGCAAAACACACTGGCGCAGTGCTGAAGCCAATGGCGCGTGTGCGATGATAAAAATACCGTTCATGTAATAACTATGTGGGCCAGACCGGTGCCGTACAAGAGTCAAGCCGGTTTTGTTCCTAACAATTCAGATTGTTTGATTATGACTTTTTGCGCTTAGAAAATAGACATATGACACCACCGAACACAGTAAAAATACCGTCATGGCCGACTGGAATGCCCCGGACTCTGTCAAACCCAACAGCTTGAACCCATCCACGGCCAGGCCAATTCCCCACTGAACTACAAAAACGCCCGCAAATATCACCAGGTTATAGGCCGACAGCGCCCGTCCGGCCAAGGCTGGCGCAAAAGCCATTCCAACCGCTGGTTGCGCCAGCGAAACAAAGCTGCAGCTCATGCAATACAAAGCCCAAAAGACCCCAGCCATCATCGGCAAAGCGGCACTTGATGCGATGATAATCGCGAGCAGCAGGAAGCTAAATGGCAAACCGCCGGCGATCAGGCGATCCGCATGGACCCCACTGCGGGTCAACCGCGGGTTGACCAAGCCCCAACCCCAAAATGTGCAAAGCATCGCGACGTTGATCCAGAACAATCCATTGGCGGCCTCCAGTGCGGTGTAACCTGCCACTTTAACCATCCACGGTCCGGCCCATAGCGTCTGCATGGCGACCAGTCCTCCATAGCAAAAAAACCCGATCGGTGCCATCTTGCGGAAATACGGGTGCTTCCAGACCTCGGCATAGTTTGATCTGGCTGGTGCGACATCATGCTCTTGCCTTGGAGAGAATTGCCACGGCGGCACCTGCCACGCAATCAACCCCATGGACACGATCGCCAGAACCGCTAAGCCCCAAAACAATAGGCGCCAACCAAAGACCGGTACCAACCATTGCACTGGCAAGGTGGATGCAACCATGCCCAGCGAACCCGTCATTAACATCCACGAATTCGCGCGCAGCAATGTTGAAGCCTCAAACCAGCGGCGGTAACCGGTAAGCGGCGCCATTAAGCAGGCGCTAACCCCAACACCGCAGAGAATCCGTGCGGCCAACAGAGCGGAGAAACTCGTCGCCATTGAAAAAGCGACGCATCCTAAGGCGGCCACTGCCAGCAAATTGAGAATGACCCGCTTAGGCCCATACCGGTCCAACCACTTTCCCAGTGGCAATTGAGTCGCAGCGAAGCCAAGAAAGTAACCGCCCGCCAGCAATCCCAGGTCACTGGCATTGAGGCCAAACTCTCGCGTCAGGGTCGGCGATAGTGTCGCAGTGATAGCCCGGATGAGAGTTGAAAGAAAATAGGAAAACCCAAAAACCAGAAAAACGACGATGGCGGTTTGTTGGGGCAGCGGGCTGACGCTTGGGTGGTGGCTCATATGTCCATTATCTGTGTTGCAGACTCTGGGCTGACGAATCGATATCAGGCGCAGCGCCTTGGGAGCGGCCGAATGACCCCTTCGGCATGATCAGTCGTCATGACGACCTTGCCGGGACAGTTCGCACCGCGCCGATATCCTGCCCTGTGAAAAAGTCAAGCGAAGGACTGGCCAGGCCCACCGGATGCGGCGGTGATAGAACCAAGTTTCGATAGGTTGCGGACTGGCTGACTATTTGGAGGCGTCAGGGACCAACCGGCCTTTGACACGGCCTTTAAGTTGCAAAACGCGGTCAGCGTTGTTGAAGTCCAATTTGTCGGCAGTGAACCGATCCTCGCCTCGCATCAGTTCCACCTGTTTGTCAGACTCAAGGCGCTCTGCCGGTACCGAGACATGCAAAAACTCGCTGCGAAATTCCATCCGCTGGAAGGACTGTCCAGCACCATCGACCCCAGACTCGCGCACCACCCGAGCATTGCCAATCAATTGCACTTCAGAAGCATCTCCATTGACCACCGCGCGGCTCGCGGTTGCAGTCGTCAAACGACCCTCGACGCTAAATGAGCGAATGCGAACAAAATCGACGTCCAGTGTGTCCGTGTCCGGAAAGTGGCGGGCGTTTGCTCCAAACACTTCGCTTTTGAGTCGTCCCGATTCGTCAAAAGTTCTTACTGAAAAGTTACGCATGAAATAGTCAGACTCGTGCTTTGGTGGCTGCTCTTGCGCAGTGGTTAGCAAAAGGGGAGTACTACGCACCAACCAGTAGGTTCCAAGCGCCAAAACGCCCATGAGAATGACGGGAAGATAGAGCGACAGTCGCTCCCACAAGGCGCGTAACAGCTTGATCACTGCATGCTGTCCGCAAGAAATCCAGCATACCTGCCACTGGCAATCAGCAGTAGGTCACACAACTCCCTGACGGCACCTTCGCCACCCCGAGCGCTGGTGATGAAGTGCGAGATTGATTTAACCTCGCTATGGGCATTTTTCGGAGCACAAGCAAATGCACTGCGCCGCATAACGGCAAGATCTGGCCAGTCGTCTCCCATCGCCGCCACCTGATCCCAGCGAAGCCCCAAAACCTTGAGCGTTTGCTCGGCAGCGGGGCGTTTGTCTTCGGTTCCGTAATGGACATGTTCAATGCCCAACGCCGCAAGCCGCAAACGCAGTGGTTTTGAATCGCGCCCCGTAATGATCGCCGGCGTAATGTTGGCACGCTTTAGCAGTTTGAGGCCATGGCCATCCAGCGTATGAAACCGCTTGATCGTTTCCCCCGACGCGGTGAAATGCAGCCCACCGTCGGTCAGAACACCATCGACATCAAAGAAAGCCACCCTGATGCCTTGTGCCAAAAGCAACAATTCCGGTGGGAAATTGAGACTTGGAGTCATCAAATTACCTTCGCACGCATCAGGTCATTGCTATTCAGGGCACCGCACAATCGCCCTGCCTTATCCAGCACCAGCACGCTGGTGATGCAGTGCTGTTCCATCAATTCGGCAGCTTCCACGGCCAGTGCGTCACTGGCAATGGTGCGCGGATTGGCGTGCATCACCTGCTTCGCCGTGCTGGTACGCAAGTCAATCCCTTTCTCAACCAGACGGCGCAAGTCGCCATCGGTAAAAATCCCGAGCACTGCCAAGTTTTCATCGGCTATGGCGGTGGCGCCCAAGCCCTTGACGCTCATCTCCCGCATCAACTCGGTGAAACTGGCGCTTGGTCCGACCCTGGGCACGTCATCACCACTTCGCATAACGTCACTGACATGGGTTAGCAGCTTGCGCCCAAGTGCGCCACCAGGGTGGGATCGGGCAAAATCTTCAGCCTTGAAACCACGCGCGTCAAGCAGGGCCACGGCCAACGCGTCGCCCAGTGCCAGTTGCGCCGTGGTACTTGCGGTGGGAGCCAGATTCAGGGGGCAGGCTTCTTTCTCTACCCCGCAGTCAAGAAATACGTCCGCATGGCGGGTCAAAGTTGATTCCACCCTGCCAGTCATGGCAATCAGCGGTGTGCCCATGCGCTTGAGCACCGGCAGGATGGCGGTCAACTCTTCAGATTCACCGCTGTTCGAGATCGCCAGCACAAGATCGACCGGCTTGATCATGCCGAGGTCACCATGACTGGCCTCGGCCGGGTGCACAAACATGGCTGGCGTGCCTGTTGAGGCCAGGGTGGCCGCGATCTTGCGCCCCACATGGCCGCTCTTTCCCATCCCCATCACCACCACGCGACCTGTCACATCCAGCATCATCTCCACGGCTCGGGCAAACGACTGCCCCAGGTGTTGTTTCAAACCCAAAACTGCCGCGGCCTCGATATCCAGGGTCTCCCGTGCCAGGCGTATTGCCTGCTCCGCCTGAAAGATTCGAGCGGCATTATCGTTGCTTGTCATGGCGCCATTTTATAGATGAAGGCGCGACTTGCTAGTATCCGGGAATGAGCCCGCTCGAACTCACATTGTTGTACCTACTGGCCGCTGTGCTGGGTGTGGTCGCCTGTCGGTTCTTGAAGCTGCCACCGATGCTGGGATATTTAGCAGTGGGCGTCGTGATCGGCCCCAATGCGCTGGCGCTGGCGAAGAACGCCGACGGGGTGCGCCACCTGGGCGAGTTTGGTGTTGTCTTTCTGATGTTTGTCATTGGGCTTGAGTTCAACTTGACCAAGCTGCGCGCCATGCGCAATCATGTGTTTGGATTGGGTTTTTTCCAGGTCCTGCTGACGATGTTGGGGGCCACCGCAGCCGCCATGGGTCTGGCATTCATTGCGCCAAAGTTGTGGGGTATGGGATGGCAAACGGCACTCGCGCTGTCGGGTGCGCTCGCCATGAGCAGTACGGCGATTGTGGTCAAACTGATGACCGAGCGGCTGGAAATGGAGTCGGAACACGGCAAGCGGGTCATGGGCATATTGTTGTTTCAGGATCTGGCGGTGGTCCCACTGCTGGTACTGATCCCAGCGCTCGGGGCTAGCGCCGAGCAGCTGTTCGAAACGATGCTGCTGGCGGCACTCAAGGCAACGCTATTGATAGCTTTGCTGCTGGTCGGTGGGCCGACTGTGATTCGATGGTGGCTAACTCTGGTGGCACGGCGAAAAAGCGAAGAGTTGTTTGTGCTCAATCTTTTGCTCATCACGTTGGGTCTGGCCTGGTTGACCGAGCTGGCAGGCTTGAGCTTGGCACTGGGAGCATTTATCGCAGGCATGCTGATTTCGGAGACGCAATACAAGCAACAGGTGGAGACTGATATTCGGCCGTTTCACGATGTTTTGCTGGGCCTGTTTTTCATCAGCATCGGGATGATGCTGGACTGGCGGCTGGTACTGGAGAGGTGGCCTCTGGTGCTTTTGCTGATCACTTTGCCAGTATTGTTCAAGGCCGCACTGGTGGCGGCGCTGGCGCGGGGATTGGGCGCCACTTCAGGCGTTTCGCTGCGCACCGGACTCTATTTGGCACAGGCGGGCGAGTTCGGATTTGTCCTGTTGACACTGGCCCAAGCCAACGCGCTGGTGCCTCCGACTCTGCTGAACCCGATACTGGTCAGCATGGTGCTGTCGATGCTGGCCACACCATTCGTCATTTTGTACAGCAACCGAATTGTGATGAGGTTGGTGAGCAGTGAATGGCTGCAACAGTCGCTGCAAATGACCAACATTGCAAGCAAATCAATCAGCGTGAACAAGCATGTGATCATTTGCGGTTATGGCCGCTGCGGACAGAACCTGGCTCGCATGCTGGAACTAGAAGGTATTCCCTACATCGCGCTTGATCTTGACCCGGACCGAGTGCGCCAGGCCGCCGCCGCCGGCGACTCGGTGGTCTTTGGGGACGCCGCCCGTCTTCAGGCCCTGATCGCGTCCGGACTGGCACGCGCCAGCGCTGTAGTCGTCACCTACCTTGAGGTCCCGAGTGCCATGAAGGTGCTGGCCCACATCCGGTCCCATGCGCCGCAGGTGCCGGTCATCGTGCGAACCCAGGATGACCATGATCTGGAAGCGCTCCAGCAAGCCGGCGCCACAGAAGTGGTGCCGGAGGCGATTGAAGGCTCATTGATGCTGGCCAGTCATGCGCTGGCATTGGTGGGCGTACCCATGCGACGCGTGATTCGCATGGTGCAGGATCAACGCGATGCCCGCTACAACCTGCTTCGTGGCTACTTCCATGGGGCCGACGACGACTCACAGGATGAACTCCATCAGGAGCGGCTGTCATCACTGACGTTGCCGCCGGGCGCCAAGTCCATTGGCAAGCCGCTGAGCCACCTTTCCATTCACGGGTTGGACGTTCGTATCGTCAGCCTGCGGCGCCATGGTGGCAAGGTCATGCCGATCGCAGCAGACCCGCTGATTGAGGGCGGCGATACGCTGGTGCTGTCAGGCAAGACCGAAACATTGGCCTCGGCCGAGCAGAAATTGCTTAAAGGTTGACCAGTCAAACCCGGCAAGGAAGCGGGCACGATGCACAATACGGACTCTAGCCCCAACATCCCGCGCAATGCAAAACCTCAGTGTCAACCAGTACCTCAGAGACCACATACGCACCGTGCCTGACTGGCCTGCTCCGGGTGTGCAGTTTCGCGACATCACACCCCTGTTGCAGGAAGCCCGGGTATTTCGGGTACTGATCGACGCCTTCGTGCATCGCTACATGGATCCTGCCATGCGCCCCGAAGTCGTGGCCGGGCTTGATGCCCGTGGCTTCATTTTAGGCGCGGTGGTTGCCTATGAACTGAACGTCGGTTTCGTTCCCATCCGCAAGAAGGGCAAGCTGCCGTTCACCACAGTAGAAGAAACCTACGAGCTGGAATACGGCAGCGCCACCGTGGAATTGCACACGGATGCTGTCAAGCCCGGTAACCGCGTGTTGCTGATCGACGACCTGATTGCCACCGGCGGCACCATGATGGCCGGCATGAAATTGCTCGAAAAACTGGGGGCTCAAGTGATCGAGGGGGCCGCCATTGTCGACCTGCCGGAGCTTGGCGGATCCGCCAAGCTCAAGGCCGCTGGCCTGCCACTTTTCACGTTGATCGATTTCGCCGGTCACTGAGGCACAGCCGAACAGCTCATTTCCCGATACAGAATTTCGAGAAAATCACACCCAGCAGATCATCTGACGTAAATTCACCGGTGATTTCACTCAAAGCGCTTTGTGCCAGGCGAAGCTCTTCCGCCAGCAGGTCCAAAGCCCGTGCGTTGGCCGCCAAATGAGCGGTGGCTTGCATCAAATGGATATCCGCCCGGCGCAAGGCTTGTACATGCCGCTCGCGGGAAATGTAGACACCTTCGGGTACCGACTGCCAGCCCGCTAACTCAAGCAAGTTGTGGCGCAGAGCCTCCAGACCCGCGCCGGTTTTAGCCGACAGCATCAGCCCCCGCTCGCGGCTGGTACGGTCCGCAACGTCGGCCTTGTTCCAGATGTCAATGATCGGTACTTTGGCCGGTAGTTTCTGGGTTAGCAGTTCCGCAATCACTGCGTCATCCAACTTGTAATTTGTCGCTTCGCAACGGGTCAGATCATGTAAAAACAAAACAACATCAGCGGTCGCGATGGCATCCCAGGCGCGTGCGATACCAAGCTTTTCAACCTCATCAGCGCTTTCGCGCAGGCCTGCAGTGTCAATCACATGCACCGGTACGCCCTCGATCTGAATGGTTTGCTGGACCCTGTCACGGGTGGTACCAGCAATCGCAGTGACAATCGCCAGTTCAGCGCCGGCCAGGGCGTTTAGCAGGGATGACTTGCCAGCGTTCGGTTGGCCCGCAATCACGACCGAGATACCGTCGCGCAACAGGGCACCCTGGTGGGCTCTTTGCAACACTGTTTTCAGGAGTTGCTGCAACTTTGATAGCTGCCCTTGCGCGTCTGCCTGGCGCAGGAAGTCAACTTCCTCTTCCGGAAAGTCGAGCGTCGCTTCAACCAATATACGCAGATGAATCAGCGCGTCACGCAGGCTGTGGATTTCCTTTGAAAATGCACCCGACAGAGAGAGACTGGCGCTGCGGGCGGCGAGCTCGGTGCTGGCATCAATCAGATCGGCGATGGCTTCTGCCTGCGCCAGATCGATCTTGTCGTTGAGGAATGCGCGCTCGGTGAATTCACCGGGCAGCGCGATTCGCATACCCGATAGCCGAGGCGCGTGGGTGACGGGATCAGGTTCGGCACCGGCTCGCAAACAACGAGCCAGCAAGAGCTGCAATACGACCGGTCCACCGTGCGCCTGCAGCTCCAGCACATCCTCACCGGTGAACGAGTGGGGTGCCGGAAAATAAATCACCAACCCGTGATCAATGGCTAGCCCATTGTGATCAAGAAAGGGCAGATACGTCGCCTCGCGGGGCTTCAGCTGCCGTGCAAATAGTCCCCGTATCAACGCCTCAAGGTTTTTCCCGCTGATCCGGACAATGCCCACCGCACCCCGACCGGGGGCAGTGGCTACGGCTACTATGGGGTCTTGATGACGCGGCAGCACGCTCCGGCTCAGAACTTGGGCAAGTTGAATTGCGGTGGCACACCCATGCGGGTGTTGATGACCCACTGCTGCGCGATCGACAAGACGTTATTAGTGATCCAGTACAACACCAGGCCTGCCGGGAAGAAGAAGAACATCACACTGAACGCCAATGGCATGAACCACATCATCTTGGCCTGCATGGGGTCCGGCGGCGCCGGGTTGAGGGCGGTTTGGAGTACCGTAGTGAGCGTCATGACGATCGGCAGAATATAGAAAGGGTCTGGTGACGAGAGGTCATGAATCCACATCACCCAGGGTGCATTGCGCATTTCGACACTGGACAACAGCACCCAGTACAACGCGATGAACACTGGAATCTGAACCATGATCGGGAAACAGCCACCCATCGGATTGACTTTTTCTTCGCGGTAGATGCGCATCATCTCTTGCTGCATCTGCTGCGGACTGTCTTTCAACCGTTCCCGCATTTCAGTTATCTTTGGATTGATGGCTTTCATCTTGGCCATGCTGGCGTAAGCCTTGGCATTGAGCCAGTAAAAGGCTGCTTTCAGCAACAAGACGAGGGCCATGATAGACCAACCCCAGTTGCCGATTAAAGTTTGCAGTTTGTCCAGCAACCAGTACAAGGGCTTGGCCAAAATGGTAAGCCAACCGTAGTCTTTGACCAGCTCGAGTCCCGGCGCCAGTGATTCGAGCACTTTTTCTTCCTGCGGCCCTGCAAAGAATGTTGCGTCTATCGTTTTGCTGCGGCCCGGCGCAATATCGTTTAGCGAAGTGATCATGCCGACGGCGTACAAATTGGCGTCGACCTTACGCAAGAATAAATCGCGTTTGATGCCATCACCCAACAACCACGCACTGGCAAAATAATGCTGAACCATGGCCACGTAGCCGTTTTCAGCCGTCTTTTCGACATCCACCTTGTTGTTTTCGATGTCTTTGAATTCCACCTTCTGGTATTTCTTGACCTCGGTATAAATCGCCGGGCCGGTGAAGGTTGAATAAAAAGATGACTCCCCCAAAGGCTTATTACCATCACGGACCAATTGCAGGTAGAGCTGGGGCGACACTGTGACCGGACCCAGATTGACTACTTCATGTTTGACTGCCACCGCGTAGGCACCGCGGGTCAAGGTGAAAGTTTTCACCAACTTGAGACCGCCCAGTTCGGGTGACTCAAATCGGATCACCAGTTCTTTGTTACCTTCCATTAATGTGTGTTCACCTGGAACCAGCGTCATGACTGTCTTGTGCGTTGGGAATGTGCCCCCTGCTGCCCCCGCGATCAAGCCTGATTGCGCCACATAGGTACGGTCCTTATTCTCGTCAAGCAAAACAAAATTTTTGCTCTGGTCACTCATGTCAACGTGCTTGACAAACGCGGTCTGCACCAGTGAGGCGCCCTCGGTATCAAACGTCAGTTTGAGCACGTCGGTCGTCACCACAAAGCGCTCATGAGCTACATCAGTCGCGCTCACCTTCAAACTCGATTGTCCGATGGCCCCAGGCATCTGGGCACTGCCAGCCGTCGAATTTGCAGCAGGAACCGCCGTTGGCACACTGGACGGAGCTGGCGTAGGATTGGCGTTGACGCTGGTGCTAGCGGGACCGGGGAAAAATGTGGCCTTGTTTCCGTTATAAACCTGCCACTTGTCCCACAGCAGAACCATGGAAAAACCAAAAATCACCCACAAAATGGTGCGACGAATATCGTTCATGAAGACTTCTTTTCAGTGGGAGAGGTAGTCAGCTGGGTAAATAGCCGGGGAGTTGCTGTGGGCACTGAATCAAGACCACCGGCGCACCAGGGATGGCAACGACCCAGTCGCTTCAGCGTCAAATAGGAACCGACGACGGCGCCATGTAGCTGCAAGGCCTGGATTGAAAACACCGAGCAAGTAGGCTCAAATCTGCACGATGATCCCAACCAAGGGCTCAACAGCAGGCGATATCCCCGGACAAGGGCGATGAGCATGTCTTTAATCATGTCGCGCCGAGCTGCGCTTTGGGTAAATATGGGCGCGCCAGCGCACTGGCAAACAGTTGCAGCAATTCGCTGCGAACGCTGGCTTTGAGCAGTTGCGAAGTTGCGCTAGGGAATTCGATTCTGTCGAAACTGGCACGCAAACGAAGCACATGCGCAGCTTTGGGAAGCGCAGACTCAAAACTTGCGCTCACACTGTAAATCTGGCGTTTGATGGCATTGCGGGTGACTGCCCGTTTGGCCCACCGTTTGGGTACCATGGCACCCATCCACACATCCTTCACGCCAAATAGTTCCGGCTTGGGCGGGAGCGAAGATTCCAAAGTTTCCTGGATAGCAACAGGTCCGTTCAGCGCAACGCAATGCAATGCAAAATGGGTCGTGCGAGCTACTGTGGGTCCAGCCAGCACAGCCTGAAACTGACTCCGCGTTGTTAATCGCTTCAATTGGATGCGGCGCCAGAACTGCAAGCAGGTGCGCACGACTGGAACCGTGAGGATCAGACTGCCAGGCGCTTGCGGCCTTTGGCGCGACGGGCGTTAATCACAGCACGACCGCCACGAGTTCTCATGCGAACCAGGAAGCCGTGAGTGCGGGCGCGGCGAATCTTGGAGGGTTGGTAAGTGCGTTTCATTTTGGAAATCCTAAAGGGCTCAATGACAGCCCACCACCAATCAGTAGCTGCGGGCCGTTGTCTGTTCTCCCCCAACACAATTAGGGGAACCGGCTATTATCGCAAACTTTCTCAATCCCGGCAACACCTTACATTACATACAGCTTGTAGTGCTGGAGCTGTCGAAGGGTTTGCTGGCCGGGATTTCCTCCTTGTGGATAAATGCTTCATAAATTACAATCCATGGAGCAGCAATTTAAAACTATCCACAGAAGCTGATACAGACAATGACAGAGGGAAACTACCTTGACCAACCGGATTCAACCGGTCTGGGTGCCGGGCATAGCCTGTGGCAGACTTGCATCGACCAATTGGCTCAGGAACTCCCCGAACAACAGTTCAACACCTGGATCAAACCCCTGTCGGCCAAAGTCACCGAGGATCTGAGTAAAGTCACAATTTTTGTTGCCAATCGGTTCAAACTGGACTGGATCAGGGCCCAGTACAGCACCCGTATCGCCAGTTTGTTGGGTAAGTTTTCTGGACAGTCCGTCCAAGTGGAGTTAGCACTTGCTCCTCGGGAGGTGCCGGCCAGAAGCTTTTCTTCCCAGCAGTCGGAGGAGCTGATACCGAATGAAGAATCGGCAGGGTTAGGGGAAGGGCGTGTACCCAACGGCTTCAAGAACCGACTCAATACGGCGCTGACCTTTGAGTCGCTGGTTGAGGGAACTGCGAACCGAATGGCGCGCGCAGCAGCGATGCACGTTGCAGGCATGCCAGGCTATTTGTACAACCCGCTTTTCATTTACGGCGGTGTTGGATTGGGCAAGACCCATTTAATGCATGCGGTGGGTAACCGGTTGCTGGCCGACATGCCTGCAGCCAAAGTTCTCTACATACACGCTGAGCAATTCGTTTCAGATGTGGTTAAGGCCTATCAGCGCAAAACTTTTGATGAATTCAAGGAGCGCTATCACTCGCTTGATTTGCTGCTGATTGACGACGTGCAGTTTTTCGCCAACAAGGAAAGAACCCAGGAAGAGTTCTTTAACGCGTTCGAGGCTTTGCTTGCCAAGAAGTCGCACATTGTGATGACCAGTGACACTTATCCGAAGGGTTTGGCGGATATACACGAACGTCTTGTTTCACGTTTTGATTCTGGGCTGACCGTGGCAATTGAGCCGCCCGAACTGGAAATGCGGGTTGCCATACTGATCACCAAGGCGCAGGTTGAAGGCATTGTCATGCCCGAAGAAGTCGCGTTTTTCGTCGCCAAGAATGTGCGCTCCAACGTGCGTGAATTGGAGGGAGCTTTGCGCAAGATTTTGGCGTACTCACGTTTCAATCAGAAAGAGATATCCATCTTGTTGGCCCGTGAAGCGCTGCGCGACTTGCTGTCGATTCAGAACCGACAGATTTCGGTGGAAAACATCCAGAAAACAGTGGCTGACTATTACAAAATCAAGATTGCAGACATGTATTCGAAAAAGCGACCCGCAAGTATTGCCAGGCCGCGTCAGATTGCAATGTATCTGGCCAAAGAGCTGACACAAAAAAGTCTCCCGGAAATTGGAGAATTGTTTGGCGGCCGTGACCACACCACTGTGTTGCACGCGGTACGCAAGATTGGTGGCGAACGCCAGCAAATGACTGAATTAAATCAGCAGCTTCACGTGTTGGAACAGACACTCAAAGGCTGATGGCTGATAAAAATAAAGTGGAAAATGGCGGCTGGGAAAAAATCCACTCCCGTCTGTTGTTAATTTGAATTAGAGACATTTATTAAGAGGTTGACATGATCGTCCTGAAAACCACACAAGACAAAGTTCTAACGGTACTGCAATCGGTAGCCGGTATTGTTGAGCGCCGACATACTTTGCCCATCCTGGCCAACGTTTTGATTCGGAAATCAGGCGCGTCCTTGCAACTTACCACCAGCGATCTTGAGATCCAGATTCGAACCAGCGCTGAACTGGAGGGCGATGTCGGTGAGTTCACTACGACGGTAGGCGCTCGCAAGCTGATTGACATTCTGCGCACCATGCCTGCCGATCAGACCGTATCTCTGGAATCGAGCGCGACCAAACTCATACTCAAAGGCGGCAAGAGCAAGTTCACATTGCAAACCATGGCGGCCGAAGACTTTCCTCTGGTGCAAGAGGCTGCCAACTTTGGTCCCGTGTTCAGCGTGCCACAAAAGACCCTGAAGGATTTGCTGAGTCAAGTGTCTTTTGCCATGGCCGTGCATGACATCCGTTATTACCTCAACGGCATTTTGTTCGTGGCTGAGGGCAAACAGCTAAGCCTGGTGGCAACTGACGGCCATCGATTGGCCTTTGCCTCGGCCACACTGGATGTGGACGTGCCAAAACAAGAGGTCATATTGCCGCGCAAAACCGTCATCGAGCTGCAACGTCTGCTTTCCGATGCGCAAGGCGCAATTGAAATGCAGTTTGCCAACAACCAGGCCAAGTTCAGCTTTGACGACATGGAGTTCGTCACCAAGCTGGTCGAAGGAAAGTTCCCCGACTACAACCGCGTCATCCCGAAAAATCACAAGAACAGCATCACACTGGGCCGCGCCGCACTGCTGGCAACGTTGCAGCGTACCGCCATTTTGACCAGCGACAAGTTCAAGGGCGTGCGCTTGAACATTGATCCCGGCACTCTGCGCGTGGCATCAAACAACGCCGAGCAGGAAGAAGCTGTAGACGAGTTGGACATTGACTACGGCGGCGACAGCATCGAGATCGGTTTCAATGTGACCTACCTGATTGACGCACTGTCCAACATGACACAGGAAATGGTCAAGCTGGAACTCTCAGACAGCAACAGCTCTGCCTTGTTCACCATACCTGACAACGCAACTTTTAAATACGTGGTGATGCCGATGCGTATTTAGCCTCACAAGAATTTGTCGCAGTGCAAATCCCAAACCCGCGATGAACCAAAAGTTCATTGCGGGTTTGGTCATTCAAGAGTTTGAGAAATCGTTAGAAAAGTTAGCCATGACCGAAGAAAACAAGCCAGTTCATATCCCACAAAACGGAGACGAAGCCGTGCACACAGGTGAGGGCAGCACCGACAGCTCCAACTTTCAGCCAACCATAGACGCGAATCAGGCGGGGGCTTCAGAAGCTTATGGAGAGGACTCGATCCAGATTCTGGAAGGACTGGAAGCGGTGCGCAAACGCCCCGGCATGTACATTGGCGACACGTCAGACGGCACTGGGCTGCATCACCTGGTGTTTGAGGTGGTTGACAACTCGATCGACGAGTCACTGGCCGGGCATTGCGACGACATCCTGGTAACCATCCATTCGGACAACTCGGTCAGCGTGGTCGACAACGGGCGCGGCATTCCAACTGGCGTGAAGATGGATGACAAGCATGAGCCCAAGCGCTCTGCCGCCGAAATCTCGTTGACCGAACTGCACGCAGGTGGCAAGTTCAACCAGAACAGCTACAAGGTTTCAGGTGGCCTGCACGGTGTCGGCGTGAGTTGCGTGAACGCCCTCTCAAAGATGCTGCGTCTGACTATTCGACGCGATGGCAAAGTTCACGTGATGGAGTTCAGCAAGGGCTTTGTGCAGAACCGCATTACTGAAGTAGTCAACGGAGTCGAAGTGTCGCCCATGAAGGTAATTGGCAACACCGAAAAACGCGGTACTGAGGTTCACTTTTTGCCAGACCTGGATATCTTTCAGACCAATACCGACTTTCACTACGACATTTTGAGCAAGCGTTTGCGCGAGCTCAGCTTTTTAAACAACGGCGTCAAAATACGCCTTAAAGACGAACGCACTGGCAAAGAAGACGACTTCTCGGGCGCCGGTGGCGTCAAGGGCTTTGTCAACTTCATCAACCGGGGTAAGACGGTGTTGAACCCCAACATCTTTCACGCCATGGGCGACCGCCAGAGCGACCAGAACACCAACATCGGTGTCGAAGTGGCCATGCAATGGAACAGCGGATACAACGAGCAGGTGCTGTGCTTTACAAACAACATACCGCAGCGTGATGGCGGCACCCATTTGACTGGCTTGCGTGCCGCCATGACACGCGTCATCAACAAATACATTGATGACAGCGAGCTGGCAAAAAAGGCCAAGGTCGAAGTCACGGGTGACGACATGCGCGAAGGCTTGACTTGTGTGCTGAGCGTCAAAGTGCCCGAGCCCAAGTTCAGCAGTCAGACCAAGGACAAGCTGGTGAGCAGTGAAGTGCGCGGCCCGGTGGAAGACATCGTCAGCAAGCTGCTTTACGACTACCTGCAGGAGCGCCCGGCCGACGCCAAGATCATCGTTGGCAAAATCATTGAGGCAGCCCGCGCCCGCGAG
This sequence comes from Comamonadaceae bacterium, assembly GCA_037141865.1. Taxonomy (GTDB): domain Bacteria; phylum Pseudomonadota; class Gammaproteobacteria; order Burkholderiales; family Burkholderiaceae_C; genus Rhodoferax. The sequence continues at coordinate 23,149 of JBAXBQ010000003.1, read as the reverse complement.
GCCGCACGAAAGGCGCGCGACATGACGCGCCGCAAAGGCGTGCTGGACGGCATGGGACTGCCCGGCAAACTGGCCGACTGCCAGGAAAAAGACCCGGCGCTGTGCGAGATCTACATCGTTGAGGGTGACTCCGCCGGCGGCTCAGCCAAGCAGGGGCGCGATCGAAAATTTCAGGCCATTTTGCCTTTGCGCGGCAAGATCTTGAACGTGGAAAAAGCCCGCTATGAAAAGCTGCTGACCAGCAATGAAATTTTGACACTGATCACGGCACTGGGCACCGGTATTGGCAAGGCCGGCGGCAGCACCGGCAATGATGATTTCAACGTCGCCAAACTTCGTTACCACCGCATCATCATCATGACCGATGCCGATGTGGACGGTGCGCATATCCGCACCTTGTTGTTAACCTTTTTTTACCGCCAAATGCCCGAACTGGTGGAGCGCGGCCATATTTACATTGCACAACCGCCTCTTTACAAGGTGAAAGCTGGCAAGGAAGAGCTTTACCTGAAAGACACCGGCGCCCTGGACAGTTTTCTTCTGCGCATCGCGCTGGTCAACGCCGCTGTGCATACTGGCGGCGAGGCGGGTACAACGCTCGCTGGTGACACATTGGCCGAGTTGGCACGCAAACACCAGGTGGCACAGGCCGTGATTGCGCGCTTGCGCAATTTCATGGACGCCGAGGCACTTCGCTCAGTGGCTGACGGCGTAGCACTCAATCTGGACACAGTGGCCGATGCGCAAACCTCCGCTGTTGCGCTGCAAGCCAAATTGCCCGATGCCGAGGTGGCCGGCGAATTTGACGTCCGTACCGACAAACCCATTTTGCGCATCAGCCGCCGCCATCATGGCAATGTCAAGAGCAGTGTGCTGACGCAAGACTTTGTGCACGGCTCCGATTACGCCGCACTGGCAGAAGCTGCCAACACGTTCAAGGGTTTGCTGAGCGATGGCGCCAAAGTCATGCGCGGCGAAGGAGAGCGCCAAAAAGAGGAAAAGGTCGCCGATTTCCGCGAAGCCATGGCATGGCTGATTGCACAAGCAGAACACGCCACGTCGCGCCAGCGCTACAAGGGCCTGGGTGAGATGAACCCCTTGCAACTATGGGAAACGACGATGGATCCGACGGTACGCCGTTTGCTCAGGGTCCAGATCGACGACACCATTGAAGCCGACCGCGTGTTCACGATGCTAATGGGTGATGAGGTTGAGCCACGCCGCGATTTCATTGAAACGAACGCGCTGCGAGCTGGGAATATCGATGTCTGAAGTTGTGTAGCCACGCTGAGCCGGAATGAATTGAACGCCTGGCATTAAGGGGGCGTCCGGACGTTCGCGTCCACAGTCCGAGATACCGAAGCGGTCAGTGAAATCACGGGGTCGTTTTCATTAACTTGGCGGGCTCTCCTGCAGTGGGAGCAGACGCTCAAGAGGCTCCTTCAGTTTCGGGGAAAAACTGTTTGCCGCCTAAAATCGACGCAAAACAATTTGCGGAGTTTGTCAGAATTTTTGTACCAGCATGGAAATGCATCAAAATGGCAGAAATCAAGGCTAAAAGCCGTTCTCAGGAGGAATTCGTGACCAGTTTATCCCGCAGTGCCCAGATTAATCCGTAGGTTTTGCGGTATAAATCCGTTGAGCAGCATAGGCTAGGGGAGAAAATTGCAATGGACGAGATGCAGCAAGCTCATCACGAACTCGACCGCATTCAGGGGATCATTACGCGGCATGAGGGCCACATGATTGCCCTAAGAGGTTGGCTTCTTGTGATAGTTGGCGGTCTGCTCGCGGCCTACTATACGGCAACCATCGATATGAGCGCGTTCGTGCTGAGAACTGCGCTGCTTGTGATTACCCTGCTGTTCTTGATCGTCGAGTCGCGACACGTCAACTTGGTTGAGGCAGTGGTCGAACGAGCCACCGAGATCGAGAGGGATATAAGAGGTTCGCCCCGAACGGATGGGCAATCCGGTGTTGGCTGGTACGATGGTCCGAAGGTAAGTGAATCGTGCCAAGAGGGAGCCAACCGTTGGTGGCCACGGAGTGGAATGACCTTTGTTTTAAATCAGCCGTTCTACTTTGTAGTCATTTTGATTGTCATCTTGTCTACAGTGTGGCTGCCGCCAAAACAAGGGGCCACACCGTCACCAAGTCCAACTGCACAACCTGCTCGGAAATGAGCGCCGATCTACCGAACCGGACAAGGCAGTTAAAGAACATGGAATTTTGCTCAACAAGTCATCCCAGCGAACTCCGCAAAGTCTGCCCTTTTGTTCCGCCACTGAATTCACTTTGGACTTGAAGTTTCTTGCGTTCACACTCCTCTGTCCGTTGCGGTCAACGGCAGCTTGACGAAGCGGACATCCACCGTTACCGGTCACCTCAAGGGCGAAGCGTTCTGGTGCCATGTCTCCAGACGTGCGCTGAACCGCGAGGCCCCGCACGAGGTTGGCATCTGGTGCTTTGAAGACCTCAGTGTTGACGCCGCCCGGTCAAAGCCGAGTTGACGGCCTGCGATCGCAAAGTGGCCGCACACCTGATGCAGGGCCTGAGGTCCAAACAAATCGGCAAGACGCTGTCCACCAGCCACCGCACCGTTGAGATCTACTGTGCCCGCCTGACGCGCAAGTACAAAGCCGCCAACGCTGGCGATTTAGTCCAGAAGCTGATGGCGGGTTAGTCACCATTTCCCCACGGGGAGTGTGGATTAGTTAAATCAAACGTTTGATTTAACTAGGCTAGAATCGCTCCCCATGTCCAAGACCTCCTCATCCTCCAGTGCCGCCAAGCCTTTGCGCATTGACGGCTTTGAAGCGCGCAACCGTCTGCTCGACGCGGCCCTGACGCTGTTCGCTGAAAAAGGATTCGCCAAAACGTCCACCCGCGAAATCGCACAGGCCTCACAGGTCAACATCGCGTCCATCAGCTACTACTTTGGCGACAAGGCCGGGCTGTACCGGGCGGTGTTTACCGACCCACGTTGCAACCCCAACGTGCCGCCCGAATCCATAGCCGATGCCGGCATCAGCCTGCAGCAGGCATTGCAGCGTTTGATGTGGTCGTTTCTGGATCCACTGAAACAGGGCCACCTGATGCAACATTGCATGAAGCTGCACTTTCGCGAAATGCTGGAGCCCACCGGCATCTGGCAGGAAGAGATTGACTCCAACATCAAGCCGGCCCACGCTGCTTTGGTCGGCGTACTGTGCCGCCATCTGGGATTGGTCAAGGCCGACAACGACATCCATGCCCTGGCGTTTTCCATCTCCGGCTTGGGCGTCATGCTGCATATCGGCTGCGATGTCGTAACCAGTATTCGCCCGCAGCTGGTGGCATCGCACGCTGCGCTGGACCGCTACTGCGACCGGTTGGTGGCCTACGCCATGGCACTCACCGAAGCCGAAGCCCAACGCCGCGCACTGCCCGCCGCCGCTCCCCGATCCAACCGCAAACCGTCCCAAAAATGATGTTGCCACCCCTTAGATCCCTGGCCCCCGTGGCCGCCGCACTCGCGCTGTCTGCCTGCTCCAGCTTCATGCCACCAACCCAGGTCAGCATGGACGCTCCCGACCAGTGGTATGCGCCCCTGCCCCACCAAGGCAACGTGGGCTCGCTGACCCAATGGTGGCAGCAACAGGGTGATCCCGTGCTGGTGGAGCTGATCGCCGAGGCACAGGCCGTCAGTCCGTCGGTGTCACAGGCGCTGGCGCGCGTGGAGGCCTCGCGCGCGCAGCAGGCCGCGGCCCATTCTGCGTTGGTACCCAATGTGGGCGCCCAAGTGTCCGGCAGCCGGGGGGTGAGCCAGCCCGGCTTTCCGGTGACCAATATGCAGCAGGTCGGCCTGCAAGCGGCATGGGAAATTGACCTGGTCGGCGCCAACCGCGCCGTGAGCCGCGCCGCGCAGGCCAATGTCGAAGGCAGCCAGGCCCAGTGGCATGACGCCCGTGTATCGGTGGCTGCCGAGGTGGCCAACCTGTACTACAGCTGGTCCACCTGCACCCAGCAACTGGCGCTGGCCCGGCGCGATGCCGCATCGCGCCAGGAGACCGCACGGCTCACCGAGATCAACGCCGGGGTCGGCTTTGTGGCCCCGTCCGTGGCCGCCATGGCGCGGGCCAGCGCGGCGGACGGCAGTAGCCGTGTGACCCAGCAAGCGGCCTTATGTGAACTCGAGACCAAGGCCCTGGTCGCTCTGACTGCCATTTCCGAGCCAAGTCTTAAGAAAAAACTGGCGCTAGCCATCGTGAAACCTTCGCAGGTAGCTATTATTTCAATAGCAAGCGTGCCCGCTCGGACGATTGCCCAACGCCCCGACGTGTTCAGCGCCGAGCATGATGTCATGGTTGCCAGCGCCCAAGTCGGCGCGGCCAAGGCGCAGCGCCTGCCGCGCCTGAGCCTGGCGGGTTCGATTGCCGGCACGCGCCTGACCAGCAACGGGGTCGCCCAGGACGGCGCCACCTGGTCCTTTGGCCCATTGGCGATCAACCTGCCGATCTTTGATGGTGGCCTGCGGGTCGCGGCGGTCACGTCGGCCGAGGCCAACTACCAGACCGTGGTGACGGTCTACCGCGCCAAGGTGCGACAGGCCGTGCGCGAAGTGGAAGAAGCACTGGTCAACCTGAACAGTACCGACGCCCGCACGCAAGACGCCAAGGTCTCCACCCAGGGCTACGCGGAATCGCTGGCCGCCACCCAGTCCCGCTTTGGCCAGGGCCTGGCCAGCCTGGTGGAACTGGAAGACGCACGGCGCAATGCGCTGTCCTCCGAGTCAGCTCAATTGAGCCTGGGCCTGGAGCGCAACCGCGCCTGGGTCTCCCTATACCGCGCTCTGGGCGGCGGCTTTGAGCCCGATACGGCAACCGCTACCGCTGCGAACTGACCCGCCCTACCCGGACACCGTTACTCCCCCATTTATTGATGCGACGCGACACCACCATGAACCTCCAATCACCCTCCTTTACCCACAAGCTCCCCGTCAAACCGCTGACCTTGGCTCTGGCTCTTGCCAGCGTCCTGGTGCTGGCCGGCCTCGGCCTGGCAGCCACACGCAGCCAAGCCGCCGATGCCACCAAGCCCGCTGCTGTTGGCAAGCCCGCGCTGACCGTGGCCCTGACCCAACCCAAGAGCAGCATGCTGGCTATCAAGCTGGCCGCCAACGGCAGCGTGGCCGCCTGGCAGGAGGCCAGCATCGGCGCTGAGGCCAACGGCCTGCGCGTGGCCGAGCTGCATGCCAATGTGGGTGACAGCGTCAAGCGCGGCCAGCTGCTGGCCAGCTTTGCCGCCGAGAGCGTGCAGGCCGATGTGGCCCTGGCGCGCGCTGCCGTGGCTGAGGCCCAGGCCAATGCCGCCGAGGCAGCCGCCAACGCCGACCGCGCCCGCGCCGTGCAGGGCAGCGGCGCCATCAGCGCCCAGCAGGTCAACCAGTACCTGACGCAAGAGCAAACCGGCAAGGCCCGCGTCGAGTCGGCCAAGGCGCAACTGGATTCGCAACTGCTGCGCCTGAAGAACACGCGTTTGCTGGCACCGGACAGTGGCATCATTTCGGCCCGCATGGCCTCCGTTGGTTCGGTGGTGGGTGCTGGCACCGAGATGTTCAAGCTGATTCGCCAGGGCCGCCTGGAGTGGCGCGGCGAAGTCACCTCCAGCGAGATCGGGAGAATCAACCCCGGCACCGCCGTGCTGGTGACCGCCCCCGGCGGCGCGCAGACCAGGGGCAAGGTGCGCATACTGGCACCCACCGTGGATGCCGCGACCCGCAACGGGCTGGTGTATGTCGATTTGGCCGGGCTGACCGCTGGCGACAAAGTGACGGCTGGCGCCTTCAAGCCCGGCATGTACGCCCGGGGTGAATTCGAGCTGGGCAGTTCGGGCGCGCTGACCGTGCCGCAAACCGCAGTGGTCGTGCGTGATGGCTTCAGCTATGTATCCCGCATCGGTGCCGACAACCGCATCAGCCAGCTCAAGGTGCAGACCGGACGCGTCGTGGGCGATCAGATCGAAATCCAGGGTGGCGTCAAGCCTGAGGACAAGCTGGTGGCCAGTGGCGGCAGCTTCCTCAGCGAAGGCGATCTGGTCAAGTTGGCAGAAGCTGCGAAGCTCGAGACCTCTATGTCAAACACGCCTAAAGCCATTGTGAAACCTGCCCCTGCTGCTAGTAAATAAGGAGCAAAGCGTATGAATGTATCTGCTTGGTCCATTAGGAACCCTATTCCGGCAGTCATGCTTTTTGTGCTGCTGACGCTGGCCGGACTGATGTCCTTCAATGCCATGAAGGTGCAGCAGTTCCCCGATCTGGAGCTGCCCACCGTCACTGTGTCGGCCAGCCTGCCCGGTGCCGCACCGGCCCAGCTGGAAACCGAGGTTGCCCGCAAGCTGGAAAACGCCATTGCACCGCTGCAGGGCCTGAAAAACATCTACACCAGTGTGCAGGACGGCAGCGTCAGCGTGACCGCCGAATTCCGCCTGGAGAAGCCTACGCAGGAAGCCGTGGACGATGTGCGCAGCGCCGTGCAGCAGGTGCGCAGCGATTTGCCTGGCGATTTGCGGGACCCCATCGTCAGCAAGATGAACCTGTCGGGCGCGCCGATTCTGGCCTTCACGATCCGCTCAGGCAGCCTGGACGACGAGGCCCTGAGCTGGTTTGTAGACAACTCCATCTCCCGCGCGCTGCTGGGCGTGCGCGGCGTTGGCTCGGTGGCCCGCGTGGGCGGCGTGTCCCGCGAGGTGCAGGTGGCGCTGGACCCGCTCAAGCTGCAAAGCCTGGGCGCTACGGCCGCCGATATTTCGCGCCAACTCAGACAGGTGCAGACCGAGAGCGCCGGTGGCCGTGCCGACCTGGGTGGCTCCGAGCAGCCCATGCGCACGCTGGCCACGGTTGCCACGGTCGAGGAACTGTCACGCGTGGAGCTGACTCTCTCCAGTGGCAAGCACGTGCGCCTGGATGAGATCGCCAGTGTCAAGGACACCGTGGCCGAGCAGCGCAGCTTTGCAACTCTGAACGGTAAATCGGTGGTGGGTTTTGAGATCACCCGCAGCAAGGGCGCCAGCGAAGTGGAAGTCGGCGCCGCCGTGCAAAAAGCGCTGGCCGACCTCAAACTGCAGCACCCCGATCTGGAGCTGACGCAGGCCTTTGACTTTGTGACGCCGGTACAAGAAGAGTTCGACGCCTCCATGACCATGCTGTACGAAGGTGCCGTGCTGGCGGTCATCGTGGTCTGGTTCTTTCTGCGCAACTGGCGGGCCACGCTGGTGTCGGCGGTGGCGCTGCCGCTGTCGGCCATTCCGGCCTTCATCGGCATGCACTACATGGGTTTCACCACCAACATCGTGACCCTGCTGGCGCTCTCGCTGGTCATCGGTATCCTGGTCGACGACGCGATTGTGGAAGTGGAAAACATCGAACGCCACCTGCGCATGGGCAAGACGCCCTACCAGGCTGCCATGGAAGCGGCGGATGAGATCGGCCTGGCCGTGATCGCCACCACCTTTGCGCTGATTGCCGTGTTCTTGCCCACCGCCTTCATGAGCGGCATTGTGGGCAAGTTCTTCAAGCAGTTTGGCTGGACCGCCGTGTTTGCCGTGTTTGCCTCACTGGTCGTGGCCCGTGTGCTGACACCCATGATGGCGGCCTATGTGATGAAGCCGTCCACCCATGTGCATGAGGAGCCGGTGTGGATGCCGCTGTACCTGAGAATCACGCGCTGGACGCTGAGCCACCGCTGGATCACGATGTTTTCGGCGATTGGTTTCTTCATTGGTTCGCTGTTTCTGGTGCCCTTGATCCCCAGTGGCTTCATTCCACCCGACGACAACTCGCAGACACAGGTCTATCTGGAGCTGTCCCCCGGCACCACGCTGGCCCAAACGCGTGCTGCGGCCGAGCAGGCACGCGCGCTAATCGGCAAAGTGGCCCACGTGAAGAGCGTCTACACCACGGCAGGTGGCGGCTCCGTGGGCACCGACCCGTTCCAGGGGGGCGCCAGCACCGAAGTACGCAAGGCCACACTCACCGTGTTGCTGGACGAACGCGGTGCACGCCCTGTCAAACAGGTGATCGAAAGCCAGATGCGCACCGCGCTGTCTGAACTGCCGGGAGCCCGCTTCAAGGTCGGCCTGGGCGGTTCGGGCGAAAAATACCAGCTGGCGCTCAAAGGTGAAGACCCGGTGGCATTGACCAGGGCAGCGGCGGCCATCGAGAAGGATTTGCGCAAGATCCCCGGCCTGGGCAATATTTCATCGAGTGCCAGCCTGACGCGCGCAGAAGTGGCCATTCACCCGGACTTTGCCAAGGCTGCCGACCTAGGCGTGACCAGCACGGCCATTGCCGAGACGCTGCGCATTGCCACCGTGGGCGATTACGAATCAGCCTTGCCCAAGCTCAACCTGAGCCAACGCCAGGTACCCATCGTGGTCAAGCTGGCCACCGACGCGCGCCAGGACCTTGAGTTGTTGGGGCGCCTGATGGTGCCCGGTGTCAAGGGCCCGGTGATGCTGAGTCAGGTGGCCTCGTTTGAAATGTCCAGCGGGCCGGCCATGGTCAGCCGCCTGAACCGGGTGCGCAATGTCAACTTCGAGGTGGAGTTATCGGGTGTGCCGTTGGGCGACGTCACCGCCGCGGTGGCCAAGTTTCCCAGCATTGTGAACCTGCCAGCCGGCGTGCAGCAGCTGGAAATTGGTGACGCCGAGGTGCAGGGCGAAATGGTGGCCGGCTTTGGCATGGCCATGATGACCGGCATCCTCTGTATTTACATTGTGCTGGTGCTGTTGTTCAAGGACTTTTTGCACCCGATCTCGATCTTGCCGGCGGTCATCCTGTCCTTTGGCGGTGCCTTCATTGGCTTGCTGGTCAGCGGCAAGATGCTGTCCATGCCGTCCTTCATTGGCCTGGTGATGCTGATAGGCGTGTCGACCAAGAACTCCATCCTGCTGGTGGACTACGCCATCATGGCCCGCCGTGACTTTGGCATGAACCGCTTCGACGCGCTGATAGACGCGTGCCACAAGCGGGCCCGCCCCATCATCATGACCACCATCGCCATGGTGGCGGGCATGCTGCCCCTGGTGATAGGCCTGGGCAGCGCCGACAACAGCTTTCGCGCACCCATGGCGGCGGCCGTGATTGGCGGCTTGATCACCTCCACCATCCTGAGCCTGCTGGTGACGCCGAGCTTCTTCTCCATCGTCGATGACATTGAGCACTTTGTTGGTGTTGTCAAGCGCAAGCTGCTGCGGCAGAAGGAGCAACTGCAGGTCACTCACCAATGAAGCATCGCCGCACAGAGACTATCAAACCATCGATGGGGTGGCTTCCAATACCTTGCCGAGTGAATGGCATGACCCTAGTGTGAGGCTGAGCTACCGCGCACCACCAGCCCGATGCTCTTTGAGACCAAGTGCTCCTGCCGGCGGCTTAGAACGGCGTCCCCAAATCCAACATCACGATTGTGCAACGATTCTGAAAGATGTCGCTTTGGCTACCGGTCGAAATTGCTTCAAATTTACTGGCTGCATCTCGACCAATCCATAGTTCGACATGGTTTTTAGCGTTCTGGAAAGATTGCTTGAACTACGCCCAGTCAACGCTGCTAGAGATGCAATTGAATCCGGGTGCATGTCGGAAATAACTTTCAACAGTGCACGATTTTCATCACTCAACACCTCGGCGAGAGATCGCATCGAGGTAAACCAAATTTTGGGATCGCCAGGCTTTCGCTTCAACTCACCTTTTGCAATTGAGAGCGTGCGAGCCCGCATTTGCTCCTGCGGCAATATCCCGATAGAAATCATCTTCATGGTTTTCCTCTCATTCTGTGCTGCGCCAAAACCACATCGGACTCGGCAAAGAAGTCATTCAACAATTGGGCTGCATCGACAAAAACATACGGCACACCTTTATCGGACGCATGCCGGTGCTTGTGGTCATATGGCAATTTCTGGCCTGCAAACTTGAACTTTTTTGGAAGCTCTGTTGCATGTGCGTTGTCGTGGCCAAAAATTCGATTGCCATATGGTTCGTGCAAGGACAGCGAATATCGAACCCCATGTGGCACATTCCTACTTGGCGGAATTTCCCAAGCGTCAATCTTTATCCAGTAACCATCACCCTGGTCCAGGATTTCGCCATCGAGATCCAACAAATACTGCAGTCCAGAGGCGTCCTTTTCCATCATGGGTGAATCATATCATCTGTTGATAGCAATTTTATAGAGGGGTTTGCCTTCGAACCAACGACATTAGGGGTCAACTTTAATGTTGCGAACGATAAAAATGTTCCTAGGCAGACGAAGGGAAAGCTACTGCGGCAAAGAAACTCACGACAGCCACGAGAAGCTGAAACGCGGCGAGAGAATGGCGCATTCGAGTCAGTTGATCTCGCGAGTTGGATTGCCGTTCAGCCGCCGTTCGTCAACGCGAACAATGTGCCGAGGCTGTGTAAAAACGCTGACGAAAAAATTCGATTAGAAAATCGACCTCATAGAACTGCCTACAAACGACGATCATCATCTTGGGAATGGTTTTGGCACATCAATTTCTCTGCAAGTCCGTTTGATTTTGGGTTTTGACACAGGCTCTGCCCATTGCGGGTGCTCCCGCTTAAGGCAAGCTGACGTCCGGAGTGACAGCGCAATTTATGCCGACTGTGCGGCTCCGGTGCAGTAGTACTGCCCAGCCGCTACGTCCGACTGCATGCCGGAAACTAGGCATTCAGAATTTTTCCAAACGGAGCGCCGCATTTCTACTGGGCATGGGCGTGAACATGGCCTTAACCCGACGCTTGCAGAGCCAGATTCAGGGCAGGTTTTCAAAGAGGATATGGCTTTCTGCCTCAGTCATCATCAGGTCGAATTCTTCCAAAAGGATAGCGTGAAGTTGCTGAGGGCCCTCAATGGGTCGCGCTTGATCTCCTTCAGGGCGAAGAACCCGGTATTCGCGGTTTCGAAGCGACCTCACCTCACCGTCCAAGATCCGCGACGCAACCAGGTTGTTCACGAACACGGCATCCGGGTGTCGGTGGGAGAAAAAGTGCCCGAGCTCGCAATCGGCCTCACCGTAGCGCAGAAGTTCAAAGCGGTAGAGCGAGAACCAGTCGCCGTCTTTCATCAACTGCATGTGCCACTCACTGGGCTGCGCTTCGTGCACGCGGTAGGACTGCCCTTCCCGGACGTCGGGCTCGCCCGACATGCCGACAGCGGCACGCGGCCCCATGGGCCCAAAGCCGACATCGGCGATGTACCTCTCTGCGCCAACCTTAACAAGCGTTATCCTATGAGTCAGACCCGGATGAACATTGCGGTTGTAGATGACACGCGCTAGCAGCAGTTGCACATCGAACCCCAACTCCGCGAGCATGTCAAAGAAGAGCCCGTTGTGCTCGAAACAATAGCCGCCGCGCCGGTGTTGGACAATGCGGTCGAAGAGCGCAGGCAGATCAAGCGGCAGGTCGAGACCCAGTCGGGGACCGATGCTGCAGAACGGCAACCGCGCAATGTGGCGCCGGATCAGATCATTCAGGTAAGGAAGCGTAGGTGGCAGTGCTGGCAGGTCGAGGGCTTTAAGGTAGTGTTGTGCAATCAGGGATCGTTCCACTTTCGCCCCCACATGATTTACGACGGTACCGTGCAGTTTAGCAGCCAGGCTTCGCGGGTTCAGCAAGGGGCGGGCCGTTGTCTACCCGATTGGACGAAGCCTGCTGGAGAAGCTGAGTTGCAAGTTCGAACTAGTGCTCGACCACCTTGAAGTCTATACTAAGTGCCAGGACTTGAGCAGAGGCATGGTGCCTCCTGTATGAGCGTCTGGAGATGGAGCGAAAGGACTGCATATGCTAGCCAACGCCTCGGTTACGACAATGCTCCCCGTCACTGACATGGAACGGGCAAGAGCGTTCTACGAACGATGCCTCGGTCTGATCCCTAGTGGCTTGCGCCCTGACGGCAAGTTCATCTATAAAGTTGGTGGAAGCACACTTGCTCTCTTCCCTAAACCCGGGGGAACGAAGGCCGAACATACGGCGATTAGCTTCCAGGTCCCAGACATTGCTGCAAGCATCACTGAATTGAAGAGTGCTGGTGTGACATTCGAGAACTATGACTTTCCAGGGTTCAAGACGGTGGATCACGTTTGCGTTCTTGGAGCGGAGAAGGCGGCCTGGTTCAAAGACACGGAAGGTAATTACCTTTGTATTCATGAGGACCTCGCATAGAACCGACGAGCGTTTCTGCGACGCCTGACGTCCTGCCGGTTGCAGCTTCGGGATCGATCATTGGAATTCTGGTCATATAGGTCCTTAGCCCCCCGTGCCAAAGCTGCCGATCGAATTGCCGTCTCGTTTTCGCTAACCTGGCGGACTCTTCTGCAGCGAGTCCTCCAGTTGGCTGTCACGATTGATCGACCACAAAGTCGACTTAAAAATCAGGTTGCCTGGCTGCGGTCACAGGTGGGATCGAGCTTTGTGCCCTTTAAGAGCCAAAAGTTATAACGAGCGAATTCCCCGTCGGTCTGTTGGACGGATGCATTTTCGCTACCACCAATCGTTGTTAAGAGGGCGAAAGCCATCTGGCTCTGTGTAGATTCGCGAGACGCGTAGGCCCAAGTTTTCCTTGATCTCTTTCCAGGTCGACTTGATGTGCCAACGTTCATGAATTTCACCATCCATGCATGCTTGATGTATGTGAATTGGAAGAGTATAGTGTTTGTAAAGTAGCTGTAAAGCTGCTTTGAATTCGTCTGGGCATACAAAGAAGTAGGAACTCTGTCACCCCCTCTCGAAACAAGATCTCCAACAGGTCTGTGTGACCATGTGTTGCACTACCGAAATAGAAATCGCCACCTCGAATGGCCGGTTCCGAGACTTGTGTCAGCCGCCAAGTGGCCGCTGTCGGCGGGTCGGATCTTACAACCCTGAGTCTATCCGCGCAGCCTGCGGCCCGTCGCGTTACCATCCCCCTTCAAGATTCTCGGCACCTGTACCGATTCAAACTCATGACAACCCGCATATCTCCCTTGGTGGCCAACGACAGGAACGACTGGGAAATTCTGGCCCGCGGCTACAAGGATTTCTACCAAACGCCAACCGCTGACTCGGAATTCGAAACTGCATGGCGTCGCCTGCTGCGCGAGGACGGCGTGTTCGGGCTGGCCTACAGGGCGGACGATCATTGCGTCGGCTTCACCCATTACCTTTTCCACACCAGCACCTGGTCCCCCACGGTCTGTTACCTGCAAGACCTTTTCGTGGCACCCACCGCGCGAGGACAAGGAATTGCGCGTGCGCTCATCCAGCGCGTGGCGGAGCACGCGCGCACACGCGCAGCCAATCGCTTGTACTGGCTCACGCAAGACCACAATGCGACGGCGCGCATCCTGTACGACAAGGTGGCAAAGTTCAATGGCTTCCTGCGCTATGACTTTCCACTCTGACGAAGATCACTTCGCCTGCGTCCAAGGGTGAATGCCGCCGCTTTCTTAAGCACCCCTGGGATATCCAGTCTGGGCGCCCACTTCGCGAGTTATACCAACTTTTATCCACAGCTTAAGCCACCAGATGTGGGGGTAACTTTGGCTGGGTAGAGCGGTACAACTCATCTCTGTGATCGCATGAGGTTGTTGTGGACGGGCGTACCCGTTGCTGGCACCTGGTCAGGATCTAGACCTCCGTTTGCTCCGCCAGATCCAGCGCATCGTCGACCTCAATTCCCAGGTAGCGCACAGTCGACTCCAACTTTGAATGTCCAAGTAGCAACTGCACCGCGCGCAGGTTTTTAGTGCGCCTGTAGATGAGCGAGGCCTTCGTGCGCCGCATGGAATGCGTGCCGTAGGCCGCCGGATCCAGTCCCACTTCGGCGACCCACTTGTCCACGATGCGGGCGTACTGCCGCGTTCCCAGATGAAGTGACTCATGAATCCGGCTTGGGAACAGGAAGTCCTCTGAGTGAAGACTGGCGGCCTTGATCCAGGCCGCGACCGCATCGCGCGTGGGTTCGGTAATTTCGAACTGAACTGGACGCGAGGTCTTTTGCTGCATGATGATCGCGCGTGCTGCCACATGCTCACCGTGGCAAATGTCGCGCACCTTCAGTTTGACCAGATCGCAGCCCCGCAGTTTGCTGTCCAGACCCAGGTCGAACATAGCCAACTCGCGTGTGCGGTGCTCCAGTTGCAGGCGCACCCGGATGGCCCAGATATCCTTGAGCTTGAAGGGTGCTTTTTGACCAACGAGTTTGCCCTTGTTCCACGGCTCGCGCTTGGATTGATTGCAGGATCGTTCCATTTTGAACTCCTTAAAAGTTGAAGGGAGTTCGACTGTGAATCGGTTTGTGCGGCAACGCCAGCAAGGCGTGAGTAGGGTCTGCCTCGTCATACAAACGGTTGCGCTTCGGCGTAGCCTTCCCGGCAATCCCGTCACCCCCCAAAAGACGGATAGCTTGCTTGCGGTGATAGCCGGTTAAGGCCGCAAACTCGTCAAGAATCTTCACTCTGTCACCGTAGGTTGGGCCGCGATACCGCACTCGCAGCGCTTCGATCAACTCCTTGCATGTTGTCATGCTGATTTGCCTCATCACGTTGTGCCGCTCCCGCCGGACCATCCGACGGGTAGCAGATTTCGTGAGGCAACGGGTCAGCACTGGTAGCAACACGGCTGAGTCAATGCGCCCCTTTCCTGTGATTGGCGGAGCACTCCTTTTCATTGTTCTTCTTCGCAGGAAAAATCAATTTTTACACCGAGTCGATGACGATTTATCTGAGCGGGGTAAACAATGTTCTTTTGTGCCCAGTTCTTGAACCTTACCGCTTCCATTGCAGAGGCAGTTGCGAGGTAGGCCATCAGCGCGTCTTCGCGCAGGTGCCCCTTGTTGTCGAATAATTGCCACCCTGATGGATAGAGTCGGGCAAGCACCGTGTCGGTTACTGATGTGCCGGCAATCTTTCGGATTGCGGCAGTTGGCACCCATCGGCAATGATCGGTGTCGTCGATGACTTTGATGGGAATCCCTCGATAAGAGTAGAAGCGTCCTTGCACGTCCTTTAGCGCGGCATGACGCAGACTGTCAATCAGCGCCAATACTGATCGCTGGATCAGAGGCCATGACACTAACGCATAAAGGGGATAGGACAACATCGCTGCATACGGGCCGGCTGCACCAAATACGACACGAACAAAATAGGTGAAGGCAAAGCAGCAGGCCAATCCGAAGACGGTGAAGATGACAAGTTTCTTGGAACTCATTTTTCGTGCATTCCTCAAAATACCCCAGTGGTTGCCAGCTTACCTGCCAACTTCTTTGCATGTCTCGGCGATCTCAAGTCGCATCAAGTAAGCATCTTAGGCCACACTAAGGAGTTGATTCATTCACCAAGGGGGTGAGCATCGGGTATTTACTTAGCATTTTTGGCAGCCCTATGTCGGCTTCCCGCACTGGAGCCCGCCAGGTCAAGGAAAATCAATCCGCAAACTGAAGGACTGCTTTTGCCTTCCGGACAGCGCCTGCGAATGACTGGTCCTCCCTTTCGCCACCGGCAGCAAAGGGCACGTTGTTCGAGTTCACCAGTGACTGCAGCCTGGCAATCTGATTCTTATGCATCTTTGTGGTGGGCCAATCGGAATTGGCAATAGCAAGACTCGCTGATTTGCGGGTCCAACCTCGGTCAGCGGGATCAGCTAAGTCTTCATGGCTTGAATCGTTTTTGGGATGGTGTGGCCTCGGGCGCTCGCTTGACGCGCGCCCGCACCGCTTCGCGCAACAGATATTCCACCTGGGCATTGGCACTGCGCAATTCGGCCGCCGCCAGACGCTCGATCTCGGCCCACAAAGCTGGATCGATACGCAGAGCAAAGGACTTCTTGTCAGGGCTTGCCATCGGCTATAGCCTGTGGGCCACTGGGCCTAGTTGTACAAAGTGCCTGTATTCACTACGGGTTGGGCATCGTGGTCTGAGCACAGCACCACCAGCAGATTGGTAACCATGGCCGCCTTGCGCTCGTCATCGAGCTCCACCAGGCCGCGGTCCATCAAGCCTTTCAAGGCCAGTTCCACCATGCCCACGGCGCCCTGAACTATCAGGCTGCGCGCAGCGATGATGGCTTGGGCCTGTTGGCGGCGCAGCATGGCGCCAGCAATTTCAGGAGCATAAGCTAGGTGGGTGAGTTTGGCATCCACGACCACAACACCAGCCAGCGAAAAGCGTTCCTGCAACTCTTGCTTGAGGGCCGCGCCCACATGCTCTGCTCCGGAACGCAGCGTTATTTCGGCTGGGGCGGCACTGCCGACTTCGTCAATGTTGTCATAGGCGTAGCTCGATGCCAAATGCCGCACGGCAGCTTCGGCCTGGGTCAGCACGTACGATTCAAAGTTTTCCACGTCAAAGCTGGCCCGTGCGGTATCCTCCACCCGCCAGACAATGGCCGCCGCAATTTCGATCGGGTTACCGCGCAAGTCGTTGACCTTGAGCTTTTCACTGTTGAAGTTGTGGGCCCGGGTGGAAACCTTGCTGCGGGTGAAGAATGGAATTGTCCAGCGCAATCCTTCGGCACGGTCAGTTCCCCGGTAGCTGCCGAACAGCTTAAGTAGTGCAGCCTGGTTCGGGTTGAGCGTGTAAATGCCACCCAGGAACCAAGATGCGGCTAATAACGACAGCGCACCAAAGACGGGGCTAAATGCTCTGAAAATCAGAAATGCGCCTAACAGCAGCAGTCCAATGCCCAGTGTGACGGCGGTAAAGCCGCTCAGAGTGGTCGCGGCATATTCATTGGAAGATTTTTTATCCATGGTGGTCCTTGGTAATCGCTTCAGTTCCTTGGTTGTAGTTCACCTTGATCATTCAGTTTCGTTTCCAATGAGATCAAAGTGATATCACTTTAATATTGAACTTGAAGATTGTCAAGTGGCATTGCACTCCGCCGGACCAAAGTGCATCGCAATGTATTGAGGCGAGCTACTGCTATTCCAACTGTCCTGGGGAAATAGTCACAAATTTGGACCTAATTAGCACCAGTGTGCCAACTGACAGCCCAGATCCTTGCAGTTCAATGGGCAACGGAACTTCTCATAACCGAGCTGTTTGCATAACGCTGCACTGGAGCCGGCCACGTCGACCAAAACCAAACTGCATTCTGTGCGGCCGCTTTGGCTTCCCCGCCCGTTGCCACAAATGCCCGGCTACCAAGATCCTGGTTGTCGGCTTGGGGCACCTTGTTCGCGGTCACGACCGGCAGTTGCATGGTCGATCAGTTTGAACAATGGCTGCACTGCGCATTCACGATCAGCATTGAGGACATGCTAAGGATCGATGAAATGCGCATTCGCTCGGTCTGGTTCGCTCTCAAGGATCAGCGCCATGGCTGTCGCTGACCAGTCACGGTGGTTCTGAATTAGGACGGTTGTGGCAAGCGCGAAGGTAGCACGGCGCCAGTCGAGCGGCGACCAGCGCGGCGTCAATGGGTCGTTGACGCGTACTTGCTGATCGCCTCCCACAAACCACTCAGGTAGACGGCCCCCAGTGCTCGGTCATACAGGCCGTAGCCGGGTTTGCCGGTTTCACCCCAGATCATGCGGCCATGGTCCGGGCGCACATAGCCCTCGAAAGCGACATCGTGGTAGGCCTTGACGATGGCCGCCATGTCCAGCGAACCGTCACAGGACCGGTGGGCGGATTCATAAAACGTCCCGTCCGACTCCACCTTGACATTGCGCAGGTGGCCAAAGTGGATGCGCCCCTGACTGCCAAATTCGCGCACCAGGGCTTCAACGTTGTTGCACAAATCAGCGCCGAGCGAGCCCGAACACAGGGTCAAGCCGTTGGCTGTTGAGTCAACTATTGTGACCAGGCGCTGCAAGTCTTCGCGGTTCTTGACGATGCGCGGCAAGCCAAAAATGGGGCGCGGTGGGTCGTCCGGGTGCATGGCCATCTTGACGCCCACTTCTTCAGCAACCGGGATAATAGCCTTGAGGAAGTATTCGAGGTTGGCCCACAGTGCTTCCTCGTTCACCGCTTTGTACTCGGCCAACAGGCTTTTGAGCTGTTCCGGTTCGTAGCTGGCGTCCCAACCGGGCAGGGCGATGCCATTTTCCGGGTCAATACTGGCAACTGCCTTGGCGTCGAACGCCAGGGTGAAAGAGCCGTCAGGCAACTCCTTGGCTATTTCGGTGCGGGTCCAGTCAAATACCGGCATGAAGTTGTAGCAGATCACTTTCACACCCACTGCCGCGCAGTGGCGGATGTTTTGCTGGAAGTTGGCAATCAGGCGGTCCCTTGTTTGCTTGCCCAGCTTGATGTCTTCGTGGGTAGGCACACTTTCAACCACTTCAAACTTCAACCCTGCGCCTTCAATGCGCGCGCGCAGTGCTTGCAGCTTGTCCAGGGGCCAAACCTCGCCCACCGGTACGTCGTAAATGGCGGAAACAATGCCGTACATGCCGGGGATCTGGCGGATGTATTCGAGCTTGACGGGGTCAGACTCGCCATACCAGCGAAAAGTCATTTTCAAGGAACTGCTCCAGGACGTTGTGATTTCAATGTATCACGAAGCTGTGGCATCTCCAGGATGGCATTTCGGAGCCCGTTTTCGGTGTCTCTGCGGTGATGGCCGCGGCCACTGGGTCGCATACAATTGTTTGCGAACGGGTCTCGTCCACGGCGCATCCTGACTGTTGAAGTAGATTCAAGCGAACCCATGAATCAGGCACAAAGTCAAACACAGCTCATCGCACTCGACTGGGGCACGTCGTCTTTGCGGGCCTATCGCCTTGGTGCTGCCGCCCAGTTAATGGAGATGCGCTCCTTGCCGTGGGGCGTGATGAAGCTACCACAGGTCGTGCCAGCCGAAAATTCCGGCATCGATGCAAAGGCGGGCTTTGAGTTGGCTTTTGAAGATGCGTGTGGCGACTGGCTGCGCGCAGCCCCGCACGTCGCTGTGATCGCGGCCGGGATGGTAGGCAGCCGCCAGGGCTGGCTTGAGGCGCCCTATCTGTCGGTACCGATTGCGGTCGACCGGATCGGAGGCACCCTGAGTGCAGTGCAGACCCGAGGCGGCCAGATCGTACACATCGTCCCCGGCCTCATCGAGAACTCGGCACTGCCAAATGTCATGCGTGGGGAAGAGACCCAGGTGATCGGCGCGCTCAGCATGCTTGATGTTGGCAACACTCCTTCCCAGGCTGAGCCGCAAAGTGTGCGGGACGAGATCCTGATCGGCTTGCCTGGCAGTCATTCCAAATGGGTACAGGTACAAAGGCTGCATCATGAAGTACAAAGTCGCATCGAGCATTTCCATACCTTCATGACGGGCGAGGTCTACGCAGCGCTGTGCGAGCACACGATTTTGGGACGCGGCATGCAAACCAGCGATGCCAGCGGCGACCATGATGCTGCCTTTGATCGCGGCGTCCTGGTACCGCAGACGCCGGCCGGCCGTGCCGGGATCCTGTCGACCATCTTCAGCACACGAACACTGGGCCTGACGGGCGTACTCGATGGCGCAGACCAGCGTGAATATCTTTCAGGGCTGCTGATCGGCCATGAGATCGGGGCATTGAAGGCCTTGCTGGCGGAACAAGGTCATCAGCCTTCGCGCGTCATACTGGTCGGTGATGCAGCACTGTGCGGCCGTTACACGCGTGCCCTCAGAGCCTATGGCCTTGATCAGGTCGAAGTAGCCGCGCAGGCGACCGAACGCGGCTTATGGCAACTGGCAAAGGCGGCCGGTCTGCTTGGCTGCCTCAAACCCTGACTGGATCATCACGTGCTTAAAGGCGCAATGCAACACTGTGGGCTGATCGCCATTCTGCGGGGAATTCGTCCGGATGAAGTCGCCGCCATTGGCCTTGCGCTGTACAAGGCCGGCTTCAGAGTGATCGAAGTGCCTTTAAACTCGCCGCAACCATTTGACAGCATACGAATACTGCGGGCAACGCTGGCCGCAGACTGTGTGGTCGGTGCGGGTACCGTATTGTCAACAGCACAAGTTGCAGAAGTAAGAAATGCAGGAGGCGAAATCATCGTGATGCCGCACAGCGACGTCAAAGTGATAGCTGCTGCCAAACAGGCTGCCATGGCCTGCGCTCCAGGCGTGGCCACCCTGACCGAAGCATTTGCCGCGCTAGCCGCAGGCGCTGATGTGCTGAAGATGTTTCCTGCCGAGCAACTCGGCCCGAATGTGGTCAAAGCATGGCGCGCGGTCATTCCGAGTGAGGTTGCATTGATTCCTGTGGGCGGAATCACACCGGCAAACATGGCACCCTTTGTGGCTGCTGGTGCCTCCGGCTTTGGCTTGGGCTCGGCGCTCTATAAGCCAGGTCTGAACGCAATGCTCGTCGGCCAGAATGCCGACGAATTCATCGCCGCATGGCGCTCCACGCAACGCAAAACTTGATCTGATGAAAATCACCAAACTTACTACCTACCTCGTACCTCCGCGCTGGTGCTTTCTCAAAATTGAAACCGATGAAGGTGTGTGCGGCTGGGGCGAGCCCGTAGTTGAGGGCCGGGCGCACAGCGTCGCGGCGGCCGTTGAAGAGTTGTCCGACTATCTGATCGGCAAGGACCCGCGCCATATCGAAGATCACTGGACCGTGTTGTATCGCGGCGGTTTTTATCGCGGCGGCGCAATTCACATGAGTGCGCTTGCCGGTATCGATCAGGCGCTCTGGGATATCAAAGGTAAAGTACTCGGCGTCCCGGTAAGCCAGCTGCTAGGTGGCCCGGTGCGCAACAGTATCCGGGTCTACTCCTGGATTGGCGGCGACCGCCCGGCCGATGTCGCAGCCGCCGCCAAAGACGCTGTAGCGCGCGGGTTTACGGCGGTCAAGATGAATGGAACGGAAGAATTGCAGTTCGTCGATTCGCATGAAAAAGTTGACTCGGCCTTAGCCAATGTGGCGGCGGTGCGCAATGCAGTCGGTCCCCACATCGGCATCGGCGTCGACTTTCACGGGCGGGTCCATAAGCCGATGGCCAAAGTCCTGATCAAGGAACTGGACCAGTACAAGCTGATGTTCATTGAAGAGCCGGTACTCAGCGAAAACTACGAGGCACTCAAGGAACTGGCGCCCTTGACCAACACGCCAATCGCTCTGGGTGAGCGACTTTATTCGCGCTGGGACTTCAAACGAATTCTCAGCGAAGGTTATGTCGACATCATCCAGCCGGATGTCTCGCACGCCGGGGGTATCACGGAAACCCGCAAGATCGCCACCATGGCCGAAGCATACGACGTCGCCCTTGCTCTGCACTGCCCGCTCGGTCCGATAGCGCTGGCCGCGTGTCTGCAGGTCGATGCCGTGTCGTACAACGCCTTCATCCAGGAGCAAAGTCTGGGCATCCACTACAACCAAAGCAATGACTTGCTGGACTATCTGACACAGCCGGAAGTCTTTGCCTACGACAAAGGCTATGTGGCCATTCCTCAGGGACCGGGATTGGGGATTGAAATCAACGAAGAGTACGTCAAGGAGCGCGCAGCAATCGGCCACCGCTGGCGCAACCCGATCTGGCGCCATAAGGATGGCAGCTTCGCGGAATGGTAGAAACCTGAGGGCGAATTAGCCTTTGACAGCGCCCATCGTCAAACCCTTGACCACGTACTTCTGGAAAATCATCGTCAGAACGATAGCCGGCGCCATGATGGCCACCGCAGCAGCCATCACGCCACCCCAGTCGACTTCGGCGTAAGACAGGAAGTTGTACACGGCGATCGGCAGGGTTTTTGTTCGCTCCATACTGAGCACTTGCGAGAACATGAAGTTGTTCCAGGAAAAGATGAACGCCAATGTTGTCGCGGTGATGATGCCGGGGCCGGACAGGGGCAGGATGATCTTCAGAAACGCCATCTGCCGCGTGGCACCGTCGACCATGGCCGATTCTTCGAGCTCACGCGGAATCGTGCCGAAATAGGTCGACATGATCCAGACCACGATCGGCAGCGCGATCAGCATGTGCGAGAGGATCAGCGCGACATAACTGTCCATCAGATTCATTCGCGAAAAAATGATGTACCAGGGCATCAGGAAGGAAATGCCGGGCATCAGGCGTGCCAGCAGGATGAAGACGGCGAGCCTTTTCTGCGCATAGCGCGAAATGGAGTAGGCCGCCGGCAGTCCAAGCAGCAGCGACAGGCCGACCGCCATCGCACCGACGATGGTCGAGTTCAAAAAATATTTCAGAAAATCCTGTTCCTCAAACACCTTGCGATAGTTGCGCAGCGTCGGCTCAAAGAGCAGCTTGGGCGGCCAGGAGATGATGTCTACCTGGGTCTTGAACGACGAGGTGAGCATCCACAGAAAAGGGAACAGCACGATCAGCGCAATGAACAGGACCAGAAGGTAGAACAGGATGGTGTGGGCGAGCTTTTTTTTCATGGCGACTGCTTAGTTTTCGCTGGAAGCGCGCAGCTTCATGATGCCCAGGCTGCACAGCAGCACGACCAGAAATAGCGCCACCAGAATAACCGAGGACTGGCCCATGCGGAAATATTCGAAGCTGTACTTGAAGCCCATGATGTTGAGCGTCTCGGACGCGTAACCGGGGCCGCCGCCGGTCATGGCGAAGATGATGTCGAAGGTCTTCAGCGCATCGATCAGGCGCAGAATCATCGCCGTCAGAATGACCGGCATGACCATCGGGATGGTCACAAAGCGCAGGATCTGCCAATCGCTGGCACCGTCCACACGCGCCGCTTCGACCGGCTCCTCGGACAAACCGGCCAGGCCGGCAAGCACGATCAGGGTGATCATGGGCGTCCACTGCCAGACATCGACCAGGACCAGCGACGCTATGACGGTGTTCTCGCTCGAGACCCAGCGGCCCTGCGGCAGCCCGAGCGCGTGCAAAGCGAAATTGAGCAGGCCGATGGTCGGGTCGTAAAAAAGATTGAAGACGATGCCCACTGCGACTGGCGTGGCAACCAGCGGCAACAAGAGCAGCAGCTTGGCAACGCTCTTGCCAATGAAAGCGCGGTTCAGAATCAGGGCGATGGCAACGCCCAGCACAACCTCGATCGCCACGGCAAACAGCGTGAAAGTGAAGGTTCGTCCCAGCGCGTGCAGAAAACGCGGCTCGGAGAAAACGCGCAGGTAGCTGTTGAGACCGACAAAAGACGGTTCCATCCCCGAGGTGAGATTCCAGTTGGTAAAGCTCAGGTACAGGGTGTAGAGAA
>JBAXBQ010000002.1:0-132578 GCA_037141865.1 Comamonadaceae bacterium | reverse complement strand
CCAGCAGGCTTGACGACAAGGCCGCGGTGACACTGTTGACCGATCCAATCAGCCCTTTGATTCCAAGTGCTGCAGCCAGGACTTCGTAGAGGCTGGCAACTATGGTGATGCTGACCGAGGCGCCGTACCAGACAGCCACACGGGACCGCGTCCTCCTCAGAATGCGCCACAAGAAAAATACCATGATGCAACTGCTTAAACCGGTCGACGTCCAAAGCAAAGGAAGGAACGACTGATAGGGCAGAACAGCAGACAGCAGCAACAGCGGCAGGCATGTCCACAATGCAATTCGCAACAGCAGTAAAGACCCAACTTTCGACAAATCATCCTGAAACAGCTTTCTGAACAAGATCACCGACAACACATAGTAGGCTGCTAGCGTAATTTCACGAATGTGTATTAGCCAGTCTTGCGGCACCGTGTTACCCAACCACTGTGCGTCCGATCCGGCAGACAAGGCGGCCATCCTCAAATTGACGACGAGCCAGGCTGCGAACAGAACGTACAGAGGGCTCCGATTGATCCAGGCAGTGATCAGCACAAAGGCGGCCAAAATTAAAATCCCGCCGTCCAACAGGCCGGACTTGCGATGAAACTCATGCTCTGAAATTTGTAAGTCGCTGGTCTGCCACTTCAGGGCCGAAATACGGGCCGGGCCAATCGAGTGGGTGCGGCAGACTACTTGCGAGTCTTTTAGTAATGGATTGAGTGCAAGTGCAAAACCCGCCTTGACTTCAGACATGCTGCCGCTCGCATGTTGGTGGTTGCCGGCTCCAAGCAGATTCAGCGTCTTGGCGTCCCAGCAAGCAAAGTCAACGGCATGCCTTGAGGGAAATTCGATCGTCAAGGGTGTAAGTTCAACTTCTTTAGGAACAGCGAAGGAAAACCAGAAAGGATCTTCCGAAAGTCGTGTGTCATGGAACGGACTGACCGGGCTATCGCGCAGATGTGCCAGCGCCTTCGTTGGGTCAAACATGTCTGCCGACCCCTTCATGACCTGGATTTCAAGTTGTTGCGGGTCGCCCGACGAGAATTGTGATTTCCAGGTGAACAGAGCTAGCAAAGACACCAGCCCAATAACTATCGGCAGTGCATAGGTCGAAAAGAGGTACAGTAGATGATCAAAACCCCGATTGATTTTGTAAGTCTGCTTGCGCAAAAACCTCGATTGTCTTGACATTGCGATGATTGCCCCGAACTGGAATACCGAAGATGAACTGACTGAGCAACGTGGCACTTTCCTCGGCCGATTGTTCTCAATAAAAGGCCAGATGCCATCCCATTTCAGCTACGTTCCATGGAGCTTGCCTTTATTATCGCTCCACGCCGCATTCAGCGTGGGCTTAAGAGCAGAGACTAGACGTGACAAAAGTCACGAACAAGTGAATTTATTGGCTTGTCGTTATGAAAAAAACAACAAACAAATCATTACGTTACCTAAAAAATTTAAAGTAATGCGTGCGAATTGTTTCTTCAAAGTTCTGCGCTCGTTCGGTTCTCTGCCCTTCAGACTGTTTTGGAGGGGGGCAAGGGCACTGTGATGGTACACCTTGCAAGTGAGCCTGATGGTTGACCGGCATGCGCCTGAACTCATCCAGGTGCGCATGCCTACATGGAAAGCGATGCACCATGCGCCGTCAACGTCGGGAGGGTCATCGCCGATAGGTAGGACGGACACGGGCCGCCGACTTGGATATCCGGATGATGAGTGCGAAAGGCAAAGTCGAACAGCGGGTGTTTGGCTGCGGTCCAGCGATCCTCAGCTGTCTCGACATTGGACGACATCACGCGGTGAGGAAGATTGCCGACATGCTGAAAGGGAATATAGCCCAGGCCTGGAAACACGTCTTCGAACAACAGTCGTTCATACATCCGGTCCACTGGTGCGCGTCCGGTTATGACCATCCATTCAATGCCAATCTGGTAGCAATAGAGATAAAAAGCCTTGAACAGCACGGTTGTGACCAGACGGCCACCCTTGGCATTGGTGACACCCAATCGGGTGGCTTCTGCCAGTCGCAGTGTCTTGAGCCAAGTTGGCAGTTTGACTGACTGCTCCAGGCAGAGTGGTTTGAACTGGTTGGTCTGGATGCGCATGGTGCCCAGAGGAGACCCATCCACCTTCGACTCAGCAAGCAACACAACTACCCCGTTTTCAGCGTCGGCGCTTTCCGGCGCCGTGAGCGTCTGGGCAAACTCTGGCAAGTGTCTGGCGTAAGCGGAATGGCGAATATCCACTGCCTTGTTGAGGTCCCCTTCACTGCGTACCAACCGGACGGTGAATGGCAGCAGTTCCCGGGTCATGGCCGGCGCCTTCAGCTTTGCGACACCGAATGGAAGCGTCTC
This sequence comes from Comamonadaceae bacterium, assembly GCA_037141865.1. Classification (GTDB taxonomy): domain Bacteria; phylum Pseudomonadota; class Gammaproteobacteria; order Burkholderiales; family Burkholderiaceae_C; genus Rhodoferax. The sequence continues at coordinate 130,232 of JBAXBQ010000002.1, read as the reverse complement.
GATACGATGAGGCTGGAAGTCAGAAATCTTGGCAGGGCGAAGCATGATGCAATTCCTCGCGTAGGGGTTAGTCGGTCACGCCGTGTGGGCCGGAACTGGTCCACTCGACAAGTCGAGTTTAAGTTCCTATTTGAGTCCTTTTGTTACCAAATCGTGTCTGAAACAGGTAACACATGAGACCAAGTTTGTGATCTGGCAGTCGGCATGGATGCAAATGCCGCCGCAACGAGAGCGCGTGTGGCACACTCGCGGCCTTCATTTCACGTTCAAGGGGCGCCGCGGCTGGCCACTTTCAATTCATGCAAAAAATTGTCGCGCAAATTGCGCAGGAAATCGGGGTTGAAAACAAGCAGGCCTGGGCCGCCATCGCATTGCTGGACAGCGGCGCCACGGTACCTTTCATAGCCCGTTATCGCAAGGAGATGACGGACGGGCTTGGCGACATCCAATTGCGTGAACTCGAAGCACGGCTCGGCTATTTGCGCGAGCTGCATGATCGGCTGCAGGCCGTCACCGGCAGCATCGAAGAACAAGGCAAGATGACACCGGCTCTACTGGCCGCGCTGAAAGCCGCTGGCACCAAACAAGAGCTGGAAGATCTCTATTTGCCATTCAAACAGAAGCGTCGCAGCAAGGGTCAACTAGCGCGTGAAGCCGGGCTGGAGCCGCTGGCTGATGCCTTGTTTTCCAACCCGGCGCTGGTGCCAAACGACGAAGCCCTGGGGTTCGTGATTTCGCTTGAACCAAGGGGAGAGGGCGATGGCAAACAGCCCGATTTTTCAACTGTGGCGGCGGTGCTGGATGGTGTGCGCGACTTGTTGAGCGAGCGCTGGGCAGAGGACCCAGTGGTGGTGCAGGATTTGCGTCGCTGGCTCTGGGATGAGGGCTTGCTCCAAGCCAATTTAATCGATGGCAGGGATGAAGCGCAGGCCGACGTCGCCAAGTTCCGGGACTACTTTGAATACGCTGAACCCATCAGCCGCGTGCCGTCGCACCGTGCACTGGCGGTGCTGCGCGGTCGTGCGCAGGAGATATTGGAGGCCAGGCTTGTCGTTCCTGAGTCAATTAAGGTTTTAGTCCCGCAAGCTGCGGTACAAATAGTTACAACAGCAAAGGCGAAGCCGGTGGTCTCGCTGGCTGAAGCTCGCATTGCATTGCGCCTGGGCTGGAGTCACCAGGGTCGCGCTGCCGACGATTTGATTCGAAGATGTATCGCCTGGGGCTGGCGCGTCAAACTCAGCCTGTCCACTGAGCGCGATCTTTTCGGCCGGTTGCGTGATGATGCCGAGCGGGTTGCCATCAAGGTCTTTGCAGACAATTTGCGCGATCTGCTGCTTGCCGCGCCGGCCGGGCCACGCGTGGTGATGGGACTGGACCCCGGTATTCGCACCGGGGTGAAAGTGGCAGTGGTGGACGCGACCGGCAAGCTGGTCGCAACCGCTGCTGTGTTTCCCCACGAACCTCGGCGTGATTGGGAAGGTTCATTGAATGCGTTGGGAAAATTGTGCGAAACGCATGGGGTGAACCTGATTGCCATCGGCAACGGCACTGCCAGTCGCGAGACCGACAAACTGGCGGCCGATCTGATCAAGTCGCTCGCAAAAACATCCCGCTGCATCGTTGAAAAAGTGGTGGTGAGTGAGGCTGGTGCCTCGGTCTATTCGGCCAGCGAATTCGCTTCGCAGGAAATGCCAGACGTGGATGTCAGTCTGCGCGGTGCCGCGAGTATTGCCCGGCGCCTGCAGGATCCGCTTGCCGAACTGGTCAAGATTGAACCGAAGTCGATAGGCGTGGGCCAATATCAGCACGATGTGAATCAGAGCGAGCTGGCCAAAACACTTGGTTCGGTGGTGGAGGACTGCGTGAATTCGGTCGGTGTCGATTTGAATACCGCCAGCGTGCCACTGCTGTCGCGGGTGTCCGGTTTATCAGTCGGTGTCGCCAAAGCGGTGGTGTGCTGGCGCGAGACGCATGGCGCTTTCCGCAATCGCCAGCAACTGCTACAGGTGCCGGGTCTGGGGGCAAAGACATTTGAACAATGTGCGGGCTTCCTGCGCATCCGAGGTGGTCAAAATCCGCTCGATATGACCGGAGTGCATCCAGAAACCTACTCTGTGGTGGAACAAATCATGATCCATACCGCAAGCCCCGTGGCGGAGTTGATGGGTCGCCGCGACATGCTCAAGGAGCTTAAGCCTGAGTTGTTTGTCAACCTGCAGTTTGGCGTCATCACCGTCAAGGACATTTTGGCGGAGCTGGAAAAACCGGGTCGCGACCCGCGGCCAGACTTTAAGGTGGCCCGATTCAGCGAGGGTGTTCAGGACATCCGCGATTTGGTTGACGGTATGGTACTGGAAGGCACGGTAAGCAACGTGGCGGCCTTCGGTGCCTTCGTCGACTTGGGCGTGCATCAGGACGGCCTGGTGCACGTCAGCCAACTCAGCCACAAGTTTGTCACCGACGCACGTCAAGTCGTGAAGACCGGTGACATCGTGCGGGTTCAAGTGCTGGAGGTGGATGTGGCGCGCAAACGCATTTCGCTAACCATGAAACTCGGTGCGGCACCAGGTAAAACGGGCGACGCGTTTGACAGTCGGTTGCAGCGCAACGCCATTCACAGGCCAGTACGGTTGCAAGGACAGGCTGCAGTGCCTGCTTCTCAGGCCACCGCCATGTCATCCGCATTTGCCCGGGTTAAAGGTGTCCAACGCTGATAGATAATATGACGGTCAGTTTCATCAATTATTGGACTTTTATGACTGGCGTTGGGATTCTATGGAACTGAGTGCGTTGCTGGCATCGCAGTTCGTCTTGCCAAGCATTCCGCAGGTGGTTGCGCTGTTGCTCAACGAACTGGAGCAGGAGGAGCCGAGCCTGATGAAAATCAGCCGTCTGATCAGCACCGACCTGGCCTTGACCACGCGCTTGCTTCAGACCGCGAATTCGGGCTTCTTCAAGCTTTCCGGCAAGATCAACAGTGTCTCCGAGTCGCTGGCCATTCTGGGATTGAACCATGTGCGGACGATGGCACAGGCCGCCGCCTCCGCTGCGTCGTTCAAGGCGGTTCCGGGCATCAATGTGAAGCAGTTCTGGGGCTACAGCCTGAACGTGGCCACGCTCTCCCGCTCGTTGGCCGGACTGGTGCGTCAGAACCAGCAGGCCGCTTATACCTGTGGCCTGATTCATGCGGTCGGAGAGTTGGCAATGCACTTGGGCATGGTCGGCGAGGTGACGCAATTAGACCAGCAAACGCCGGTGCTTGACCTGGGACGGGCCCAAATTGAGAAGAGCGCTTTTGGGTTTTGCTACGCCCAGGTGGGCGCTGGATTGGCCCGCCAATGGCATTTTCCACGACCGATCGTCGAGGCACTGGACCATCAGGATGCACCCTTTGAAAACGATGAGTACGAGCCATTGGCAGGGGTTATTCACCTGGCGACCTGGCGCGCGCGCGCAGAAGAGGCCCACCTGTCCGACAAGGCGCTGGCAGTGACTTTTCCCGGTTCAGTTGGCGAGGTGCTGGAGCTTGACATTGACATGGTGTTGCAGCAAGACCCATTCGACTGGTTCGTGCAACCCTCTGTGTATTCCAGTTTGTAATGGTTGCCACAGCTTTAGTGCCACGATTGCCGCTTTAGTATTGGGGTATGCAGACCGCACCCCCTTGTACGCCTGGAATTGCGCGCTATATTTTTCCGGCGCTATTGGGGTTTGTGCTTGGCACCGCGCTGCAGTTGCAGCAAGAAACCTTGTACCCATGGTGGATCTACGGATTCCTCATGCTGCTGGCGGTGCTGGCTCTGGTCCTTGCATCCGTCAAACCGATGGCCCACGGTTGGCGTATCACGCTGGCGGCGCTGGTGTTGGGTGTGCTGGCCTTTAGCGTTACTGGCTTGCGTTCCACGGTCTATGCAGATGCGGCACTGGACGCTGGACTCGAGGGACGCGACCTATTGGTGACCGGCGTCGTCGCGGCCATGCCGCAACACAACGAGGCCGGATTGCGCTTTCGCTTTGACGTGGAATCGGCCCAGTTGCTTGATCAGCCGGTGCGACTACCAGCCAGCGTTTACCTGGGCTGGTATTCCGGCATTTTTGGCGGCACGGGTGGCGACACAGTGGCCGAACTGCAGCGTCAACCGGCGCCGCTCGTGGCTGGAGAGCGATGGCAGATGACGCTGCGCCTGAAGGCGCCGCATGGCGGCAGCAATCCATTCGGCTTTGACTATGAGCTCTGGTTGTGGGAGCAGGGCTTGCAGGCCACCGGCTATGTGCGTGCCGGCGCCAAAGACCCGCTGCCGCAGCGCTTGGCCCAGACCCAGCGACACCCGGTTGAACGGCTACGTCAGCAGGTGCGCGATCAGATTTTTGCGAAGGTTACCGAGCGCCAGTACGCTGGCCTGATTGCGGCCCTCGTGGTCGGTGACCAGAACGCCATTGATCGTGCCGACTGGAATATTTTTCGGACCACCGGGGTGGCACATTTGATGTCGATTTCAGGTTTACATATCACCATGTTTGCCTGGGCCGCTGCTTTGCTGGTGGGTTGGCTGTGGCGTCGTTCAAGTTCGCTGTGCCTGTGGCTTCCGGCGCCAAGCGCCGCGGTGCTGGGCGGTGTTCTGCTGGCCACTGTCTACGCGTTCTTCAGCGGCTGGGGTGTGCCATCACAGCGCACCGTGTTGATGCTGGTCACGGTCGGTCTTTTGCGCCTGTCGGGCAAGCGCTGGCCGTGGCCGTATGTGTGGTTGTCAGGCTGTGCGGTGGTGGTGGCGACTGATCCGTGGGCATTGCTGCAGGCCGGGTTTTGGCTCAGTTTTGTCGCTGTTGGCGTGTTGTTTGCCACGGATTCAGCGCAGCCGCGGGCAAACGGCAAGGCAGTGGCACGCGTCAAAACCAGCGTGCTTGCCATGTTTCGGGAGCAATGGGTGATCACCCTGGCCTTGACGCCACTCACGTTGCTGCTATTCGGTCAGGTTTCAATCGTCGGATTGGCGGCCAATGCGCTGGCCATTCCATGGGTGACGCTGGTTGTCACGCCGCTTGCCATGCTGGGGGTACTGATCGAGCCCTTGTGGGACGTCGCGGCGATGGCTATTGCGGCTTTGTCCTGGTACTTGCAGATGCTGGCTGCATTGCCGTTTGCAACGTTAACCATAGCGCAAGCGCCGGTGTGGGCCGGTGCCGCGGGAGTCGTCGGTGGCTTGTTGCTGGCCATGCAGCTTCCCTTGAGTTTGCGCCTGCTGGGCTTGCCCTTGCTGTTGCCGGTGCTGCTGTGGCGCGTGCCACCCCCATCGCCTGGCCAGTTTGAACTGCTGGTCGCCGATATCGGGCAGGGCAATGCTGTCATTGTGCGCACCGCCAGTCATGCCTTGGTATACGACGCCGGGCCCCGCTTCAGCCGCGAGAGCGACGCTGGCAACCGCGTCCTGGTGCCGCTGCTGCGGGCACTGAATATTCCAGTCGATATGCTGGTACTGAGCCACCGCGATACCGATCACACTGGCGGCGCGCTGGCGGTGTTGACGATGCAACCCAAGGCCGAACTGCTGAGTTCGATCGGAGATGACCACGAACTGCAAGCGATTCGTCAAGCCAGGCGTTGCGTGGCCGGACAGCATTGGCGTTGGGACGACGTTGATTTCGCAGTGCTGCACCCGCGCGCCGATGACTACGGGGTGGTTAGCAAAACCAATGCCATGAGTTGCACACTGCGGATCTCCAACGCGGTGAGTTCAGCGCTGCTGGCCGGTGATATTGAGCAGGCCCAGGAGGCGCGACTGGTAGGCGAACCGTCAAGTGTGCAGGCCAACAGCCTGAAGTCAGACGTGCTGCTGGTGCCGCATCACGGCAGCAAATCGTCCAGTAGCGCGGCGTTTCTGGACGCTGTTGAACCGCAGATCGCGTTTATTCAAGCCGGCTACCGCAACCGCTTTGGTCATCCGGCGGAACCTGTTTTGGTGCGCTATGCCGAGCGCCATATTCGTATGATCGATTCGCCCCATTGTGGTGCAGCCTCCTGGCAATCAGGAAAACCACTGGAGGTCCAATGCCAGCGAACCAGCGGTTTGCACTATTGGCACCATCGTGCGCCATAGGCTTTAGTGGGTTGGCGTAAAGCTTGCTAAGCTAGGGGCAGGAGAGAAATTCTTTATGCTGAAATTCGACGAGATGTACACCCAGTTGCCTTACGAGTTTTTCACTCACGGCGCACAGATTCGGGATCATTACAAAATCTACGACGAATGGCTGGCACGCCAACCCGGCGACATGATGGCCAGGCGGCGCGAAGAAGCCGAAATGATCTTCCGCCGCGTCGGTATCACTTTTGCCGTTTACGGCGAGAAAGACGAAGAAGGGGCCGGCAACGAGCGCCTGATTCCGTTTGACCTGATTCCGCGCATCATTCCGGCGCACGAGTGGGCCAGCATGGAGCACGGTCTGGTACAGCGCGTCACGGCGCTAAACCGCTTTGTGCATGACGTGTACCACGAACAGGAGATCCTCAAGGCCGGTGTGATACCGCGCGAACAGATCGAGGAAAACGCCCAGTTTCGCCCTGAGATGTTAGGGGTTGACGTCCCCAACAACATTTATTCGCACATATCGGGTATCGACATCGTGCGCGCGCCAAATGCAAAAGGCGAAGGTGAATATTTCGTGCTTGAAGACAACTTGCGCGTCCCCAGCGGGGTCAGCTACATGCTGGAAGACCGCAAGATGATGATGCGGCTTTTTCCCGAGCTGTTCAATGCACATCGGGTCGCCCCCGTTGCGCATTACCCGGATTTATTGCTGGAGACTTTGCGTGCCAGCAGTCCTGCTACCACGGCCGAGCCGACGGTCGTGGTGCTGACCCCGGGCATGCACAACAGCGCCTATTTCGAACACGCATTTTTAGCGCAGCAAATGGGTGTTGAACTGGTCGAAGGACAAGACCTGTTTGTGAAAGACAACTTTTGCTACATGCGCACGACCCGTGGCCCGAAGCGGGTGGACGTGATCTACCGGCGGGTGGACGACGATTTTCTGGATCCCAAAGTGTTCCGGCCTACATCGACCCTGGGCTGCGCCGGTCTGTTGGACGTGTACCGCGTCGGAAATGTGACTATTTGCAATGCAGTAGGTACCGGCGTGGCGGATGACAAGTCGATTTATCCGTACGTGCCCAAGATGATCGAGTTCTACCTGGGTGAAAAGCCAATCCTCAGCAATGTGCCGACCTACATGTGCCGCAACAAGGATGACCTGGCCTACACTCTGGCCAATCTGAAAGACCTGGTTGTGAAGGAGGTACACGGCGCGGGTGGCTACGGCATGCTAGTCGGACCGGCCGCTACGAAACTCGAGATTGAAGACTTCCGCAAAGCGCTGCTGGCTAACCCAAGTGGATACATTTCACAGCCCACCTTGAGCCTGTCGAGTTGTCCGACATTTGTTGAAAGCGGCATCGCACCGCGCCACATTGATTTGCGCCCCTATGTGCTCAGCGGCAAGACGGTGCAGATGGTGCCTGGTGGTTTGACCCGCGTGGCGCTGCAACAGGGCTCGCTGGTCGTCAATTCATCCCAAGGCGGTGGCACCAAAGATACCTGGATCCTGGAAAACGGCGTGCCGCCAGTCGTACCCGGCCAAACCCAGACACAGTCGCAAACTCGGTCGACTCAAGCGCAAGGAGTCATCTAATGTTGTCACGTACCGCTGATCACCTGTTCTGGATGTCTCGTTATACCGAGCGGGCCGAAAACACCGCCCGCATGCTGGATGTGAACTACCAGACTTCCCTTTTGCCGCAGTCCGAAGCGGTGGCACTGGTGGGCTGGCAAGGCTTGTTGAGTATCAGCGAGTTGCTGTCCACCTACAAGGACAAGCATGGCGATATCAAGGTCCGCGACGTGATGGACTTCATGGTCAAGGACGAAAGCAATCCGTCCAGCATCGTGTCCTGTTTGAGTGCGGCGCGAGAAAATGCGCGTGCCGTGCGCGGCACCCTGACGACCGAAGTATGGGAGACCCAAAACACGACCTGGCTGGAAGTCAAGCGAATGATCAAATCGGGTGAATTTGAACGTGATCCAGGGCAGTTTTTTGAATGGGTCAAGTTCCGTTCACACCTCTCAAGAGGGGTGACGGTGGGCACCATGCTGATGGACGAAGCACTGCATTTTATGCGCTTGGGCACGTTTCTGGAGCGGGCCGACAACACGGCGCGCTTGGTGGACGTGAAGTTTCATGCAGTGCAAAGCGACTTTTATGGCACCGCAAGTGAGAAGGATCAAGAGTACGACTTCTACCACTGGAGTGCCATTTTGCGCAGCGTGTCGGGCTTTGAGGTCTATCGCAAGGTTTACCGCGATGTGATCAAACCCGAGCGCGTTGCCGAGCTGCTGATTTTGCGTCCCGACATGCCGCGTTCACTGCATGCCAGTCTGAGTGAAGTGGTGAGCAATCTGGCACTGGTGGCGAATGACCAGTCGAGCGAAACTCATAGACGCGCCGGAAAATTGTGTGCCGAATTGAAATACGGGCGCATTGATGAAATTCTGGCGACCGGGCTGCACGCCTATCTGACCCAGTTTCTGGACCGGGTTAACGACCTGGGCGCGCACATCAGTCGGGACTTTCTGGTGCCTTCGGCGGCTTGACGACGTTTATTTGGCGGATCCCTTTGGGTTGATCGTTCAGTGCCAAAGACACGGCCTGCCCCAGCTCAATCACGGCCATGGCATAGTAGCTGCTCCAGTTGTAGCGGGTAATGACATAGAAATTCTCGGTGCCAGCCACATAGCTGGGTGGGGCATTGCCATTTTGCAGTTCCACTAGCGCCACAGGCCCCTGGTGTTGCAGTGCTGCGCCCTCCAGCACGGCTCCTTTGGCGCCGAAGCTGGCGACACTGAAAGTGGGCAGTATGTCGGGCGCCAGCAGCGCGTCCAGGTCCAGCGTTGTTGCATCAAAGTGCACCGGGTAATGGGTCGGCATATCGCGCTGCCAGTTGAAAGCCTTGAAATAGTTGGCGACCGAACCAATCACGTCAGCGGCACTGTTGAAGAGGTCAGCAGTGCCGTCGCCGTCAAAATCGATGGCGTATTTCTCCCAACTCGACGGCATGAACTGGGCCATGCCCATGGCGCCGGCGTAGCTGCCGCGCAGGGTCAGCGGGTCGACGCCGCTGCGATGGGTCAGACTCAGAAATTGTTCCAGTTCAGCTTTGAAGAACTCGCTGCGCTCCTGCGCACGCGGGTGGTTGGACGGAAAGTCGAAAGCCAAGGTAGCCAGGGCATCGATCACGCGATAGCTGCCCATTTGCTGGCCGTAAATGGTTTCCACGCCAATGATGCCAACGATGATCTGAGCCGGCACGCCGGTTTCAACTTCGGCTCGCGTCAGCGTCTCCCGGTTGTCTTGCCAGAATCCCACGCCGGCCTTGATGCGGATGGGGTCAACGAAGCGGCTGCGATAAACGCGCCAGTTTTTCAGCGTGCCGACCGGTGGCGGTTGAATGAATTTGGCTACCTGTGGCAAGTAGCGTGCCTGCGCGATAGTCCGGCGCACCCAGGCCGGGTCCAGGTCGCGCCGCGCCGCAATGTCATCGGCAGCCTGCATGGCGTCTTCGCGCTTGGCGTAGGCCGGTCCCGGCAGGGCCGGTTGCCGGGACGCGCTGGCTGTGCGTGTCTTGTGGCCGATGCCGGTCTTGGCATCAGCCGGCAGGGAGCAGGCAAAAGCCGTCAGAAAAAAAGCGGCGATCAGAAATATATTGGCTGTCACTTGAGTTGGATCAGTTGTTTGAGTTCGCGTTCCAGTGTAGCGAGGCCCGTTCGGTGTGCGCTGGCCGACGCATAGCGCTGCGCTTCCAGGCGCACCAGCCAATCAGCCATCAGCCGATACGAACGATTGTGTGAGATCGGTTGTTTTAGCAACTGCTCGGCGATGCGACGCGGCGGGCTGTAGGGCGCGACCTTGACTCCGGCCTCTTTCAGATGCGCCGAAGCGTGCTCCAGCAGCCGTAGCCATGGGTCATGACGGTTGCGCTCCCACAGGGTCCAGGCCGCTCCCGTCAAACTGGCCAACACGACGCTAGCTATCAGCAGGTACAGCAGGTCTTCCCAGCCGGGCGACTCGAAGCCCAGGTTTTGAAGCAATTTGAGCTGTTTGCCTTGCGTGTAATTGAGCACCGACTGGTTCCAGCTGTTGTTGACGGCATCCCACAGCGCCCGGATGTTCAGGGCCAGTTGCAGATTGACATTTCCCAACAGGGCGCTGGCGATCACACCGCGCGGCACCGGCAGACGCTGCAGGGTGCCGATGCGCCCAGGAGCAACGGCAGAGGTCGGGTCCACGCGGACCCAGCCACGACCCGCCAGCCAGACTTCGGTCCAGGCGTGAGCGTCGCTCTGGCGCACGATCCAAAACCCGTCAAGCGGGTTCTTCTCGCCGCCCTGGTAGCCTGTGACGACACGGGCCGGCACCTTGAGCGCTCGCATCAGGATGACGAAGCTCGATGCAATGTGTTCACAAAATCCCTCTTTACGGTCAAACCAGAATTCGTCGGCGCTGTGCCGGCCGAATACGCCTGGCTCCAGCGTGTAGCGATAGCCACCGCGGCGCAAACGCTCCATCACGGCAGCCACCAATTGCGCGCCATCAGGGTTCGTGTAGCGCGGGTCGCGTCGCAACTCATCGGCCAGTTGCAGCGTTTGTGGATTGAAGCCGGCGGGTAGATCGAGGTACTCCCACAGTGCCGCATTTGCCAGCACCGGGCCGTAGCGAAAGTCTGTGTAACTGCGCGCCGAGTAACGCAGCAAGTCGGAAATCGGGCGCTCGACCCGCCACTCCAACTCGGGCGTCATGCTGGGTTCAAAGCCGGCTACCGTGGGCCGGAACGCAGCAGCGTCCAACAGCAACAACCAGGGACGAGAGCTGGGCTCCAGCGTGACCTGGTAATCGACGGCTGGCCCGCGCACCTCCAGATTGGCGGGGAGTTGCCGACCGGCAGAAGCGCCGGAACGCAGGGGTCTCCATTCGCGGCCATCAAAACTAGAGAGTACCGGTCCACGGAAATACAGCGCCGACGGCATCGGTGCAGCGCCCTCAAAGCGGATGCGCATGGCAATGCTGTCGTCCAGCGCCAGGCTGGCGATGCTGCCGACCTGCATCGTGTTGGACAGGCCGCTGCGCCCGGTCATGGCGTCATTCGGGATGCCCCATAGCGGCGCCATCCGCGGAAACAGGACGAACATAACGGCCATGATCGGCGCTCCCAGCAGTGCCATCCAGCCGGCCGTCCGGGCCGCTTGCAGCAATGGCGGCTTGCCGACCGGCATGTGGGCATTGACCAGTGCCGTCAGCAAGCCCAGCAAGGCGATCAGCATGGTGGCGGCAATGAGCAGGGATTGTGAAAAGAAAAAATTGGTCAACAGGGTAAAAAAGGCAAGAAAAAATACCACAAAGATGTCTCGTTTAGCCCGCAGCTCCAGTGTCTTCATGGCCAGCAACATGACGATCAGGGTAACGCCGGCATCACGTCCCAGCACGGTCTTGTAGGTCATCAAAGTAGCCAGAACGGTGGCTGCCAGCAAGGCCATCAACCACCAGCGCGAAGGCAGTGGCCGCGCGGTCAAGGCCAACCAGCCGCGCCACACCAACATGACTGCCGCAAATCCACCGCACCACAGGGGGATATGGCTGACCAGTGGCATCATGACCCAACCGATCACCAGCAACAAAAACAGACTGTCACGGCTGTCGCGGGGGAGCTTGTCGAGGTAGTTCAGCATAAGGCCAACGCCTCCAGACAGCGCTTTTTGTGTCCAGCGCCTTGGCCTGGATTGATTTCAAGACTGGACAGTCGCAAACCGTAGTCGAGCTCCTGCTTCTCGGCCTGCAACAGCCACGCGCACAATCGCGACAACTGTTGTTCGGGGTCAGTCGCACCGGTATGGCGCTGGTCCAGCCATAACTCAAAGTGCTGCGCCTGCTGGGCGTCGCGACTTACCAACTCGTCCGCTTTGGCAGCTTTTTTCCAGACAATCCATTTGAGCGGGTCGCCGCGGCGGTAGGCGCGCACGCCGTCGTACTCGCCGCTGCTGTGGAGTTGCACGGCAGTGGCAACGCCGGCACGCGGCTCACCGGTTGGCAACGGCGGTGGCATGCGTTCGGGTTGCGGATAGACCATGACCTGGGCGGCCGGTCGCCACAGCGTCCAGACGCGAAAGGTACCCAGTGGAAAGCGGGTTTCCAGCGTCAGCGCAGGCACCCGGTGCAGTCCACGCCGGTCCGGCTTGAACGCCAGCTGTACGGTGGCGCTTGCGTTGCCAGGAACGTCGGTCCAGATCCAGTGCTCAGAACCCGACACGGCCAAACCGATGCCATGCCGGATACTGCGCCGATTGCTTTGAATGCTGATGTTGATAACAGCACTGGAGCCGCAGAATTGTGGATCGGGCGCTACCAAATTCATGCTCATTCCGCGCATGGTGGCGTGACCCACGTGCATCCCGACGACAGCACAGCCAGCCAGCAAAAAAGTCAGCAGATAACCCAGGTTGAGCTGGTAATTGATGGAGGCCAGCAACAACACCAGCAGCGTTGCACCGAGCATGAAGCCGGGACCGGTAGGCAGGATGTAGACGTTGCGCTGCGTCAGTACAAGGTTGTCACGCAGCGGCAGGCGTGCCAACCACCAGCGCTGAATCCGGCTCACGGCAATGGCACGGCGTCAAGCATGGCGCGCACCTGTTCGACCGAACCCCGTCCCGCATCCTGCACCGGAATCATGCGGTGGGCGATGGTCTGGGCCAGGATCGCCTGCACATCATCCGGCGCCACATAGTCACGCCCACACAGCAGGGCGCGCGCCTTGGCGGCGCGCACTACGGCCATGCCGGCGCGCGGGCTCAAGCCCATCAGGAACCAGCGCCCACTGCGGGTTGCCGCAATCAGGTCTTGCACATAGTCCAGTAGCGGGTCGGCGGTGTGGACGGCCTGCACCATTTGCTGCAGCGTTTGCAATTCACTGGCGGTTAAAAGGCTGGGCAAAGCCTCCAGAATTTCACGTCGATCAAGTCCGCTAAGCAATTCGCGCTCGGCATCTCGATCCGGGTAGCCCAATGAGATACGCATCAAGAACCGGTCCAGCTGTGACTCCGGCAAGGCATAGGTGCCGACCTGGTCAAACGGATTTTGTGTGGCAATGACAAAAAAAGGTGAGGGCAGGGCGCGGGTTTCGCCGTCCACGGTGACCTGCCTTTCTTCCATCGCTTCAAGCAGGGCGCTTTGCGTTTTAGGGCTGGCACGATTGATCTCGTCGGCCAGCAGCACTTGTGTAAACAACGGACCCGGGTGGAACACAAATTGCTCCTTGCCACGCTCATAGATGGCGACTCCCGACAGATCGCTGGGCATCAGATCGGCCGTAAACTGAACCCGTGAGAACTGCAAGCCGAAGGTTTTGGCCAGCGCATGCGCCAGTGTGGTCTTGCCGACCCCTGGCACGTCTTCGATCAGCAAGTGGCCACCGGCCAGCAGGCAGGCCACACAATCCTGGGTTTGTGCCGGTTTGCCGACAATCACCGTGTTAAGCTGACGAACCAGTGATTGAAGTTTTTGTTGTGCATCCATGGCATGACCTTACCAAAAAATTATAGAGACGGACCCGCACTGTGACTATGACCGGATACTTTACCCACCGCGATTGCTGGAAACACGAAATGGGAGCGGGCCACCCGGAGTGTCCGGAGCGGCTCGATGCCATTGAAGACCGGCTGCTGATTTCGGGTCTGGAGGTGGCGTTGGACCGGCGTGAGGCGCCAGTGGCGTCATTGGCCGATATCGAGCTGGCGCACAGCCGCATGCACGTGGCGGCGATCCGGGGCTTGAGCGATGCACTGAAAGAAGACATCGAAGCGGGTGGTCCGAGCCACGCCCAGGTCGACCCGGATACCTCTCTCAATGTCAGCACCTGGGACGCAGCCCTTCGCGCCGTCGGTGCTGCGCTGGCCGCCACCGATGCCGTGATTGCCGGCGAAATGGAGACCGCATTCTGTGCTGTGCGTCCGCCGGGGCACCATGCGTGTCGTGACAAGGCCATGGGATTTTGCTTTTTCAACAACGTGGCCATTGCTGCCAAGTATGCGTTGGAGCGACACGGCTTGAAGCGGGTGGCGATTGTCGACTTCGATGTCCACCATGGCAACGGCACCGAAGATATCGTGGCCGGTGATCAACGCATTCTGATGGTGAGCTTTTTCCAGCATCCTTTTTATCCGATGGACTGGACCCATTCCGGTGCCAACAACCTGATCAATCTGCCTTTGTCGGCTTATACCAAAGGCATGGAGGTGAGGGAACTGATTGAGAGCGCATGGATACCTCATCTGGAGGCGTTCCGGCCCGAGATGATTTTCATTAGCGCCGGTTTTGATGCGCACCGCGAGGACGACATGGGCCAGATGGGGCTGGTGGAGCAGGACTACGCCTGGATCACGCACCGCATCAAGGATGTCGCCAGACGCCATGCCAAAGGGCGCATTGTGTCCTGCCTGGAGGGCGGCTATTCGTTGAGCGCACTGGGGCGTAGCGTGGAGACGCATATCCGGGTGCTGGCCGATGTCTGAGCCTGCGTTCACCGACCTGGAGGGCTGGATCGCGGCCTTGACCCGACCTACCGCATTAATGGAATTGGGTTCGCTGGCGCTGTGTGGCGTTGCCGCCTGGGCACTGACAGCTCTGGTCTGCCGGGCGGTTGGCTCGCGCGACAAAACCTCCATCATGTTTGGCAGACGCATTGTGGATGGCGTGCTATTTCCCTTGTTGCTGCTGTGTCTTGCCTATGTGGCGCGCGCGTTGCTGGCGCGTTGGGTAGCGCTGGCGGTTTTTAAAATTGCCATGCCGGTTCTGCTTTCCCTGTTGCTGATTCGATTCGGAGTCAAGGTACTGCAGGCTGCCTTCCATGAAACGCCACTGATTCGATTGCTGGAGAGAACCATTTCCTGGGTCGCGTGGCTGGCAATGGTGTTGTGGGTCAGCGGTCTGCTACCTGCGCTATTGGAGGAACTCGATCAGATCAGCTGGAAGGTTGGCGGCGCCAGTCTGTCGGTGCGGACCCTGCTGGAAGGGACTCTGACGGCGGGCGCCGTGCTTATCTTCACGCTGTGGATTTCGTCGGGAATAGAGGCGCGCCTGCTGCGCTCTGCCACTGGGGGCGAGTTGTCTTTGCGCAAGGCGGTCAGCAACGCCACGCGCGCCTTGCTGATGTTTGTCGGTCTGCTGCTGGCGCTGTCGGCAGTGGGCTTTAATTTGTCGGCACTGTCGGTGCTGGGCGGCGCGATCGGCGTTGGTGTCGGCTTTGGTCTGCAAAAGCTGGCGGCCAACTACGTCAGCGGCTTTGTCATTCTGGCCGAGCGCAGCATGCGCATCGGAGACAACGTGCGGGTCGACAATTTTGAGGGGGTCATTACGCAAATAAACGCGCGCTATACGGTCATCCGATCGCTGGCCGGGAGGGAATCCATCGTGCCCAACGAGATGCTGATCACCAACCGCGTAGAGAACCTGACGCTGGCCGATGCCCGGGTTTGGCAGTCCACTGTGGTCTGCGTGGCCTATGACAGCGATGTAGATCTTGTGATGCGCCTGCTCACGCAAGCTGCCTTGAATCAGGCGCGCGTGTTGCGTGATCCGGAACCGTCCGTTTTCCTGTCCTCCTTTGGGACCGATGGACTTGAGGTCACGGTCGGTTACTGGATGGCCGATCCAGAGAACGGCAGTCTCAATTTGAAATCATTGATCAACCTGGATATTCTCAAGGCGTTGCGTGATAACCGCATCGAAATTCCCTTTCCGCAGCGTGTTGTGCATACGCGCGCCGTCTGAGAATCCGGTTCAACGACAATGCTTTGCACTTGGTGCAAAAGGTCATGGATTTATTGAAATGTCCTATAATTTAAAAAAGCACGGTCGTACTAATTTACAGATTGTCGGCAGTACCGGTCGTCTGACAAGCGGCACAGCATAGAATCCAAGTTGACGTGCACGTCAATCAAGACAATAACGACAGCAACAAGCCAATCACCGAATTCTTAACCATCTGGAGTCGCAGCAATGAAAGTCCTGGTCGCAGTCAAGCGCGTGGTGGACTACAACGTGAAGGTCCGCGTCAAGTCGGACAATACCGGTGTAGACATCGCCAACGTCAAAATGAGCATGAACCCGTTTGACGAAATCGCCATCGAAGAAGCAGTGCGCCTGAGAGAAAAAGGCATCGCCACCGAAGTCATCGCCGTCTCCTGCGGCGTAGTGCAGTGCCAGGAAACCCTGCGCACCGCCATGGCCATCGGCGCGGATCGTGCCATCCTAGTCGAGACCACAGTTGAACTGCAACCCCTGGCGGTGGCCAAACTGCTTAAAGCCCTGGTTGACAAAGAACAACCCGGCCTGATTATTCTGGGTAAACAAGCCATTGACGACGACTGCAACCAGACCGGCCAAATGCTCGCTGCGCTGGCCGATCTGCCGCAAGCCACCTTCGCCAGCAAGGTTGAAGCCAAAGACGGCAAGTTGCTGGTGACCCGTGAAGTCGACGGTGGCGCTGAGACGCTGCTCCTGAATCTGCCAGCCGTCATCACCGCCGACCTGCGCCTGAACGAGCCGCGCTACGTGACACTGCCCAACATCATGAAGGCCAAGAAAAAACAGCTCGACATCTTCAAACCGGAAGACCTCGGGGTTGACGTCACACCGCGCATCAAAACCCTGAAAGTGACGGAGCCGCCCAAGCGCAGCGCCGGCATCAAGGTGCCAGATGTTGCCACCCTGGTGGCCAAACTCAAGAACGAAGCCAAGGTGATCGCATGACAGTCCTCGTAATAGCCGAACACGACAACGCGACCCTCAAAGGTGCCACCTTCAATACCGTCAGCGCTGCCTTGCAGTGTGGCGGCGATGTACACGTGCTGGTAGCCGGTGCCAACGCCACTGCGGCAGCAACAGCGGCGGCACAAATACCAGGTGTTGCCAAAGTGCTGCACGCTGATGCTGCCGGACTGGCCCATGGCCTGGCAGAAAACATGACGGCGCAGATCGTGGCCATCGCACCCAGCTACAGCCACATCCTGTTCGCCGCTACCGCCTGTGGCAAGAACATCGCGCCGCGTGTCGCCGCCAAACTCGATGTTGGCCAGATCTCCGACATCACCAAAGTCGACAGTCCTGACACCTTTGAGCGCCCGATCTACGCCGGCAACGCCATCGCCATCGTGCAAAGCAGCGACGCGATCAAAGTCATCACGGTGCGCGGCACCGGCTTTGATGCTGCACCGGCCAGTGGTGGCAGTGCTGCGGTGCAAGGCGTGCCGGCGCTGGCCGACAGTGGCAAAGCCAGCTTTGTCGGCAGCGAAATTGCCAAGAACGACCGCCCCGAGCTGACCGCCGCCAAGATCATCGTCGCCGGTGGGCGCGCGCTGGGCTCCAACGACAAGTTCACCGATATCCTGACGCCATTGGCCGACAAGCTCGGCGCTGCCATCGGTGCCAGCCGGGCGGCGGTGGACGCTGGCTATGCACCGAACGACTGGCAAGTGGGCCAGACCGGAAAGATTGTGGCCCCACAGCTCTACATTGCAGTGGGCATCAGTGGAGCGATTCAGCACCTGGCCGGCATGAAGGATTCGAAGGTCATCGTGGCGATCAACAAAGACCCGGAGGCGCCGATCTTCAGTGTGGCCGACTACGGGCTGGAGGCGGACCTGTTTGTGGCCGTGCCCGAACTGGTTGCTGCGTTGTAAGCCACACATAGAAAGGGGCATCGCAAGCGATGCCCCTTTTTTACGTCGATCGACGTGCCGACAATTCCCATTATTCACGGAGACTGCAAATGAGCTACGTTGCCCCCCTCAAAGACATGTTTTTTAACATTAAATATCTGGCGGATATTGAACAGATTGCAAAACTGCCGGGCTTTGAAGACGCTGGTTTTGAGACGGCGCAGGCCGTGTTGGAAGAAGCTGCCAAGTTCAATGAAGGCGTGCTCAGCCCGCTGAACTGGGAGGGCGACAAGAACCCTTCAAGCTGGCGCGACGGCCAGGTCACCGCAACGCCGGGTTTCAAGGAAGCATTTCAGCAGTTTGCGCAAGCTGGCTGGCAAGGTCTGCAGCACCCGGTAGATTTTGGCGGACAAGGCTTGCCCAAGACCATAGGCGCGTCGTGTGGCGAAATGCAGAATTCGGCCAACATGAGTTTTGCCTTGTGTCCATTGCTGACCGACGGCGCCATTGAAGCACTGTTGACGGCGGGTTCGGACGAGTTGAAGGCCATCTACCTTGAGAAACTGGTCAGCGGCCAATGGACCGGCACCATGAACCTGACTGAACCTCAGGCAGGCAGCGACCTGGCCGCTGTGCGCACCCGTGCCGAACCGCAAGCCGATGGCAGCCACAAGGTTTTTGGCACCAAGGTGTTCATTACCTGGGGCGAACATGATATGGCCGAGAACATTGTCCATCTGGTGCTGGCCCGCGTCACGGGCGCACCGGAAGGCGTCAAGGGCATCAGCCTGTTCGTGGTGCCCAAGTTCATGGTCAACAAGGACGGCTCGCTGGGCGCTCGCAATGACGTGCACTGTGTCAGCATTGAGCACAAACTGGGTATCAAGGCCAGCCCAACAGCGGTGCTGCAATTTGGTGATCATGGTGGTGCTGTTGGCTACCTTGTGGGTCAGGAAAACCGGGGTCTGGAGTACATGTTCATCATGATGAATGCGGCCCGCTTTGGAGTTGGCGTGCAGGGCATTGCGATTGCCGAGCGAGCCTACCAAACTGCCGTGGTATTCGCCAAGGAACGAGTGCAAAGCCGACCGGTTGACGGCTCCATCGTGGCCAGCGCGCCCATCATTCATCACCCAGACGTCAAGCGCATGCTGATGACCATGCGGGCCTACACCGAGGGTTGCCGGGCCATGGCCACGGTTGCCGCGGCGGCCTTTGACGCGGCACATCATCACCCGGACGCCGATACGCGAAAGCTGAATCAGGCCTTTTACGAGTTCATGGTGCCGCTCATCAAGGGTTACAGCACCGAGATGAGCCTGGAGGTCACCTCTCTTGGCGTGCAAGTGCACGGCGGAATGGGCTACATCGAAGAAACCGGCTGTGCCCAGTATTACCGCGACGCCAAGATTTTGACCATCTACGAAGGCACCACTGCCATTCAGGCCAATGACCTGGTCGGGCGCAAGACCTCGCGGGACGGCGGCCAGACCGCCAAGGCGCTGGCAGCACAGATTGAAGCGACCGAAATACTGCTGGTCAAGAGTGGCAGTACCGATGCACTGGCGGTTGCCAAACGACTGAAGGCAGCGCGTCAGGCGTTTGTCGACGTGGTCGACTTTGTGACAGGCAACACCAGGGCCAGCCCGAACGCCGTCTTTGCCGGTAGTGTGCCGTACCTCATGCTGGCCGGCAATTTAATGGCTGGCTGGCAACTGGCGCGCGCGCTGTTGGTGGCGCAGGAGGAGATCACCAAAGGAACAGATGTTCAATTCATGCGGGCCAAGATCACGACTGCGCGTTTCTATGCGGACCACCAGCTGACCAAGGCGCCGGGAATGCGCGACGCCATCGTTGAGGGTGCTGAGTGTGTGACGGCTTTGGCTCTGGAGGCTTTTTAACCATGTCCAAGCTACCTGCTCCCCTGAACAGTCTGCCGTTTCCGGTGATCGGTTCGCCGCTGTTCATCATCAGCAATCCCAAACTGGTGATTGCCCAATGTATCGCGGGCGTTGTCGGCGCCATGCCCTCACTGAATGCGCGCCCGGCCGAACAACTCGAAGAGTGGTTGATCGAAATCACCGACGCGCTGGCCAGCTACAACCAGACTCATGCAGAAAAACCTGCAGCGCCCTTTGCCATCAACCAGATTGTGCACAAGAGCAATGACCGGCTGGAGCACGACATGGCGCTGTGCGTCAAATACAAGGTGCCCATCATCATCACCAGCCTGGGTGCCCGTGAAGACATCAATGCCGCAGCCCACTCCTACGGTGGCGTGGTGCTGCACGACATTATCAACAACAAGCACGCCCACAAGGCAATCGAGAAGGGCGCTGATGGCCTGATTGCGGTGGCAGCCGGTGCCGGAGGCCATGCCGGCGTCAAGAGCCCGTTCGCATTGATTCAGGAAATACGTCAGTGGTTTGACGGTCCCCTGGTGTTGAGCGGTGCCATTTCCACTGGTGATGCGGTGCTTGCCGCGCAGGCCATGGGGGCCGACTTTGCCTATATTGGGTCGGCCTTCATTGCGACGCAGGAGGCACGCGCTGCAGAGGCCTACAAGCAGGCGATTGTGGACGCCAATTCGGACGACATCATCTACAGCAACCTCTTTACCGGTGTTCACGGCAACTACCTGGCGCCTAGCATCCGCAACGCTGGCCTTGACCCCGACAACCTGCCTCAAAGTGACCCCAGCAAGATGAACTTTGGAGGCGACAAGTCGAAGGCCTGGAAAGACATCTGGGGCTGCGGCCAGGGCATTGGCGCCGTCACTCAAATTCAGAGCACGGCCGACTACGTGGCGCAGCTAAAGCGCGAATATGCCAACGCGCGGCAACGCTTGCTGGCAATGAGTTACGCCTGATTGGCTTCAATGTTTTGAGCGCGCGCTGGGTTGTGATGGGTTGCGCCGCCACGCGTTCGCCGCGATAAGGACGTTAAATCAGGTCGGCCACGTTGAACCGTGTTCCGGCACCATGGCGCGCCAACCCAAGTCATGTTCGATGCGTTTGCGAAGCTCGTCCGCTGCGCTCAATTCACCATGCACCACGTAGACCTGATCAGGTGCTTGTGGCATGCTGTGCAACCACCCCAAAAGCTGGTTGGAATCGGCGTGCGCTGAGGCCGATTGCAATTGCACAACTTCGGCCTTAACCTCCACATCGTGCCCATGAATTCGCACTGATTTGGCGCCGCTGGCCAGTGTGGCGCCGCGGGTGCCGGGCGCCTGATAACCGGTCAGGATGATCATGTTGCGGTGATCACCGGCGCGCAGCGCAAGGTGATGCAATACACGTCCACCGGTGGCCATGCCGCTGGCTGAGAGAATTACCATCGGTCCGTGCCGACTGGCAAGGGCACGCGACTCATCGGTGCTGTTGACCATGGTGGCCGAATGCGTCAGGGCGTGGGTCTCCATGTTGCTAAGCCGGTGATCATCCTGATGCTGTTCAAACAAATGGGTGGTGTGCACGGCCATCGGGCTGTCCAGAAAAACAGGAAGTGAGGTGGGGATATCACCGCGCAATTTGAGCAAGTGAATGGCGTGCAGCAAAGCCTGCGCTCGCCCCACGGCAAAGACCGGGATGACGGCCACGCCACCGCGCTTGGCCAGCTTTTTCAGGGCGGGTCCCAGTTCGGCCAGCACGTCTTCTTTGGGGTGCTCGCGGTCACCGTAGGTGGACTCAATCAACACCGTGTCAGCGGCAGGGGCGGCGGCTGGTGGATTCATGATGAGGTCATCGGGCCGACCCAGATCGCCGGAAAACAAAATGCGCCGCCCGGCCACTTCCAGCAGGACACTGGCGGCGCCCAGGATATGCCCGGCCGGGGAGAAGGTGGCACGCCAGTCAGGCAGAGGCTGAAATGTTTTGCCGAAGTTATGCGCCTTCAGCAGAGTCAGGCAATCCAGCGCGTCCTGGCGCGTGTACAGCGGCATGGCAGGAGCATGTTTGGAGAAGCCATGGCGGTTGGCAAACGCGGCATCCTCTTCCTGAATGTGTCCGCTGTCGGGCAGCAGGATGCGGCACAGGTCGCGCGTGCCGCTAGTGGCGTATACCGGACTGATGAAACCTTCGCGGGCCAGCAGCGGCAGGTAGCCGCTGTGGTCCAGATGAGCGTGCGTCAGCAGCAAGGCCCCAATCTGGTCTGGAACTATCGGCAGTGGCGTCCAGTTGCGCAGGCGCAATGGCTTGTAGCCTTGGAACAAGCCACAATCCACCAGCAAACATTCGGAGCCGTGACGCACCAGATACTTGGAACCGGTGACGGTACCGGCACCGCCGAGAAAGGAAATGGTGACACTCATGCGATTCGCCTGCGCGTTGTTGCGATGGCTCTACTATGCACCAGCGGCATTTCATGGGCGCCGCAGCATTTGCTGTCTGTGAACTACTTCAACTGAAAAAGCTTTTCAACCGGTTGGTCCAACTGTCTCCGCTAGGCAGATGCTTGTTGCCACCTTTCTTGAGTGACTCGTCAAGCTCCTTGAGCAGCTTGCGCTGGTGTTCACTCAGCTTGACCGGTGTCTCCACCGTGATGTGGCAATAGAGATCGCCTGGGTAGCTGGCACGAACGCCTTTGATGCCCTTGCCCCGGAGTCGGAACTGCTTGCCGGTTTGCGTGCCTTCGGGGATGTCGATAGCCGCCTTGCCAGCCAGCGTAGGCACGTCGATTTCGCCGCCCAAGGCGGCCGTGACGATGCTGATCGGCACGGCACAGTGAATGTCATCGCCATCACGTTCGAAAATATCATGCTTTTGCAGGCGGATTTCGATGTACAAGTCGCCTGGTGGCCCGCCATTGGTTCCGGGCTCACCGTTGCCAGTGCTGCGAATTCGCATGCCACCGTCAATGCCGGCCGGGATTTTGACTTCCAGCGTTTTTTGCTTCTTGATCTTGCCCTGTCCATGACACGCGGTGCAGGGCTCGGGAATCACCTTGCCATTGCCACGACAAGTGGGGCAAGTCTGCTGAACACTGAAAAATCCCTGGCGCATTTGCACGTTACCGGAACCACTACAGGTGCTGCAGGTCTTGACTTGCGTGCCGGGTTTGGCACCGCTTCCGTGGCAGACGTCACAAGCATCCCAACTCGGGATTCGGATCTGCGCGTCCTTGCCGCGTGCCGCTTCTTCCAGCGTCACCTCCATCGCGTAACTCAAGTCACTGCCACGAAACACCTGGCGCCCGCCACCACCGGATCGGCCGCGTTGCTGGCCAAACATATCACCAAAAATATCACCAAAGGCTTCGGCAAAACCGCCATAACCTTCGGCGCCTGGGCCACCGCGCATATTCGGGTCAACTCCAGCAAAGCCGTGCTGGTCGTAAGCCGCACGTTTTTGCGGGTCTGACAGCATTTCGTAGGCTTCCTTGGACTCCTTGAATTTATCCTCGGCCACTTTGGAAGAGTCGCCTTGATTGCGGTCAGGGTGATGCTTCATCGCGTGTTTGCGATAAGCCTTTTTTATTTCTTCGTCAGAGGCGTTCTTGGGGACGCCCAGGACCTCGTAGTAGTCTCTTTTAGCCATGGTCTTTCAGTGCCTGGATTCAACACAAACGCCGCGTTGAACATCCGGAGGTGTTCAACGCGGCGCCCGATATCAGTGTTCAGCGCAAGCGCTTAGCCCTTTTTGACTTCTTTCACTTCGGCGTCGACCACGTTGTCGTCGGCAGGGTGGGCAGAGTTTCCTTGCGCACCGGCTGCACCGGCTGTATTGCCATCGCCAGTGGCGGCGGCTTCAGCAGCTTGCTTGGCTTGCATGTCGGCGTACATTTTCTCGCCCAGCTTCTGGCTGATGGTCATCAAAGCAGTGCTCTTTGCTTCGATGACGGCCTTGTCGTCGCCTTTGAGGGCGTCTTCAAGTTCCTTGATCGCAGCCTCAATTTTTTCCTTTTCGCCAGCATCGAGTTTGTCACCGTATTCGGTCAGACTCTTCTTGACGCTGTGCACACTGGCATCCGCCTGGTTCCTGGCCTGCACCAGCTCGAGCTTCTTCTTGTCATCGGCGGCATTGAGTTCAGCATCTTTCACCATTTGCTGAATCTCTGCTTCGGTTAGACCGGAGTTGGCTTTGATGGTTATCTTGTTCTCTTTTCCGGTTCCTTTGTCCTTGGCGCCGACGTGCAAAATGCCGTTGGCGTCAATGTCAAAAGACACTTCAATTTGCGGCGTGCCGCGGGCCGATGGTGGAATACCTTCAAGGTTGAACTCGCCCAGCATTTTATTGCCGGCCGCAATCTCGCGCTCACCCTGGAAGACCTTGATCGTGACGGCCGGTTGGTTGTCGTCTGCAGTCGAGAAAGTCTGTGCAAACTTGGTCGGGATGGTGGTGTTCTTGGTGATCATCTTGGTCATCACACCACCCAGCGTTTCGATGCCCAGGGACAGCGGCGTGACGTCAAGCAAAAGCACGTCCTTGCGGTCGCCGGACAGCACCTGCCCTTGAATTGCGGCACCAACGGCCACGGCTTCGTCCGGATTCACGTCCTTGCGCGGCTCCTTGCCGAACAACTCCTTGACCTTCTCCTGCACCTTGGGCATGCGAGTCATGCCGCCCACCAGAATCACATCGTGAATGTCGGCCACGTTGACGCCGGCGTCCTTGATGGCAGTGCGGCACGGTGCAATGGTGCGCTCGATCAATTCTTCCACCAGCGACTCGAGCTTGGAGCGTGAGAGCTTGATGCTCAGGTGCTTGGGTCCGGAAGCGTCGGCGGTCACGTAGGGCAGGTTGATGTCGGTTTGGACGCTGCTGGAGAGCTCAATCTTGGCCTTCTCGGCAGCTTCTTTCAGGCGCTGCAGCGCGAGCACGTCCTTGCCCAGGTCGACGCCCTGGTCTTTCTTGAACTCGGCAATGATGAAGTCGATGATGCGCTGGTCAAAGTCTTCACCACCGAGGAAAGTGTCGCCATTGGTGGAGAGCACTTCAAACTGCTTTTCGCCATCGACGTCGGCGATCTCGATGATGGAGACGTCAAACGTGCCACCACCCAGGTCATAAACGGCAATCTTGCGGTCACCCTTTTCATTTTTATCCAGACCAAAGGCGAGGGCGGCAGCGGTCGGCTCATTGATGATGCGCTTGACATCCAGGCCGGCAATGCGGCCGGCGTCTTTGGTCGCCTGCCTTTGTGCGTCGTTGAAATAAGCCGGCACCGTGATGACGGCTTCGGTGACCGCTTCACCCAGATAGTCTTCAGCGGTTTTTTTCATCTTGCGCAGGATGTCGGCGCTGACCTGTTGGGCGCTAATCTGTTTGCCTCGCACTTCGACCCAGGCGTCGCCATTGTCCGCGGCGGCAATTTTATAAGGCATCAGATCGATGTCTTTCTGGACTTCTTTCTCAGTGAACTTGCGGCCAATCAGGCGTTTCACCGCATACAGCGTATTCCTGGGATTGGTCACGGCCTGGCGTTTGGCAGAGGCGCCAACCAGCACTTCGCCGTCTTCCTGGTAAGCGACAACGGACGGCGTGGTGCGCGCGCCCTCGGCGTTTTCAATGACCTTGGGCGTATTGCCCTCCATGATCGAGACGCAGCTGTTGGTGGTTCCCAGATCGATGCCGATGATTCTTCCCATGATTTTGTCCTTCAATGAAAATTCAGATGCTGTTAACTTGTGGATAACTTGAAACTTTTCAAGCCGCCAGGGTGATTATTTCGGGGCCGCCACGATGACCAGCGCCGGACGCAATACGCGCTCGGCAATCGAATATCCTTTTTGCAGCACGCTGACGACTGAATTGGCCTCCAGTTCCGAGGCCACCACGCTGATCGCCTGATGCTGATGTGGATCGAATTTGTCACCCGCGGCCGGGCTGATGGCAACCACCTTGTTGCGTTCCAGCGCGGCCAGCAACTGGCGTAAAGTGGCTTGGGCACCTTCCCGAATCTGTTCCGCAGTGGCGTCTTTGAGAACCAGACCCGCTTCCAGACTGTCTGCCACCGGCAACAGGCTTTCAGCGAATCCTTCTACCGCAAACTTGCGGGCTTTCGAAATTTCCTCTTCGGCCCGGCGACGGGCGTTGTCAGCCTCGGCTTTGGCGCGCAAGTACTGGTCTGCCAGATCAGCACTTTTGGTTTGCAAGTCGGCCAGATCGGCTTGCATGTCAGCCAGGTCGGTCTGCGCGCGTGACAGTGCATCGGATTCGTCCGCAAACTGAGCGGCCAGCTTTTCTTCGGGGCTCTGGCTGTCGACCAGTGGCGAGTTGGTTTGGGTTGGGTTGTTTTCAGACATGCTATGAATTCAAATTTCAGATACCAGCCTACGATTTGGGGTCGCTGGCAGGCAATTCAAGGGTGTATGCGACGCAATAAGCGTGGGCCTGAACACGGTGCCGTCAAGCACCTGTTGATTGCCAACTCAGCGTCGAAAATCAGTTCGACACAGCCAGTAGTTCGACGTC
The DNA here is from genome assembly GCA_037141865.1 of Comamonadaceae bacterium. Taxonomy (GTDB): domain Bacteria; phylum Pseudomonadota; class Gammaproteobacteria; order Burkholderiales; family Burkholderiaceae_C; genus Rhodoferax. The sequence goes on along the minus strand of JBAXBQ010000002.1, from coordinate 104,062 downwards.
AAACTTGAGCGTGGCATTGGGTGGAATAACGCCGCCAGCGCCGCGCGCACCATAGCCCAATGCAGCGGGGATGATGAGGGTGCGCGCCCCCCCGACCAGCATGCCGGCGACGCCCTCGTCCCAGCCGCGAATCACCATGCCGGCGCCAAGCGAAAAAACAAAGGGGTCATTGCGGTCTTTGCTGGAGTCAAACTTTGCTCCTTGCACGTTGTCGTTGTACAGCCAGCCGGTGTAATGAACGGTAACGCTCTTGCCCTTGACGGCTTCAGCACCTGTGCCAAGCACAGAGTCTTCGTATTCCAGGCCGGAGGCAGAGCGGGTCATGGGTAAGTCTTTCTACGCTATGATAAATATAGCTGGATGCGCCGGGTTGATTTGGCGATGACCAGGCAACCAGGGATTATAAGGGTCCAGCTGGTGCTTCACTGGCTTACCTGGAAACAACTAAAAATGTCGGGCCACACCCGCTCGAATGAAGACTGCTCATTCGCTTGCAAGGCGCAGGAAGCGCCCACAGTGTGGGGGAAATTACGCGACTTTTTTTGCCAGATTGGCTGACCATTTAGATGCAAACGCTGGAACATCACCCAGCCGCTTCATCAAGTCCGCCCCGGACAGCGTCAAGACATATCCTTCCTTGCCATGATTGAGCAGACCCGCCTCGCGCAATTCCTTGATCCGGGTGTTCAGTGTGTTGGGCGTAATGCCGCCAACGCTGTCTTGCAACAGCCGAAAAGTCTGGGCATGTCCATCCTTCAGAGCCCACAAGACGCGGATCGCGTAGCGCGACTCCAGCAGCGCCAGCAATTGACCGATGGCGGCATTTTCTTTGGAACTCATGACACGGCTCTCCTCAAAGCTTCTTTCGCACCGGGTGGTTTAACCTGTACGCGGCATCGGTTTTTGAAAGACCCAGATAACCGCTCTTTTTTTGGCGCGCAAGAAACTATAACGCAGATTTTTAGGTGCTACAGGATTCATAGCTTCTGCAGTCATACTTATATTTTTTCAGCAAAATCAGCCTTTATAGTTCAATCGTGAAACGGTGTCATGACCAGTTGTCATGTTTGCCGGCGCCAAAGCCTGAAGCAAACGCGCCTGCATACTTGACCCAGAGCATACTGAGGCTCGTCGATACCTGAGAACGTCAATCTCAACGTCCCGTCAAAATCCGGTTCTCTCGCCACGGGGCCCGGTAGATTTCTTGCACTGTTTGAGGTCCCGGCAAAGCGGATTTCGCCTGCGCTAAGGGAACGACCGGGCAGGCGCCGGTGCTCTGGTAGGTGAGCGCGGTAGCAAGCAATCGCTCGTTGCCGTCACCGAATGGATGTGCCAGGTCGTCGGCAGCGGCGCAAGCCGGGGCAAAACCGGTGTCGTAACCACCCTGACCCGCAGAATTGATGCCATCGAACTGAATCGCAAAGTAGGCCGTGCCGCAGTTGTTAGTCTGCATAAAGCCATACGGTTTACCGCAAGTCGTACCACCAATGGTGATGACATTCACAAACGGACGCAGACTGTTGATGATGGATTCGCTGGCCGAACAGGTGCCCGGTCCGGTCAGCACGAACACTCGTTTCAGTCCCAGTGTTGGCAAAGCGGTGTTTTTAGTGTCCGTGTCAAAGAACTGCACCCGGTTGGTGGGGTCGTTGGTTTTCTCGGGATGCTTGTCATTGAAGCGCAGTTGCTCAAACACCTGGTTTTTGGTTGGAGCACCACCAATCATGTAACCCACTTCGCTGGCGATGTACAGGTAGCCACCGCCGTTGTAACGCAGGTCCAGCACCAGGTCGTCGATATTGGCGGCGGCAAACTCGGTCATCGAACTCGCCAGTGGTGCTTCCGCGTTCATAGTATGGTCGTTGAACACCATATAGCCGACCTTCTTGCCGCTGGGCATGGTGAGCACCTGATTTTTCAGCACCGGCGTACCCACAACTGCGATGGCTGTCAGGGTGACCCGGCGTGTGCCGCTGGCGCCCAAGTCAAATACGTCAAAAGTATTGGTGTCACCGCTATTGGAAGGATAGAGCGCGGCGAGAAACGCGGCACGGGTCAGTTGCCCTTCCGGCGTGCCGTTGATATTGACGATCCGCGCGCCGCGGTCAATACCTGCCAGACTTGCGGGGGAATTGAGCTCCGAGTAAGCGACACGCAAGGTGTTGTCTGCTGCCCGGACAAAAGTGGCACCGTAGCCAACGACCTGACCTGAAGTGAAATATGCATCAATCACCGCTTGCGATTCGGCAAAACTGAAACGGTCTTTTGCCCTGACCAGCAGAGCTTTGAAATAGTCGATCGGTGTTGCGTAGTTCGCAGCGCTGACGTTAATGATGGAACTGTACCAAAGGTAGACGTCATCCAGGTGCGCGCGCACCCAGGTTTTCTCATCAGCCGGCGTGCACAGGCTGCTCGCCGGGTAGCTTGTGGCTACTGCGTTGGAACTGCTTGCAGATCCACCACCACCACCTCCGCAGCCCGTCAGAACCCACGCTGCCAGACCCAACAAAAACCACTTCTTTATCACTCTTGCACCTTTTCGATTGGACGAGGGCTATCGCCGCAAAATACTAACACCAAGCTTTGACCTTAGAAAGATACAGTCTTCAGAGTGGCCGATCTGCCGCAATTTGACCGCCTGCGGTTGTCAGCGCATCCGCAACAATTTACGAAGTGCGTCAAACCAGAGAGCCGACGCCGCCCGCTCCAGCTTCTGTGCGCCAACATTTGCAGCAAGACCACAAAATGGAAACGCTGGCCCGCTTTTCTGTGCAAGTCGGGCGGCCAGTGGTGAAACGGGCCTTGGTTTCGGGTTCAAACAGCTGCCAGTGCCTGCTCCAGGTCTTCCAGCAGGTCGTCGATATGCTCGATGCCCAGCGACAAGCGAACCATGTCGGGTTTGACGCCGGCCTTGGCCAGTTCGTCGGCGTTAAGCTGGCGGTGTGTGGTGGAGGCCGGGTGGCAGGCCAGTGATTTGGCGTCGCCAATATTAACCAGCCGGGTGAACAGTTTGAGCGCGTCCTGAAACCTGGCACCGGCTTGCAGACTGTCGCTCGCCTTGAGCCCAAAACTGATGATGCCGGAGGCGCGACCAGCCAGGTATTTTTGAACCAGAGTATGGTCGCGATGGTCGGGCAAACCAGCATAGTTGACCCAGCTCACTTTGGCGTGTGATTTCAGGTGGTTGGCAACCTGAAGAGCGTTGTCACAAATGCGGTCCATGCGCAGCGGCAGGGTTTCAATACCTTGCAAGATCTGGAAGGCGGCCAGCGGGCTCAAGGCGGCGCCCATATTGCGCAGTGGCACGACGCGGGCACGACCAATGTAGGCGGCAGCGCCCAGCGCCTCCGTATAGACCACCCCGTGGTAGCTGACGTCGGGTTCGTTGAGCCGCTTGAAGCGTTCTTTGTGATCGGCCCACGGGAACTTGCCGGAATCAACAATGATGCCGCCAATCGTCGTGCCATGGCCGCCCAGGTATTTGGTCAGCGAGTGCACGACGATGTCGGCGCCGTGCTCAAACGGTCGGCACAAATACGGACTGGCCACCGTGTTGTCAACAATCAATGGGACACCGTGTGCGTGGGCGATGGCGGCCAGTGCCGCCAGGTCGGTGATGTTGCCAAGGGGATTGCCGATGGTTTCGCAGTAAAGCGCCTTGGTACGGGCGTCGATCAGCTTGGCAAACGACGCCGGATTGCCGGCATCGGCAAAACGCACTTCGATGCCCATCTGTGGGAAGGTGTGCGCAAACAGGTTGTAGGTGCCGCCGTACAGCGTTGCGGCCGACACAATGTTGTCACCGGCCTCGGTGATGGTTTGAATGGCGTAGGCGATGGCTGACATGCCGGAAGCCACCGCCAGCGCGCCAATGCCGCCCTCCATCGCTGCCACGCGCGCTTCCAGCACGGCGTTGGTCGGGTTCATGATGCGGCTGTAGATATTGCCGGCCACTTTCAGGTCAAACAGATCAGCACCATGCTGGGTGTTGTCGAAGGCATAGGCTACCGTTTGGTAAATCGGTACCGCCACCGCTTTGGTGGTGGGGTCCGGCGTGTAGCCACCGTGGACGGCAATCGTTTCGATTTTCATGGGGTCGGGTTCCTGTGCAAAAAAGAATTGCATCTTAGACCGCTGGCAGGCACAGCCATAGACGGAGTATTCATATCGATATGCCTTGTGGCGACAGTTTTTGTGCGGGTAAACCCGAGACCATCGGCAGCTGGATTCAAAAGCATTCGCGGGCATACTCTACGCGGGCGTTTTCGCATCTTTCCAATCACTTCAATTTCATTCAGGAGCCTTCATGAGCAAGCAAACCAAATATCTACTGGACGAAACCCAGATGCCACGCTCTTGGTACAACCTGCAGGCAGATTTGCCCCAACCTTTGCCTGCCGTGCTGCATCCGGGCACCTTGCAGCCGGTGGGGCCGGACGATTTGGCGCCGCTTTTCCCGATGGCTTTGATCATGCAGGAAGTCAGTCTGGAGCGCGACATCGAGATTCCTGAGCCGGTGCGGGATGTCTACCGCTTGTGGCGTCCGGCACCCTTGTTTCGCGCGCACCGACTGGAAAAAGCGCTTGGCACGCCGGCCAGGATTTACTACAAGTACGAGGGCGGCAGCCCGGCCGGCAGCCACAAGCCCAACACCGCCGTGGCACAGGCTTTTTTCAACAAGGAGGCGGGTATCAAGCGCCTGGTCACCGAAACCGGTGCCGGGCAGTGGGGCACCGCGCTGGCATTTGCCGGTTCACTCTATGGTCTGGAGGTTGAGGTGTTCCAGGTGCGCGTGTCTTATGACCAGAAGCCGTATCGGCGCGCCGTCATGGAGACCTATGGCGCACGCTGTGTCGCCTCACCGTCCAATGAGACTGTGTTTGGCCGCTCGGTACTGGCCAAGAATCCGATTCATCCAGGCAGTTTGGGCATTGCGATTTCAGAGGCGGTCGAATTGGCGGTGCAGCGCGACGATACCAAGTACGCGCTGGGCTCGGTGCTCAACCACGTGCTGTTGCATCAGACCATCATCGGCCTGGAGGCGATGGAGCAGATGCGCATGGCCGACAGCTGGCCCGACGTCGTGGTCGGTTGCACCGGCGGTGGCTCCAACTTTGCCGGCATTGCCTTTCCATTCATCGGGCACGGTTTGCGGGGTGGTCCGAAGCCGCGCATTGTGGCGGTGGAACCGGCCGCTTGCCCGTCGCTCACGCGCGGCAAGTACGCCTACGACTTTGGTGATACCGGTCGCATGACGCCCTTGACCAAGATGCATACGTTGGGCAGCCAGTTCACACCACCGGGCTTTCATGCCGGTGGCTTGCGTTACCACGGCATGGCACCCATGGTTTCGCATTGCAAGCAATTGGGCTTGCTCGAAGCCGTGTCCTACAACCAGGTAGAGTGCTTTGAGGCCGGCGTGCTGTTTGCCCGCACCGAGGGCATCGTGCCGGCGCCCGAGGCCAACCATGCCGTCAAAGGCGCTATCGAAGAAGCGCTGCGCTGCAAGCGCGAAGGCAAGGCCGAGACCATTCTGTTCAACTTGTGTGGCCATGGCCACTTCGACATGACAGCCTACCAAAAATACTTTGCCGGTGAGTTGACTGACGAGCACTATGATGAGAGCGAACTGGCGATGGCTTTGGCCGGTCTGCCCAGCGTGCCGGAACCCCCCTGAAACGCGTCCCGCAGCGTGCCCGCCAACCCCTGGAGAAGTTAAGTGCAGCTTGTTTGTTTAGACCTCGAAGGTGTTCTTGTGCCGGAAATCTGGATCGAGTTCTCCAGGCGCACCGGCATCCCGCAGTTGTCCCGCACAACGCGCGACGAGCCCGACTACGACAAACTCATGAAGTACCGACTGGATTTGCTGAAAACTCACGAGCTGGGTCTGGCGGATATTCAGAAGGTGATAGCCGACATGGGGCCCATGGTTGGTGCCAGGGACTTTCTGGATGCGTTGCGTTGCGACTACCAGGTCATCATTTTGTCTGATACTTTTTATGAATTTGCCATGCCACTGATGAGTCAGTTGGGCATGCCGGTACTGTTTTGCCACAAGCTTGAGGTCGATGCCGACGGTTTTCTGGTGAACTACCACCTGCGCATGCCGAACCAGAAAAAAGAAGCGGTGCAGCGCTTTCGCGAACTTCGCTTCAACGTGATCGCGGCTGGCGACTCCTACAACGACACAGCGATGCTGGGTGCGGCCCATGCTGGTATTTTGTTTCATCCACCACAAAATGTGATTGATGAATTCCCCCAGTTTCCGGTCACCCTGAACTACCTGCAATTGCGAACCGAAATCGACGCCGCGGCTGCCCGTATTGAATGACGAAGCTCAGGGATGGATGAGCGTGAGCAAGCGATCCAGCCCGCCGGTATTGATGCAAACATGGGCAAGCTCGCGCACTGTCGGCTTGGCGTGAAAGGCCACTGACAGGCCGGCCTCACGCATCATCGGCAGGTCATTGGCACCGTCGCCGACGGCAATGGCCTGGCTGGTGCCGATGCCGAGTAAAGTGCAGGTTTGCAGCAGCATCTTGCGTTTTTCATCACCATCACAAATATCACCCCAAGGCTGCTCCAGCACGCGACCGGTGAGGGCGCCGTTCTGCACTTCAAGCATATTGGCGCGGCTATAGTCGATGTCAAGCAGGTCACGTAAACGGTCCGAAAAATGGGTGAAGCCACCCGAGACCAGCAGCACCTTGAGTCCAGCCCTTTTGCAGGCCGCGACCAGCTCTGCGGCACCGGGGTTGAGTTGCAAACGCTGCTGGTAAATCTTGTCGATCGCGGCTTCGCTCACGCCCTTGAGCAAAGCCACGCGCTGGCGCAAGCTTGCCTTGTAGTCACCGATTTCGCCTCGCATGGCGGACTCGGTGATGGCCGCGACTTCTGCCTTGCGACCGACCGCGTCCGCGATCTCGTCGACACACTCGATGTTGATAAGCGTCGAGTCCATGTCGAAGGCGATAAGTTTGAAGTCGCTCAGACTCAAAGGTGGTTTGAAACCTCGAACGGTGAGTCCGGGGGCGATTTCTGTGGCTGTGTTCATGGTCAATTTGGAGCCGAGTCGCGCTCGATGGCGCTGCTCTCCCAATAAAGCCCGAGTTTCTGCCTGGTCGATTGCTCGGCGAGCAGGCGGCGCAGTTGTGGCGCGCTCAAGTGCTCCAGGTTTTGCGGCAGATCGTTGGGGATGCTCATTTCTAACTCAACCAGTTTTCAACTGTAAGCCCGGGGACGCGAGCGAACTCCGCATCAGTAGTGACCAGGGTGGCGCCCAGCGCCAGGGCGTGCGCGGCAATCAGGGTGTCGTTGGGTCCGATGGGTGTACCGGCTTGCTCCAGATAGGAGCGCAGTTTGGCGTAACGTGGGCCTACGACTTCATCCAGAGGGAGCACCACCAAGTTTTGCATTTGGATTTCGTACGCGGCCTGCAGGCGCGGGGATCCGTGTCGCGCCAGGCCAAAAAGAAGTTCGTATTGCACAACCACGCTGGTTACTAGCGTGCAGTCGGGTGTACGCAGTCCCCATGCGCGCACACGCGCAGTATCAGTGCCGGAGCGGTCTTTCATCAGTGCGCTGATGATGTTGGTATCTAGCAGGAAGGTGATGCCTGTTGTCATGGCGCATCGTCACCAAAATCAATGTCATCCAGAGGAAGTAGTCCTTCATCGCCAATCTCTGGAAACTCATCCTGACAGGGGCCAAGTTTGGCAATTTCGTCCAGGGCAAAAAACAGCGCGGCCAGCGTACCTTTCTTGGGCTTGTCTGGCGCCAGCTCCAAAATAAGCCGGTTGCCTTCGCGGCGTATCAGCGCCTGAGTGCCGGGCAGCTCAAACTCCTTGGGGATGCGGACCGCCTGGTTGGCACCATTCCTGAAAAGCTTTACGGCTCTAGCTTTTGTTTCTACAGGGTAGAGTGTTATGGTTTCTGAAGCGACTGGCGTTTGAGTACGGGTTGAAGCAGGCATCGGGAACCTCTTGATCTCAGTTGCATAACTTTAGCATATGCCATAGCATATGCTAAATTACTATTTCAGGCGGTTTGTCCGGCCACCGGCTGCCCCAGGTTTCTCAACACATCGCGCACCATTTGCGCCCGGTCTTTTGTCTCTGGCAGCGCGCGTTCAATGCGCAACTTCTCGTTACCGGCCAGCTTGATGTGCTTGTTTTTTTGAATCATCTGAATGATTTTCATCGAGTCGATCGGCGGGTTCTTTTTAAAAGTGATGGTGATGACGCCGGGAGCGGCATCGACTTTGATCACACCAAAAGGCTTGGCGATCACGCGCAGTCGATGCACGTCGATCAGCGTTTGTGCCTGGGAAGGCAGTTTACCGAAACGGTCGACAAGTTCTTCCAGCAAGGCGTCGATCTGATCCGCGTTCTTGGCAGTAGCCAGTTTTTTGTAAAAACTCAGGCGCAGATGGACGTCACCACAATAGTCGCTGGGCAACAGCGCCGGCGCGTGCAGGTTGATGTCGGTGGTGATGTTCAAGGGGCTGAGCAAATCAGGTTCAATGCCGGCTTTGAGGCAACGCACTGCCTCTGACAGCATCTCGTTGTAAAGCTGAAAGCCGACTTCCAGCATGTTGCCGCTCTGGTTTTCACCCAGCACTTCACCGGCACCGCGGATTTCCAGGTCGTGCATGGCCAGGTAAAAGCCGCTGCCCAGCTCTTCCATGGCCTGAATCGCATCGAGTCGCAGGGTGGCTGCCTTGGTCAGGCCTTCCAGATCGGGCACCATCAGGTAGGCGTAGGCCTGATGGTGACTGCGGCCGACGCGACCGCGCAACTGGTGCAACTGGGCCAGGCCAAACTTGTCAGCCCGGCTCATGACAATGGTATTGGCAGTGGGTACGTCAATACCGGTTTCGATGATGGTGGAGCACAGCAGCAGATTGAAACGTTGCGCCACAAAGTCACGCATCACGGACTCCAGCTGGCGCTCGGGCATCTGGCCGTGGGCAACGGCGATGCGGGCTTCGGGCAGCAGTTCTTCCAGTTTGGCACGGCGGTTTTCGATGGTCTCGACTTCGTTGTGCAAAAAGTAAACCTGACCTCCGCGTTTGAGTTCACGCAGCACGGCCTCGCGGATGACGCCGTTGCCTTCGGTACGGACAAACGTTTTGATGGCCAGACGGCGCTGCGGTGCGGTGGCAATCACACTCAGGTCACGCAGGCCTTCCAGCGCCATGCCAAGCGTGCGCGGAATAGGGGTGGCGGTCAGTGTCAGCACATCGACCTCGGCGCGCAAGGCTTTCATGGCCTCTTTGTGGCGCACCCCAAAGCGGTGTTCTTCGTCGATGATGAGCAGGCCCAGGTCTTTGAATATTGTCGATTGGCTGAGCAGTTTGTGCGTGCCCACCACGATATCCACGGTACCGTCGGCCAACCCTTTCAGCGCCGCAGTAATTTCCTTGGCAGATCGAAAGCGGCTCATCTCGACCACTTTGACCGGCCACTTGGCAAAGCGGTCCACCAGCGTCTGGTAGTGTTGCTCGGCCAGCAGGGTGGTCGGTGCCAGCAGCGCCACCTGCTTGCCACCGGTGATGCCGATAAAGGCGGCACGCAGAGCCACTTCCGTCTTGCCAAAGCCGACGTCACCGCAAATCAACCGGTCCATCGGGCGCGGACTGATCATGTCCTGAATCACGGCGTGAATGGCGGCACTCTGGTCCGGTGTTTCTTCAAAGCCAAAGTCGTTGGCAAAGGTCTCGTAGTCGCCCGGCGAGTAGCGAAAGGCGTGGCCTTCGCGCGCCGCTCGGCGGGCATAGATGTTGAGCAGTTCGGCGGCACTGTCACGCACTTGTTCGGCCGCCTTGCGCTTGGCTTTCTCCCACTGGCCGGAGCCCAGTTTGTGCAACGGCGCTTCATCCGCGCTAACGCCGGTGTAACGGCTGATCAGGTGCAGCTGGCTCACCGGTACATAGAGCGTCGCCTTGTCGGCGTATTCGAGGTGCAGGAATTCCTGAACTTCGGGCTCGCCGTTGGCCAGTTTGTTGCCAAGGTCGAGGTCAATCAGACCACGGTAACGGCCTATGCCGTGTGCCGAATGAACCACCGGGTCGCCGATGTTGAGTTCGCTCAGGTCTTTGATCAACGCCTCAACGTCGCTGACCTGCTCCTGCTTTTTGCGACGACGTGTGGTGGGACCGGTGGCGAACAACTCGGTTTCGGTGACGAAATCGATACCGGCGTCAAACCACGAAAATCCGGTATTCAGGCCTGAAGTGGCAATACCCAGCGGCTCGCTGCTTTGTTCAAATTCAACCAACGATTCAAAGGCAGGCGGCGCTAAGTGGCTGGCATGAAGAAAATCCAGCAGGCTGGTTTTTCTACCTTCGCTTTCGGCCAGGATCAAGACCCGATGCTTCGCCTGCCGAAGATGCTCTTTCAACCGTGCCAGCGGGTCGTCTGCGCCGCGTACTACGGTCAGTTCGGGAAGCTTTTGAAATTGGGCGTTGTGCACCACATCCTCGATGGCCGGCCGGATCGCAAGCTGGGGATGTTGATTGACCCGCGCGTAAAACTGCTCGGTAGCCAAAAATAGCGCCTCGGGTGGCAGCGTGGGGCGCTCGGGGTCGCCTTGCACCAGACGATAGCGTTCTCGAGTGTCGATCCAGAAATGCTGGAAGGCCGGCTCCAGATCACCGTGCAGCACCACGGTGGCGTCATCACCCAGGTAGTCAAATACAGTGGCGGTTTGCTCAAAGAACAGCGGCAGGTAGTACTCGATGCCGGCGGTGGCGACGCCGTTGCCCATGTCTTTGTAAATTCGGCTTCGGGTCGGGTCGCCGTCCAGCAGCTCGCGCCAGCGACTGCGAAAGCGCCCACGCGCCTCATCGTCCATCGGGAACTCGCGACCCGGCAGCAAGCGAACCTCTGGCACCGGGTACAGACTGCGCTGGCTGTCGGGATCGAACGTGCGAATGCTGTCGATTTCGTCGTCAAACAAATCGACGCGGTAAGGCACCGCTGAGCCCATGGGAAAAAGATCAATCAGGGAGCCGCGCACCGCGTATTCGCCAGGGCTGACCACCTGGCTCACGTGGCTGTAGCCGGCCAGTGTCAATTGCGCCTTGAATTTAGCCTCGTCAAGTCGCTGCTTAACCTTGAAATGAAATGTGTAGCCAGCCAGAAATGCGGGTGGCGCCAGCCGATAGAGCGCGGTGGTGGCGGGCACGATGACCACGTCGGCGCCGGTTTCCTTGTCTCTTTGGCTGATACGCCACAAGGTAGCCAGGCGTTCGCTGATCAGGTCCTGGTGCGGTGAAAAAGTGTCGTAGGGCAGCGTTTCCCAATCGGGGAACAGCACGCAACGCAGGCTGGGTGCGAAGAACGCAATTTCATCCATCAGGCGTTGTGCATCAGAGGCGTCAGCCGTGACGATGGCAGTCAATTTACCTTTGCCTTTCACGCGCAATCCCAATTGGGCCAGCAGCAGGGCATCGGCGGAGCCGGTGGGTCGGGGTAGGGTGTAGCGTTTGCCGGGGAGAAGTTTGGGTAAATCCATGAAGCGCTTATTTTAGAATGGGGCCACGCCCATGACTGTCTCCACCAAGAATTCACCCACCCGTGCCTCGTTAGAAGTGCGCTATTGGGCCTTGATTCCTTGCGCCGGTAGCGGTTCGCGCGCCGGTACCGATAATCCTAAACAGTACCAGCCGCTGGCCGGCCAAGCGATGGTGATGCATACCCTGGCAGCGTTTGCCGGTGTCACCAGGCTATCGGATGTGGTGGTGGTGCTTGCTCCCGACGATAAATTCTTTGAGTCTTTGAATTCCCGGTCCATGGTGGCTCACTGCGGTGGTGTCACGCGGGCCGGCAGCGTGTTCAACGGCCTTGAATTCCTGCTTCAGCGGGGTGCCGTGCAGCACGACTGGGTTCTGGTGCATGACGCAGCACGGTGTTTGATCACGCCGGCGCAAGTCGATGCTTTGATCGATGCCTGCACCGCAGATTCGGTGGGCGGATTGCTGGCGCATAAACTGGCAGATACGCTGAAAAGCGAGCTTGGCGGGCGGGTCGCCCAGACATTGGACCGGAGTGACAAATGGCTGGCTCAAACGCCACAGATGTTTCGCATTGGCATGCTGATGGATGCACTGAAGCAGGTTGGCGACAAGGTAACCGACGAAGCCAGCGCCATTGAGGCCATGGGATTGCAGCCCCTGCTGGTGGCCGGCAGTGCGCAGAACTTCAAGGTGACTTACCCGGAAGATTTCGCGCTGGCCGAAGCGGTGTTGAATGCGCGACTGAATCCATAGGCAGTGCCGGCAGTTGGCATGCCAGACATGATCGGTCATCCATATGATTGCTGGGCAAAGGATAAGTGAAATGAATTTCAGAATTGGTGAGGGCTGGGATGTGCATGCCCTGGTGACCGGGCGAAAACTCGTCATCGGCGGCGTGGAGATTCCCTCTGATCTGGGCCTGCTTGGTCATTCCGACGCTGACGTGCTTTTACACGCTATCACCGATGCGCTTTTGGGCGCTGCGACGTTGGGTGATATCGGCACGCATTTTCCGGACACTGATGCACTCTTCAAGGGTGCAGATTCACGCGTGCTGCTGACCGAGGCGGTCCGTCTGGTACGCAATGCAGGCTTTGAGGTTGGCAATGTGGACTGCACCGTGATTGCGCAGGCGCCCAGACTGATGCCGCATATCGCCGCCATGCGCAAGCAAATCGCTCAAGCCTTGGCGGTGGCATTGGATCAAGTCAACGTCAAAGCCAAGACGGCGGAGAAAATGGGGCCGGTAGGCCTGGGCCAGGCGATGGAAGCGCGGGCGATTGTGTTGCTTTACAAGCCTCAGTTGGCTAGCGTGTAAAGAGGAATGTCTTTTTCACTGGCCAGGGCATTCAGCGCCTGGCGCGTCATGGTCAGCAGGTAGTTCTCAATTAATTGATGCGTCTTTGGAGACACCATGGTCAGGACGTTGGCGTATTGGACGGTGGCCGCTGCGCAGAGGGCTTTGGCAAAGTGTGGCTCAAGTGCTGCTACCGCAACGCGACCATCCCGACACGGGTAAACACGGTAACCGGCATGACCACCACCGACCGCAGCGCCAGCTTGTGTTAACCCCCAAGTTCGCGGCAACGCCAGATAGCCCGCCGCATCTGACAAGGCTACTTCAATGTAGCTGCCTTTTCCCTTGCTCTGCAAAAGAACCGCTTTTAAAACCGCCTCTGACGCCATCAGTGAGCCGCCCATGTCCGCATACAGGGTAGCGGGCAGATCAAGGCCATTCACCAGATCGTTCTCCGCGAGATAAGTCAGATCGTGCCCCGGTTCTTCGGCTCGCGCACCTGGCGCACCGACGATGGCCACTTGCGAAAGTTTTGGGTAACGCTTGTGCAGTGCCTTCCATTGCAGGGCCAGTTTTTTTAATGCAGAGGGGCGAAATGAGGTCAACAAAACATCGGCTTTGGCCAGTTCCCGGTGCAGTGCCTTCTGCCCGTCCTCGGTTTTGAGGTCGGCAACTCCGACGCGAACCCCATTGTGAAGAACGCTGTAGGCGCTGCGGTTGTACAAACCCATGGGGTCACCCGAGGTGCCGGGCACAGAACCCGCGGGCGCTGGTGGCTCCAGCTTGACGCAGGTGGCGCCCATTTGCTGGCAGCGCATCAGGGCCGCCGGTCCCGGCAGGTTCAGGCTCAGGCTGAGCACGGTGACGCCCTTGAGTGGCAGCACCGGTTTGGCAGGTAAAGAGACCATGTTGCTAAAAGTCTTGTTGACTTTGTTTTTTAATCAGGTCCGATTGTCACCCTACCTTGTGTGGACAGCACTGCAGATAGGGTCCTAATTTAACGCATGGAACAATTCCGGGCTGAGGTTTAAGTGCTTTTCGGTCGTAAATGTGAAATGCAGGAAGGGTAGAATTGTGGTCATGCGAGGCCGTTTTGCCCCGCAATTTTGCGTTCACACCGCGCTTGCCAGGTCGGTCGACCGAGAGGGTCAACGGGGTTGCCGGTGCGTTCAAGGATATTGATGAAACGTGTTGATGACTTCCGCCTGAAGTTCGGAACAAAAGAGTTTGTGCCTATCATGGTCGGCGGCATGGGAGTCGACATTTCTACTGCCGAGCTGGCCCTGGAAGCGGCTCGACTTGGCGGCATCGGCCACATTTCCGATGCCATGGTCAACGACGTTTCCGACCGGCGCTTTGACACCAGCTTTGTCAAAGATAAAACCCGCTTCTACAAGTACAACATCGACAACGCCGACAAATCCAGCATCAAGTTCGATCTGGCTGTGCTGGCCGACGCAACGCGGCGGCATGTCGATGCCACCATGCAGGCCAAGCGCGGCGAAGGTCTGATTTTTGTCAATTGCATGGAAAAACTGACCATGAACGCGCCGCGCGAGACGCTACAGGTGCGCATGGCGTCGGCACTGGATGCAGGCATTGATGGCATTACCCTGAGCGCCGGCCTGCATTTGGGCTCGTTTGGATTGCTGGCCGATCACCCCCGGTTTCGCGATGCCAAACTGGGCATCATCATCTCCTCGGTGCGAGCCCTGCAATTATTTTTGCGCAAGAACGCACGGCTCAATCGATTGCCGGATTTTGTGATTGTTGAAGGTCCGTTGGCCGGCGGTCATCTGGGATTTGGAATGGACTGGGCGCGTTACGACCTGGCCACCATCATGGCCGAGGTTCTTCAATACGTAAAAAATGAGCAGCTCGGCATTCCGGTCATCGCCGCCGGTGGCATTTTTACCGGCAGCGATGCAGTGCAATATCTGGAGATGGGTTCCGCTGCGGTGCAGGTGGCAACACGATTCACAGTCGCCAGTGAGTGTGGTCTGCCGGCTGACGTCAAACAGGATTACTTTCGCGCCGGCGAGGATGACATTGAGGTCAATACCATTTCACCCACTGGATACCCGATGCGCATGCTCAAGAGTTCGCCCGCCATTGGCGCCGGTATTCGACCCGGCTGCGAGTCTTATGGCTACTTGCTTGATGGCACGGGCAATTGCGCTTACATCTCTTCCTACAACCGCGAACTGGCCTTGCATCCGGACGGCAAGAACATTGTCGTCATGGACAAGACCTGCTTGTGCACCCATATGCGCAATTTCAAGTGCTGGACCTGCGGTCACTACACTTACCGGCTCAAGGACACCAGCCGACGCAATGAGGATGGCAGCTACCAGATCTTAAGCGCCGAGCACATCTTCAAAGATTACCAGTTCAGCGTCGACCAGCAGGTCGCTTTGCCTGCGCTGGTTGAGGTCGACTAGGGTCGCTGAACCTGCACCATCTTCATGGCCGATGAAATCAGTGCTGACACCTCGGTCATGTTGCTGGGCACGATGAGCGTGGTGCTTGCCGCTGTGGCGACTCTGGAATAGGCTTCCACTGCTTTTTCCGCGACCTTGAGTTGCACCGCCTCAGCACCACCGGGTTGGCGAATGGCGGCGGCAATGCGTTCAATCGCCTGGGCGGTGGCATCGGCGACCGCCAGGATCGATTGAGCGTCACCCTGGGCCTTGTTGATGACGGCCTGTTTCTCACCTTCAGAGCGCGCGATGAAGGCCTCGCGTTCGCCGGTAGCAATGTTGATCTGTTCCTGGCGCCGACCTTCCGAGGCGGCAATCAATGCGCGCTTTTCACGCTCTGCGGTAATTTGCTGCTGCATGGCGTGCAAAATCTCCTTGGGCGGCGTCAGGTCCTTGATCTCATAGCGCAACACCTTGACGCCCCAGTTCAGAGCTGCCTCGTCAATCGCCTGCACTACCTGGGCGTTGATGATGTCGCGCTCCTCAAAGGTTTTGTCCAGTTCCAACTTGCCGATGACGGAGCGCAGCGAGGTTTGCGCCAACTGGGAGATCGCGGTGATGTAGTTGCTGGAGCCATAGCTGGCCCGCATGGCATCCGTTACCTGGAAGTAAAGGATGCCGTCCACTTGCAACTGCGTGTTGTCGCGCGTGATGCAGACCTGGCTGGCGATGTCCAGCGGGATCTCTTTGAGGACATGTTTGTACGCCACTTTGTCAACAAATGGCATCAGAAAACTTAATCCGGGCGTCAGCGTGCCGTTGTATTTTCCAAGACGCTCCACCACCCAGGCATGCTGTTGGGGTACCACTTTGACGGACTGCGTGATAAACACCATAGCGATCACGAACAGGATAATTGCAATTTCCATTTGTTTCTCCGATTGACTCTAGCAGGACAAGGTTGCGACAACCTCACAATTTATTGACGATCAGTCGGCTGCCTACAACCTCCACAATGCTGTAGTCGCCGGGTGTGGCGGTGGCGCCTGGAATGAGTGCCACGCTCCAGTTGGCGCCCCGGTATTTCACAGAGGCGGTGCCGTCCGGGTTCCATTGCTCGACCCGCACGTGCTCACCGACATCAAGATTGACATCACGGTTGGAACTGGCTGGCGCGGCGGAGGGTGTTTTTTGTTTATACAGGCGCCAGCCGACGACAAATCCGCCACCAACAACTGCTGCCACCACTAACTGAAGCGGCAATGTTGCACCCAAATGCGCTGCGATGGCGGCAGCGATCAACCCCATCGACAGCATCAACAAATAAAATGTGCCAGTTAAAAGTTCAACCGCGATAACCGCTCCCGCGAGCACCCACCAGATCGTAGATTGCGCCATGACCGCCTCAATTGTGTTGGTATCACCACATTTTGCGGCAAAAGCCGGTGCGCGCAAGCAACTCGACAAAATAAGTCCTTACACTTCGCGCCTGATTTATATTTTTCCTGGCGTTGCTGGAGACCCGCATGAAATTTCGTTTTCCGATTGTCATCATCGACGAGGATTTTCGATCTGAAAACACCTCCGGCCTGGGCATTCGGGCGCTGGCGCAGGCAATTGAGACAGAAGGACTTGAAGTATTGGGCGTCACCAGTTATGGCGACCTCAGTCAGTTTGCGCAACAGCAAAGCCGTGCCAGCGCATTTATTTTGTCGATTGACGATGAAGAGTTCACTCCCGGCCCGGATCTCGATCCCGCGGTTTTGAACCTGCGCCATTTCATTGAAGAAGTGCGGCGCAAAAATCTTGATGTGCCGATCTATATTTACGGCGAAACCAAAACCTCGCGCCATCTGCCCAACGACATCCTGCGCGAATTGCACGGCTTCATTCATATGTTTGAGGACACGCCAGAATTTGTGGCGCGTCACATCATTCGCGAAGCCAAGAGTTATCTGGAAGGCGTGCAACCGCCGTTTTTCAAAGCGCTGCTGGACTACGCGGAAAATGGCTCCTACTCTTGGCATTGCCCGGGGCATTCCGGTGGCGTCGCTTTTCTGAAAAGCCCAGTGGGCCAGATGTACCATCAGTTCTATGGTGAGAACATGCTGCGCGCAGACGTTTGCAACGCTGTCGAAGAACTCGGACAGTTGCTGGACCACGACGGCGCCATCGGCAAAAGCGAGCGCAATGCGGCGCGTATCTTCAATGCCGATCACTGCTTTTTTGTCACCAACGGCACCAGCACCAGCAACAAGATGGTGTGGCACCACACCGTGGCGCCGAACGATGTGGTGGTGGTGGACCGCAATTGCCACAAATCGATACTGCATGCGATCATCATGACCGGTGCTATCCCGGTTTTTTTGAAGCCGACGCGCAATCACTTTGGCATCATCGGGCCGATTCCCAGAAGCGAGTTCGAGCCGGCTGCCATCAAGGCCAAGATCAAGGCCAACCCGCTGATTCAACTGCACCTGCAAGGCGTAGATATCAACGCCATCAAACCGCGCGTATTGACGCTTACCCAGTCAACCTATGACGGCGTCCTTTACAACACTGAAACCGTGAAAGTCTTGCTGGATGGCTACGTCGAGAACATCCACTTTGACGAAGCCTGGTTGCCGCATGCGGCGTTCCACCCGTTTTATGGCAGCTACCACGCCATGGGCAAGAATCGCCCACGTCCAAAACACGCCATGGTTTACGCCACCCAGTCCTTGCACAAACTGCTGGCAGGTATCAGTCAGGCCAGCCATGTGCTGGTGCAGGATTCACAGACTGTCAAGCTCGACAAGCACCTCTTCAACGAAGCCTATCTGATGCACACCAGTACCAGTCCGCAGTACAGCATCATCGCAAGTTGCGACGTAGCCGCCGCCATGATGGAGCCACCCGGCGGTACTGCCCTGGTGGAAGAAAGCATTGCCGAGGCACTGGATTTTCGCCGCGCCATGCGCAAGGTTGATGAAGAATATGGCGCCGACTGGTGGTTCAAGGTGTGGGGGCCAGACAAACTGGTGGACGAGGGCATTGGTCGCGCCGACGACTGGATCATCAAGGGCGAATCAAGCAAAGCCAAGGCCGGTGTCAATTGGCATGGGTTCGGCAAGATGGCGGCCGGCTTCAATATGCTGGACCCGATCAAATCAACCATCGTGACACCCGGCATGGACCTCAGTGGCAAGTTCGCCAAAACCGGCATTCCGGCCAGTATCGTGACCAAGTTTCTTTCCGAACATGGCGTCGTGGTCGAAAAGACCGGGCTCTACAGCTTTTTCATCATGTTCACCATCGGCATCACCAAGGGCCGCTGGAACAGTATGCTGACCGCCTTGCAACAGTTCAAGGACGATTACGCCAAGAACCAGCCGATGTGGCGCATCCTGCCCGAGTTTTGTCAAAAGTATCCCAAATACGAGAACATGGGTCTGGCCGACTTATGCCAGCACATTCACCAGCTTTACGCCAAATACGATATCGCCCGTCTCACCACCGACATGTACCTGAGTGACTTGACACCAGCCATGAAGCCCAGTGATGCCTATGCCCACATTGCGCTGCGACAGACCGAACGCGTCGAGATTGATCAGCTTGAAGGCCGAATAACGGTTGGCTTGGTGACGCCGTATCCACCCGGCATTCCTTTGTTGATTCCGGGCGAAGTGTTCAACAAGAAGATCGTCGACTACCTGAAATTTTCACGCGAGTTCAATAGCCAATGCCCGGGTTTTGAAACCGACATTCATGGCCTTGTGGAAGAAGAAGGCAGCGACGGCCAACGCCACTACTATGCCGACTGCGTCAAAGACTGACCAGCCTTGCCGCCTTTTTTCTGGCTGCCATGATCGCTCGATAGCCGTTGACTGGCCCTGAACCCATCAGGAATTGGAGTTTTCCACCACCGCGACAGCGGTTTGACTGACACCGCAATCCACATAGGAAATCTGGCCGGTCATGCCAGACGCCAGGTCGCTGAGCAAAAACGCTGCCACGTTGCCCACTTCTTCAATCGTCACATTGCGTTTGAGCGGTGAGGCGCTGGCGGAAATGGCCAACAAACGACCGAAATCCTTGATGCCGCTGGCGGCCAATGTCTTGACCGCGCCAGCACTCAGCCCATTGACACGCATGCCGCGCGGCCCGATGGCGTCAGCCAGGTAACGCACCGAAGATTCCAGCGACGCCTTGGCCAGCCCCATCGTGTTGTAGCTTGGTACCACGCGCACACCACCCAGATAGGTCAGCGTCAACAGTGAAGACTTGTCATTGAGGTAGGGTAGGGCCGCTTTGGCCATGGCCGGAAAACTGTAGGCACTGATGTCATGCGCGATCCGGAAATTTTCACGGCTGAGTCCGTCCAGAAAGTTGCCCGCAATCGCTTCCCGTGGCGCATAACCAATACTGTGGACAAAGCCATCGAATCTTGGCCAATGGGCGGCCAAATCTGTGAAAAGGTTTTCTATCTGCACGTCGTCGCCGACATCGCAATCGAATACCAGGGTGGATCCGAAATCCGCCGCGAATTCGGTGATCCGTTCCTTGAAGCGCTCGCCAACATAGCTGAAGGCCAACTCGGCACCTTGCTCGTGACATGCATTCGCGATGCCATATGCGATGGAACGCTTGCTCAGTACGCCGGTGATCAGTATTTTCTTTCCAACCAGGAATCCCATATCGTCTCGCTTTTCAAAAATAGATGAATCACCGATTTATCGGCGGTCGCATTTTATGCAGAATTGTCGCACGCGAAATCTGCCTGCTTGGCTTCATTGCCATGACTGAAGGTTGCTGGATAAATCCTTGATAATCAAAGCAATTCCCGTCTTTTTGGAGTACAATCCAAGCTCACGACCAAACGGGCGGGTATCTACCGCCCGTTTTTTTTGGGCGATTGTTTTTGCATGGCATCTGAACACAAGTGGCATTGAAAGAAATTGTTGAGCAAACCGTGGCCGGTCTGGGCTACGACCTGGTGGAGATTGAGCGATCCGCTGGAGGATTGCTGCGCATCACGATCGATCTGCCATGGTCAGCGCCGGTCGGCGGCGAAGGTTCGGCTGTCGAGCAGTTCGTGACCGTGGAAGACTGCGAGAAGGTCACGCGCCAGTTGCTGTTTGCGCTGGAGGTCGATGGCGTCGAGTACAAGCGGCTTGAGGTGTCCTCGCCCGGTATTGACCGCCCGTTGCGACACGAAAGAGATTTTGAACGGTTTGTCGGGCACGAGATTGACGTCACGCTGAAAGCGCCGCTGGGGGCAACTGCCGGGCTCCTGGTGAGTACGAGTCGCAAGAAGTTTCGTGGCATTTTGGAGCGCACGCAGGGTGAGGCTGGTGTTTTTGGCTGGCAAATCGTCTGGAGCGATGCGCCAGCGGTCAAGCCCGGTCAAAGAGTCAGCAAGAAGAGGTTGCCCGCACCCATGCAAGCCTTGGGCTTTGCGCTTGAGGAGTTGAGAGAGGCGCGACTGGCGCCCATCGTCAGCTTCAAGGGCCGAGGTAAGCAAGGCAGCACCGAGTCGAATTTGGATTGAATTGAAACAGGAGAGTCATGGCATGAATCGCGAAATGTTAATGCTGGTGGAAGCCATCTCACGCGAAAAAAACGTCGAGCGTGATGTGGTTTTTGGCGCGGTCGAAGCCGCGCTGGCACAAGCGACGAAAAAGCTGTTCCAGGGCGACGTCGATATTCGTGTTGCGGTTGATCGCGACAGCGGCGCCTATGAAACCTTTCGTCGTTGGCATGTGGTGCCGGACGAGGCCGGGCTGCAGTTGCCGGATCAGGAAGTCCTTTTGTTCGAAGCCAAAGAGCAGATTGCCGACATCGAAGTCGACGAGTACATCGAAGAAACCGTGGAATCGGTACCGATTGGCCGGATTGGCGCGATGGCTGCGAAGCAGGTTATTCTGCAAAAAATTCGCGACGCCGAGCGTGAAATGCTGCTCAACGACTTCATGTCGCGTGGCGACAAGATTTTTGTCGGTACCGTCAAACGCATGGACAAGGGCGACATCATTGTCGAAAGCGGCCGCGTCGAGGGGCGCCTGCGCCGCAACGAGATGATTCCGAAGGAAAACCTGCGTATGGGTGACCGGGTGCGCGCCATGATCATGGAGGTTGACCTCACCTTGCGCGGCGCACCGATTATTCTGTCGCGTTCGGCTCCCGAGTTCATGATTGAACTGTTCCGCCAGGAAGTGCCAGAGATTGAGCAGGGTTTACTCGAGATTAAATCCTGCGCCCGGGACGTTGGTTCTCGCGCCAAAATCGCCGTCTTGTCGCATGACAAACGGGTCGATCCCATCGGCACCTGTGTCGGCGTGCGGGGAACGCGGGTCAATGGCGTTACCAACGAGTTGGCCGGCGAGCGCGTCGATATTGTGCTCTGGAGTGAAGATCCGGCGCAGTTTGTCATTGGCGCGCTAGCACCGGCCAATGTCTCGTCGATCGTGGTGGATGAAGAGCGCCACGCCATGGACGTTGTGGTCGATGAAGAAAACCTCGCCATCGCTATTGGCCGGGGTGGCCAGAACGTCCGACTGGCGTCCGAGCTGACCGGCTGGAAGATCAACATCCTGGATGCCGCCGAGTCGGCCCAGAAGCAGGCTAGTGAAACGGACTCGGGTCGCAAGCTGTTCATGGAAAAGCTCGACGTCGACGAAGAAATTGCCGACCTGCTGATTGCAGAAGGCTTTACCAGTTTGGAGCAGGTTGCCTATGTGCCGCTGGAAGAAATGCTCGAGATCGAGAGCTTCGATGAAGACACGGTCAACGAGCTGCGCACCCGCGCCAAAGACGCACTGCTGACCATGGAAATTGCGCACGAGGAAAGTGTGCAAGAGGTTTCGCTGGAGTTGCGAGACCTCGAAGGAGTTACCCCCGAATTGATTGGCAAGCTTGCAGACAGCGGTGTTCACACACGTGACGATCTGGCCGATCTGGCGGTTGACGAACTCACGGAAATCACTGGCCAGTCTGCTGACGAAGCCAAGACCTTGATCATGAAAGCGCGCGAACATTGGTTTGCCAATGACGCCGCGTCACAAGCATAAAGTAAATCCCATGAATACGAAATTTCAGTGATGGCTGGCAGTTGCCCACAGGGCCTGCCATGCCGAACTAAAGGTTACACAACAAAATGTCCAGTACGACCGTCGCCGAGTTTGCAAGTGAACTCAAAAAATCAACCGATACGCTGCTTGAACAGTTGAAGTCGGCGGGAGTGTCCAAATCGGCCGCTTCTGACAAACTCACGGATGCTGATAAGCAGCAACTGTTGGGGTTTTTACAGGCCAGCCACGGCACTGCCAGTCCTGAGCGCAAGAAAATTACGCTGGTCAAGAAGTCAACCAGCGAGATCAAGCAGGCCGACTCAACTGGCAAGGCGCGCACGATTCAGGTTGAAGTGCGCAAGAAGCGCACTTTCGTTCGCCGCGAGGATGGAGTCGAAGTTGCAGTCGACGCGCAAGAGCAAGAGCACGAGGCACCCCCCCTGCTTGACAACGCCGAGTTGGCGCGTCGTGAAGAAGAGGCGCGCCGTCAAGCTGAGTTGATTCGTCGGCAGGAAGAAGAACTGTCAGAACGCAGACGGCATCGCGAAGAGCAGGAGGCGCGGGCGCGCGAAGCGGTTGCGCTGGCGGCGGCAAATGCTGCAGAAACGGCAGCGACCGAGGCGATGGCGGAGCAGGAAGCGGCGAAGGACTCCTTCCCGCAAGCTCAAAATGCTGACGATGCTGCAGCGACCAAGGTTTTGCAAGCGGCCGAAAAAGCCCAAGCTTTGGTTAAGGAACAGAATGAGGCGCGCGACAAGGTGGCGGCCGATTCGAAGGCACGAGCAGCTGAAGATGTGGCCCGCGCAGTCGACCTGGGACAGCGCAGAAACAAGGCTGAGGCGGAGGCCGCCGCCATTCGCCTGATGATGTCGGCACCAGCCAAAAAACCACCTGCTCTGAAAAAGCCCGAAGAAGCCAAGCTGGCGGTCAAAGGCGGGGCAAACGATGCTTCCAAGGCCGGTATCAAGGGCACTCTTCACAAGCCACCCGCCGGCACCGCGCCGGCCAAACCAGCGCGGGCCGGTGCAACTGGAGCGCCAGCGACCGGCACCACTGTTGGCGCCGGCAAAGAGGTTAAATCAGCCAAGCTATCGAGTAGTTGGGCCGGTGATCCAGCCAAGAAAAAGGCGATCCCGACGCGCGGAGCCACCGGTGCGCCCGGCAGCCGTGGTAACAATTGGCGCGCCGGTCCGAGAGGCAAGCGCGGCAGCAATGATCGCGACCGTGATGACAATCGGGTACAGGCAGCGCCAGTCGAGACCCGTGTGATCGAGGTTCACGTACCGGAAACCATTACGGTGGCCGAGTTGGCGCACAAGATGGCAGTCAAGGCCTCTGAGGTTATCAAGCACCTCATGAAGCTCGGCCAGATGGTCACCATCAACCAACCGCTGGACCAGGACACAGCCATGATTCTGGTGGAAGAAATGGGCCACACTGCCATCGTTGCGGCGCTGGACGACCCGGAAGCCTTTACCGATGACGAAGTATCGCAGCAGCTGTCAGAGTCGCTGCCGCGCGCCCCGGTGGTAACCGTTATGGGCCACGTTGATCACGGCAAGACTTCACTGCTGGATTTCATTCGCAGGGCCAAAGTGGCTTCGGGCGAGGCCGGCGGTATTACCCAGCACATTGGCGCTTATCACGTGGAAACACCGCGCGGCATGATTTCATTCCTGGATACGCCCGGTCACGAAGCCTTTACGGCGATGCGAGCACGCGGCGCCAAGGCGACCGATATCGTGATTCTGGTGGTGGCGGCGGACGACGGTGTGATGCCTCAAACCAAGGAGGCCATCAAGCACGCCAGGGCGGCCGGTGTCCCCATCGTGGTGGCGATCAACAAGATCGACAAACCCGATGCCAACCCTGAACGCGTGAAGAACGAACTGGTCGTGGAAGAAGTGGTGCCGGAAGAATTTGGCGGTGAGTCCCCATTTGTGGCGGTATCTGCCAAGACCGGTCAGGGCATTGACGCTTTGCTGGAACAGGTTCTGTTGCAGGCAGAGGTGCTGGAATTGCGCGCACCGGTGGATGCCATGGCCAAAGGATTGGTGATTGAAGCGCAACTCGACAAGGGTCGCGGTCCGGTGGCCACAGTTCTGGTCCAGTCTGGCACCCTCAAGACGGGGGACGTAGTGCTTGCCGGGTCCACCTATGGGCGGGTACGCGCCATGCTCGACGAAAACGGAAAGTCCATCAAATCCGCCGGCCCTTCGATCCCGGTCGAAATTCAGGGTTTGACAGAAGTACCGCAGGCCGGTGACGAATTCATGGTGATGGCCGACGAGCGCCGCGCGCGTGAGATTGCGACCTACCGGGCTGGCAAGTTCCGTCACACCAAGCTGGCCAAGCAGCAGGCCGCCAAGCTGGAAAACATGTTCACTGACATGACGGCAGGCGCTGTCAAGATGGTGCCCATCATCATCAAGGCCGATGTGCAAGGTTCACAGGAAGCATTGGCGCAGTCGCTGCAAAAGTTGTCGACCGAAGAAGTCAAGGTGCAGATGGTCTACGCCGCTGTGGGTGCCATCAGCGAATCCGATGTGAACCTGGCGATTGCCTCCAAGGCCGTCATCATCGGTTTCAACACCCGGGCCGATGCCGGTGCTCGCAAGCTGGCCGAGAACAATGGTGTGGACATCCGCTACTACGACATCATCTACGACGCGGTGGATGAACTCAAGCTGGCCATGTCGGGCATGCTGACGCCGGACCGAAAGGAAGAAGTCATCGGTACTGCCGAGATTCGCCAAGTGTTCAAAGTCAGCAAGATCGGTTCCATTGCCGGTTGTATGGTTACAGCAGGCATCGTCAGGCGTACTGCACGTCTTCGCTTGTTGCGCGACAACGTGGTTATCTTCACCGGTGAGCTCGACTCGCTCAAGCGCTTCAAGGACGACGCCAAGGAAGTCAAGGAAAGTTTCGAATGCGGTTTGAATATCAAGAACTACAACGACATCCAGGAAGGCGACGTGCTGGAGTTCTTTGAAATTCGCGAAGTGGCCAGAACGCTTTGATCCACTTTTGCTGAAATCACTTTAAATCGTGCGCAAGAAGTCCACTACCCCCAACCGCAGCTTCAAGGTAGCCGATCAGATCCAGCGTGATCTGACCGAGTTGATCGCGCGCGAACTCAAAGACCCGCGGGTGGGAATGGTGACGATTCAGTCAGTGGAGGTAACGCCAGACTATGCGCACGCCAAGATCTATTTCAGCTTGCTGACGGGGGACCCGGTGCAATGTACCGAAGGTCTAAATCAGGCGGCCGGCTTTTTGAGGGCAGGGCTGTTTAAGCGTCTGCACATTCATACCGTTCCAACACTGCATTTTTTGTTTGATCAAACGACCGAGCGGGCTGCCGATATGAACGCTTTGATCGCGCGCGCAGTGGCGTCGCGCTCCAAAGAGGACTGACATGCTCAATGCGCCGCGTGCACGGGTTGCCAGGCGCCCCGTGCATGGGGTGCTGTTGCTGGACAAGCCTTTGGGTTGGTCCAGCAACGACGCTTTGCAAAAAGCGAAGTGGCTTCTGAGGGCCGAGAAGGCCGGCCATACCGGCACGCTGGACCCGCTGGCCACAGGGGTGCTTCCCTTGTGTTTTGGAGCAGCAACCAAGTTCAGTCAGTTGCAGTTGGATGCTGACAAAACTTACCAGGCGGTGGCGCGACTGGGATTGAAAACCAGTACCGGCGATGCCGAAGGGGAGACGATCGAAGAGCGGGTGGTGAATGTCACCCAGCAGGATATGGCACGTGTGCTGGCGCGCTTCACCGGTCGGATCCGGCAAACGCCGCCGATGCACAGCGCGTTGAAAAAGGATGGGCGAGCTCTGTACGACTACGCACGGGCTGGCATCGAAGTGGAGCGGGAAGCCCGCGAGGTAACAGTTTTTGAGCTGGCGGCGACGCTGGACAACACCGACAGTTCGCGCCACGCTTTCAACATGAAAGTCAAGTGCAGCAAGGGAACCTATATCCGCACCTTGGCAGAGGATATCGGTGAAGTTTTAGGTTGTGGTGCACACCTCAGTGCATTGCGTCGAATTGAAACCGGTGGCTTTCATGCATCACAGTGCGTGACGCTGACCGCGCTTGAAGCCATGACGGAGGAAGAAAGATGGAGATGCCTGCTGCCGGTGGAATCGCTACTTCGCGATCACACGGTTGTCATGCTGGACGCGCAGAATGCAGGGCGCTTTCTGAGTGGACTGCGGCGCCGGGGTGACTGGCCTGACATGGAACGCATCGCCGTTTATGGCGAAGCACCCCGGGCGTTGCTGGGTAGCGCCCATAGCAAGGCGGGAGAACTGATACCGGGACGCTTATTGAACCCGCTTGAAATTGATCAGCTATTGAATGAACGTGTGACAGACCAGAGTGCCATGCTGTCCGCAGCAAATTGAGTAAGTTAAGAAAGTGAACCATGATAACCAAACAAATTCGAAACATCGCCATCATCGCCCACGTGGACCATGGCAAGACTACCCTGGTGGATATGCTGTTGCGGCAAAGCGGCACCTTTCGCGCCAACGAAAAAGTGGCCGAGCGCGTGATGGACAACAATGACCTGGAAAAGGAACGTGGCATCACGATTCTGGCGAAGAACTGCGCGGTAGACTGGAAGGAGACGCACATCAACATCGTCGATACCCCCGGCCATGCCGATTTTGGTGGCGAGGTCGAGCGTGCCTTGTCCATGGTGGACGGCGTCATGCTGTTGATCGACGCAGTAGAAGGCCCCATGCCGCAAACACGTTTTGTGACCAAAAAAGCGCTCGCTCTGGGTCTCAAGCCGATCGTCGTGGTCAACAAGGTGGACCGCCCCGGTGCCCGTCCCGATTACGTCATCAACGCCGCCTTTGATTTGTTTGACAAGCTCGGCGCATCGGAAGAGCAACTCGATTTTCCGGTTGTCTACGCCTCCGGCTTGAATGGCTGGGCATCGATGACCGAGGGTGAGCCAGGCGAACAGTGGGGCAAGGACCTGGCACCGCTGTTTGACACCGTGCTGGCGCATGTGCCGGCCAACAAAGGCAATCCGGCGGCGCCGCTCCAGTTGCAAATCAGCTCGCTGGACTACTCCACTTACGTCGGTCGCATCGGCGTCGGCCGCATTACCCAGGGCACCATCAAGACAAATCAGGAAGTGCTGGTGATGGAAGGTGCCGATGGCAAGTCCAGCAAGGCCAAAGTACAGCAGATTTTGAAATTTGAAGGCCTGGAGCGATTGCCGGCGGACAACGCCGGCCCTGGTGATATCGTGCTGATCAGCGGCATCGAACAGGTCAATATCGGCGTCACGCTAACCGACCCCTTGAACCCGACGCCGCTGCCGATGCTCAAGATCGACGAGCCGACGCTGACCATGAACTTCTGCGTCAACAACTCTCCACTGGCCGGGCGCGAAGGCAAGTATGTCACGAGCCGCCAATTGCGCGACCGTCTGGACCGTGAGTTACAGGCCAACGTCGCACTGCGGGTGGCCGACACCGACGAAGAAGGTATTTTCGAAGTTTGCGGTCGTGGTGAACTGCACCTGACAATTCTGGTCGAAAACATGCGTCGTGAAGGCTATGAGCTGGCAGTGTCCAAACCACGTGTAGTGTTCAAACTGGTCAATGGCGAGAAGCATGAGCCGATCGAAATGCTGACAGTGGACGTTGAAGACGCTCACCAGGGCGGCGTGATGCAGGCACTGGGTTTGCGCAAAGGCGACCTGGTCAACATGGAACCGGATGGCCGTGGCCGCACCCGGCTTGAATACCGCATACCGGCACGTGGTCTGATCGGCTTTCAAAACGAATTTTTGAACCTGACGCGCGGCACCGGCCTGGCCAGCAACATTTTCGACGGCTACGAAGCCTTCAAGGGCGATATCGAGTCGCGCAAAAATGGCGTGCTGATCAGCATGGACGACGGCGAAATCGTGACCTATGCTCTGGGCAAGCTCGACGACCGTGGCCGCATGTTTGTCAAGGCGGGCGACCCGGTGTACGAAGGCATGATCGTCGGCATCCACAATCGTGATAACGACTTGATCGTGAACGCGGTGCGGATGAAGCAGTTGACCAACTTCCGGGTTTCCGGCAAGGAAGACGCGATCAAAATCACGCCGCCGATACAGTTGACGCTGGAGTACGCTGTCGAATTTATTGAAGACGACGAACTGGTTGAAATCACGCCCAAATCGATTCGCCTGCGCAAGCGCCACCTGAAAGAACATGAACGCAAGAAAGCCAGTCGCGAAAGTCTGTGAGCTTTGTCGGCCAGACCGGACTGCGCGACGTTGTCGGACGGACTCTGTTGTGACCCGATGACCCATCGTCATGAGTAGCCTGAAATTGACGCACAATCGCGCCGTTCTCCTGATGGTGGCAGTGACCCTGATGTGGTCGATTGCCGGCGTCGTGACACGTCATCTGGAGCACGCCCGCAGTTTTGAAGTGACCTTCTGGCGCAGCTTCTTTACGGTACTGTCGCTGTTGGTGATCCTGCCGCTGTTTCAGGGCCGGGTGGTCTTTCAACGATTGCGCAACGGCGGGCAGGCACTGTGGATATCGGGGCTCTGCTGGTGCGGCATGTTTACCTTCTTTATGGTCGCCATCACATTGACCAGTGTGGCCAATGTGCTGGTCACCATGTCGATCGGCCCCTTGCTGACTGCGCTGTCGGCACGCATCTTCATTGGCCACCGCATTGCTGTGCGAACCTGGGTTGCCATCGTTGCGGCCGGTTGCGGCATTGGCTATATGTACGGCAGTCAGATCAACCAGGGCGTCAGTCTGGTGGGCACGTTAGTGGCGTTGTGCGTGCCAATTTCAGGCGCAGCCAACTGGACCGTAACCCAGCACGCGCAAGCCAGAGGTCGCAATGTCGATCTGATCCCGGCTGTGCTGATAGGCGCCGTGCTGTCGTGTCTGCTGACCTTGCCCTGGGCGCTTCCGTTTCAGGCCTCCATGCACGACCTGGCGCTGCTGGCGGGGCTCGGTGTGGTGCAACTGGCGATTCCGTCGGCGCTGTCGGTACTTTGCGCACGGGTGTTGCAAGCGCCTGAGGTGTCGCTGCTCGGCTTGCTTGAAGTGATCTTCGGCATCCTGCTGGCCTGGGTTGGCGCCAACGAAGTACCTGGGTCCAATGTGCTGACCGGTGGTGCGCTGGTGATTGGCGCTCTGGCGCTCAATGAGTTAATCGGCTGGAGAAGCCGCGCATGAATAGCATGACTGCACTGACCTCAGAGAACACACAGTACGTGCTAACAGAGGTTCGCGGGCAGGTCGGCTTCATCACGCTGAATCGGCCCAAAGCCCTCAACGCTCTGTCACTTCCAATGATTCGCACGCTCACGCAATGTCTGCTGGCATGGCGCGATGATGATCAGATAGAGACGGTAGCGATTCGCGGCAGCAACAAGGACGGACCGTTTGGTGCATTCTGCGCCGGCGGCGACATCCGTTTTTTCCATCAGGCAGCACTGGCAGGAAACACCGAACTGGAAGATTTCTTTACTGAAGAATATATTCTCAACCACCTGATCCATAGCTATCCCAAACCTTACATTGCTTTCATGGACGGCATCGTGATGGGAGGCGGCATGGGTATCAGCCAGGGCGCCACCCTGCGCATCGTCACAGAGCGCACCCGGATGGCGATGCCGGAAACCAGCATTGGGCTGTTTCCAGATGTCGGCGGAGGCTATTTCCTGAGCCGCTGTGCTGGACGCGTCGGCGAATGGCTGGCCCTGACCGGCGAAGCGCTGGGGGCAGGGGAGGCACTGGCCCTGGGTCTGGCAGACACTTGCCTTGACGTAACCCAACTGGCGTCGGCCTGGGATGCTTTGGCAAAAACAGATTTTGCAGAAGACGGTGCGATCGACCGATGGCTTGCCATCTACTCAATCGGCTCCCCCGCATCCAGTAGGCTGGCTACAGTTGAAATTGATCGCTATTTTTCACTGGAATCTGTTTCTGCGATCGTTCGGGCGCTGGAGACGGGTGGCGATGAATGGGCGCAGCAAACGGCCACCACTTTGCGCCAACGTTCACCGCTGATGTTGCATGTGGTGCTGGAACAGATTCGCCGGGGTCGCACCATGGCTCTGGCCGACGACCTGCGCATGGAGCGCGATCTGGTTCGCCACTGCTTTGCACCGCAACACCTGGGGCGTAGCGCCAGCCAAAGCGAAACAGTGGAAGGCATTCGCGCGCTGGCTATCGACAAAGACAAGCAACCGCACTGGAATCCGGCGCGCATTGAGGATGTCACCCCAGAAATGGTGACCCCGTTCTTTGTCAGCCCCTGGACTGACCAGACGCATCCGCTACGTCAGCTGAGTTGAGCGCGGGCCATTGTCAGAGCTGGTGATAAACAGATTCAGCCAGCTTCAAGAGGACGTCACGCGCCACCGGCCCGGCCAGCGCATAGCCGAATCCCTGGTCTATCCAGTAAAAGTTTGGTGTCGGTCCGTCAGCTGAAAAATGAAAACTGGTCTCACGCGCGTCAACCCCATCAGGCACCTTGTCCACTGCTCCAAGATACAGGGTAATACGTGTACCAGCTGAGTTTTGAAACATGAACTGGGCGCGCGCACCGGCTTCGCCAGGCAACAATCGTCCACCCACCAGTTCAAAACCCTGTGGCGTCAGATTGGGCACTTTCAGCGGCTTGCCGACACGCTTGGAGAGCCATTGCACCAAGTGCTCCTGCTCAGCCGCAGTGACCTCCACCGGGTGCCGTACTTCTGGTGAATAGACACTGTGGGCGTAACTCGCTTGAAGGGCAAAATCGTGTGCTCCGCGAGCCATTGACAGCCTGACCGAGGACCCCTGGGACTGCCCTTCGGCGCGCCAGGCCGTGTTGGAAAACCAGCCAACGCCAAACGCCAACAATGCGCTGGCAGCCATGCCACCCCAGCGCCACCATTGATTCAGTTCCTGTTGCGACGCAGTCGCTTGATGTGCGGTTGCAATGAGGGATGCCGGCGTCGCCTCGTCGAGAACGTGCCGATGCAGGCTACTTAGAGCGTCGCGCTGCTGCTGCCAGTGCAGCACGGTGGCACGCGCGGCGCTGTCGTCGGCCAGACGCTCCTGCACGGATGCCAAACTCGCTGGCGAAAGCTGCCCGTCCACGAAGGCATGGATTTCGTCCTCGCTCAAAGGCGCAGAAGGGGGACAGTTCATGTTGTATTCCTGTCGATCATTTCAATCGGCGCAGTGGGCTCGCCACCGTGTTAGCTTGGAACTGCGGGTTGGCATGCCGCGCCGGCGCATCCATCAGTTCCTGCAGGCGAGTGCGGCCGCGCGACAGGCGCGACATCACGGTGCCAACCGGGACGCCGGTGATTTTTGCCACCTCTGCATAACTCATATCCTCCATGCTGACCAGCAGCAGAACAGTTCGCTGGTCCTGCGGCAGGCGTAGCAAGCACCGCTGTAAATCCATTGCAATGCCAAATTCGCCATCGGTTGCCACCAATTGATGCGCGATGTCTTCAATATCCACGGTGCCATAGGCTGCTTGCCTGGCTGCCCGTCGCACCCGGTTGATAAACAGGTTGTGCATCACGCTGAACAACCAGGCGCGCAAGTTAGAACCGGCGGTCCACAATCGCCATTTGGAACAGGCGCGCTCGAGCGTATCCTGCACCAAGTCATCGGCATCCCAGGCGTCGCCAGTCAGCGCCCGCGCATAGCGACGGAGCGCTGGAATTTGATCAACGATGGGTTGTCGATTCATCAATTTGACGAGGGCAACAAATTACGGTTTGGCCGCCTGCCAGACTTTGTTGAAACCGTCACCCGTTTTGTCACCCGGTTTGCTGTCCTTGGACCAGTAATACAAGGGCTTGCCCTTCATTGCCCATTGTTTCATTCCGTCGTCTCGGGTGATAACCGAGTAATCACCGGAAGTCTGATCCGCCTCGGTGGCCATGAGCGGTGGCCAATTGCCGGCGCAAGGGCCATTGCAGACGGATTTGCCGCTGGTGTCTTTGTCAAATGTATAAAGTGTCATGCCATTGGGGCCCACCAGCACGCCGTCAGCCACCTTGACCGGGGCAGCGTAGAGTGATGCGCAAGCACCTAAAAAAGTCAGCGCAAGAGGTACAACAATGGCCGAGCGAAACGAAAATTTCATAAAAACTCCTGGGTTAAAGATTGCAAACAATCATTTGCACAGGGATAAACATTCGCAGTGATGCTTTTATTCCAGAGTCAATAAAAAAATTATCGCTGACGACCTTTCATGGCGCGCTCGACCTCGCGCTTGCCTTCGCGGTCCTTGATGGTGTCACGTTTGTCATGTTCTGCCTTTCCTTTGGCCAAGGCAATATCGCATTTCACCTTGCCGGCCTTCCAATGCAAATTGAGCGGCACCAGCGTATAGCCTTTTTGCTCCACCTTGCCGATGAGACGTTTGATCTCCTCTTTGTGCATCAGCAGCTTCTTGGTCCGCACTTTGTCGGGACTGATGTGAGTCGACGCAGTGCCTAGCGGATTGATCTGCAGACCGATGACATATAACTCGCCGTTGCGAATGACCACATAACCGTCGGTTAACTGCACTTTTCCTTCGCGCAGCGATTTGACCTCCCAGCCTTCCAGCACCAGACCAGCCTCAAAGCGCTCTTCAAAAAAGTAGTTGTAGGCGGCCTTTTTGTTGTCGGCGATGCGGGCAGCGGTTTCGGGTTTCTTGGCCATAGGGTGAATCAGGGTTTGTAAGTCATGCGAACAAGGCTTGTCTACAATCCCGCGCAGACCACCATTCTATGAAAACCGTCAAGAAGTCCGTCCTGATCTGGTACAGCCCGTCCGAGATGTATGTTCTTGTGACTGACGTCGACCAATATCCGAAATTTCTGCCCTGGTGCGACCGGGCCAGGGTGGTCGAGTCGCACGAAGCCGGCATGACGGCTGAAATCGGGATTTCCTTTAGCGGAATTCGCCAGACATTCACCACCCGCAATGAGCACGTACCGGATCGTCAGGTCCGCATCAAACTGGTAAACGGTCCCTTTTCAAGACTGGATGGCGAATGGAACTTTGTCCCACTGGGCGATGGTTTGCAGCGCGCCTGCCGCGTCGAGTTGACTCTCAACTATGGATTTGACAACGCGGCACTAAGCAAAATAGTGGGCCCGGTGTTTGACAAAATTGCCGCTAGCATGGTTGATGCGTTCGTCAAGCGCGCCAGCCAGGTGTACGGCGAATGACATGAGTATTCAGGTCACAGTGGTCTACTCGCCTGGTCCGCGTGAAGTACAAGAAATCGTACTGCGACTGGCCAACAGCAGCACCGTTTCGGATGCGCTGCAGGCCAGTGGGTTTCTTGCACTTTTTCCATCGATTGACCCACACAACACCGTGGTCGGTATCTGGGGTCGCAAGTCGGGCTCGCAGCAAACGCTACAGGACAATGACCGTGTGGAACTTTATCGGGCGCTCGCCGTTGACCCCAAGGCAGCGCGCCGCGAGCGGTTTAACAAGCAGGGCGCTCGAAGTGCCGGGCTGTTCAGCAAGAAGCGTACCGGTGCCAAGGCGGGCTACTGAACTCGCGGTTTACCCGGCTATCGACAGTCGGAATCGATAATCGACTGAATACGTTTGAGTTCAAGTGCACGCGCGGCATCATCCAGAAATTCACGTTCGCCTTTGTCATTGGTTCGGGCGATACGCATGCCGGATTCGTAACTACTCCTGGCCTGTTTGGTGCGTGCGCAATTCTCAACCTTGGCCTTCAATACTTGTTCATCCAAAGCTTTGCGTTTTGCGCTTTCTGCTTCTTCGACCTTGAGTTTCTTATCGGCCAGTTCCTTGTCGACACCGCTCAATTTGATGGCGCTGGCTGCGCTCTGCGGCATGGCAACCGACGCGGGCGACGATACTTCGGCCGCGCCGGCAGTATTGAACCGATCGACGGGTCGCTTCAAAATATCTTTTTCAGGCACATCGGCTGGCGGCGCAAGATCGCTGAATACTACTTGTCCGTCCTTGCCGATCCACTGCCAGTGTGCAAAAGCTGACATGGAGATTGCGCAAGCAACCGCTAACAGTAAATACCGAATTTGCTTCATGACTGAAGTTTACGCGCCCTCGACAGAATATTTCAAGTGCGCCGTGCCTTTGGGCGGCTCCCGATGTCCGTCCATCGCCATCCCGTGCCAAGCCGACCTGCATCGCGTGGGTACAATCGCCCATTTGGAGCTTAGAACATGCGCCTGATCGGCAAAGCGCTCACCTTCGACGATGTCTTGTTGGTGCCAGCGTACTCCCAGGTCCTGCCCAAGGACACCTCTCTTGCAACCCGTTTTTCGCGCAATATTGCGCTGAATTTGCCCTTGGTGTCAGCTGCCATGGACACCGTCACGGAAGCCAGGCTGGCAATTGCCATTGCGCAAGAAGGTGGCATTGGCATCGTGCACAAGAATATGTCGCCGCAGGAGCAGGCAGTTCAGGTTGCAAAGGTCAAACGTTACGAGTCTGGTGTGTTGCGGGATCCGGTCGTCATTACGCCGCAGCACACGGTGCGCCAGGTGATGAATTTGTCCGAGCAGTTAGGTGTGTCAGGCTTTCCGGTGTGCGACGGCGGCAGGGTAGTGGGACTTGTCACCGGGCGCGACCTGCGTTTCGAGACCCGTTATGACCTGCCGGTAAGCCACATCATGACGCGGCGCGACAAACTGGTGACGGTGCCGGATGGCACCACGCTGGAACAGGCCAAAGTGCTGTTGAACCAGTACAAGATCGAGCGCCTGCTGGTGGTCAATGATGCTTTTGAACTGAAAGGCCTGATCACCGTCAAGGACATCACCAAACAAACCAGCTTTCCCAATGCAGCACGTGATGCGCAGGGCAAACTTCGCGTTGGCGCCGCTGTTGGGGTCGGTGAAGGCACCGAAGAGCGGGTTGAGGCGCTGGTGCGCGCCGGTGTCGACGCCATCGTGGTGGATACGGCGCACGGGCACAGCAAAGGCGTCATCGAACGGGTCCGCTGGGTCAAACAAAACTACCCGCAAGTCGACGTCATCGGGGGCAATATTGCTACCGGTGCGGCGGCACTGGCACTGGTCGAGGCTGGCGCCGACGCGGTCAAGGTGGGTATTGGCCCCGGTTCTATTTGCACCACGCGCATCGTGGCTGGAGTTGGCGTGCCGCAGATCATGGCGATTGACAATGTGGCGACAGCGCTGAGGGGCAGTGGCGTTCCCCTGATCGCCGACGGCGGCGTTCGCTTCAGCGGTGATATCGCCAAGGCACTTGCAGCGGGTGCCGGTACCGTCATGATGGGGAGCATGTTCGCTGGCACCGAGGAGGCGCCCGGTGAAGTCATTCTGTTTCAAGGCAGAAGCTATAAGAGCTATCGCGGCATGGGCAGCATCGGTGCCATGCAGCAAGGCAGCGCGGACCGCTATTTTCAGGAATCCAGCACTGGCAATCCGAATGCCGACAAGCTGGTGCCGGAAGGCATAGAAGGGCGCGTGCCCTATAAAGGTTCCATGGTGGGCATCGTATTCCAGATGGCCGGCGGCGTGCGTGCCAGCATGGGCTATTGCGGGTGCGCCACGATTGACGAGCTGCAAAATAGAGCCGAATTCGTTGAAATCACCACCGCCGGTATTCGGGAAAGTCATGTCCATGATGTGCAAATCACGAAGGAAGCACCGAACTATCGCGCCGAATGATGCACCAAAAAATTCTCATCCTCGACTTTGGCTCCCAAGTCACCCAGTTGATTGCGCGGCGCATCCGTGAAGCGCATGTATTTTGTGAAGTGCACCCGTGTGATGTGAGCGACGACTGGGTCCACGCTTACGCCCGCGACGGTCAGCTTAAGGGCATCATCCTGTCGGGCAGCCATGCCAGCACTTATGAAGAACACGACTTGCGGGCACCGCAGGCGGTCTACCAACTTGGCATTCCGGTGCTGGGTATTTGTTATGGCATGTTCACCATGGCGGTGCAGCTCGGCGGGTTGGTTGCGCCCAGCAGCAAGCGCGAGTTCGGTCACGCCGATGTGCGTGCGCATGGCCATACCCAACTGCTGGATGGGATTCAGGACTACGCCACATCCATGGGTCATGGCATGTTGCAGGTGTGGATGAGCCATGGTGACAAAGTCACCGAGTTGCCGCACGGTTTCAAGCTGATGGCCAGTACCGACAGTTGTCCGATTGCCGGCATGGCTGACGAGGACCGTCACTTTTACGGTGTGCAATTTCATCCCGAGGTCACGCACACCAAACGCGGTGCGGCGATTCTGGAGCGCTTCGTGTTGGATATCTGTGGTACGCGGCCGGACTGGATCATGGGCGACTACATCAGCGAGGCGGTGGAAAAAATTCGTAGCCAGGTTGGGTCGGAAGAAGTGATTCTCGGCCTGTCGGGCGGCGTCGATTCATCGGTGGCAGCGGCGCTCATCCATCGTGCCATTGGTGAGCAGCTCACCTGCGTCTTCGTGGACCATGGTTTGTTGCGCCTGAATGAAGGTGGTCAGGTGATGGACATGTTCGTCGGCAAACTGCACGCCAAGGTTATTCGTGTCGATGCCGCCGACCAGTTTTTGGGGCAACTCAAGGGTGTGAGCGAGCCTGAAGCGAAACGCAAAATTATTGGCCGAGAATTTGTCGAAGTCTTCAAAAGTGAAGCCGGCAAGCTCAAGAGCGACCAGTCGCGCCATGTGGCCTGGTTGGCGCAAGGCACCATTTATCCGGACGTGATTGAGTCCGGTGGTGCTAAAACCAAGAAAGCCGTCAGCATCAAGAGCCACCACAACGTGGGCGGCCTGCCAGAACAACTCGGCCTCAAGTTGCTGGAGCCGCTGCGCGAACTCTTCAAGGACGAAGTGCGCGAGCTGGGTGTGGCACTCGGGTTGCCTCATCACATGGTTTATCGGCATCCGTTTCCAGGGCCCGGTCTGGGCGTGCGCATTCTGGGTGAAGTCAAAAAAGAGTACGCCGATTTGCTGCGAAAGGCTGATGCCATCTTCATTGAAGAACTGCGTAACTTCGTCGATGAAGAAAGCGGCAAGAGCTGGTACGACCTGACCAGCCAGGCGTTCGCTGTTTTTTTGCCAGTCAAAAGCGTTGGCGTCATGGGTGATGGCCGTACCTACGATTACGTGGTGGCCTTGCGCGCCGTGCAGACCAGCGACTTCATGACCGCCGACTGGGCTGAACTGCCTTATGCGCTGCTAAAGAGGGTGTCAAGTCGCATCATCAACGAGGTACGCGGTATCAACCGCGTGACTTATGACATCAGCAGCAAACCGCCAGCCACGATTGAGTGGGAATGAACCCTAAAGGTAGGTGATTTATGTACATGCCAGCCCAGTTCAGTACCAAAGACGCGGCAGTTGGCTGCGAATTGATACGTGCACATCCCTTTGCCAGCCTGATCTCCAATGACGACGAAGGACTTCCCTACGTCACACCATTACCACTGCATCTGGTGCAGGAAAACGAACAACTGCTGTTGCTGGGCCACTGCGCCAAACCCAATCCGCACTGGCGCTACTTGTTGGCGCGTCCGACGGCAGTCGTCACGTTCATGGGTCCGCACGCCTACATGACACCTCGGGTCTACCCGGACCTGGCGCGGGTACCGACCTGGAGCTACCTGACAGTGCATTGCACGGTGGAAGCACGACTGATAGAGCAGTTTGAAGACAAGGATCGCCTGCTGAAGCACCTGATTCATGACAACGATCCAGCTTACACACAGCAGTGGCGCGCGCTGCCCGAGGACTACCAGCAAAAGATGATGAGTGGCATTGCGGCTTTTGAACTGCGCGTGACCGAACTGCAATGCAAGGTCAAGCTCAACCAGCACCGACCCGAATCCCACGCGGCCATGTATCAGATCTACGCATCGGGCAACGAAAACGAAAAAGAACTCGCGGTCTGGATGAAAAAGCTTGGTATGCATCTCTCAAAAGACTGAACCGATGCGCTCGATCTTTGGCGTTTTGAGCTTGCTTTTGGTGCTGCTATGGGTCGGATTTTTGGCAAAGACGCAACTGCAAACCGTGGACGGGATGAAGGTGCCTGAGGCCAGCGGGTCTGCCGCGTCAGCACCACCGTTTGCGCCTGGATCCAGCACTGCGGGCAATGTGCTTTCTCAACCCCAACAGATCCAGCAGCAGATCAAGGCCGCAACCGAAGCAGCCATGCAGCGAAATCAGACCCTGACCGACGGCAACACCGAGACACCCCGGAAGAATTAACCATGATCCCAATCGCCACCGATGCAGACCTGATGGCCCAAGCGCTGACCCAGGCACACACCGCTGGCCATGCCGGTGAAGTGCCGGTAGGCGCAGTTGTTGTTAAAGATGGTGTGGTCATCGCCACTGGTCGCAACGCACCGATTGATACGCATGATCCAACCGCCCATGCTGAAATTGTGGCGCTACGGGCAGCGGCTCAGGCGGTGGGCAACTACCGTTTGGATGATTGCGAACTTTTTGTCACGCTGGAGCCGTGCGCCATGTGCGTCGGTGCCATGCTGCACGCGCGATTGAAACGTGTGGTGTTTGGTGCGTCAGACCCCAAAACGGGCGCGGCAGGCTCGGTTCTTGACTTGTTCGCCTTCGATCAGCTTAACCATAAGACGCAGGTGTTGGGTGGAGTGTTGGCAGTTGAGTGTGCGGTTTTGCTGCAAGATTTTTTCAGGCAAAAACGCGAGCATGTTCGATTGAATAGCAGCCCCGTGCGCGAAGACGCCGTGCGAACGCCGGAGGCCCGATTTGAGCAACTTGGCGGCTACCCCTGGCCAGCGCACTACTTGAGCGATTTGCCAGCGCTGGATGGCCTGCGAATGCATTATCTGGATGAAGGCCAGCGCGATGCGCCGTTGACCTATCTCTGCCTGCATGGCAATCCGGCCTGGAGCTATCTGTACCGAAAAATGATACCGACATTTCTGGCGAGTGCAAACCGGGTGGTGGCACCCGACCTGATCGGTTTTGGCAAGAGCGACAAACCCAAAAAAGATACTTTTCACACTTTTAGCTGGCATCGACAAGTGCTGCTGGAATTCGTCGAGCGATTGGATCTCAAAAACATCGTGCTCGTGGTGCAAGACTGGGGCGGCTTGCTGGGCCTGACCTTGCCGCTGGCAAGCGAAAGTCGTTACCGCGGTCTGCTGGTGATGAATACCGCGTTGGGCACTGGCGACATACCGTTGTCGGCGGGCTTTTTAGCGTGGCGTGAAATGTGCGCCAACAACCCTGAATTCGATATTGGCCGTCTGTTTGCTCGCAGCGACCCACTGCTAAGCGCACAGGAATGTGGCGCCTATGAGGCACCCTTTCCGGACAGCGGCCATCGAGCTGCACTGCGGGTTTTTCCGCGCATGGTGCCTGAATTTGAAAGTTCAGACGGCGCGGCCATTTCAAGGCTAGCCCGAGAATTCTGGCGTGACCGCTGGAACGGCCAGACCATGATGGCGATTGGTTGCAAAGATCCGGTACTTGGTCAGCCGGTCATGCGCAAGCTGCAGCAATTGATTCGCGGCTGTCCGCCACCCCTACTCATTGAGCAGGCCGGGCACTTTGTACAAGAGCAGGGCGAGCC
Source organism: Comamonadaceae bacterium (assembly GCA_037141865.1). GTDB lineage: Bacteria > Pseudomonadota > Gammaproteobacteria > Burkholderiales > Burkholderiaceae_C > Rhodoferax. Next base: position 64,210 of record JBAXBQ010000002.1, on the reverse strand, counting down.
CATCGCCCAGGCCGCGGTAAAGTATTTCACCCGTTAGAAATTCAGATTCGACCCCCGCTTTTCATGAAGAAACACATCTATATCTATTCGCCGTCGGGCGCTGTGCGCGACAAGGCTGCTTTTAAACGCGGTGTAGCGCGACTCAAGGCGCTGGGGCATGAGGTCGAGATTGATGAAGCAGCGCTGGCAAGCCACCTGCGCTTCGCTGGCGACGATGAGACCCGCCTGGCTGCCATTCACCGGGCCGCTGCCAGTGGCGCAGATGTCGCCTTGATTTCGCGCGGCGGCTACGGGCTGACCCGCATTCTGGATGGCATTCATTACAAAGCGGTGGCCAAAGCGATCGAACGAGGAACCCAATTTGTCGGCATCAGTGATTTCACCGCGTTTCAGTGTGCCGTATTGGCACGTGCTGGCAGTATCACCTGGGCCGGTCCGGCGCTGTGCGAAGGTTTTGGGGTGGGCGGCAAACCTGACTTAGTTGATGGTCACGGCCACGGCGAGCAGCAGGTGCCTGACGACATCATGGAGGCTTGCTTTGGTGATTTCATTTCCGGACAAGGGGAGGGCGCGGGCTGGCGACAAAACCGTGACCACAACCCGATAGTTAGCTATCACATAAAAAAATCAATTCTTTGGGGCGGTAACCTTTCAGTACTGAACTCTTTGTTGGGCACTCCCTATTTTCCGCAGATCAAGGGCGGGATACTGTTTTTGGAAGATGTCGCAGAGCACCCTTACCGCATTGAACGAATGTTGACACAACTGTTACATGCTGGCGTATTGAGTCGGCAACGAGCGATTGTCCTGGGGCAATTTACCGAATACAAGCTCACGTCGCATGACCGGGGCTACAAATTTGCGACCGTGGTCGATTGGTTGCGCCAGCGGATCAAGGTACCTGTGCTCACGAACTTGCCCTATGGGCACGTTGCCACCAAAGTGATGTTGCCTGTCGGTGCCCAATCTGATTTGTTGGTGGAAGAGCGCGATGCTCTGATGTTTTGGGGTCACGAGCAGAAAGCCGTCGATATGACCTAAACTGTGTCCAAGTAAAAAAAGGGGTTTGTCGGGAATGAGCGTTCACTCTACTGTCGTATTCACCGATCTGTTCGGCAGCACCAGTGTCTTTGAAGCCCTCGGCAACGCGCAGGCAACGCAGGCCGTGACCCAGGTAACAACCTGGATTGCAAAAACCATTGAATCGCATGGTGGCCGGGTTGTCAAAATGCTGGGCGATGGCGTACTGGCATTGTTTTTGGACAATCCTTCTGCTATCAATGCGGTGGTGGAGGTGCAACGCAAACATCAACAGCGCATGGGTCAGATACCGGCTGCCAACCGGATGCCGATTCGCATTGGCGTCGCTAGTGGTGATGTCGAAATTGTGGCGGGTGACTGCTACGGCGACGCTGTCAACGTAGCGGCGCGGCTGAGTGACCTGTCCGGCCCACAACAAATTTGGGTAAACAGCGCGGCACTGGACGACGCCGCTGAGCCAGAGGGTGTACGGTTTCGTATGTTGGGTCCTATCAGCATTCGGGGAAGAGCCGAGCCGTGCACCGTCTACCAGGTCGACTGGCAGGAAGACGTTGCATCAGGCTTTCTGACGATGCAATCGGCCCTGGTTCCGATACAGGACTCGGCCCATAGCGATGCCTTGGGCGGCCAGATTGAGCTGATCTGGCTGGATCACAAGAAAATCTATAAATCGTTCGAATTGCCGATTCATATTGGACGCTTGCGACAAGCCGAGTTTGTTGTAAACGACCCCCGGGTTTCTCGAACACACGCTCGAATTGACTGGCGCAACGGCAGCATGATGTTTGTGGATGTCAGCTCCTACGGCAGCTGGCTGCGCTTTTCCGGTGGCGGCTCCGACCTCTTGCTCAGGCGCGAGGAATGTGTGCTGCACGGGCGCGGTCACATTGCACTTGGATCTTCATTTGCCGACCCGAGCGCGCCGACCGTCAGTTTTTCGGTTTCCTGAAATATTTTCAAGTCAACTCAGCTACCTTCCGTGGCGCGTCCATCAGCAAGAATACCGTGAGGAATCGGCATGAAGTTTTCCGAATACATCCGTTCCGACGCAACCATGCTGGCTGCACTGGTCGCCGCTGGCGAGGTCACACCCGAAGAACTGCTGAACTGCGCGTTGGAGCGGTCCTGCCATGCCAACGTCAAGACAAACGCCATTTGTCGGTCCATGGAGGACCAAGCACATGAGCAGTTGAAGAGACGACGCCCCGAGGGCCCGTTTGCGGGGGTTCCATTCCTTATTAAGGACGCTGTTCAGGACTACGCCGGTTTGCCAACTTCGTATGCAAGCAAATCGATGCTCAGGTTCACGCCAAAGCAACACTCGACGGTGGTCAAACGCTATCTCAATGCTGGCTTGGTCATTTTTGGGAAAACGAACCTGCCCGAATTCGCCCTAAAGTCAGTCACGGATTCGAAATTGTTTGGTCTGGCCAACAATCCCTGGGATTTGGGTCGCACACCGGGAGGTTCCAGCGGAGGTTCGGCTGCCGCGGTAGCCAGCGGTGTGGTACCCATGGCTGCGGGTAATGATGGCGGTGGCTCCATTCGCATTCCAGCCTCGTACTGCGGACTTTTCGGCCTTCGGCCGTCTCGCGGTCGCGTCTCCTCTGGACCCGACTTGGGCGAGGTCTGGGGCGGCGCTTCCAGCGAAGGGGTTATTTCAAGAAGCATCCGCGACAGTGCGAGAGCTCTCGACGTACTTCAGGGCGCAGAAGCGGGCGATCCGTTTGAAATCACCCGGCCCGAGCTTCCTTATGAACAAGCCGTCGAACATGATGTTGGGAAGCTGCGGATTGGATTTTGTACCTCCTCGCCGATAGGAACCCCGGTTGACCCGCAGGCAATTGCCGCGGTCAAAGATGCCGCCCAGCTTCTGCTATCTCTGGGGCATGATGTGCAGGAGCAAGAACTGGAAGTTGACGGCGCCGCGCTCTCGGTAAGCTATCTTCACATGTATTTCGGTTACGTGAGCGCTTCGGTCCAAAGGGCAATGGCCGCCGGCGCCTCATCCAACGAGTTCGAATTGCTGACACGCATTTTGGCGAAGTTGGGCAACGCCACTTCGTCCGGTGCATTTGTGGCGCAAATAAGCGCTTGGAACAGCTATGCACGCGCGCTTGCCGGTTTTCACAGCCGCTTTGACATGTTGCTGACTCCGACGGTGGCAACGCCGGCACCTGTCCATGGTTCAGGTGACCTGCCCAAAGCACAGGAATGGGTCTTGTCGGTACTTGAGCGAACCGGTTTATTTCGGTTGCTGGCGGGATGGGGTGCCCTGGATGGTGTGGTCAAGAATATTGCGCACGATAGCCTGACTTTCGTGCCATTTACCCAGTTGGCCAATCTGACGGGAACTCCGGCAATGTCGGTACCGCTTTATTGGACGCCGCAGGACCTGCCGATGGGTGTCCAATTTGTCGCGCGCTTCGGAAAGGAAGACAAATTGCTGCAACTTGCCAAACAGCTTGAAGAAGCGCGACCCTGGATGCATCGTCTGCCAGCCTGGGTTGCTGGTACCAGCTGAACCGGCTAGGGGCGGTGCCATTGAAAATCGTTTAGAAATTTGAGGTAACTTATCTATATTAACATAATATACATCGTATGAAGTAATGATTGAAGGGTTACCAGGTCCCTGCGGGATGGCGGCGCCGGATATAGGTAGCAATGATGGCGGCTGAATCGGCTCGCTCGGCGCGTTGTGCAAAGTCGATGGCCGATAAACCCAGGTCATTCCTGAGCATGGGATCGGCGCCAGCTTCAAGCAGCAACTTCACTGCCGCTGGCGTACCGTATTGCGCAGCCATCATGAGCGGCGTGCTGCCGTTGGGTGATTGGGCGTCAATGTACGCGTAGTTCTCCAGCAATGAATTGATCACAGTCAGATGTCCATTCGTTGCCGCGTAATGCAGCGGCGCCCAGCCGGGCTTATTGACATCTGCACCTTTCGCTATGAGTTGCTCACACAACTCCTTGAGACCACGCAGCGACGCCAGCATCAGCGGGCTCTCATCCTGAGCTGAGCGTGCCTCGACGTCGATATTGGGCCAGTTAAGAAAAACGCCTGCTACCTTGAGCGACGACTCACGAACAGCCAAAAGCAAACCGTGTTCGGCCCCCGGATTCAGGGTATTGGCATCAAAGCCCCGATTCAGCAACGCGGTGACGGTGTCGGCATCGTCCCGCTTAATAGCGGTAAAGAAATCATCGTAAGAACCAGCACTACACAATGAATATGCAAATAAAACAGCAAGATATATAACATACTTAAAGTTATACATGAGATTCTAAAAAAGAAAGCAACCTCACTGCATAACCTTTCTAAACAACGCTTCGAAGTTGTGGCTGGTCAAATCTGCGATCTCTTCAACAGTCATTTTTCTGAGCGACGCCAACTCGGCAGCAACAAAAGGAACGAGCGAAGGATTGTTGGTTTTACCACGGTACGGTACCGGTGCCAGGTAGGGACTGTCCGTTTCAATCAGAACGCGGTCAAGCGGTACAAACGCCGCAATATCGCGCAGATCCTGTGCGTTTTTAAAGGTCAAGATACCCGAAAATGAAATATAAAAACCCATGTCCAGCGCCGCACGTGCCACTTGGGCGGTCTCGGTAAAGCAATGAAAGACCCCGCCAACGCTGCCGACCGATCCGTCCTCGCCCTCCTCCCGCAAAATGGCCAGGGTATCAACCGATGCGCAACGGGTGTGAATCACCAGCGGCAGGCAGAGCTGGCGCGCCGCCCGGATATGGACGCGGAAGCGGTCGCGCTGCCAGGCCATGTCGGCCTCGCCGCGATCTCCCAAACGGTAGTAGTCGAGACCAGTTTCACCCATGCCGACCACGCGCGGCAGGCGGCCCAGTTTCAACAATTCTTCCAGACTGGGCTCGGTGACGCCCTCGTTGTCCGGATGCACGCCGACCGTTGCCCAAAAATTGTCGTAGCGGGTGGCTAACTCGTGAACGGCAGAAAACTCTTCGAGTGTCGTGCAGATACAAAGCGCTCGTGTCACTTGCGCCTCGGTCATCGCCTGGCGAATCGCAGGTAGTTGCGAGACCAGTTCCGGGTATGTCAAATGACAGTGCGAATCGGTGAACATGGGCAATCGTGTTGGCAACACCGCCGACAGACCGGGTTGCCGCTTCAGATAGTTTGCGTAGCCCGATCAGATGCCATATGGGCACCCAGAATCTCTTCAATCTTGAGCCTGATCAGACGCGACTTTTCGTCTTTGGGGAACTGAACGCCAACGCCTTGGGTGCGGTTGTTGGCCGCTTTGTTGGGAGTTACCCAAGCCACTTTCCCTGCTATAGGGTAGCGTTGCGGATCCTCGGGCAGTGACAGCAGCACGTAAACATCGTCGCCAAGCTTGTATTCGCGAGATGTGGGTATGAACACCCCCCCTTCTGCGAACAGCGGAATATAGGCCGCGTAAAGTGCAGACTTTTCCTTGATGGCCAATTGAATGACGCTTGGACGGGGATTGGATACAGGTAAATTACTCATAATTTGTCATTAGTGCCTCGAGTTTAGGGCGGATTGGGCCTGGCTCACAAGCGCTTCCAGCATCAAGCCAGCATTGAAAGGGTGCTCGACTGTTCGGGTAGTTGCCGCCAATGCCTTTGCCCAAGCCGTCAATGAATTGAAAGTGCTACCTGCGGGAAGGTCGGTGGATTCAAAAAAACGTGGACTTGCACCTGCTTTTACAGCCATGACATCGTGACACAGCTTGTGCAGAGCATCCACGGCTTGTGCCGGTGTCCAGTCTTTGAACACACTGATGTCGCCCTGCTTTATTGACTTTGGCAGCTTGACCCAGCTTTGTGCGTCCCGGCCTGACTGCGCAAACAGCAAAGCGTCGGCCGGGCGGCCCCCGGCGGCACGCAACAAGATGGCGGACTGAGCCGGCGCCATGCCCTGCCCTTCCAGCCAAGCCAGCGCTGCCTCGGCGCGAGGCCACGCCATAGTGTGGCTCAGACACCGACTCCGAATCGTTGGCAGCAGTTGGTGGGCGGCTTCGCTTCCAAGAACAAACTTGACGTCGCCGGGTGGCTCTTCCAGAGTCTTGAGCAGAGCGTTGGCAGTGACGTGATTCATACGTTCAGCAGGAAACACCAGCACCGCCTTGATACCACCCCTGGCGCTGGTACGCTGCGAAAACTCGACGGCGTCGCGCATCGCCTCAACCCGTATTTCCTTGCTCGCTTTGCGCTTTTTGTCGTCGATGTCGGACTGCGCTTTTTCACTCAAAGGCCAACCCAACTCGAGCATCACGGTCTCTGGCATCAGGACAAACAAATCGGCATGGGTACGCACGTCGATGGCGTGACAACTGCCGCAAGCGCCACACGAGCCCTGCCCGGATGGCTTGTCACATAGCCAGGCGCGAACCAGCTCAAGGGCCAGGCTGTATTGCCCCAACCCTGACGGCCCGGCCAGCAACCAGGCGTGGCCGCGTTGGGTCAGCAGCGCCTCGGCTTGCGCGGAAATCCAAGGCGCCAACGCAGTCGAGCTCATGGCAACCAGCCCTTGGCCTGAACCGCCCTTAAAACGTCGCGCCAGACGGCATCGCGGTCGGCGTTGGCGTCGATGCGGGCAAAGCGTTCGGGGCAAGCCATCATCCGATTGCGATAGCCGCCAGCGACACGCCCAAAAAACTCAACCGGTTGCGTCTCGAATTTGTCCGGGGCTCTCGCACCCTGCAAACGTTGTGCAGCAATTTCGGCTGGCAGATCAAACCACACGGTTAAATCGGGCTGACGAATAAAGTTGGCCGTTGGCGATCCGGTCGACTGTACCCACCGCTCCAGAATTGACAGCATTGCCAGGTCAAAGCCACGGCCACCACCCTGGTAGGCAAAGGTTGCGTCAGTGAAACGGTCGCACAACACAATATCACCGCGCTGCAGCGCGGGTTCGATGACCTTTTGCAGATGATCACGGCGGGCTGCAAACACCAGCAACGCCTCTGTCATCGCATCCATGGCATCATTCAACACGATGACACGGAGCTTTTCAGCCAATGCTGTACCGCCAGGCTCGCGCGTCACGGTCAATGCCCGGCCCTGAGTCTTAAAAGCCTGCGCCAGTGCGTCAATATGCGTCGACTTTCCTGCGCCATCAATACCTTCAAAGCTGATGAATAGACCCTCCACTGAACCTCTTGTTGCCATTGGTACTTACTTCTTGCGCTGGTATTTGTTGACAGCTTGATTGTGCTCTTCCAGGCTGGCACTGAATTGACTGCTGCCATCGCCGCGTGCCACAAAATAGATCGCTTTGGTTGGAGCGGGCCTGACAGCTGCCAGCAGCGCTGGCTTGCCCGGCATGGCTATCGGCGTGGGTGGCAAACCGACACGGGTATAGGTGTTCCACGGAGTGTCAGTTTGCAGATCACGGCGGCGCAAGTTACCGCCAAATGATTCACCCATGCCATAAATTACCGTAGGATCGGTCTGTAGCATCATGCCCATGCGCAGTCGATTGGCAAAGACCCCGGCAATCGTCGGCCGGTCGCTGGCGCGGCCAGTTTCCTTCTCGACAATGCTGGCAAGAATGAGTGCCTGGTCTGGCGTCTTCAAGGGCGTATCGGGCAATCGCTGTTGCCAGACCAGCGCCAGCGTTTTGTCCATGGCTCGCATGGCACGTTTAAGCACAGCTAAATCACTGCTGCCTTTGGCATAGGTGTAGGTGTCTGGAAAAAAACGACCTTCCGCAGGCACACCCGGCCGACCGAGTACTTTCATGACCAAATAGTCGGGTAGCCCTTTTGACTCAGGAGCCAACTGATCGGCCGCTGCCAACGCAGCTCGGACCTGGGCGAAGTTCCAACCCTCGACCAGCGTCACAGCCCGCAGCGCTTCCTCGCCGCGCACCAGCTTTCGCAGCAGACCATAAGGGCTTATTCCCTGTTCAAGTTCATAGCTGCCAGCCTTGATCTGGCGCGCCTGTCCAGACAGACGAAACCACCAGTACAACAGCGCTGGATTGATCTGCACCCCGGCATCGCTCACCGCTTGCGCCACGCTTCGCACAGAGGTTCCCGGCTCCACCGACAAGTCAACGGTATCTGCGTTCAGCGGCAGGCCGTGGTTCAGCCACCAGGTAGCGCTGCCTCCTGTCAAAGCTAAAAATGCAACGAAAATGGAAAAAAAACGACGCACAACCCTACGCTTTCGTGGAAATGGATGGGCGATGATAATTCACACCATGCAATTCACACTTAACGGCGTTGCGCCGCTAGCGAATCTGGGCGTCATCCGGGTAGAGGGCATTGACGCCGCCCAATTTCTTCAAAGCCAGTTGACACAAGATTTTTCCATGTTGGGCCTGTCAGAGGCGCGACTGACTGCCTTTTGCTCGGCCAGGGGCCGGATGCTGGCTAGCTTCTACGCATTCAAACGCAACCATACCGAAATTTTGCTGATTTGCAGCCAGGACATCCTGGCCGCCACCCTCAAGAGTCTTTCCAGGTTCATCTTGCGCTCCAAGGTCAAACTGGTCGACGCCAGCAATGAATATGCACTCTTTGGACTGGCCGGAGCTGCTGTTGAATCAATTGCGGTGGCCGATCGCGCCGCCTGGTCCAAGATCGACATTGGGAACGCATCGGTGGTTTTTTTATACCCCGCTGATGCTGTGCCTCGAGCCTTGTGGCTGGCTCCGGTCGGTGAAGCCGCCCCCGACGGCACCGCGCTGAACCCGCAGGACTGGGCCTGGGGTGAAGTGCGCAGCGGCATTGCGATGATCAGCGCGCCCATCGTCGACGCGTTCGTGCCGCAAATGCTCAACTACGAGTCGGTCGGCGGTGTGAATTTCAAGAAAGGCTGTTACCCCGGCCAGGAAGTGGTGGCGCGCAGCCAGTTTCGCGGCACCCTGAAGCGGCGGGCCTTTTTAGCGCATTCGCCGGTGTCAATGAAAGTCGGTGACGAAGTATTTCAGAGTGGCGATGACTCTCAGCCCTGCGGCATGGTGGCGCGGGCTGCGGCGCTGCCTTCAGGTTCAGGCTTTGCTGCGATAGTCTCCATGCAAGTGGCGGCAGCTGAAACCGGCGGGTTGCATCTGGCCAGTGTCAGTGGACCGGCGCTGGTTGTCGCCGCGCCGCCCTACCCTTTGCTGGCTGATATCTAAGGCGTCTTAAGGCAGTGTCGACGGCAACGATTGCGCCATTTCAATGTGCACAATGCCGGCCTCCTCAAACGGCTCGCCGCGTGGCGTAAAACCGAGCCTGGCATAAAAGCCTTCGGCGGTGCGTTGCGCATGCAACATCACTTCATGGTCGCCGCGCTGGGCTGCCGCCTGCATCAACGCACGCAGCACGTCGCGCCCCAGGTTGGAGCCGCGCAGTACCCGGTTGACCGCCATACGGCCAATGCGGCCGACACCCGGCGCTTGCTGCAGCAAACGCCCGGCGGCAACTGGCAGGCCCAAGCGGTTGCGCGCCAGCACGTGCACAGCGCTCTCGTCGGCTGCATCCTCCTGCATTGCCATCGGAATACCTTGCTCCTCGACAAAAACCTCAGTGCGCAACTGACGGGCCGGCGGACCCATGTCCTGCCAACTGCCTACCTCAGTGCGCACCATCGGCTCCCAAGCCTCATAGGCCAGCAAGACAGCGCGCATTGCGTCTGGTAAGGGTTTAGAGGTTTGGGTAGCGGGATCGGCAAATACGTAAACGAGCTCGCAACTGATCAGTTTTTGCTCACCGCGAAAAATAGCCCCGCTAAAGGTAAAAGACGAGTTGCCAATACGACTGCATTTGAGAGCTACATCAAGCTGGTCGTCCAGTCGCGCCGAAGCATGGTATTCGAGAGTGGCTTTTTTTACAAACAAGTCACCTTGCAGCGTTTGCATGGTGACTTCATACGGTAGTGCCAGCGCACGCCAGTAATCAGCAATGGCGACATCAAAGTAGGTCAGGTAGTGGGCGTTGAAGACAATCTTTTGCATATCTACTTCGGCCCAGCGCACCCGCAGCCGGTGAAAAAATCGGAAATCCTGGCGTTTCAAGCTAGTCATGGCAGCGCCTATTCTTGGTACAGTGCATCTTTTAATACTACACCGCAAAACGCCATGGCACTTATCTACTACCTGACTCAAATCCAGTTTGATTGTGGCGCCATCAAGCTGCTTAGACAGGAGTGCCTACGCAGCGCTATCAGTCGTCCGTTGATCGTGACGGATCCGGGTGTCAAAGCGGCCGGCATTTTGCAAAAAGCGCTGGACGCCTTGCCCGGCATGACGGTGGCCGTGTTTGACCAGACACCCTCCAACCCGACCGAGGCCGCGGTGCGCGCAGCCGTCGCGGTTTACCGAGCCAACAACTGCGATGGCCTGATCGCCGTCGGTGGCGGCTCGGCGATCGACTGCGCCAAAGGGGTGGCCATCGCCGCCACGCACGAAGGACCATTGACCCATTACGCCACCATAGAAGGCGGTTCGCCACGCATCACCGATCGCGTGGCGCCGCTGATCGCGGTGCCCACCACCAGTGGCACCGGCAGTGAAGTGGCGCGCGGCGCCATCATCATTGTGGACGATCATCGCAAGCTGGGTTTTCACTCCTGGTATCTGGTCCCCAGGACGGCAATTTGCGACCCCGAACTGACGCTTGGTTTGCCACCCAAGCTCACCGCAGCCACCGGCATGGACGCTCTTGCGCACTGCATGGAAACGTTCATGGCGCCGGTCTTCAACCCGCCGGCCGACGGCATCGCGCTCGATGGTCTGGCGCGCGGCTGGGCCAACATAGAGCGCGCCACACTGGACGGCAGCAACCTGGACGCGCGTTTGAACATGATGAGCTCATCGATGCAGGGTGCCATGGCTTTCCAGAAGGGGCTGGGCTGCGTTCATTCGCTTAGCCATAGTCTGGGCGGAGTCGACCCCCGCCTGCACCACGGTACTTTGAACGCCATGTTCCTGCCGACGGTGATTCGCTTCAATGCAAGTGCCGAATCGATGCAAAAAGATAAGCGTCTGGCGCGCATGGCACATGCCATGGGCTTGCCACCCGGCAGCGACGTTGCCGTGGCAATCGAAAACCTGAATGCCCGGTTGGGGCTGCCAAGCGGATTGGCCGCTATGGGGGTGGACCCTTCCCTGTTTGATAAAATCATCGTTGGCGCATTGGCCGACCATTGCCACAAGACCGGGCCACGCCTGGCCAGTGCACAGGATTACCGTGGCATGCTGACCGAGGCGATGTAGCAGCCAGGTTAAGTCGCTGCCGCGGTCCAGACTGGCCAGGCCGTCACTGGCACCAACATTGCTTGCATCTACTCACGGTGAGGCCTTGCCTTACCAAATCAACGAGACAATCCATGTCCATTCACGCTGCCCTGAACCACGTTACCCACTACAAATACGACCGACCGGTCAACCTCGGTCCCCAGGTCATCCGTTTGCGGCCAGCGCCGCATTGCCGCAGCAAGATCATTTCGTATTCGCTCAAGGTTGAACCGACCGATCACTACATCAACTGGCAGCAAGACCCGTTTGCCAACTACCAGGGGCGCCTGGTTTTTGAGAAAAAGACCCGTGAATTCAAAGTCACGGTCGATCTGGTGGTCGAGATGGCGGTCTACAACCCGTTCGACTTCTTCCTGGAACCCAGCGCTGAAAGGTATCCGTTCAAGTACGAAGCCCTGCTCAAGCAGGAACTGGCACCGTATCTGGCAACGGAACACCTGAGCAAGCGCCTGAAGGCCTGTCTTGCCCGCATTGACCGGCGCAAACGGCGCACTATCGACTTCCTGGTGGATGTTAACCAGATGGTGCACCAGGACATCGGCTATCTGATCCGTATGGAGCCCGGCGTGCAGTCACCCGATGACACGCTCAAGCTGGGTTCCGGTTCGTGCCGCGATTCAGCCTGGCTTTTGGTGCAACTGCTGCGCCACTGCGGCCTGGCGGCACGCTTTGTCTCGGGCTACCTGATTCAGTTGAAGCCAGACGTGAAGTCGCTCGACGGCCCGAGCGGTACTGAAGTTGACTTTACCGATTTGCATGCTTGGTGTGAGGTCTATCTGCCCGGCGCCGGCTGGATCGGGCTGGATGCCACATCCGGTTTGCTGGCAGGTGAAGGCCACATTCCGCTGGCTTGCACACCGCAACCTTCCGGCGCTGCACCGATAGAGGGCGGCATGGACAAGTGTGAAGTGACCTTTGCGCACCACATGGCAGTCACGCGCATTTACGAGTCGCCCCGGGTAACCAAACCGTATACAGAAGAGCAGTGGAATGAGGTTATGGCGCTGGGTGGCCTTGTCGACCAGGATCTGACGGCCGGTGACGTGCGTTTGACGATGGGCGGTGAACCCACTTTTGTGGCGGTGAATGACCGTGATGCACCAGAATGGAACACTGACGCCTTAGGCCCCACAAAACGTGGTTTTGCCACCGAACTGGTGCAAAAGTTGCGCGCCGAATATGGTGCCGGTGGCTTTCTGCACTTCGGCCAGGGCAAGTGGTACCCCGGCGAGCAATTGCCGCGCTGGGCGCTCAACATCTATTGGCGCAGCGACCGCCAGCCCGTGTGGAGCAACCCCGCACTGTTTACCGACGAGCGTTTGCCAACACACTACACCAGCGAAGACGCCCGGCGCTTCACCCAGAGTCTGGCAGCCAGGCTTGGCATCACCGACAAGTTCATGCAAAGTGCCTATGAAGACGTGTGGTACTACCTGTGGCGCGAACGTCGCCTGCCGGTCAATGTCGATCCGTTCAACTCAAAGCTCGACGACGAGATGGAGCGGGCCCGGTTGCGCCGCGTGTTTGAACAGAAGCTCGATTCCGTTGTCGGTTACGTGCTGCCGGTGAAAGTTACGGAGGATCCAGGTTCGAGCGACGCAAGATGGACTACCGGTTCCTGGTTCTTGCGCGACGAACGCATGTACCTGATGCCGGGCGACTCACCCATGGGTCTGCGCCTTCCGCTGGACTCCCTGCCTTGGGTCAGCGAGAGTGACTACCCCTATCTGCTGGAGCAAGACCCCAGCGCAGCACGCTCTGAACTGCCAGTACATGGGGCAATCGCGGCACGTTATGCAGCCGGATCGCCGCAAACACATGCAGTTGGATTCATTGAAGGGCTGAAATCCCCAACCGGCTCTGCGACCAGCGAAACGTCTGGCAAGTTGGGCGCCGCGCCCTACCTGTCCGGCACCGGTCCGGCGCCAGAGGCGGCGCGAAGACTGCAGACGTCAACCGGATCCGTCTCAGCCCAAATAGCTGTCAGCGCGCAAAGCGCCGCGCAGACCGAACCGGCCGAGTTTGCTCGCGTGCCCAAGCAACAGGAGTCGGCCCACTGGATCACCCGGACCGCCTTGTGTGTGGAAGTGCGTGACCCACGTCGTGCCAGTGGACCCAAAGCCGAAGCAGTGGGTGACAAGTCAGGTGTTCTGTATATCTTCATGCCGCCGCTGGAAAAGCTGGAAGATTATCTGGACCTGCTGGCCGCCATTGAAGCTACCGCCGAAAGTCTGGGCGTGACGATTGTGTTGGAAGGCTACCCGCCACCGCGTGACCCGCGCCTGAAACTGCTGCAAGTCACACCCGACCCTGGCGTCATTGAAGTCAACATTCATCCGGTCACCAACTGGGTGGAGTTGGTCAAGAACACCGAGTTCCTCTACAACGTGGCCTTCGAGTCGCGCCTGTCGGCCGAGAAGTTCATGAAAGACGGTCGCCACACCGGCACGGGTGGTGGCAATCACTTTGTCATGGGTGGCGCGACGCCAGCCGACAGCCCGTTTTTGCGCAAGCCCGAGTTGCTTGCCAGTTTGCTGCTGTTTTGGCACAACCATCCATCGCTGAGTTATTTGTTCAGCGGTATGTTTGTCGGCCCGACCAGCCAGGCACCCCGCGTTGACGAAGCTCGAAATGACCAGCTCTACGAGCTTGAAATCGCCATTGAGCAGATCTACAAAAATCGGGAACTGTATGGTCAGAGCATGCCGCCCTGGCTGGTGGACCGCACGCTGCGCAACATCCTGATCGATGCTACCGGTAACACCCATCGCAGCGAATTTTCCATCGACAAGATGTACTCGCCCGACTCTGCCACGGGGCGACTGGGCTTGCTGGAACTGCGCGCCTTCGAGATGCCGCCGCACCCGCGCATGAGCGTGGTGCAGCAACTTCTGCTGCGCGCACTGGTGGCGCGCTTCTGGAAGACGCCCTACCAGGCACCAGCCACACGCTGGGGCACCGAGTTGCATGACCGCTTCCTGTTGCCCACGTTTATCAAAATGGATTTTGACGATGTGATGGCCGAGATGCGCAGTGCCGGTTATGCGTTTGACAACAGCTGGTTTGCCCCACATTACGAATTCCGTTTCCCGATTGTGGGTTCGGTTCAGTCCGCCAGCATCGAGCTCACTTTGCGCAATGCACTGGAGCCCTGGCATGTGATGGGCGAGGAAGGGGCACCCGGCGGCACAGCGCGCTATGTGGACTCCTCGCTGGAGCGCATCGAAGTGCACGTGACGGGCCTGAACGAGAGTCGCTATGTGGTGACCTGCAACGGTCGCGCCCTGCCGCTGCAATCCACCGGCACCACTGGTGAATATGCGGCGGGCGTGCGCTACAAGGCCTGGAATCCACCATCCGCCCTGCACCCCAGTATCAGCATTCATACGCCGCTGACATTCGATATCGTCGACACCTGGATGAAGCGTTCGCTGGGTGGTTGTCAGTACTATGTGGCCCATCCCGGCGGCCTCAATCCCGACACCTTTCCGGTCAACTCCTATGAGGCCGAGAGCCGTCGTATGTCGCGCTTCGCCGCGATGGGACACACGCCGGGGTTGATGAGCGTGCCACCGGCCAGCATCAACGTGGCAGCCAGTCGCGAGTTTCCATTCACACTGGATTTACGGCGTCAGGGCTAGCCAAATACTGTGTCCAACATGACGGTCATCCTAAACCGATAGAATTCCGCGATGTTTACGCGCGCTCAACACAAAATGACCAGCTGGATGGCTGTTGCTGTCATTTTGCTGTCTGCGCTTGCGCCCTCGGTTTCTCACGCCATCACGTCTGCAAGCAACGACAGCGCAAGCTGGCAGCAAATCTGCGGTTCACATGCGGACTCGCGTACGTCAGGGGACCGAGCGCCCGACCAAAACTCTGCGATTGAGCATGTTGATCATTGCCCCATTTGCCTGCTGGACGCCACGATCTGGGCGCCACCGTGGCAAGCTGCGCTGGGCGTCGCTGAGTCAGTCAACCAACCCTTGCGTCAATGGAACAAAGCGCAAACATTACGAACACGCGTGGCCTGGATGTCACCGCATTCGCGCGCACCCCCTTTGCACTGCTGAAATCAGCCGCACGATCCATTAGGCAAGCATGCGCCTGTCTGGATTGCACGGCCTTTTTTTGTCCTGAAACAAGGGGCGTCCACTGGATGACCTTCCATGTAATTTTTATGCTGCGTTTTCGACCCAGCCTTTGAGAATCAAATGAAAAAACAAACCCAAATTCTGTTGGCACTGATGGCTGCCTTGCCATCCAGCGCTGTTTTCGCATGCGCCAGTTGCGGCTGCTCCTTAAGCTCTGACTGGGCAAGCCAGGGGCTTTCTTCCAGCGAAGGCTTGCGCTTTGACCTGCGCTACGATTATCTGAACCAAAATGAAGTTCGCAGCGGAACTGGCACGGTCGCCAGCTGGCCGGTGGACGGCCATGAGCAGGAGTTGTTTACAGAGAACCACTACCTCACAGCCGGTATCGACTACCGATGGAATGCCGACTGGGGAATCAATGTCCAGCTGCCCTACATTGATAGATCGCACGCCACCAATGGTCTTAACTTCGATGGCACAGATGCGGGTACATCACATACCCAGAGCCTGGGCGACATTAAAGTTATCGCAAGCTACATGGGCTTGATGGAGGCCCATGATGTTGGCGTTCAGTTCGGCGTCAAGCTGCCAACTGGTAGCCATAGCGACACTTTCAACGGCGGAGCTATCGCGGGGGATCCACTGGATCGCGGTCTACAGCCGGGCACAGGCACCACCGACCTCATATTTGGCATATTCAAGTTCGGTTCTCTGTCACAAAATTGGGACTACTTTGCGCAAGCTACGGCTCAGTTGCCGGTCACCAGCAGCGACGACTACAAGCCGGGCAACTCCCTGAATGTGAACCTTGGATTTAGATACATGGCTCTGGACAAGGTAGTGCCGCAAATTCAGATCAACGCACGGGTTTCAACCAAGGACTCTGGCGCCAGTGCATCACCTGATGACAGCGGCGGTCAAACCATTTACCTGAGCCCGGGTGTCACCTTCCCGGTCTCTGAAAAGATGAAGGTCTACGGGTTCGTGCAACTACCGATTTATCAGAAGTTGAACGGCTATCAACTGGCACCGAAATATACAGTTTCTATCGGGACCAGCTTCGCGTTTTGATCTACGGCACGCCAAGCAATGGCGTGACCAGCGATTCAAGTTGCCCCAAGGTGACTTCGGGGTCGCCCACGTGACCGTTTTTCCTCAAGTTGCCATCTCTGTCAACCACAAAGGTGGAAGGCATCCGCCAGATTCGTCCCAACCCCTTGAAGTTGGCCTCTGACTTGAGTGCCATGGAAAAGGTGAATTTTTGCGCGAATTTTCTGACTTCAGCAAGGTCTCTGGCTTCATCCATGCTGATGGCCAAAATCTCCAACCCTTCGGCCTTGTGTTTGTCATAGTAGGCCTGGATGGCCGGCATTTCCTCCTTGCAGGGAGCACACCAGGTTGCCCAGAAATTGATGATGACTACTTTGCCGTGATTGGCCGACAACTTGAATGTCCTGGAACTGTCCAACAGCTTCGCCTCGACCTCGGGGACCGGCAAACCAACTGCCAGGTCGGCAGACATGACGGGTAAGCAGAGGCACAGTAACAGCGTCGATAGCAAGCGTTTCATAGTCCGCATTTTGGCACCGACATGCCCTCCTGCAACTCGAAGGGCCAATACAATGACAAGCTACAGGCGCCAACCACAACGGCAACCGCAGCACACTGGCATACTCTGAAGTAGTGAAAGACGCAACCGATTCCCCACTTGCCACGACTCCTGTGGCGCAACCCTCGGTGCAGGCCATCGCCCTGGCCAGCTTTGCGGCGCCCGGCCATTTCGATGAACTACGGGGCGAAAGCACTGAACGAACAGCTCAAGCTGGCGAATCTGTCTCGAATTTGATAGTGGATGAAGAGTACGCAACGCCCGCCTGGAACCAGTTCTTTGACAGCTTCGAAGGGAAATCCAAGCTTGATTTGAATCAGTGTGCCGCCAGTCTGGAGCGTCAAATACGGGACAACGGCGTCACTTACAACGTCTATGCCGATGAAAATGGGCCGCAGCGCCCCTGGTCACTGGACCTGTTTCCACTGATTATTGACCCCGATAGCTGGCAGCAAATCGAGACCGGTGTGCTCCAGCGCATGCGGCTGTTGGAACAAGTCATGGCCGATGTCTATGGACCACAAAAGTTGCTGGCACAGGGCTTGCTGCCGCCGGCGTTGGTTCAGGGCCACCCCGGTTACTTGCGTTCCATGCATGGTGTCAAGCCGGTCGGCGGCACGCACCTTCATATCGGTGCATTCGACCTGGCACGCGGGCCGGACGGCAATTGGTGGGTGGTAAGCCAGCGCTGTCAGGCGCCCTCCGGCTTGGGTTACCTGCTGGAAAACAGGCTGGCAATTTCCAGCCAGTTCCCGCAGGCGTTTCAGACGCTTCAGGTGCAGCGACTGGCCGGCACTTACCGTGCGCTGGTGCAAAACATGCAGCGTATGAGCCCGACCGGAACTGACTCGCACCTGGCACTGCTGACGCCCGGACCCTACAACGAAACCTACTTCGAACATGCCTATTTGGCTCGCTATCTGGGTCTGACCCTGGTTGAGGGAAGTGACCTGATTGTGCGTGATGAACACCTGTTTCTGAAGACGCTCAGGGGCCTAGTGCCGGTGCATGGCCTGCTCAAACGTGTCGATGATGAGTACCTTGATCCACTCGAATTGCGACCCGACTCAACGCTTGGCGTGCCGGGCCTGTTGCAAGCCATTCGGGCTGGCAATGTGCTGGTGGCAAACACACCAGGCTCGGCATTTCTGGAGTCGCCTGCGCTGCTGGGCTTTTTACCTGCCTTGTCGCGCCATTTATTGGGTGAACAGCTGAAGCTGCCGGCGTTGCCGACCTGGTGGTGCGGCGAGCGTTCGGCGATGCAGGAAGCCTTGCCACGATTGCGCGATTGCACCATCAAGCCAACCTATCCGGGCTCCTCCATGCACAGCAGTTTTGCTCCGGTCTTGGGACACGCGCTGTCAGCTCCAGAAATCGACGAGTGGGCTCATCGCATCGTGCGCGACAGCGAAGAATTCACAATCCAGGCTTACCTGCCCTTGTCACAGATGCCGACCTGGCAGACGACGATGTCAGACACCGCGCCGCGCCGGCTTGAAGGTGCACTTGGTCAGGTGCGCGCGCGTTCGGTCACGCTGCGGGTGTTTGCCGTATCGGATGGTTATCAAAACTGGCGGGTACTGCCCGGCGGGCTGGCGCGAGTCGCCGGTGCCGGCACCGAGATTGCCTCCATGCAACATGGCGGCAGCAGCGCCGACGTCTGGGCGCTAACGCGCAGCGAAGTTGACAAAACAACTTTGTTGCAACCGCATTTGACGCCCGCTTCGCTGGCGCAACGCAAACGACTGGTCACCAGCCGCGCCGCCGAAAACCTTTTTTGGCTGGGCCGCTATACCGAGCGAACTGAAAATGCACTCCGTCTGGCCCGCCTGACACTGGAATGTCTCAGTGGCGAAGAACAGTCGTCACCGACGCTGCTAGACTGGCTCAGCAAAATGGCAATTGCCAATACGCTGGTGCTACCCGGCGTTCCCACATTGCTGCAGGCGCGCCGAGTCTTTGAGCGATCTCTTATCTCCAGTCTGGGCGGCACGGACGGCGCGACCAGCGTTGGCTACTATCTGCGCGCACTCAAAATGACCGGCTCCACGGTTCGGGAGCGGCTGTCGCAAGAACATTGGCGTGTCATCGTGCAGGCTGAAGGCGAGTTATTTGCGTGTTGCGCCGAGCACACTCGCAGTGGCGACTATTCCTCGCTGAAAGCGCTGCGAGTGCTGAAAAACACCAGTGACCACATGGCGGCGATCACCGGTGCACAGACCGACCGCATGACCCGCGACGATGGCTGGCGTTTGTTGAGCATTGGCCGCCACATTGAACGCTTGGGGTTTTTGGCGGGTGCCCTGCTGCGTGGTTTTGAGACGGGCTCGGTACATACCCATGGCGGCTTTGAAGCCATGGTGGAGTTGTTTGACAGCACCATCACTTTTCATGCGCAGTACCAGCAAAGTCGCGACCTTGCGGCGCTCATCGACCTGTTGGTGCTGGACCGCGACAATCCGCGCTCACTGGCCTGGATTACCCACACGATGCGCGGTCGCCTGGCCAAATTGGCCGGTTGTGAGCCCGAAGAGCTGAGCGCCTTGTCGCTGCGGGTGCCCGACCCGTCGAAATGGAACTTGGCTCAGTTGTGCGAGACCCAGCTAAACCACAGCAGCGTGGTCTCTGGGCAGGTTCCTGACACCGGTAGTACAACTGAGTCTGGCTACTACTTTGCAATGAACGACCTGTTGCTGCAATGTGTCAACGCCGCTTTCCATGTTTCAGAAGAAATCAGCACGACATATTTCACCCACTCGGCTGAAACCAAACAAAGCATGGGCACATCGTGAAACTTCAGGTGACCCACGAAACCCGGTATGACTACCTGCCTGCCGTTGAAACCGCGCAGCACATGGCCTATCTTCAGCCGGTCGATGGGCAGCATCAGAAACTGTTGAATCATTCCCTGCGGATCAGTCCGACACCGTCGCAAAGCAGGCTGACCCCCGACGTATTTGGCAATATGCGCTGCTTTTTTTCACTGCAGGCCCCGCACACGGTACTTGAAGTAGTGGCCCACAGTGTGGTCGCAACCGTTGCCCGGCCGTTGCCTCACAGCAGCGTCAGCTGGGAGCAAACCCGAGAGAGCCTGCGCTATCAATCAGGCGGGCGCTTCGATGCGGCGTCCGAGTTTTCATTCACCTCGCCCTGCTGCCCCCGACATCTGGAATTTACCGCCTATGCACGACCCAGTTTCGCACCTGGAGTCGGTGTGTTGGCCGCAGCAAAGGACCTGATGCGGCGCATCCACAGCGACTTCACCTACGAGAGCCAGAGCACCCAGGTCAACACCCCGGCATTGGATGCGTTGGCGCAACGCAAGGGCGTGTGTCAGGATTTTGCCCACATCATGATTGCGTGCTTGCGTGCCATGGGGCTTGCGGCACGCTATGTCAGTGGTTATCTGCTGACGCAACCGGCGCCGGGAACCATCAAGCTCCGGGGCAGTGACGCATCCCATGCCTGGATTGCTGTCTATGTGCCCGATCTACCGCCCGACCAGCGCTGGTGCGACCTTGATCCCACCAATGACCGGGCCGGTTGGCACTCACCGGGAGAAGACTATGTGACACTCGCCATCGGACGCGACTTCGGCGACGTATCACCGATCCGCGGAGTTATTCATGGCGGCGCCAGTCACATGCTGTCAGTGGGTGTCACGGTCGAGCCCATCACCGGCGATGTGCCATTCGAACAGCCCGGCAGTCGGCCAAAATTGCAGGAACAGACCCAGTTCCCGCGCCGACACCAGTCACAAAGCCAGACCCAGTCGCAATCCCAGGACACCAACAGTTAAATAGCCACCTGATATTGTGTGATCAGCGCCCGTCTGCAATTCGATACAGAAACTCAAAAGGAAACAGCATGAGCATTTACGCAAAACTAACTGAACTCAAAATCACGCTGCCGCCGGTCAGTATTCCGGCAGCCGCCTATGTGCCATACGTGCAAAGCGGCAATCTGGTTTTTTTAAGCGGACATATCGCCAAAAAGGACGGTAAAGCCTGGGTTGGTCAACTCGGTAAAAACATGAGTACAAGCGAGGGCCAAGCAGCCGCACGGGCCATCGCCATTGACCTGATGGGAACTTTGCAGGCAGCGGTGGGTGACCTGAATCGGGTCAAACGGATCGTCAAACTCATGTCTCTCGTCAACTCTACCGGCGACTTTACTGAACAGCATCTGGTGACCAACGGCGCCAGTGAGTTGATCGGTGAAGTCTTTGGAGCCAAAGGGGCGCATGCCCGCAGTGCCTTTGGCGTGGCGCAAATACCAATGGGCGCCTGCGTTGAAATTGAGATGATCGCCGAACTGGACTGAGTCAGCTGCGCGCCAACACTGCAATCAAGACGACAACCGGCGTTCACAAGCGCTCGATGGCTTGCTGCTCGACTGCCGCCAACTGACTTGAGGTAACTCGGTGCGGGGCAATCTCGGCCAGCGGCACCAGAACAAATGCACGCTGCCCCAGGCGCGGATGCGGCACCACCAGAGCCTGGCTGTCGATGCTGGCATCGCCATAGGTCAACAGATCCAGGTCCAGCGTTCGGGGGGCGTTGCGACTGGTCCGCACGCGACCCGCCAATTGCTCAATTTGCTGCAGGGCGACCAACAGTTGGGGTGCGCTCAGGATGGTTTGTATTTCGACCACCGCGTTGACGAAATCCGGGCCACTGGCGGCCAACGGCGCAGTTCGGTACAGGGATGAACGTCTGAGCAGTGAAACACCTTTGATGGCGGCGATCTCATCCATCGCCGTCAGTAATGCGGCCACCGGATCGCCCAGATTGGCGCCCAGCGCAAGGTACGCGGTGACACTGGCTCGCAGCACTTGGCTTATACGTCAGTGTTGGGCGTTTGTGCCCCACCCTCTTTGGCGCCACTGCTGCGTCTGCGCCGACGTCGCTTTTTCGGCGCGTCAGCGACCTCCGAAGTGACGCTCGGGGCAGTCCCGCTAGGCAACACCGGATCGCTGCCGCGCTCGGTGTCCGGCGCCAGATTGGGTTGGCTCACCGCAGTGCGTGCCGCTGTTAACTTATGCACCCGAGGCGGCCGCGGCCGCTGCTGTTGTTCTTCACGCACCTGATCCACCATATCTTCGCGCATATTGTCGTCCGCCATACTGAACTCCTGCCACCAGTCAGCCAGTACCACATCAATCTCCCCGGCATCGGCACGCAAGCGCATGAAATCAAATGCGGCGCGAAATCGTGGCTGGTCGACCAGCCCAAACGGTGCACTACCCACGCGCTTTTCAAAACGCGGCTGCAACATCCAGATTTCACGCATGTCACCGGCCAGTTTGCCGCGGCCCGAGACATCGCCGATGCGGGCATTGAAAACGTCGTCAATCGCCTCCTGCAACGCCGGATGGGAGTGCTGACGCTGCAGTACTCGCTGAGCCCAGCCGTCTCGTACATCGGCCCATAAGGCGCAGGCGAGCAGGAAGCTGGGAGCCACCGGCTTGCCTTCGCCAACCCGGCGATCCGTGTCCAATAGAGCCGCTTTGACAAACACCTGATCGGCTCGTTCCACCACCACGTCAAGCAGCGGATAAATGCCGCGCGCCATGCCCAATCCCTTGAGCTGCTCAATGGAGGCCATGGCGTGACCGGTTTGCAGCAGTTTGAGCATTTCATCGAACAGACGACTCTGCGGCACCTCGGCCAGCAACTCTTGCGACTTGATCAGCGGCGCCGCAGTTTTGGCCTCCAAAGCAAAGCCCAGGCCGCTCAGCTTGGCGGCAAAACGCACGGCGCGAATGATGCGCACCGGGTCTTCTCGGTAGCGCGTGGCGGGGTCGCCAATCATGCGGATGACGCGCTTTTTGGCGTCTTTGATGCCGTTGTGATAATCAACCACTATCTGCGTTTCTGGGTCGTAATACATGGCGTTGATGGTGAAGTCACGCCGCACCGCGTCTTCTTCCTGCGGACCCCAGACGTTGTCACGCAACACCCGTCCCGACACATCCACCGCGTGCTTCATGCCGGCCAGCTCGTTCCTGCTGGTGCGCTCGTTGCCGGTCACCGCTTCAGCGGCAGCGTTGTCCATGTAAGCCCGGAAAGTGGATACCTCAATCACTTCATTCTCACGCCCGCGCCCGTAGACGACGTGCACGATGCGAAAGCGTCGCCCGATGATGAAGGCGCGCCGAAACAGGCCTTTGACCTGCTCAGGTGTTGCATTGGTTGCTACGTCAAAGTCTTTTGGGCGCAGACCGACCATCAGGTCGCGCACCGCGCCGCCCACGATATAGGCTTCGAAACCTGCGCCTTTAAGAGTGCGCACCACATTGAGGGCCCGCTCATCCACCAAAGTTGGATCAATGCCATGGGCGGCAACACCAACTTCCTCGCGTTTGCCGAATTGAAGCTTGCTGCCTTTTGCCGTCGAAGGCGATTTGCCCAACAACTTCTCAATAAATTTTTTAATCATACAAGTCAAGTATGCGCCATCCGCGCTCTATGGCGATGGCGCGCAGCCGCTCATCGGGATTGGTGGCCACTGGATGGGTCACATTTTCCATCAGACTCAAATCATTGATGGAATCGGTATAAAAAGTGCTCTCAACGTCAGCCAAAGTCAGGTTCCGGCGGGCTAACCATTGCGCGACGCGGGTCACTTTGCCTTCCCGAGCGGACGGCACGCCTTTGATTTCACCGGTAATCCAGCCTGTGCCGCCGGCAGCGGTATCGCGCTCCAGTTCAACGGCAATCAATTCGGTGACGCCAAAAGCCTGGGCAATCGGACGCGTCACGAATTCATTGGTGGCGGTCACGATGACGACCTCGTCACCGGCCAGTTGATGCTGACGAACCAGCGCCACAGCCTGCGGTTGGATGGACGGTTGCACGACCGTGCTCATAAACTTGGCATGAGCTGCCTGTGCATTGACGGCCCCCTGACGCCGTAACGCTTCCGTGGCAAAGCGCACGTAGTCATGAATATCAAGCGTGCCCGCTTTGTAGTGGGCAAAAAATTCGTCGTTACGCCGGTTGAAATCGACCGGGTCCGTCCAGCCGATGGTGGTCGTAAAAACACCCCACGCATGGTCGGAGTCGATTGGCAGCAAGGTGTGATCAAGATCGAACAAGGCCAGCTTCATGTGTTCAGGAATTCTCCATCATGGATCGAATCATCGGAATGGTGATGCTGCGCTTGGTTTGCAGGGCGTAACCGTCAATCAGATCGAGCAACTCCATCAGGCTGCTCAGATCCCGACTGAAACGGGTCAACATGAAATCCATCACGTCATCACCCAAAAACAAACCGCGCGCATCGGCTGCCTGACGCAACACGGCGCGCTGTTCCGGCTCGCTGAGAACCTGTAACTGAAAGACATGGCCCCAGCCCAACCGGGTTCTGAGGTCGTCGCGCAATTTCAGGTCGGCCGGCGGCAAGTCGCCCGCAGCAAACAACCCGCGTTGGTGGGTTTGTGCGTTGACAAACCAGTTGAACGCTGCATGCTGCTGCTCGGAAGTGTATAAATGCACGTCGTCCAGCAGCACGGCGGCCCAACGTTCATCAAACTCCGGTGGCTCCTGATTGCTGGCATTCAACCAGCCCACCAATTCGCCCTTCCCGCGCAAACTGTCTGCTACGGCCTTGAGCAAATGGGTCTTGCCGCTGCCATCGTTGCCCCATAGGTAGGTGGGCACTGGTGAGCGCGCAGCCGTCCTGGAACCGTCGCCCACCCATAACGCCAGATGCCCAAGTACGGCTGCATTTGGACCGGCAAAGAAACTCTTGAAGGTGGGGCCACTGCTCACTCCGATGTCAAGGGCCATCTGCTTCATGCGCCAATTCATCCCAGATAGAGCTTGCTGGAATGGTAGTGCGCTTGCGCCCGTCGCATCGCAACCAGCAGCACGGCGCTGGCCGGCAGTGCAATCAGCACCCCGACAAAGCCAAGCAACTGCCCAAACGCCAGCAAGGCAAAAATAACCGCCAGTGGATGCAGTCCAATACGCTCACCGACCAGACGCGGGGTCAGGAAAAAACCTTCAATGATCTGTCCCAGGCCGTACACCACTGCCACCATGATCAAAGCTTTGCCAGCGCCCACAGTGGCGGCAAATTCCAGTAAACCAGCGAGCAGCGCCAGTATCAGCCCCAATCCAAAGCCGACGTAAGGGACAAAAACCGCCAGGCCGGTAAAAATTCCTATCGGCAACGCCAGATCAAGTCCGAACAGGGTCAAGCCAGTGCTGTAGTAAACAGCCAGCACGGCCATCACAAGCAGTTGCCCGCGCAGGTACTGGCCCAACACAGCATCCGCCTCGCCGGTGAAACTGTCAAAGGCCAGGCGGGCGCGGGGTGGCACAAATTCCAGCGCGCGTTCCACAAATTGATGCCAGTCCATCAGCAGGTAAAACAAAGCCACCGGAATCAGCACCGCATTGCTGAACACTGCAAATGCCACGCTGCCACCCAGCTTGAGTGAGGTCATGACCGAACCCAAGGTATCTTCGACGTTGGCGCTGAGGTACTTCATGACAAACGCTTTGAGACTCGCCACGTCGAGCGAAAACTTGAGGCCAAATTGCGCCAGAAATGGTTTCAGCGAAGCATTGATGCCATCCAGCATCAAGGGCACCTGTTCGCGCATTTGCGGCAACTCCTTGGCCAGAATCGGGACGATCAGCAACACAATCCCGAGCACCGCGAGAATGAACAAAAGCTCAACCACAATGACTGCCAGCACACGCGGCAGGTGGCCGCCGTCAACGCTGTCAAGCCAGTCGACCAGAGGTGTCAGCGCGTAGGCCAGAATGGCCGCCACCACAAAGGGCGTCAGTACCGGCGCGAGCGCCCACAACAGCAGTGCCGCGCACGCCGCAATCAGGGCCCAGATGGTGGCTCTTTTTTGTGTAGGAGACAATTGCATGTGGAAAGCCGGTGTGAACCCATAAAACGCAGTTTCAGTGATGCCTAACTTGTACGCAAGTTGGGTCGCAACTAAAATCTGGACAAATTCTATCGGGCGATACCGAGCCGCTCGACCCGACGCACCCATCCACGCACTGTACATGACAACTCCTATTGCTTCCTCTCCACTTTCTTACAAAGATGCCGGCGTCGACATTGATGCCGGTGACGCACTGGTTGAGCGCATCAAACCACTGGCCAAAAAAACCATGCGTGAGGGCGTATTGGCAGGGATCGGCGGCTTTGGTGCCTTGTTTGAAGTGCCCAAGCGCTACCAGCAACCCGTACTGGTGAGCGGCACCGATGGCGTCGGCACCAAGCTCAAGCTGGCCTTCGAGTGGGCCATGCACGACAGCGTCGGCATTGATCTGGTCGCCATGAGTGTGAACGATGTTTTGGTGCAAGGCGCCGAACCACTGTTTTTTCTCGACTACTTTGCTTGCGGCAAGCTCGACGTCGACATCGCGGCCGCCGTAGTAGGCGGTATTGCCCGCGGCTGTGAGTTGTCTGGCTGTGCCTTGATTGGTGGCGAAACGGCCGAGATGCCCGGTATGTATCCAACCGGTGAATATGATCTGGCCGGCTTTTGTGTCGGCGTCGTCGAAAAGTCAAAAATATTGAGCGGCGCCGATGTGAAACCGGGCGACGTGGTGTTGGGTCTGGCCTCCAGCGGCGTGCATTCCAACGGCTTTAGTCTGGTACGCAAGTGCATCGAGCGCGCTGGTGACAAGCGCACCGCCTCGCTGGATGGCCAGCCGTTCAAACAGGCCATCATGGCGCCAACCCGTTTGTACGTGAAAAATGTACTGGCCGCCCTCGCCCTTCATCCCATCAAGGCGCTGGCTCATATCACCGGCGGTGGCCTGCTGGAGAACATTCCACGTGTTCTTCCCGAAGGCATGTGCGCGCAACTGGTCAAAGGCAGCTGGCCACAAAGTGAGCTGTTTGCCTGGCTGCAAAGCACGGCGGGTATTGATGACTTCGAGATGAACCGCACCTTCAACAACGGCATCGGCATGGTGCTTGTGATTGACGCCGCCCAGGCTGCGGCCTGTGCTGCCACCCTGCGCGGCGCCGGTGAGCAGGTGTACGAGATTGGCATCATCATCCAACGTGGGCTCGGCGCTCCTGTTCTCGTGGTCTGAGAAAACGACCACAATGCCCGCCGAGCTCCAGTCCTCGCGGCCGCTCCCACCAGGCGTCTGGGCCCTCGGCTTTGTCAGCATGCTGATGGACATCTCATCCGAGATGATTCACAGTCTGCTGCCGGTTTACCTGGTCACGGCGCTAGGCGCCAGCGTCTTTGTGGTCGGACTGATTGAGGGCACGGCAGAGGCAACGGCGCTGATCGTGAAAGTATTTTCCGGTGTCCTGAGCGACTATTGGGGCAAGCGCAAACCACTGGCGGTTTTCGGCTACAGCCTGGGCGCGTTCTCAAAACCCCTGTTTGCGTTGGCCACCAGTTCAACTCTGATTCTGGGTGCCCGTTTGATTGACCGCGTTGGCAAAGGCATTCGGGGCGCTCCACGCGATGCACTGGTGGCCGATATCACGCCGCCTGAGCTGCGCGGTGCCGCCTTTGGCTTGCGTCAGGCGCTCGATTCTGTGGGCGCCATTGTCGGTCCTTTGATTGCGATGGGGCTCATGATTGCCTGGGCCAATGATTTTCGAGCCGTCTTCTGGTTTGCCACAGTGCCTGCATTCCTGTGCGTAGCGCTTCTGATTTTCGGCGTGCGCGAGCCCGAACGCCCGATTGCTGCGGTGCGCGTCAACCCCATCAGCCGCGACAATCTGCGTCGGTTAAGCCCACGCTATTGGTGGGTTGTGGCCATTGGTGCCGTCTTCACCCTGGCACGCTTCAGCGAGGCTTTCCTCGTGCTACGAGCACAACAGGGCGGCCTGGGTCTGACCTGGACGCCGTTGGTGGTCATTGGCATGAGTCTGATCTATGCAGCGGGCGCCTACCCGTTTGGCAAACTGGCAGACCGGGTGCGCCACAGCACGTTGCTGGCATGGGGCCTGCTGCTGCTGATCGGTGCTGATGCCTTGCTGGCCTACAGCAATCAGGGCGGCTGGGTCTGGGCCGCAATAGCGTTGTGGGGCCTGCACATGGCGATGACACAGGGTTTGCTGGCCACCATGGTGGCTGACACTGCGCCGGATAATCTGCGCGGTACCGCCTACGGTTTCTTCAACCTCACGAGCGGTCTGGCCATGCTGGTCGCCAGTGCTGTCGCCGGCTTGCTATGGGATCAGTTTGGCGCCTCCTTCACTTTTTTAGCGGGCATCGGCTTCAGTGTTGCGGCGCTCGGTATGCTGGCGTGGCAGCCAGTGCAAAAAATAGCCAGTCGAATTTAACGCGGTAGCTGAAGGTGCATCTACTTCGACTACGTGCCGGTTAATTTTGATCAATTAGAAGTTGAAGTTCAAGGTAGCGCGGCAGGCGCACTCCACCGAGGGCAACAGCTTTTGCAATTGCCTGCGACGCCTCGCTTCGCTTGCCCTGCTCCAGCAACACTTGGGCCAGGTTGTTCCAGGCTTCCGCGAAGTCAGGGTGCAGACTCACAGTCGCACGGTAGGCGTCAATGGCAACTGCCAGTTGGCCCAAAGCATAGGCGGTGTTGCCGGCACCCAGCAGTGCCGTACGCTCTTCCGGCCACTGCCGCAAGGCCGCTGCATAGGCGCTTTGAGCAGCGCGCGGATTGATGCGCTCCAGCGCTGCCGTGGCCACCGCGTAGACCTTAGGCTCGGCAGTGGCCGGCAGTCGACCCGGCGCCAGAGCAAGCATGGACCAGTACTGCCCGCGGGACCATGTTCTCTCAAACGTGAACGTCGACATTTCCAGCCGTTCGGTGCGCCCGGAGCGCAGCAACAGGATGTTGTGCTTGCGGTCAAATCCGATGACCACCGCGTAATGCCACACCGGGTAAAACGAGAATGCCAGGTTCTGAAATACCAGTACCGGGTGACCAGCGGCAACTTCCCGTAACAAGTCTTCCAGGCGGGGGCGCAAGGGATACGCCAGCAGGCCCTGGCGCCGCCCGGCCGCCATCATTTCGACTTGTAGAGAGCCTTTGCGCGCTGGCAAATAGACCTGTTCGACCAGCGCTTCGGGCAGCACTTTGACACCGGCAGCGGCGGCGACCATGGCTAACGCTGCCGGACCGCACTCAAAATCTTCCTGCGGAAAAAAGGGAATGCTGCTCAACTCAACGCTGCTCGCCAGATCAACCGGCCAGTTATCGCCCAGCGTCACCATTTGCGGCGTTGCACAGCCGCCCAGCAGCAGCGTGACCCAAACAAAAACCCCCGTCAAAACGGGGGTTCGAGGACAAGTCAGAAAACCGGTCACCGCACCGATCGCGTGAATGGAAACACCTTGGTGAAGCCCAGAATGTCAGTGACCAGCAAAACGATGAAGATGGTGAAGAGAATACCCAAAACTTCGCCGCCAGCAGG
Source organism: Comamonadaceae bacterium (assembly GCA_037141865.1). GTDB lineage: Bacteria > Pseudomonadota > Gammaproteobacteria > Burkholderiales > Burkholderiaceae_C > Rhodoferax. The sequence continues at coordinate 34,824 of JBAXBQ010000002.1, read as the reverse complement.
CGCTTGGTCGATGCGGCCAGCCAGTTGCGCCACTTCCGAATCCGACATGGCCTTGACGCGCTCGGTTGCCACCAGCGTACTGACGCCCTGGCCCAGCATCGCCTGACTCACATCCTCACGAGCCAGAAACGAGTTGACACGGTCCCGGTTGGAGGTGGCCGCAGGCGACATGATTTCATCGGTAGCAATGATGCTTGCCTGCGCCGTCATCGGAAAACCCGCGGCGGCAATACAGACAATCAGGCAGGAGGAAATGAGTTGTTTAAAGCTTTTCATGGGTTCTCTTGTTAAATGGTGACACGCCGAGTCTAGGTCAAGACCGGTGGCGAGCCCCGACTGTATCCAGGCACCTGGTTTCATGTCAAAGTTATTTACACCCTGAAACCTAACTGGTGGCTCGTTTCAATTCGGCCGCGCGCTGGGCGGCGGCGCTCCATTCCAACCCCTGGTGGGCATTGGCAAGGTAGGTTTCCAGATCCTGCAACGCAAGTGCCGACCGGCCAGTTTCGGCATACGCCAGACCTCGCACGCGGTACTCGTCCCAGACTTGCGGCAGCAACACAATCAGGCGGCTTTGTACTGCAATCAATCTCGGCCAGTCTTCCTGAGTGATGTGAATCTCCTTAAGATTGCGCAGCATTCTCCCAATGATGTCGCGCGGCGGCGTCACCTGCAAAAATAGCGCCAGCGGCACAGCGTATTCATCCAGCAAGTCGCGGCGCTGCCGGTAGGGCGCCAGTCGCTCGGCCAGCTGTTCGCGGCTCAGCGACTGTCCATTTAACGGATCAATCACCACTTGGCCATTGGGTAAATTTACCTTCAACATGAAATGCCCCGGAAAGCCGACGCCGCGCGCCGACAATCCCAAGCCTTGCGCCAACTCAAGCCAGAGCACCGCCAGCGTGATCGGAATGGCCCGGCGGGTGCTCAAAATGACACTCACATAGCTGTTGTCGGGATCGTAATAATGGTTGACGTTGCTGGAGAATTTCAAATCCCGAAAGAAAAACTGATTGACTGCGCGCAGCTTTTGCAGTGGGCCGGCATCGGCCGGGATACGCCGCCGCAATCTTGCCAGCAATTGGTCAACCTCACTCACCGCCTGCCCCACATCAAGTTCGGGATACTCGTCTTGCGCCAGGCTGATAGCAGTCTCCAGCAGCGGGAAATCAGCGTCACTCTGCACCAGACTGGCAAAATACTGGAGAGGAGTGGGGACATCAAAAGACAAATTCATGGGCATCTGATAATTTGGTGCTTGTCACTTTTGACTCAATAAGTGCAGTCAAAATCCGTATCGACAGGATGACATGGATGCGGTCCGCGCAGTTCGGTCGTTCAATTGTCGATGATCGGCCTGGTCTACGCTTTGGCGGAATTTTTTAACCGCAGTCCTGACCCGTGTTTGGAACGTCCGAAAGCGTCGGCGCCAGATTCAGTTCGATCCAGAACATACTGCCGCCACCCACGCTGCTTTGCACCCCGATGGACCCCCCCATCAGCTCGATCAAACGCTTGCAGACCACCAGACCAATTCCGGTACCTTGCACGGCAGTGGCTTCCTGACCAAGACGGTTGAAGGGCTGAAACAGTTGCGCCAGCTTTTGCTCCGATAGACCTTCACCGGTGTCGCGCACATTGATGCGCACACGATTGTCGGGGCTGGCGACGCAAGTCACTTCAACCATTCCACCAGGGCGGTTGTATTTGATCGCGTTGGACATCAGATTAAAGATAATCTGTTTCAGCCGGGTCCTGTCGGCGTTGACCAAACATGGTTTGTCGAACTGAGGGAAACTGATACCAATACCGTGCTGCTGCGCCTGGGGTTCACTCAGAGCTTCACACTCGATCAGCACCTCTCCGAGCGACAGGTGTTGCAGCGACAGCGACAGTTTGCCGGATTCGATCAATGCGAGATCGAGGATTTCACTGATCAATTCCAGCAAATACCAGCCAGCCTGAAGAATGTGGTCGACTCTGACCTTTTGGATCGGTGTCGGCGGCGGAGAACTGGACCCCAACAATTGGGCAAAACCGAGAATGGCATTCAGCGGGGAGCGCAATTCATGGCTCATATTGGACAAAAAATCAGATTTCGCACGGCTCGCCTTATCCGCCATTTGGCGGGCGCTATCGAGCTCAAGATTTCTTTCTTGCAATGCCTGATCAAGCAGTTTTCGATCAGAAATATCGCTCAACATGACGCGCTGCTGGGCGACTCCGTTTGCGTCCAGCGCAACCGTGGCCATCAGACGCGCCCAGAAAGCAGAGCCGTCGGCTTTCACTAAGCGCAGCTCGCAGGACTGCGCCTGACCGGTCTCAAAGAGCTGTTTGCGAAGCAGGTAGTAGATGTCCTGATCGTCATTGAAAATGAATCGGCTGAGCGGCCGGTTGACCAATTCGCTGCGGGCAACGCCCAGCACCGCAGCCGCGGTGAGATTGGCTTCCAGCAACAAGCCCGGTTCACTCAAAGTGCAATAGCCCACGGGTGCGAGGTCATATAAATCGAAATAGCGCGCACGTTCGGAGTCCAGTTGCACCTGAGCCTGTCGAAGCTCATCGTTTTGCAGCTCAAGTTCGATTTGGTGCACTTGTAAATCGTGCAGCAATTGCTGCGTCGCCGACGACAACGGCCGGTCGGCAGCGCCAGTCAGTGGCGTTGCGCCTGCTTGAAAAAGTGCTTCAGCTCGCCGGCGCAGCGATTGCTCTGCATTGCCATTCAGTGCATTGTGCTCACTTTGATCGTTCATTCTGGGTTGCCGGGTTACCGGTGCCTCCAGGCTCTACGATGCGTTCTGTGGTGGCAATGGCGTACATCTTTCTACCCTCGCCCATCAGTGCCGTGGATGTCAGCGAAACATCAAGAATGGTGCCGTCCCGGGTCAGGCGCTGCGTGCGATACGGCTCCAGGATATGGGCCTGGCTAAGTTCACGAATCCTGGCCAGCGCCTTTTCCTGCAGGTGGATCGGAATTCGCTGGCCCACGTTCATTTGCAAGGCCTGCGCTTCGCTCCATCCGTACATACGCACGGCCCCCGGGTTCCAGGCCAATATGCGGCCATCAAGGTCCTGCACGGTGATGGCGTCGTTCGAATCACGCACCACAACTGCCAGGCGCATCAACTCGTTTGCTGCTTGCAGCGTGTCGCGGAGTTGCACGATCTCAGTGATGTCGACAAAAGAGATCACCGCTCCTTCAATCACATTGTCCAGGGTGCGGTAGGGCTGGATGCGCATCATGTACCACTTGCCGTCTGTCGTTTGCACATCAACCTCTTTGGGGACCAAGGTCTTCAGTACCAGTTGCACATCTGCCACCAGATGGTTGTAGCCGATCAGGTTCGAGACGATGTGCCCCACGGGCCGCCCGATGTCGCTGAGAATCAGGTTGATGATCTGCGACGCGGCCGGCGTGAAACGCAGGATGCGCAGTTGGTGATCGACAAACACGGTGCCGATGCCGGTTCCGGCCAGCAGGTTGTTCATGTCGTTGTTGGCGCGGGACAGGTCCTGCACCTTCACCTGCAGTTCAGAGTTGACGGTACCGAGTTCTTCGTTGACCGACTGTAATTCTTCCTTGGAGGTTTCCAGTTCCTCGTTGGTGGACTGCAATTCCTCGTTGACCGACTGCATCTCTTCGTTAGAAGATTTGAGTTCTTCGTTGGAAGTCTCCAGTTCTTCATGCGTGGTCTGAAGGTACTCCTCCTTGGCGCGCAGTTCCAGCTGCAGCGCAGCAATGCGTGCCTTGTCGTCAGTAGCTGGCAGGGCGGCGTCGGGGTTGACCGGCGCGCTGGCCAGGGGTGCCGCTTTCACTGCTGGCACAGCCAGCTCGGTCGCCTCCTCCAGTATGACCAGGTAGAAATGTGACTCCGACGCATCAACCCCGCTGACGGGCACCGGGCATACACACAGATTGGTCAGAGTGACGTGACCGTTGGTTTTGACACGCAGGCCCGGGCAACGCACGATCTGGCGCGTGGTGGCCGCCTCATGCAAGGCGATGCTCAAATCCCGACGCAGCCCCTCACGTGCCATTTTCAGGATATTGTTGACGCCCGCCTCGCCGGGCGCGGGCTCCAGGTACATGCCGGTGCGCCCGTGCAGGTAAAGGATGTCGCCCAGATGGTTGACCAGCGCGCTGATGGGTGCGAGTTGCTGTAACAACGCCTGTTCAGTCAGCTCACGCATCGGCTGCTTGGCAGGCGCCACTATTTTGACGGTAGCGCGCGGCTGCCCAGCCTCCATCGCCATCATTGGTGGCAGGTAGCGTCCCAGCGCTGCGCGCTGCAAGCCGTGCAAGTCAACTTTGCGTTGGTACAACTTGGACTTGCGGTCCAGCACGCCAAACAAATCGACAAATTCACCGACCCCTTCCGAGGTGCCCAAAAACAAGTGACCACCCGGTTTAAGCGCGTAGTGGAACATGGGGACAAGCTTCTTTTGCAACTCCGCGCCCAAATAGATCAACAGGTTTCGGCAGCTAAGCAGGTCGAGTTTGGAGAACGGCGGGTCTTTGATCAGGTCCTGTTCGGAGAACACCAGCAGGTCGCGAATACCCTTGTGGACGCGGTACGCGCTGCCGTCAGTCTCGGCGGTAAAGAAACGAGCCAGCCGTTCGGGTGAAATGTCAGCCGCAATGCTGGCCGGATAGAGACCAGCCCGAGCGGTTGCGATCGCCCGGCTGTCAATGTCGGTCGCGAACACCTGAACGACATAACGCGTTTTCAGAAGCTCCATTCGCTCTTGCAACAAAATGGCAATGGAATAGGCCTCTTCGCCGGTCGAACAGCCTGACGACCAGACCCGAATGGTACTGCCAGCGGGCTTGTCATCAAAGAGTTTGGGGATGACATCGTCCTCCAGCGCCTTGAACGCCTCCGGGTCGCGGAAGAAATTGGTCACACCAATGAGCAGGTCACCAAAAAGCGACTGCACCTCGATCGGCGTCTGCTGCAGGTACTTGACGTAGTTGTCAATTTTTTCAACCTGGTGAACCGCCATGCGCCTTTCAATGCGCCGGTAAATGGTGCTCGGCTTGTACTGTGAAAAGTCATGGCCAGTCTGGGCGCGCAACAAGACAAAAATCTTCTTCAATGCACTTTCGGTCTTGAGCGTCGGCGCCAGTTCTGTCACCGCCAGCTTGCCAAAAGCATGCGTGACATAGGCGATCAATTGTGACGGCATGAGATTTGGCGGCAACTGGTAATCAACCAGGCCGGTCGCGATGGCGCTGAGCGGCATACCATCAAACTCAGTGGATTCCGGCGTTTGAGCCATGACCATGCCGCCCTCGCCTTTGATGGCCCGCACACCCAGTGTCCCGTCGCTGCCGGTGCCCGACAGCACAATGCCAATGGCCTGCTCACCCTGATCTTGCGCCAGCGAGCGAAACAGGAAGTCAATCGGCAGGCGCCGACCGCGTGGCGCGGACGGTTCCAGCAATTGCAGTGTGCCATTCAGAAAGGCCATGTCCCGGTTCGGCGGAATGATATAAGCGCAGTTGATTTGGACCGCCATGCCGTCTTCCACCTCAAACACTTGCATCCGGGTGTAGCGTCGAATCAGATCGGCGAGGATGCTTTTGTGGTCCGGGGCCAGATGTTGCACCAGCACGAAGCCCATACCGGGATCGACGTCGGCCGGCATGCCGGAAAAGAAAGCCTCAAATGCGGCCAGTCCCCCGGCCGAGGCACCGATTCCGACAATCGGGAAATTGGCAATGCTGGCGACATCAGCCGCCACTGCATTAACTGCGACAGGGGTCGCACGTTTTTTGGTTGCCATGAATTGCCCTTCGGTTTATCCAGCTGACCTCTGCGAGTCACTCGAAAGAGTCCCAATTGGACTCATTGGCGACTCAACTGAAAGTCTTCTTCTTCGACACTCTGCGCGGGCACGCTTCAACGCCGAACAAACTGCCGCAGTTTCAACCCGCAGGCCCATATTGCCACAAAATAAATGGCAGATGAAGCAGACAAAACAAGTGCCAACAGCCAAATTCGATTCCAGCTATGGGCACGCAGCTGGGTCCATTCAAAAGCGCCATTGGCCCACACCAAAAATAGCAGCAGCAAAGCGCTGGCAGAAATCACTTGCAGGGCGAACACACCCCAACCTGGTTCGGGCTTGTAGCTGCCGCGTTGAATCAGGCCGACCAGCAGCCAGACCGCATTGATGAGAGCACCGATGCCAATCGACAAAGTCAGGGCAGCGTGTGCCAACAGAGGCACCAGCGCGATGTTGAGCAACTGCGTGATGACGAGCACCATGATGGCTACCCGCACCGGTGTTCGGGTGTCCTGATTGGCGTAGTAACCGGGCGCCAGCACCTTGATGGCGACAATCCCGATCAGGCCGACACCCCAACCCATCAAGGCGTAAGTGATTTTTTGCACGTCAAAATCAGTCATCGCGCCGTAGTGGTACAAAACGGCCACCAGTGGTTTGGCAAAAACGATCAATGCCACTGCGCAAGGCAGCGCCAGCAACAGCACCAGGCGTAACCCCCAGTCCAGCATGGCTGAATATTTAGCCGTATCGCCGGCGGCGCGGGCCAGCGCCAGTTGCGGCATCAACACCACGCCCATGGCGACACCCAGCAGGGCGGTAGGGAACTCCATCAAGCGGTCGGCGTAGGTGATCCAACTCACGCTTCCGGGTGCCAGGTGCGAGGCAATCTGCGTGTTGATCAGCATTGAAATGTGCGCCACACTGACACCTAACAAGGCTGGCCCCATCAATTTAAGAATGCTTTTGGTGCCGGGATCGGCCCAGGCCGCGCGAAGCGCGCTCCATCGCAAGCCAATGTGGGGATCCAGTCGCAATTTTCGCAGGGCCCACCATTGCACGCCGAGTTGCATCACGCCACCCAGCAGCACGCCGCCGGCCAGCGCGTAAATCGGCTCCAGTCCCAGGGATTTGAACCATGGCGCACCCAGCCAGGCCGCAGCAATCATGCACAGATTGAGCAGTACCGGTGTTGCCGCCGGCACCGCAAAACGCCTCCAGGTATTGAGCACGCCGGCAGCCAGCGCGACCAGCGACATGAAGGCAATGTAGGGAAACATCCACCGCGTCATGGTGATGGCCATCTCAAAACCCTGCGGATTTTGTTGCAAGCCACTGGCCATAGCCCACACCAATGCCGGGGCCACAGCCACACCCATCAAGCTCAGACCCAGCAAAGCCCACGCCAGCACAGTCGCCACCCGGTCAATCAACACTTTGGTAGCGGCCTCGCCGTGCTGGGCTTTGGAGGCCGCCAATACCGGAACAAAGGCCTGGCTGAAGGCACCTTCCCCAAAAAAACGGCGGAACAGATTGGGGATACGAAACGCCACATTGAAGGCATCTGTCAAAGCGCTGGCGCCAAAGGTGGACGCAATCAACAATTCACGTGCCAGACCCGTGACACGCGACACCAGGGTCAGCAGCGAGACAACGGAGGCGGATTTGAGGAGTGTCACGACGCGCAGTGTAGCTGTGTCCTGACGGGTCGCCGCGAAGGTCCGCTCCTATGGCCTGCCCCTGTTACAATCTACGGTTTTGCTGACAACATCCACAGACCCAAGGAATACTTTATATGGCTTCTACCAAACCCAAGAAAAAGAACCCGCGCCTGGCGTCGGGGCGCAAGCGCGTTCGTCAGGACGTCAAGATCAATGCTGCCAACACTTCACTGCGTTCCAAATACCGCACCGCGGTGAAGAATGTTGAAAAAGCAGTTGTTGCTGGCGACAAGGCTAAAGCAACCGAGTTGTTCGGCAAGATGCAGGCGGTGGTCGACATCGTGGCTGACAAGGGCATCTTTCACAAAAACAAGGCCGCTCGCGACAAGAGCCGTCTTTCAACCAAGGTCAAGGCCCTGGTTGCAGTAGCTGCCTGATTTCAGGCAGATCGCACGGATCAACTTATAAGAGATTGATCCGCCGTTTGTAACGGGTGCGCTGTCAGCAAAAAAACAAATGAGCCGTCGCAAGACGGCTTTTTTGTTTTGGGTGAAGGCAGAGATCAGAGGCAATCCACGCCCCAAACGCTGTGGTGGCGAAGGCGGTTCAATTCGCTGTTTTCTGGAACGGTCAACTGGACTCTGATCCAAGAGCACTAGCTCCAGTGCATGCAACTTGCTTTGGCCATTCAGGGAGGAACGCTTGCACCCTCTGCGGTTTTGGAAAGGGTCAATAGCTACAGCACGAAAAATCGATTCGCATATGCCTTGAAGGAACTTGGCAATGCGGTTCGCACAACGAACTTGTGGCCAATGCGGTGGCGTTGCAAATCGTGGTCGATCAGACTCATGCCTTCCACACCCTCAAGTCCGATGAAATCGACATTCGGCCAGCCGATTTGGCATTCTTAAGTCCTTACGCCACCAGCAAGCTCAAAAGATTTGGTGACTACCCGAGAGACCTTAAACCGGAGGCAATGCCGACTCGGACGACGCTCCCGACGTAGGATTTTGGCGACGTGGCAGGTTTTTACACTAATCTTACCGACGGGCCTGTTACGTCCGCCGACGTATGGTTGCCAAACGTTCCTGAGGTGCTACTGTGGGGTATCGGGCGGTCGATATGAAAATCGCTAGAACCGCTTCCAGCGTGCGCCCTTTGAAGTCGACCAGTTTTCTCCGCAGTAGACTGTCAAAATTGAACGTCAGATATGGAAAACCCGGTGGACCCGCACTGTAGCGGGAGTTGACGATCACGAACGGCACCTTTGTGGAGGTTCTACTGGAATTTCCTGCTTTGTATTTTTCTGTCCCCGCTACCACGGCCCGCAGTGGCGAGTTTGGTGCCAGCACACCAAAGTAGCGGGGCCGAGTTGTCAGCACTGCGCGAGCAGGCCATGCGCGAAGGCATCAAGCCACTGCGCATCGCCAGAGCGAAAAAGGTTGCCGCAGGGCTGGCGACGATTGTGGGAAGCATCAAGGTCGCGCCGCCGATGTTCGACGCGGCGGCACAAATTCAGCGCACGGCAAGATGCACCGGACCATCCCGAGGCAGAGCGAGGACAGAAATTCAATTTCGTCTTCAGGCATACTTCTACCTCTGCTTGAAGCATATCGTAATGGCTATCCAAACTCGCTACAGCGACAAGAGCGTTCTCATCCTCGACGACATGCCCGCCATGCGCAGTTCCTTGCGCAGCCAAGTGGGCAGTCTCGGGTGCGACAACGTCGCGGTCAGTGCCAACGTGAAAGACGCACTGGAGCAGCTGAGAGTTGGCACCTTCGACATCATCCTGTGTGACTTCTATCTGGCGGGTGGTACGGACGGGCAACAGTTTCTCGAGTTTCTTCGTAGTCGCAAGCTTATCGGTCGTGGCGTTTTGTTTGTGATGATCACGGCGGAGAAAGGCTACGAAAATGTGGTCACAGCCGCAGAATGCCTGCCCGACGATTACCTGCTCAAACCGTTCACCGCAGAGGCACTCAAGATGCGTCTGGAGCGTCTGCTTGAGAAGAAGCAGAGGCTGGCCAGAGTGGACCAGATGCAGGACAAGGGGAACTGGGTCGAGGTTATTGCCGCCTGTGACGAAATCATCGCCGCCAAGGATCGATATCTGGTTGATGTCATGCGCATCAAGGGCAACGCAATGATTCAGGCCGGACAGGCTGCCGAGGCTGTCGGGTTCTACCAGCAGGCGCTGACGATGCGTTCCATGCCTTGGGCCAAACTGGGCTTGGCACGCGCGTTGAATCTGCGCGGCGACACGATGGGCTCCAAGGCAACGCTGAATGAACTGATTGCCGAATCGCCAAAGTTGATGGCGGCCTATGACCTGCTTGGCAATCTGCATATGGCGATGGGAGAAGTCAGCGCGGCGATGGCGGTACTTGACAGCGCGTGCCTCATTTCTCCCAATTCGCTGACACGGCACCGAGCCATTGCATCGGTCGCCGAAAAGAAGGGGGATTTTCAGCGGGTTGAGCAGGCGCTTGGGCAAGTTGTCAAGAAAACCCGGAATTCACCGTTGCGCGAAACCGCCGATTTTGCACGGCTTGGCAATGCCCTGACCGAAATGGGGGAACCGGGCAAGGCGGTTGCCTTGCTGGAGGAGGCGCGCACTAGCTTCAAACAAGATGCCAACGACCCTTTGCTGGCGGCCGTCGAAGCTGTCGCACAGCAAAAGGCCGGCAACCCGGACAAAGCGGCGGCAGCGCTCGCCCGAGCCCTGCAGGGCGACCAGTCCAAGCTGCCCGAAACTGCAGCGATGGCCGTTGCCAAGGCTTGCCTGTCCACCGGCCAGCACGAAACCGCAAGAGACATTCTCAGGAACCTGGTGCAAAGCAGTCCCGAATCGCCAGAACTGCATGATCGCATCTCGACGGTTTTGCGTGACCATGGAGCTACCGAGCTTGCCGAGCAACTGGTAAGCCAAAGTATTGGCGAAATCATTCATCTCAACAATGAGGCAGTTCGGCGCGCCAAGGCCGGTGAACTGGCGGTCGCGGCAACGATGCTCACTGAGGCCGCGCGTCGCTTGCCAAGGAATATGCAGGTGGTATGCAACGCGGCGGCTGCATTGCTTTTCGATATCTTCCACAACGGGCTGGATGACACCAAGCTGCGTTCGGCACAGGCCTTTCAGCAAGCGGTCCTGGCGGAAAACCCGACGCATCCCAAACTCGCCGAGATTGCCGGTTTGATGAGCCGGATTCGCCAGAAGTACTCTTCGGTATAACGATAATGGATTTTGTCGATCTTGCCGCCATCACCATTCACGATGTCAAGAACCGTCTTGCAGCGCTGGCGAACCGGGCTGAAGAGAAGGGCGACGGCGAAACCTTGCACGGCGTACTCGAGGCGGCAGCGACCCTGACGCGCTTGCTGGCCTACTACAAGGCGGAAAAAGGCAGTCTCGGTATCGATGTCGAGGCACGAACTCCGGCTGACCTGCTCAACGAACTGGCCATGGAAATTCGCAAGCAAACCACGCTGGCCGTGAGTGCTGACCTGAGCGAAGCACCCACGCTGTGGTTTTATGATGAAAACCTGGTACGGATGGTGCTTCTAAATGCCTTGTACAACGCCTTGCGCCATGCGCGCGAGCAAGTGCGTCTGGCGGCATCCGTGCGTCGCGGCTGGCTGGAATTCAGCGTGCGCGATGACGGTCCGGGTTACCCGCAAGCACTGCTCGACCGGCCTGTCGCCATGCAGCCCCTAAGTCGTGAAGGTACCGGACTTGGTCTGCACCTTGCCAGCCAAGTGGCCAATCTTCATTGCAATGCCGGACAGCAGGGTTATCTCGAGTTGCTCAATGAGCACGGGGCCGTATTTCGACTGCTGCTGCCGCAATAGGTCGGTCGTGCGAGACGGGCGGGCAATTCAACCGCTCGAGAGTGGAGAGTTTGGTTCCAGAACCTTATTGAGCAGTGCAGACAACACCGCTGGTCAGGTTGCAAAGAGGAGAACCAGAGCAACCATCCGGGTCCTTTCACTGGTACTTTCCGCGCCGTGCTTTGCCGGCGACCTTGAGGACGGGGTAAGGTTGTACGACCAGAAGCGTTATGCCCCATCTGTCACAGCATTTGAAAGGGCGGCGGTAGGCGGCAATGTGGAAGCCCAGCGACGTCTCGGATTTATGTACTACCACGGGGAAGGCGTCGCGCAAAACAACCAGCGAGCCGTGACCTTGTTCGAGACTTCCGCGAGTGCCGCAGACATTCTCTCGGCGTCTAACCTTGGGATGATGTACGAGCACGGGATGGGTGTAGACCAAGACGACGCCCGCGCAGCTTCTTGGTATCGGGCGGATCGAATGGCTCCTCTGTGTCTGAAACGGTCATCCGTTAAGCCATCAGAAAACGTGTCGGCACTGGGGTTTTGAGCGGGTCATGTGAAGCGCATAAAATCACGCCTCAACGGCCCGCCATTGAACGGGTCGATTTTTTTGGTGTCTCCCATTGGTTAGGAAAACCATGCACGCTCCTTTCATTGAAGCCGCCTCGCCGCACGTCATGAACACCTATGGTCGCCTGCCGATCGCCTTGTCGCACGGGCAAGGTTGCCGCGTCTGGGATGTCAACGGCAAGTCGTATCTGGACGCGCTCGGTGGCATTGCCGTCAATACGCTGGGACACAACCACCCCAAACTGGTACCGGCGCTACAAGACCAGATTGCCAAAATCATCCACAGTTGCAATTACTACCATGTACCGAACCAGGAGGTGCTGGCAAAAAAATTGATCGAGTTATCTGGCATGAGTAATGTCTTTTTCTGTTCCACCGGCTTGGAGGCCAATGAAGCGGCACTGAAACTGGCACGCAAATTCGGTCATGACAAAGGCATTGAGCGCCCCGAAATCGTGGTTTACGAGAAGGCTTTCCATGGCCGCTCCATTGCCACCCTGAGCGCCACCGGTAACCCGAAGATTCAGGCTGGTTTTGGGCCTCTGGTGGAGGGTTTTATCCGTGTCCCGCTCAATGATATGGAAAGCCTCAGAGCGGCGACCGCCGACAACCCGAACGTGGTGGCGGTTTTTTTTGAGGCGATCCAGGGAGAAGGCGGCATCAACCCGATGCACCTGGACTACCTCAGGGAAGTGCGCCATCTATGCGATAAGAATGACTGGTTGCTGATGATTGATGAGGTGCAGTGCGGCATGGGGCGCACCGGCAAATGGTTTGCCCACCAGTGGGCCGGTATCGTGCCAGATGTGATGCCGCTGGCCAAGGGCCTGGGTTCGGGCGTGCCGGTTGGCGCGGTCGTGGCAAGCGCCAAGGCAGCCAACATTTTTCAGCCCGGCAACCACGGCACCACGTTTGGCGGCAACCCGCTTGCCATGCGTGCTGGTGTCGAAACAATTCGCATCATGGAAGAAGAAGGTTTACTGGACAACGCAGCAAAGATTGGCGCGCACCTGGTTGCCAAACTGACGCTTGCCCTGTCGCACGAACTTGCGACACAGGCCGTCAAGGAGATTCGCGGGCAGGGCTTGATGCTGGGCATTGAACTAGCCAAACCCTGCGCAGCGCTGGTGGGGCAAGCTGCCAGCCATGGCTTGTTGATCAGCGTCACCGCCGACAGCGTGATCCGCCTGGTGCCGCCACTCATCATGAGTATCACGGAGGCTGACGAGGTGGTCGCCATTCTGTGCCCGCTGATCAGGCAACTCATTCTGGAGCAATGATGAGCACATTTCCAGGCGCAGCCGGTTCGTTTCAAAGTGTGAACCTCCCCAACGGTGGCGAATCACGGCAGCCCCTTCGACACTACCTGCAATTCAGCGACTTCAGCGCCAGCGAATATGCCTACCTGTTTGAACGGGCGGCGCTGATCAAAAAGAAATTCAAGGCCTATGAACGGCACCAACCGCTGATTGATCGAACCCTGGCCATGATTTTTGAGAAGGCCTCGACCCGCACACGGGTCAGCTTTGAAGCCGGCATGTACCAGATGGGCGGCAGCGTGGTGCACTTGACAACTGGCGACAGCCAGCTGGGCCGCTCGGAACCGATTGAAGACAGCGCCAAGGTCATCAGCCGCATGGTCGATCTGGTGATGATCCGCACCTACGAGCACACCAAGATCGAACGTTTTGCCAAGCATTCCCGGGTGCCGGTTATTAATGGGCTGACCAACGAATTCCACCCTTGTCAGATATTGGCCGACATCTTCACCTACATCGAGCAGCGTGGCTCGATTGCCGGGAAGACCGTGGCCTGGGTGGGTGACGGCAACAACATGGCAAACACCTGGCTGCAGGCCAGTGAGATTCTGGGTTTCAAGGTGCATGTCAGCACCCCTGGCGGTTACGAAGTGGACCAGTCCATTGCAGGTCTGCGCTCGGCCGACAGTTACCAGGTATTCAGTAACCCAATGCAGGCATGTGCTGGCGCGGATCTCGTGACAACCGATGTCTGGACCAGCATGGGCTACGAGGCCGAAAACGAGGCGCGCAAAGTGGCGTTCGCCGACTGGTGCGTGGACGCCGAGATGATGAGCGTCGCCAAGCCGGATGCACTCTTCATGCACTGCCTGCCGGCGCACCGCGGCGAAGAAGTGCAAGCCGAAGTCATCGACGGACCGCAATCGGTGGTGTGGGACGAAGCCGAAAACCGGCTGCACGCGCAAAAGGCTCTGATGGAGTTCTTGCTGCTGGGAAAGCTCTGAACCTTGTGGGAAAGACTGCAGTTACGTGCAGCGAACAAGCTCTGTCCCCAACACTTCAAGGTTTCAGCGCCGGCGTCAGGTCACCCGCGTTGGCACGCACACCTGGCAGCGCAGCGAGGTGAAAGCGCTTGCTGATGAATTTGAGGATGGACGTGGTGTCGTAAGAAGTCGAATCGACGAAGCCACGTTTGACGTGCGGGCCAATCAGCAGCGCCGGAATACGTGAACCCGGGCCCCAACGGTCAGCCCAACCCGGCCCTTGCGGCGGCGGTACGTGGTCCCAGTAGCCACCATTTTCGTCGTAGGTCACGATCACCAGCATGTCCTTCCATTGGCTACTTGCGCGCAATTTTTCCAGCACACCTGCGATGTGGGCGTCACCCGAAATGATGTCGGTGTAAGACGGATGCTGGGTGTCACGACCCGCCGGTTTGTAGAACACCACAGCCGGCAGCGTACCAGCGGCAATGTCTGCCATGAAATCGCCACCGTCCTTGAGGTGCTGCGCACGATCCGGTGTGCCGGGCGCGAATCGGGCAAAGTAGTTAAACGGTTGGTGATGCGGCTGGAAATTCGGGGAATCCTTCGCCGAGTTGTAAATGACCTGGCGTTTGACATCGGGTGGCTGCATGCCATCAGCCTGCGCTGCGTTCCAGCCACCTGCGTACCAGGCCCAGGAGACTCCCTTGGCCGAGAGCGTGTCGCCAATGGTGATGGCAGTTTGCGCCGGCACCGGCTCACCCAGGTCAAGAGTTCCGATTTTCATGCCTTTTGGATTTGCATGGGTTCGTGGCCCATCAACAGCGGGTATCAGACCGCTGGGTTGGTAAGGCGGTTGTGACGTATTAACCGACCAGCCATCGGCGGTGACGCGTCCGCCCAGGCCGTCGCTTTGAATTTGCACCGCTGCGACGGTGGCGGAAGGCGAGCCAGGACGTTTTTCAAGCTTGCCGCTGGCGTCCAAGCGCACCCGCATGCTGTCCGGGGCATTGGTGTGCCTTGGTGTGCAGGCGCAAATCAGCCACTGATGGTTCAGATACGAGCCGCCAAATGCGGCCTGAAAAAAATTGTCGGCCAGGGTGAATTCGCGCGCCCAATGCCAGAGTTTGAACTGGCTGCCGTCGTAATATCCCATGGTCCAGCCGCCGACAGTCGACATGGCGGCATACATATTGTTCTGGCCGCCGTTGATTTGCTCCTGCTGATAAAAATAATCGTGGATCGGGCTCGGCACGATCACGGTCGGCGGCCGGTTTACCGGTGGCGCATCGATGCGAAACGGCGCATTGGGCAGGCGCGGGTAGTTGGCATCCGGCTTACCGTCCCGCCCAAACACCAGCAGTTCCGGCAGTGCCTTGCCATCGTGATCGAGCTGTGTTTTTTGATTCAGGGTAGCGCGGCTAACGCCGTTGGCGCCGGGAAACAGGCCATACAGATTGTCAAAACTGTGGTTCTCGGCGTAGATCACCACCACGTTGTGAATGCTTTGCAGTTTGTCGCTGTTGCCATCGGCTGCCGCAGCCAATACGCAAGCAAAAGCCAGTGCCGTCAGTATTGTCCATCTGACAGCGACCGTAACCATGGAAGTTGCCTCAAGTTGCTGCATACAAGTCTCACAAAATCTGATGTCTACCGCCAAACCTGCCCCGCCACCCGCATCATATTGCCACCCATCACCAGCGCCGTCTCGGCGGCGGTCATACCAGTGCGTTGCAACGCAGAGCCCAGCATTTTCCAGCTATCAACGGGTGGGTAGGCGGTGTGCGCGATACCGCGGTCGTAGCCGGCCACCTTGGGCCACCAGTAAGTCGGATCAAAATCACCCGGCGGCTTGTCATCAAGCTCACTCTGGTGAAAGCTGATGTCCAGACCGATGCCGACATGTGCCACGCCAACCAGGCTGGCGACATAGGCGGCATGTTTTGCCACATCATCGGCCGTTGGTGCGCCACTGTCCAGGAACATCGAAACACCCGAGATACAGACCACGCCGCCGGAGGCGGCGCAGGCGCGGATTTGTTCATCGGTCACATTGCGCCCATGCTCCACCAGCGCCTGTGGATTGGAGTGACTGAAGATTACCGGCTTGCTTGAGGCGGCCATGATGTCCAGGCTGCAGCGGCGCCCGGTGTGGGAGCAGTCCAGCAAAACGCCGGCGGCGTTGATGGCCGCTACCACTTTGTGCCCCAGCTGGGTCAGGCCCTGCTCAACGTCATGGCAGCCACCAGCGACACTGTTGTTGCGGTTGTAGGCCAGATGCATTTGGCGTACGCCCAGGTCGCGGTACAGCACCACCATCTCGGGCTGCTCCAACAGAGGCATGGCGCCCTCCAGATCGAAGCCGATTGCCAGCTTGTTCAGGGCGGCGGCGCGGTCAATGTCCTGCACACTGCAGGCCAGCACGTAACGCTGCGGCTGCGCCGCGATGGTGGCGCGAAAACCGGCAATGACAGACATTATTTGCGAGACCGGGTTCATGTCCATGCCGATGTTGACCGACACATAATTCACCCCTGCCGCATGCAGCCGGTCGAGCGGCGCAAAGTCGGCCTCTGGGTGCAAGGGCAGGCAGGCATGGGCTTCCCAGTTGATCATCCATATTCTCCAGTTACAACAGCACGGCAAAACCTGTTTGACAATCAGGGCAGCCCACGGTAAAGCCAGGGCAGATCAAGCAGGCGTTCACCCAGCAATCTCATCGCCGTATCTCGCCCCCAGCGCATCAACCCGGTGGCATGAAATATCTCGCCATTGCGAATTGCGCCGGCCTGCACCCGCACGTTACGTCGCCATCTAACGTTGGCATAGTTCTTCAGTGCGTTGGGCACATCCGATCCGCTGATGCGCAAGGCCTCTGCCAGCGCATTCGCATCCTCAATGGCCATACCGGCACCCTGCGCCAGATAAGGCACCATCGGGTGCGCGGCGTCGCCCAGCAGTGCAACCCGACCCTGGGCCTGCTCACCGGGTCCCTGCATCGGCGCGCGTCGGCTCAAGCCCCACAAGCGCCAATGATCGATCGCTTGAATCAGGTCCTGCAACGCCGGGCAGGTTGCGGTCATTCGATCTCTCAGCTTGGCTGCGTTGGCACTGTGATCCCAATGTTCGACAGCTCCGACAATGCGACCCTGAACAATGGCTACAACATTGAGCCACGCGCCCCGACGCACCGGGTATTGAACAACGTGGAATTCGGGCCCTAGCCATGCGGTCACCTGCTGGGAGCGCAGGCGTTCCGGCAGACAGTGTTGTTCAACCAGCGCCCGATAGGCCAGATGACCGGTCACGTGAGGCGTGCCGTCGTTGAGCAAGCGTCGACGCACCGAACTCCATAAACCATCAGCGCCTACCAGCGCGTCGCCCGGTACGACGCGACCATCGGTCGTATGCAGGACGACGCCCAGATCGTGCTGCTCAAAGCTGGCGACCTCGCTTTGAAGGTGCAACTGCGCAGCACCTTGCTGGCGCACGGCTGATAGCAGCAAAGCGTGCAGGTCAGCCCGGTGAACCGTTGCATACGGTGAGCCATAGCGTTGCACCGAGACAGCACCCAGGCGCAACACGCCAAGTTCATCACCCGAGTTGGCATCACGCACCTGCAGTCGATCCGGAAAAGCCGCGACTGCTTCCAGGCCATCTTCTAAACCCCAGCCGTACAGCACCTTCATAACATTCGGTCCCAGCTGAATGCCAGCCCCGACCTCGGTGAACTCAGTTGAGCGTTCAAATAATTCAACTTCATTGCCGACGCCGGAACAGGCCAGCGCCGCAGCCAAGCCGCCAATTCCACCGCCGACGATTAAAGTTCTGCAGCTCATTTGTCAGCCTTTTTAAGCTGGTCCGTGCTTTGTGCTTGTTCTTCAGAGGGATTGTTTTGCAACGCCATATCCCGCATTTGCTGGTCGATATCCGGGGCCGACTGAGTCGGCACCTCGGCTGCCCGCGTCAATGGGGCATCGAGTTGGTGCACTGTCCATGGCGCCATAAAAACGATTGCCGTGACCGCACATTGGGCAACGACAAACGGCAACAATGCCCTCACCAGCGCCACGGTGCGGACCGAACCCAAGCCAGCGCGCGAACGCGCCATCAACACTGCATATCCCATCGGTGGAATCAAAAAACTCAGTTGCAGCACCAGCAACAGCAGGACCGCAGCCTGTTGCGCATCACCCAGCTTGGCTATCAAGGGCGGCGCGACGATCGGGATCACGACAAAGATCATTTCAAACGCGTCCAGCACCCAGGCGCACAAAGCTACGGTGACCAACATCAGCGCCGCGGTAAGGCGCGGCGACAGGCTTGAATTCAGAACCAGTTCGGCAATCCAGCGGTCTGTGCCCAGCAATCTGAAAACCAGGCTAAAGGTGCTGGCACCGACCAGCAACGCAAACAGCGCGCCGCTCAATTTGAGTGTATCCAGCAACACCTCTTGCCATTGCGACCAACGCAGGGCGCGCGAAGCGATGGCGCCGACACAGAGCAGGACACCGCCGGTGGCGGCGGCCTCCACGGCATACATTTTGCCGGTGAAGACCGCGCCCAACAGCACAATAATTGCCAGCACCACAACAAAAGAAATTGCAAACTGGGTCAAATTCTGACCTTCGGGAACGCCATCCCCATCTAATTTACGCCCTTGCCACCAGACCACCAGAGTCCACAGCAGCAGCACACAAAGCGCTGGTAGCAATGCCGCATGGAAGACGTCCTGCGTATTGATGATGCGCTGGCCGCCCAGCACATAGCCCGGTAAATTGCTGGCCTCGGTATGGGCGCGCAACATGGCGTCGCCCAACAAAATCAGCACCAATGAAGGAGGCACAACAACACCGATGGTGGCGGCGACGCTGACTAACGCGGTGGCACCAGCCGCATTCATTTTGCCCAAGCGCGGTGCTACCAGCCGAGCCAGCAGAGCCGAACTGGAAGCGACCGAACCATTCATGGGAGCGATCAACGCGCCGACACTTAAGGCGGCCAGGCTGCCGTCGGCACCGGTGCCATGGAAAACCCGTTTTAACGATGAAAACAGCAAGTCGGCCATTGTCAGACGCTGCAACAAGATGCCGATGAAGACATAAAGCGGAAGCGCCTGCAGCAGGTCATGCTCCAGCAAGCCAACGATGCGCGCCGGCAGCGCAGCCAGGATGCCAAAGTCCAGGTTTCCGGCAGCCATTGCGGTGACGGCGAATGCGCTGGCAACGCCGATCAACAAAGCCCACACCGGCAAGCCCGTCAATAAAATCACCAGCGCCAGTAACAGCAGCATCCACACCCCAGCCGATAAGCCGAACTGCATCATGACTTGTGACGCCAGGCATTGAAGCAGGACACCACAGCTTCCATCAGGATCAGTACCAGCAACAAGCCGAGTGCAAGCTTTATAGAGAAATAGCCGGGCGTTGTCGTTTCGCCAAATTTTTCGAAGCCCACCACCGAAGAGACAATGGTTGGCATCGCCGCCCACAACATGAAGAGTGCCCATGGCCCAACGCAGACCAGCAGTAAACCGGCGCGCCAGATGTTCGGGCGTCGCGGCTGCCCGGCTGTCGGCTTGACTACAGCCAGGTGGCTATTCGCGCGTGATGCAGCCGTAATTGCAACCGCAACATACATTGCAAACAGGATTTGAGCCAGATCGTTGGCCTGTCGCGACCAGGCCTGCACCCATTCACGCAACGGCCACTGGGCAAACAGCAAAAAAGCCAGCGGCAACACCAGGACACTGCTGACCAGAAAAAGTTTATCCAAGGTCCGATAGACGTAGCGTTCAGCGCCTGTTTCAGGACTCATGGTTTTAGTCGGGTGATTGGTAACAGCGCTTGCGCATCTGGCCGCTGATTGTGCCCGTGTTTCAATTTGTCCTTGAAAAGTCATTGTCACGCACAAAACCGGCAAAATGAGTTCACATGCCTTGCTGTTCTTTTGAATGACCCAATATCCCGTCCATGATTCCTTTTTCAGTTCTTGACCTTTCCCCTATCGTGCAGGGCGGAGACGCTGCGCAATCTTTTCGCAACACGCTTGACTTGGCGCGACACGCTGAGGGCTGGGGCTATCAACGCTACTGGCTGGCGGAGCATCACGGCATGCCCGGCATTGCCAGCGCCGCAACATCGGTGCTGATGGGCCACGTCGCTGGGGGTACCAGCCGCATCCGGGTCGGCGCCGGTGGCATCATGCTGCCCAATCACTCGCCGCTGGTGGTTGCCGAGCAATTCGGCACGCTGGAGTCGCTCTACCCTGGGCGTATTGACCTTGGGCTGGGTCGCGCGCCGGGATCGGATCAGATCACCGCACGCGCCCTGCGCCGCAACCAGGTCTCCGATGTCGATGAGTTTCCGCGCGACGTGGTCGAGTTGATGGACTATTTTTCAACGACTTCGAAGAACCCGGTACGCGCGGTGCCCGGTCAGGGGCTGAACCTTCCGATCTGGATTCTGGGCTCCAGCCTGTTTGGCGCGCAGCTGGCGGCCGCACTGGGATTGCCCTACGCTTTTGCGTCGCACTTTGCACCGCAGCAAATGATGCAGGCCATTGCTTTATATCGGGCCAGCTTTCGTCCGTCGGCACGGCTGGACAAGCCTTATGTCATGCTGGGCTTCAATGTGTTTGCCGCTGCTAGCGATGAAGAAGCACAGTATCAGGCGACTTCGATGCAGCAGGCTTTTGTCAATCTGCGAAGTGGTCGCCCGTCCCGCCTGCCACCGCCCGTCGCCAACTATCCCAACATCGTTGGGCCGGCTGAGCGCGCCCTGCTTGACAGCGTGCTTTCCTGCTCGGCCATTGGCGCGTCAAATACGGTGCGCGCAAGCCTGAGCACTTTCATCGAGCGCACCGGGGCCGATGAGTTGATGATTACCTCGCAAATTTATGATCACACGGCGCGACTGCGCTCTTACGAAATCACCTCTGGCATATTTTCAGCTACGCTTTGAAAGGCGAACATGAGCGAATATCCAATTACCGTGCGGCGCAGCATCTGGCTGCGCGGTCTGTTGATGATCCTGATGGGTATCGCCTACCAGTTTGCCACTACGATCCTGTTTTTCGTGGCCCTCATCCAGTTTGTGCTGGCAGTTACCAGCGACACACCCAAACCGCGCCTGATGGCATTTGGCCGCAGTCTGGGGCGTTACCTGGGCCAGATCGCAAACTTTGTCAGCTTTGCCACTGAACAGCCGGCCTTTCCCTTTGCCGACTGGCCCGCAAGCGACCAGTGATCGCAAATGCTACATCAGTAAAGAACCAAAATGGCGTGCGAACGCCTGCGTCATTTGCGGACTCAATCGTTGCCCAACAAAAATTTCGATGCCGCGAAACAGTTTGCGCAGTTCGGCCGGGCTGTTGCAGCGATCAATTGCCGCGCAAATGGGTTCACCGGCAGACCCCAATCGATCGGCGACAAAGTTGGAAGCCTGTTGGCGCACTTTTCTGAATTCTTCCGGGCTGGTTGCGGGCCGCGGCGGCTCGCTTGCCTGCGCTGCGGCAAAACCGGGCGCCGCGGGCGCCAGCAAGGGTGCAATGTGGTCGGTCGCTTGAATTAAACCAAGCTGCAAAAGGTGCTCCAGCGTCGCCTCCAACTCACCGACCCGTACCAGGGCAGCCAGATCATTGACCGTTTTATGACCGTCAACCACAATCAGCACACGCCGTTGTGTCAGGCTCAGTTCACGACTGCGGTCAACAACCTCTGCCCTGCCGAGGTCGGTTTTGAAGAATATCATTCCTGGGTTCATTGTCTGTATCTCGCTATCATGCCGCGTCACAATTGTCTAATTTACCTTCTGATTTGACCATGCGCCACGTCAAGCTTGCCAAAGGCCGCGTGACTTCAACTTGTAACTGAAATGGTGCAGATGCGCTCGATCGAGTCAACCACACAACTAAAGCGCCAGCGCCAAGCGACCCATCCCCTCCTCGATCTTCTCAGTCCCCACAGTCGCAAAGCTCAGGCGCAAAGTGGATAGATCAGGGTCATGCGCAAAAAACGGAGCGCCCGGCACAAACGCCACGCCTTTGCCGATGGCGCGCTTGGCAAAGTCGGGGGCATTGCTGCTTCTACCTTCAGCGCCGGTGAGTCTGGCCCAGAAGAACATGCCACCTTGTGGCTGGTTGAATTCGATCGCACTTCCCAACTCGCGGCGCAATGACTCGGCCATGACACGGGCACGTTGGGCGTAGGTTTTGCGGACCACGGCCAGTGCACCGTTAAGCCGATTCAGCGTCAGATAATGAGCGGCGATGGCCTGAGTCAGGTTGCTGGTGTGGGCATCGCTGAACTGTTTGCACATGGTGGCCTTGGCCAGTAGCTCGGGCGGCGCAATCAGCCAGCCGACACGCAGACCTGGCGACAGGATTTTGCTGAAAGATCCGCAGTGCGCGAGCCACTCACGACTGCCGCTTACCTGCTCACTCAGGGCCAGCAGACTGGGCGGTGGCGGTTGGTCAAAATACAGTTCGCCATAGGGATCGTCTTCTACCACCAGTGTCTGGGTGCGGGCGGCGATTTCCAGAATGCGTTTACGCCTCATCAAACTAAGCGTGGCACCGCTGGGATTGCCAAAGGTCGGGATGAGGTAGACCAGTTTCGGTTTGT
Organism: Comamonadaceae bacterium; assembly: GCA_037141865.1. GTDB lineage: Bacteria > Pseudomonadota > Gammaproteobacteria > Burkholderiales > Burkholderiaceae_C > Rhodoferax. The sequence goes on along the minus strand of JBAXBQ010000002.1, from coordinate 12,104 downwards.
GTTCTTCAATCAGTTTTTCAAGTTGGTCAACGTTCACGCCGTCGGCATCAATCGGCGCGCCGATGATGTGCGCGCCGTACAGGCGAAAGCACTGGATGGTGGCCAAAAAAGTAGGCGCTTCGACAATCACCTTGTCGCCGGGCGAGATCATGGTCTTGCCAATCAGGTCGAGTGCCTGCTGACTGCCGGTGGTGACGATCAGTCCTTCTGGCTTGGCGGTGGCGCCCTTGTTCGCCATGAAACTGCTGATACCTTCACGCAATGGCTGATAGCCCTCGGTGGCACCGTATTGCAGCACCGGGCCGGGGTTGTTGATCAAAACAGCGGCGGCAGATTCCTGGATGCCTTGCACATCAAACAGCGCCGGGTCGGGAAAACCGCCAGCAAAACTGATGATGCCGGGCTTGCCCAAAAGTTTGAAGAGTTCGCGGATGGCGGAGGTTTCAACGTTATTCAGGCGGTCAGCAAATTGCATGGGAGTCTTTCCTTTGACGGAGATTGCGGTATCGTCCCATTATTATTCAGACCGGACCGACCAGAAAATTCCATGAATCCAGCCGCGATTGAAGGTTTTTTTGCCACCCTCAAGGCCGCCAACCCGATGCCTGCGACGGAGCTCGCGTACACCTCCACATTTGAGTTGCTGACGGCTGTTTTACTGTCGGCCCAAGCCACGGATGTGAGCGTCAACAAAGCCACGCGTCGGCTCTTCCCAATAGCCAACACGCCGCAAAAAATACTGGCCCTGGGGCTGGAAGATCTGGAGCGCTACATCAAGACCATCGGGCTGTTTCGCTCCAAAGCCAAGCATCTGATGCAAACGTGTCAAATCCTGGTGGATCAGCATGGCGGCACGGTACCGCGCACGCGCGAGGCGCTGCAGGCCCTGCCCGGTGTAGGGCGCAAAACGGCCAACGTGGTGCTCAATGTGGCCTTTGGGCAAGCCACCATGGCGGTCGATACCCATCTTTTTCGGTTGGCAAACCGTACCGGTCTGGCACCTGGAAAGACTCCGTATGAAGTGGAAATGAAACTGCTTCGGCGTATTCCGTCCGAATATCAGGTCGACGCGCATCACTGGCTGATCTTGCACGGCCGTTATATCTGTCAGGCACGCAAACCTTTGTGCTGGCAATGTGGCGTAAGCCAGTACTGTGACTTCAAAGCCAAAACACCAGCTCCCGCGCGCTAGATCTGACGGAACTCATCAGGGTGCCGGATCAATCGGCAGCGCCACCCATTGCTGGCCCAGGGCATGGATCGCAATGCGCCCCTCGAACACGCGTTCCAGCGCACGGTGGGTGGCCGTGTCAGCACAAGCGCCTTGGTTGGTGATGAGGCCGGACGCCATGATGACCATCTCGTCGGCGTGCAGGGCGAAAGAAATTTCATGCAGCACGCTCACCACCGTCTTGCCCTGACGCACCAGCGCGCGCACCACACTGAGCCAATCGGCTTGATGCGGCGGGTCCAGATTGGCCAGCGGCTCGTCCATTAGCAGCACCTGAGCCTGCACTGCAAGAGCGCGGGCCAGCAGCACACGTTGACGCTCACCACCTGACAGTTGACCCAGCGTGCGAGCGCGCCAGTCCCAGGCCTGCGTAGCGCGCAATGCCTGCTCCACGGCAATGTGATCAGTGGCGCTGGGGCCGCTGAGCCAGGGTTGATGCGGTAGTCGGCCCAACATGGCGACGTCCCATACTGTCAAATCTTCACCGGTGCCTTCGTTTTGCCCCAGCCAGGCCAATTGTTGGGCACGCCGTCGCCCCGGCATGCTGGTAAGCGGCTGGCCCAACAGGGTGACCGCCCCGCTATGCGGCAACAAGCCGGCCAGCACTTTGAGTAAAGTCGATTTGCCAGCGCCATTGGGTCCAACAATACTAGTCCAGCGGCCTGCGTGCAATACCAGATCGATGCCTTTAAGCACCGGCACATTACCGAGCCAAGCCTTTAGCCCATCGGCCTGGATTGCTATTGAATGCATGGCCTGCATTACAAACTTGCGCCGGAAGAAATGCGGGTGTTGCGGTGCATCAACCACAACAAATAGCCACCCCCCAGCACTGCAGTCAGGACGCCTACCGGCAACTCCTGCGGCGCCATCAACCCGCGTGCCAACATGTCAGCGGTCATCAGCAGCACACCACCCATCAGGCTGGAAAGCAAAATCAAGCTGCCGTGGGTGGTCTTGATGATCGAGCGCACGAGGTGGGGGGCAGCAAGACCGACAAAAGCAATCATGCCGGTTTGAGCCACTGCCGTCCCAGTGGCCAGTGCCAGCACCGCCACCAAAACAGCGCGCATTCGCGGCAAAGGCAACCCGAGGCTGGCGGCAGTCGCTTCACCCAGGGAGAGGCCGTCAAGCACATGGCTAAGCATCCACGCCACCACCATGCAAACCAGCCACACAACGGCCATCACGGCAAACGCGGTCCAGCCGACAAAGCCGGTACTGCCCAGCATGAAAGCTTGCATCGCCTGCATCACTTCAGGCACCATCAACATGGTAAGTGAGCTCATGGCGCCCAGCACCACACCCACGATGACGCCTGCCAGCAGCAGGCGCAGCGTGTGCTGCACGCCTTGCGCCAACAGCAGGGTGAGCAGCACTGCGCCGACCGCACCGGCAAACGCAGCACCAGTCAAACCAAGGCGCACCAGCCACTGTGCAGCGAACGGCGAGACGCCAAAAAAGACCAGTGCGAGGGCCACGCCAAAAGCTGCACCCGAGGCGCTGCCCAGCAAATACGGATCAGCCAGCGGATTGCGAAATAACCCTTGCGCCACTGCACCCGCCAGGCCCAGCAAGGCGCCAGCCGCCCACGCACCCAAAGTGCGCGGCAGCCGGATGTCCCAAACGATCTGCAATGACAGCGGGTCACTCCATGCCCTGAGAACGCTCTCAAAGCCGGTGCTGCCGATGCTGGCTCCCAAAAACACCAAAACCACACCGAACACCAACAGACCTGAGGCCAGCAAAAAGGCGACACGTTGCGGACGGTGAAGCGCGGTCATGGAGCTTTCCCCTGCAGGCATTGCGCCATGATGCGGGCGCCCTCCGCCATACGGGGGCCGGGACGCACCAAAACGTCAGACTGCTCCGGTGTAAAGATGCATATCCGATGCTCGCGGATAGCGCGGATGTTTGTCCAACCCGGACGCCCGTCCAACCCTGAGTAGTTGCGATCACCGACCATGATCACGTCAGGATTGGCGCGGACCACGTATTCCGGATTGAGTTTGGGGAAGGGTCCCAGCTTGGCCGAGACTATATTTTTGACGCCCAGCCGCGTCAGGGTTTCGCCAATGAAAGAAGTCTCACCGGCGGCAAAGGGGGCACTATTGACTTCAAAGTAGACACTCGTTCCTTTGACGCTGGCTGGCAAGGATTGAGCCGACGCCGACACTCCGGCATCAATTTGATTCCAGACGCGCTGGGCACCGGGCACGTCCAGCAATTGCCCGATTTTTTCCAGCACACGCAGCACATCGGCGTGACTCTTGGGCTCGAGCGCCACAACCTTTATTCCCAGGGACTGCAATCGCTCGCCGACCGGGGTTGAGGCGGCCATCAGCACCAAGTCGGGGCGCAAGGCAACGACGGCTTCGATATTCGGATCCAGCCCGCCACCAACCTGCGGCAAGGCACGCACGCTGGCAGGATAGTTGGAATAGCGGTCCACACCCACCAGTCGCTGGCACTGTCCGAGTGCACACACGCTCTCGGTCAAGGAAGGCAGCAGGCTAACGATACGTTGCGGTGGGCGCTCCAGCGCAACCGTGACGCCGCGATCATCAGTTACCGGCAGCGCCCGCACCGCCGTGCCAGCCAAGACCAGGCTCAGCAGGACGGCAGTTAGAGTGCGGGTGGTGACCATGAAAGGCTGTCTATTTCTGTGCCCAGACAATGCCCACATAGGCAGCGCGACCCGACTGGTTATATCCATAGGCCGTTTGGTATTGGCGATCAAGCAGGTTGTCGATGTGTGCGGTCAGAGCCACCTCCTGAGACAATGCGAAACGCGTTGTCAGGTTGATAACCGTATAGGCTGGCAAGTGCGGCACCGTCACAATGTCAGGGCGCGCGCCGGTATAGCGCAGGTCAGCACCCCAGGTCCACTGACCCAATGGCAGGGAAGCACCAAAAGAGGCCATGTTGCGGGCACGGCGAATCAGTCGCATCCCAGTGCTTTCGTCCAACGGGTCTTGCAGCGTCAGGCTGGCACGCAGGTCGGCACTGGCAAGCTTGCCGCTATAACTCAGCTCCAGTCCCCTGTTTGTCGCATCGGTCACATTGTTGAATGTCCAAGTGGCAAAGTCGTACTGCATCAGGTTTGACGTTCGGGTCTTGAAGATGGTCGTACGCACCACCTGTTTGTCCTGTGCCCACTGCAGGCCCAACTCGGTCGAATGGGCGGTTTCGGGCTTTAGTGTCGGGTTTCCCGAGAACGGGTCGTACAAATATGCCAACGGCGGCAGGTTGAATGCCGACGATAGGCTGGCGATCAGTTTCCACGCCGGTGCCAGTTGAAAACCATAGCCCAGGTAGCCTGTGGTTTCACCCGGCTGTCCGTCAGCGTTGTCGCGCCGCAGGTTGAACTGCATCGAATGCGCCGCCAAAATGCCGGACAAACCGGCAAACAGAGCCGACACGCCTCGCTCCCGATTGAGCTGTGTTGCCAAACTGTCTGTCGCATCAATAAACTGGCGCTGCGACTCGGCACCGGCTGTCAGTAGCCAGGGACCCAGCACCACACTGTGGGTCCAGTTCAGTGTGCGACTGCGTGTCACAGCCTCGCTGTCATACGGAAAAGCAGTCAGCCTGGCGTCATAGACAGAGCGTTCGCGCTCCTGGCTGAAAGTAAGCTTGCTGAGCCAGTCGCGCGTCATCTGGTTGTGGCTGTAGAGCGACCAGGTACCCAGCTTGCTGGCGCCCTTGTAGACAGCAGTTGGCGTTCCAAAGCCGCCACCATCGGTATCGAATTCCCCATCACTGCCTTCGGCGCGCAAGCCCAGGCTGTGGCCGGGTAACAGCAATTGAGACAAGCCCAAGTTGTAGTTGGTGTTGCGGTAGCCGTCGGAGTCCGGGTTCTCATTCGGATACTGGCTTGTGTTCATGGCCGAAAAACCGGTCGTCCGGTAGCGACCGAAACCGACAAAATAGCTCGTCTCGCCAACTTGTCCGCTAACCCCTGCCGAGGCGCGCGCGCTGCCAAAGGAACCAACTTCGAGTTGTGCGAAGGCCTTCGGTTTGCCCTGACCTTTTCGCATGAACACCTGGATCACTCCGCCAACAGCACCACTGCCGTAAATAGCCGATACATTACCCCGCACGACCTCCACACGTTCAACCTGGTCGAGCATGATGTGCTCCAGGCTGACGCTACCGGTGCTGTCCTGCTTGGTCAGCGGCACGCCGTCAATCAGCACCAGTACCTGTAACGAGGCACTGCCACGCAGGAACAACGTAGCCGACATCCCGCGGCCACCGTTCTGGGTAAACTGAAAACCCGCCTCGCTTGACAACAGGGTCGGTAAATCAACTGCCTGCGATCGTTCGATCACGTCACGTCCGATGACCGTGGTATGCGGCAACGCCTCAGTCAGCAGTTGCTCGGAACGATTGGCTGTGACTACCGTTTCGTCAAGTTGAAATGTCTTCGAAGGAGTTTGGGCCAAAACCGAAGATACGGCGGACAACTGCAGCACAAACACCAGAAGGCGTGCTCGCGAAAGAGGGTTTTTCATGAAAAGCGATAAATTAACAGGAGCCCTCACCGTCGTCCCCGACAGCACATGAGCGTCACGGCTGCACGCAAACGTGCAACCACCTCGTTGGCCGGTATCCGGGCTGGTGGAACAACCTCCATCGCCTTCCCAAGCGCGTGTTCAAAACGCTCAGTGGCCGTGATGGAAGCTAAATCACAAAGGATTCGTCCACTTACCGTTGCGGGGGCAGCGCAGGTTGGGTTTGCCAATGACAGCAATCCCTCCTGCTTCCCGTTGAACTGCGGCGTGTGAACCACACCGCGAGCACCAACGGGCCGATTTTACAGCCGTTCTCCTGTGCAAACCCTACAATGCGTTGCTATGTCGAACCCGTCCCAAATCGACCAAATTGCCGAGCGTGTGGAGCGCTTGCTGGTGCGCTACGAGGAAATGCAGCGCACCAATGTCCTGCTTGGCGCGCAACTTGACGCCGTTACTCAGGAACGTGACTCTCTCAAATCCCGACTCGGCGCTGCGCGCGCACGGGTAGATGCACTACTGGAACGCTTGCCAGAAGCAGCATCCACCGGTAAGCAGTAAGGCATTTCATGAAACAGCTTGAAGTACAAATCATGGGGCAGAGCTACCTGCTTGGCTGCCCGGACGGAGGCGATTCCCGCCTGCTAGAAGCGGTCGAACGGGTCGACACCGCCATGTGCAAGATCCGTGATGGCGGCAAAGTCCGGGCCCGCGAGCGCATCGCTGTGCTGGCGGCACTCAACCTGGCCTTTGATCTGGCGGACCAGCATGCTGCACCGCCGAAATCGCCGGCCGGCGATTTGAAGCAAAGCGTCAAGTCTGCCGCCACAACTGACGCTTCGGCGGTAGACAGCAACCAGTTGCTGGCCTCATTGCTGGAGCGCCTCGATGGTGCGCTTGGCAGCGACGGCCGGTTGCTTTGACACATTATTTATCTGTCACGCAATGTCCATCACGGCCTACAATCTTCAACGTCTGCGGTGCACATCGGGCTTTATATTTCCTTGAACCAATGCTCTTAGAGCCCGGGCTTGGAACATTGCTGGTCAGGCGTGATCATCTCGCGTTAGATGAACCCAATGTCCAGTTGACCTCGCCCACCTGAACCCCGGTTCAGGATGCCGGTCCGGTGGCACTTGCAGACACCTTTTCTACCTTCCCCATGAATCTTGAACCACTGTTGATCATTGAGCTTGCGCTCTTGGGCTTGAGCACCGGCTTCCTGGCAGGACTGCTGGGCATTGGTGGCGGCATGATGATGGTGCCCTTTATCACCATCATCCTGTCGGGACGCGCCGTCGAACCCGATCTCGCCGTCAAAATGGCCATTGCCACCTCCATGGCCACCATCCTGTTCACTTCAATTTCAAGCGTACGTGCCCATCACAGACGTGGCGCCGTGCGCTGGGATCTTGTCAAGGGACTGGCACCTGGCATTGTGCTGGGGGGTGCCGTCGCCAGTTTGGGGTTGTTTGCCATCCTCAAAGGCTCGTCGCTGGCGCTGTTCTTTGCCGGTTTCGTTGGTTTCTCGGCAACCCAGATGTTTCTGGACAAGAAGCCTGCCCCGACACGGCAAGTACCCGGTACCGGCGGCCTGATTGGCGCCGGTGGCGTCATCGGTTTTCTGTCAGGGCTGGTGGGAGCGGGTGGCGGCTTTGTCAGCGTGCCTTTCATGACCTGGTGCAACGTGGCCATTCACAACGCCGTTGCCACATCGGCTGCACTGGGGTTTCCGATTGCACTGGCCAATGTGGTTGGCTACATCATCAGCGGCCAGAGCGTTCAGAATTTACCGCCACACTCATTTGGCTATATCTGGCTGCCCGGATTGGCGGTGATTGCCATGTGCAGCGTACTGACCGCGCCGTTGGGTGCCAAGGCCGCACACAAACTCCCGGTCAAACAACTCAAGCGCGTGTTTGCCACTATTTTGTACTTGCTGGCGGCCTACATGCTATACAAGGGCATCGTCACACGCCCTGCAAACTGAGCGACCAGAGACAACTACTTTGACCGCCTGTCAGTACTCGAACGCCCTTTGAAACTCGATCGTCTATCGGCATTCACACGCCTATCTGTATTGGCACGTCGGTCAATGCGGGACCCACGTGAAAAATTCGTTTGCGGAACCTCCTCCAATGTTAGTTCGGCGGGCTGTGTCTTTGGAAAATCCTCATACGGAACGACAGTAGCCTGCCACAAACTCCAGACGGTCTCGGTGTCCTGTTCAATTACTTCAGGTACTGGAATGGGATCGTTGTTTCCGTAGGGGTGAACACCCTTCGGGCCGGAGTTGATCAGGTCGAAGAAAGCCTCCTTGGACGCAGCACTTCTGTCAATCGTGCTGGTGATTTTTTTTGACATCTATTGGCTTTACGGTGAAAAAACATAAGTCAACAAAATACTACTCATTAATGGGCCGAATGTTGATTCCGTTTTTGTTTGAAATTGCTCTAAATCAATCAAATCCGAAATACTCATGACGACATGAGAACGAACACACGAGAAAGCGACAAATTTACGTCAGCCCGGCTATCTTGGGCTCGTGATTTAACCGCATCGCGAATTGAAGGGCATATTGATGCAAACAAAAAACAAAACGCCCGGCAGGGTGGTGGCTGTCCATGTACAGTCGACACGGGTACTCAAGGGTTTCGCCACCAATCACAAGCGACTGTTCCAGCTGCAACAGAGTCAGTCAAAACCAACAGCGGCTTGATAGACATGAATAGCCTGTCTACACGCAAGGTCGCAAATGAAGCGCACTCGACCTGTTATTGGCACGCTTCGTAGATTGCTCACAATTTTGTCGCTCGATTTATTGGCCTCTTTGACAGCCTCACGAACGATTGCGGCATATTTTCCGGATGAAGTGGTTGCAACTATTCTTCTTGCCATGTCAGAGCGATCATCTTCAGCCAACTCAGATCTGATTTTTCTGTACATGGCCTGAAACATCGAAATTTCGGAGTCCCGAATTGCTTCGACTATTTCAATGTTTGCCCTCAAACGTGGCTGCCCTGGAAATGCATACCCAACGATTGTTGGTCCATAACTCTTCAGCATCAGGCTTAGAGCACCGCGGAACTTATCTTTGTTCGTCAACGCTTCTTCCAGAGTCCGAACAAATTTTGTAGCGTCTATAACCTGGCAAACACTCTCAGCTGTAATGACCTCAACTGCGAGACAAGCGGTGGGGACAACATACTCAGGATACGGGTAGCCACCCGAGCCACCGGAGCCGCCAAAGGGGGGTGGTGCGTCCATCGGTGTCGGTGTTCGCCCGCCCAGCGGCAGTGTGAGTGGTGGCACGGGGTCCGGCGCCACGGGCGCTACTTCTTGAGCGTTGGCTCCAAGCACGCAGACACACAGCGCGCTAACCAACGACAAAAGCACGCAAGTTATTGATTTATTCACGCCCAAATCTTCCACAATATTGTCTTGCCGCGGGAACGGATGTAGATCGTAAAACCGCAAGTTGTTGAGTCAGTTTCAGTTTGACCTGCCTCCATCGTAGCGAGTTATCTCAATAAATGTTGAGTTTTGTCGATTGGAAGTGACCAATGACGGCAGCTCGGCAATCTGATTTTTATGCCAGCTTTGTGGGCCAACGCTGATAGAGCGTTTTCGGGGCTTGGTGTGCCCCTTCCTGGACCGCGCGCTGCGCTCGGTGGAGGTGAGCAATGGCGTTGAGGGACTGAGACGCAAACTTAGGCGGATAGGAGACGGCGGGGAACTGCGGGTGTACATGATGTCGCACTACCTTGTGCTTTACGCGCGGTTCAGCACAACGCTATATTTCCTGTCGATCAAATACCATCACAAGATTTCTTTCGACTTCGATGGCCATTGGGCACAGGACAAGTAGGTGTGATGGGGTGCAGCCCCTCAAGCGCGCACGGGGACTCTCAATGCGCAAAGCAGCACAATAAAGTGCATAGCAATGCAAGTCAAAGCATGGATAAAAATGGGGTTGCAAGCCGTGACCGGCTTGCAACCCGCATGTTTACTTGCATTACTGGCGGAGCAGGCGGGATTCGAATTCGCGGTGGTTCACTGGGTTATTGCATCTCGTAGCGTTACGCGATACAATACACCATGATTAAGACATTCCGGCACAAAGGGCTGAAAAGTTTTTTCGAGAAAGGGAGTATGGCTGGCATTCAAGCTGGCCATGCCCCACGGCTGGGTGCCATGTTGCGACGCTTGAACGAAACCACCAACGCGCAGGGCATGAACCTGCCGGGCTGGCGCTTGCACCCTTTGAGAGGACGAGAGCTCAAGGGGCATTTTTCAGTTTGGGTGAGTGGCAATTGGCGTATGACGTTTGCGTTTGAGGGCACGGACGCCGTGCTGGTGGACTATCAGGACTATCACTAGGAGATTCAAAAATGGCACGCATGTTTAACCCCCCGCATCCAGGCTTAACGCTGCGTGACGATGTGTTGCCGGCGCTGGGGCTGAAAGTTACCGAAGCCGCGCAACAGTTGGGAGTGTCCCGCGTGGCACTGTCCCGTGTGCTGAATGGCCGCGCTGCCATCTCGCCTGAAATGGCGTTGCGTATTGAGGCATGGTTAGGCGTGGCGCGTGGCGGTGAGGCTCGCCTATGGCTGGCAGAGCAAAGTGCCTATGACGTGTGGCAAGCCGCGCAGAAATTCAAAGTTGCCCCAATGCACGTTCAACCTGCACCGACTGCTGCATGAAATACCGCGAAACCCTGACGCGACTCTCAGGGCAAACGGACGGAGCCGGTAGCTGCACCACGCCGAGACCGTGCGTATCAAAGGCAAAAGCTACCGTTCCAAGGATCAGATCGAGCTCTGACGGGTCGGCCAACCCGCGCCTCATGGATCGGCATGAACCTGCGATACGTCGGCAAATCCATCAGCAATTTCAAACCAGCCGAATTCATGCACGTTCGCACCGGCGCCCACAGTCAAAGCACAAGAACATCAACTGCCCGAACTGGACAGCGTGATCAATAGTTGCGACCAGATGTTAGGCAAGATAGCGCAGGAAACGTTACCCCTGCTGAACCAACTTCGAAGCGCCAAAATCGATGCTCTGAACGTCGAATTGAAAACCCGCATCGCGGCATATCACGCGTAAATCGATCGGGTCGGTCCTTTATTTGCAGACGTGATGGCGATGGAGCGGTACCTGACCATCTTGGACGCGCCACCCGACCGAAGGAACTTAGCAAAATGTCGCCGACTGCCGCTGCCTTGCCCGACTTTGTCGTGGTCTGTCGCATTGTGTCGCGGCATGTCACGCGTCGTGCTGTGCAATTTGACACGCCGTCAATACTGACGCTACCGGTTTAGTTGATTTTGATAGGGATCGGTACAGAGAGCAACACGGGGCGCCAGGCCCCGTGTTTCCTCACTTACTGGCGGAGCAGGCGGGATTCGAACCCGCGGAGGGTTTTACCCCTCGCACGCTTTCCAGGCGTGTGACTTAAACCGCTCATCCACCGCTCCAGCAACCGGTAAGTTTAACCGAGCCACGTGTCGCTATCAGTTGAGGCAATTGGTCAAGCGAAAAAAAGCCACCCGAGGGCGGCCTTTTTTGCTCTACAGAGAACGGTTAGTTCAAGGAAACCTTCTTGCCATCCTTGTAGGTTGACAGTGTCATCGACGGATTTTTCAATTCGCCGTTGGGTTCGAAGGCAATGTTAGCCGTAACGCCCTTGAAGTTGGTCTCAGTAATTTTCGGAATGTAGACCTTTGGATCAGTCGAATTGGCACGCTTCATTGCGTCAACCAATACGAACGTAGCGTCGTACGTGAATGGGCTGTAAATCTGGAACTGACCGGGGTACTTGGCATCGTACTTTGCCTTCCAGGCCGTGCCACCGGGCATCTTGGCGATCGACGCGCCGCCTTCAGCGCAGACAACACCGTCAAGGGTCTTCGCGCCAGAGGCAATCTTAATCAACTCGGCCGTGCAGATGCCGTCGCCGCCAAAAAATTTCACTTTGGACATTCCCAACTGATCCATTTGGCGCAACATTGCACCGGCTTGAGCGTCCATGCCGCCGTAGAAAACACCGTCAGGATTCTTGGATTTGATGGAAGTCAGAATCGCCATGAAATCGGTGGCCTTGTCGGTGGTGTACTGGTCATCAACGATCAGAATGCCATCGGCCAAAGCAGTTTTCTTGAACACTTCTGCCACGCCTTGACCGTATGCTGTGCGGTCATCGATCACGGCGATTCTCTTGAGTTTCATGGTCTTAGCCGCATAAACGGCCAGACCAGCACCCAGCGAGTTATCGTTCGCGATGATACGGTAAGTAGTCTTGTAGCCAGGCTTGGTCAGGTTGGGGTTGGTGGCAGCACCAGTGACGTGGGGAA
>JBAXBQ010000001.1:0-150950 GCA_037141865.1 Comamonadaceae bacterium | reverse complement strand
CGATATGACTCGGGCGGCAACGATGGCAAGCCACGGTCTGTGCGCATTTTGTCGACTGCCGCGCCCAAGTCTGGCGCGCTGTCGATCAGGGTACCGTCCAGATCGAACAGCACCGCTTGTACGTCTGCAAACCTACCGGAAATCTGAATCACGGGCTCGCAACCGGGGCTCTTTGGGTCGCAAAGAGATAGTTCACACTGGTATCGGCATTCAACCAGTAGCGCTGGGTAAGCGGGTTGTGACCCATACCCCGCGTCTGGCGTAAATCGAGGTCGGCGCACCTGCAAAAACTTGCGAGTTCGCTGGGACGAACCATTTTGGCGTATTCGTGTGTTCCGCGTGGCAGGAGATTTAGCAGGTACTCAGCACCCACAATGGCAAATAGAAAAGACTTCGGGCTGCGGTTCAGGGTAGAAAAAAATACCCAGCCGCCCGGTTTGACCAATTCGGCACAGGCTCGCACTATGGATGCCGGGTCAGGCACGTGCTCCAGCATTTCCATGCATGTCACCACGTCAAAGCTGCCAGGCTGCTGCTGCGCCAATGCCTCGGCACTGACTTCAAGGTATTGCACGTTAGGCGTTTGCGCCTCAAGAGCATGCAACTGTGCCACCCTGAGCGCCTTGGCGGCCAGGTCAATCCCCGTCACCTGCGCGCCTGAACGCCCCATCGCGTCGGCCAGAATGCCCCCACCACAACCCACATCAAGAACCTGCTGACCCTTCAGAGGGCAAAGACTGTTGATCCAATCCAGCCGCAGCGGGTTCATCTGGTGCAAGGGACGAAACTCGCCTTCCAAATCCCACCAGCGATGAGCCAGATCAGAAAATTTGGCCAGTTCGGCCGGGTCAGCGTTCAGTGTTGAAGTCATAGAGGGATTATCGGCAAAATCAAAAGTCAGATGCTTTGGCAGGCTTCACAGACTCAGCCAGGGCAACAATACTATTTACCCCAGTAAACAAAAAACCCCGCCGGGCGGGGTTTTTCGGAAGCAATCTTGATCGACCGCTTGTTAGTGCAACACGAAGTGTCAGTTTGCGCGGGTACCAACCACTTCGATCTCGACGCGACGGTTTTTGGCGCGTCCTTCTTTGGTCTTGTTGTCAGCCACCGGTTGCTTCTCGCCCTTGCCTTCGGTGTAAACACGGTTTTTCTCAATGCCCTTGGACACCAAGTAAGCCTTCACGGCTTCCGAGCGCTGGACCGACAACTTCTGGTTGTAGGTATCAACACCGACGGAATCGGTATGGCCTACCGCAATAATGACTTCCAGATTGATGCCCTTGACTTTACCTACCAGGTCGTCCAGTTTGGCCTTGCCTTCAGGCTTGATGACAGCCTTGTCAAAGTCAAAGAAGGCATCAGCCGCATAAGTCACCTTGGTGGCAGCTGGTGGCGGCGGTGCTGGAGGAGCAGGTGGCGGCGGTGGCACGACCACTGGAGCGGGGGGAGGAGGAGGAGGAGGCACAACTACCGGAGGAGCAGGGGGAGCAGGCGGGGGCTTAACAATGGCACCGTCGCAACCCACAGCTGCAGTAGCCGGCGTCCAGCTGGCATCGCGCCAGCACAGTTCGTTGGTACCGTTTTTCCAGGTCGTGCCACTGGCGTTGACCCAGTTGTCGACTGTTTGCGCACCGGCGGCAGTTGCAAGTGCTGCAGCAGCAAGCAGCATTGCCACTTTGTTAAATTTCTTCATGGTTCTCCTTAGGGGAAAGGGCCGCAGCGGCGCTGCGAGTGTTTACAACACGCTCTAAATGCCCATCACCTAAAGCGTTCGCGCCATTGTGCCACAGCCCGATTGCGCCAGAAACCCGAAAAAGCACCTTCGGCATGTCCTCCTACAAAAGCCGATGGGAAATGTGCATTGACGTTGCCGAGAAGCCACAGGGCCAGTTTACTGCGCGCCTATTAGAATCAGAGGTTGCCTTTGACACACGCCAGACACGACCGCCCATGACTCAATTCGCCAAAGAGACCCTGCCCATCAGCCTTGAAGAGGAAATGCGACGCAGCTACCTCGACTACGCCATGAGTGTGATTGTCGGTCGCGCCCTGCCCGACGCACGGGATGGCTTGAAGCCAGTGCACCGACGCGTTCTCTTTGCCATGCATGAGCTCAGCAACGACTGGAACAAGCCCTATAAAAAATCGGCACGCATTGTCGGTGACGTTATCGGCAAGTATCACCCGCACGGCGACCAATCGGTCTACGACACCATCGTGCGCATGGCGCAGGATTTTTCCATGCGCCACATGCTGGTCGATGGTCAGGGCAATTTTGGTTCGGTCGATGGCGACAACGCGGCGGCCATGCGGTACACGGAAATCCGCCTTGCAAAGATTGCCCATGAGCTTCTGGCCGATCTGGACAAGGAAACCGTTGATTTCGGACCCAACTATGACGGCTCGGAAAAAGAGCCGCTGGTCATGCCCACCCGGTTGCCCAACCTGCTGGTCAACGGTTCTGGTGGTATTGCGGTGGGCATGGCCACCAACATTCCACCGCACAACCTCAATGAAGTGGTCGACGCCTGCCTGCACTTGCTGCGCAACCCGCAAGCCTCGATAGACGAGTTGATGGAAATCGTGCCGGCACCTGATTTTCCAACGGCCGGCATTATTTATGGTATCAACGGCGTGAAGGATGGCTATCGCACGGGTCGGGGCAAAATTGTGATGCGCGCGAAGTGCCACTTTGAAGACATCGACAAAGGCCAGCGCCAAGCCATCATCGTCGACGAACTGCCTTACCAGGTCAACAAAAAGACGCTGCAGGAACGCATGGCTGAACTGGTGCACGAGAAAAAGATTGAAGGCATCAGCCACATTCAGGACGAGTCGGACAAGTCCGGCATGCGACTGGTCATTGAACTTAAACGCGGCGAAGTGCCCGAGGTCGTACTGAACAACTTGTACAAGCAAACGCAGTTGCAGGATACGTTCGGCATGAACATGGTGGCGTTAATCAATGGCCAACCCAAACTGTGCAACTTGAAAGACCTGATTGAAGTCTTTTTGCAGCACCGTCGCGAAGTGGTAACCCGACGTACCGTGTTCAACCTGCGCAAGGCGCGAGAACGCGGTCATGTGCTTGAAGGCCTCGCCGTGGCGCTGGCCAATATTGACGATTTCATTGCCATCATTCGCAACGCTCCGACACCACCGGTCGCCAAGGTCGAGCTGATGGCCAGACCCTGGGACAGCAAACTGGTGCGGGAAATGCTCACCCGAACTCGTGCTGACGGTGGCACGGTCAGCGCCGACGACTACCGCCCGGATGGACTGGAAAAGTCATACGGTATGGGTAGCGATGGTTTGTACCGACTCTCCGACACGCAGGCGCAAGAGATTCTGCAAATGCGTCTGCAACGCCTGACCGGACTGGAACAGGACAAAATCGTCGCGGAATACAAAGAAGTGATGGCCGAGATTGACGACCTGCTCGATATTCTGACAAGACCAGAACGCGTCTCTACCATCATTAGCGAGGAACTCACGGTCATCAAGACCGAGTTCGGCCAAACCAAGCTGGGCGCAAGGCGCAGCCTGGTCGAGTACAGCTCTTTTGACCTGAGCACCGAGGACCTGATCACGCCCACGGACATGGTGGTAACGCTTTCGCACAGCGGCTACATCAAGAGCCAGCCGCTCAATGAATACCGGGCGCAAAAGCGCGGTGGACGCGGCAAACAGGCTACCGCCACCAAAGAAGACGACTGGGTGGATCAACTCTTTATTGCCAACACGCACGATTACATCCTGTGTTTCAGCAACCGTGGCCGCTTGTACTGGCTCAAAGTGTGGGAAGTGCCGCAAGGCTCAAGAGGTTCGCGTGGACGCCCGATTGTCAACATGTTTCCGCTGACCGAGGGTGAAAAGATTACCGTGGTGCTGCCGCTCACCGGAGAAAAGCGCACCTTCCCGGCCGACCAGTACGTTTTCATGGGCACCAGCATGGGAACAGTCAAGAAAACAGCGCTGGATGAATTCAGCAACCCGCGCAAGGGCGGCATTATTGCGGTCGATCTGGATCCGGGCGATTTCCTTATTGGAGCGTCACTAACCGATGGTCAACACGACGTGATGCTGTTCAGCGATGGCGGCAAAGCGGTGCGCTTTGACGAGAACGACGTGCGTCCGATGGGCCGTCAGGCGCGCGGTGTGCGCGGCATGACGCTGGAAGACGGTCAAAGCGTGATTGCCATGCTGGTGGCCGAGGACGAGCTGCAAAGTGTATTGACGGCCACCCAGAATGGTTTTGGCAAGCGCACCAGCATCACCGAGTACACGCGTCACGGCCGCGGCACCAAGGGCATGATCGCCATCACCCAGTCCGAGCGCAATGGCAAAGTAGTGGCCGCCACGCTGGTGCACGCCGACGACGAAATCATGTTGATCACCGACAGAGGCGTTTTGGTGCGTACCCGGGTCAGTGAGATTCGCGAACTCGGTCGCGCCACACAAGGCGTCACGCTGATCGGCCTGGACGAAGGCTCCCAGTTAAGTGGACTGCAGCGTATTGTTGAAAATGATGCGAATCCAGCCACCGATGACACTGCAGGTGAAGATTCTGATGAATCGACCCTTTAACTTCTCCGCCGGACCGGCGGCCATGCCGCAAGAGGTTCTGGCCGAAGCTGCGCAAGAGATGCTGGACTGGCACGCCAGTGGTATGAGCGTGATGGAGATGAGTCACCGTGGTGTGGAATTCACCTCGATTTATGAACAAGCTCAAGCCGATTTGCGTGAACTTCTGGCGGTGCCAAATCACTTCAGAATCCTGTTCATGCAGGGCGGCGGTCTGGCAGAAAATGCCATCGTTCCGCTCAACCTATCGCGAGCCGGTGTCGTGGACGTTGTGGTGACCGGCAGTTGGAGCCAGAAGTCGCAAATGGAAGCGCGCAAGTACTGTACCGTCAACATTGCGGCCAGCAGCGAGGCCGACCGACACACGACCTTGCCGAGCCCGGCTGGCTGGCGATTGAGTCGGGACGCGAGCTATGTGCATATCTGCAGCAACGAGACTATTCATGGTGTGGAGTTCCATGAACTGCCGGACCTCAAAGCCCTGGGACATGACGCACCGCTGGTCATCGATTTTTCTTCTCACGTGGCATCGCGACCGCTGGACTGGTCCAGGGTCGGACTGGCATTTGGTGGCGCACAGAAAAACCTGGGGCCAGCCGGATTGACCGTGGTGGTCGTGCGTGACGATCTGCTGGGCCATGCTCTTGCCATGTGCCCCAGCGCACTGAACTACAAAACGGTAGCCGACAACCAGTCGATGTACAACACACCACCGACCTACGCCATCTACATGGCTGGACTGGTGTTTCAGTGGCTTAAACGTCAGGGTGGTATTGCCGCAATGGAAATTCGCAACAAGGCTAAAGCGGCACTGCTGTACGACGCCATTGACAGATCAGCGCTGTACCAGAACACGGTAGCCAAAAACTGCCGCTCGCGCATGAATGTGCCTTTTTTTCTGCGGGACGAAAGTCTCAATGAGGTGTTTTTATGCGGTGCGCGGGAGCAAGGCTTGCTGCAACTCAAGGGTCACAAATCGGTCGGTGGCATGCGCGCCAGCCTCTACAACGCCATGCCCTATGAGGGCGTCCAGGCGCTAGTGAACTACATGCAGCAATTCGAGCAAATCAAAGCCTGACCCATGACCAAGTCTGCCAACCCCCTGCCGAGCCTGTCTGACTTGCGCGTCCAGATTGACGCCATCGATCAGCAATTGCTGGGGCTTCTGAATAACCGCGCGCTGGTTGCAGAAAAAGTGGGAGAAGTCAAAAAGCGCGAGGGCACTGCCTTTTTCCGCCCCGACCGCGTTGCTCAAGTGATTGAGAAAATCCAGCTATCCAATCCGGGGCCTCTGAAGAGTCCTCATGTAGCGGCCATCTGGCGCGAAATCATGTCGGCCTGCCTGGCCCTTGAATCACCACAGCGAGTCGCTGTGCTGGGGCCAGCAGGTACCTTTTGCGAGCAGGCCGCGATCGATTTTTTTGGTGGTGCCGCCGATCTGATCTACTGCGCCAACTTTGATGAGGTGTTTCACGCCACTGCAGCCGGTAGCGCTCAATACGGCGTTGTGGGTGTTGAAAACTCCACCGAAGGCATGGTGACGCGCTCGCTCGACTTGTTCTTGCATTCGCCCACCCATGTGATCGGTGAGGTCACTTTGCTGGTTCGTCACAACCTGTTGCGGCTGGAAAACTCGGTGGAGGGAATTGATGCCGTACTGGCCCATCCGCTGGCGCTGGCCCAGTGCCAGGCCTGGTTGTCCAAACATCTGCCTCACGCCGAGCGCCGTCCGGTATCGAGCAATGCTGAAGGGGCCAGACTGGCCACCACTAACGCTGCATGGGCTGGCTTGGCCAGCGAGCGGGCGGCAACCCAGTTCGGCTTGCACATTGCGGCGCACGCGATTCAGGACGACTCTTACAATCGCACCCGCTTTGCCATCATCTGCCTGCCACAAACGGCGGCAACGCCGCCGCCGTCGGGCAACGACTGCACCAGTCTGATTGTGTCCGTACCCAACCGGCCGGGTGCTGTTCACGACCTTCTGGTTCCACTCAAGACGCATGGTGTGTCCATGACGCGTTTTGAATCACGACCGGCGCGCACTGGTCAGTGGGAGTATTATTTTTACATCGACATCCAGGGTCACCCCTCGCAGCCTCATATCGCGCTGGCTCTCAAGGACTTGCAGGGTCTGTCTGCGTTTTATAAGGTGCTCGGCACCTACCCGGTGGGCACATAACATGGGCCCCCACGCTTGCATTCGTTCGCGGCCCACCGAGGGGCAAGCGCCGCCCTGTGGGTGGCCCGTCGGGAGTCTTAATGTTTGAACAACTCGCCATCATTGGCTGTGGCTTGATGGGTGGCTCTTTTGCGCTTGCGCTCAAACGGGCCGGACTTGTCAAGCGTGTGGTCGGCTACAGCAAGTCACCCTCCACCACGGAGCGTGCCCGCCAATTGGGTGTTATTGATGTGGAGGCCCCTTCTGCCTTGCTGGCGGTGTCGGGTGCCGATATTGTCCTGATCGCGGTGCCGGTAGCGGCCACGGAGGCCACTTTCAAGGCCATCAAACACCTGGTAACGCCCCAGATGCTGGTGATGGACGTGGGCTCAACCAAGCGCGAGGTGATTGATGCCGGCCGCCGTGCGCTACGCGAGCAAATCGGCTCCTTTGTGCCAGCACACCCGGTCGCCGGCAAGGAAGTCTCAGGTGTGGAACACGCGGACGCCGACCTCTACACCGGCAAGCAGGTGATTCTTACCCCGATTGAGCGCACCCTAACCGTGCAATTGCAAAAGGCGGTTGATGTCTGGACGGCGCTAGGTTGTCGGGTTGTCAAGATGTCGCCCGAGGCGCACGACGCAGCATTTGCCGCGGTCAGCCATTTGCCACATCTCATTTCATTTGCCCTCATGAACGCGATCTCGGGTCAACCTCATGGGAAAGACTTTCTTTCGCTGGCCGGTCCCGGTTTTCGGGATTTCACCCGAATCGCCGCCAGTGACGCAAAAGTGTGGCGCGACATCATGGTCTCCAACCGCGAAGAACTGCTGGCGCAGTCAAAGCTTTTTCAGCGTCACCTGCATGCTTTGGAGCTGCTTATTTCCAGCGGCAACGGCGAGGCCCTCGAAGACTTGATTGACCAGGCCAGCCGCACCCGCGCCCACTGGCGCATCGCACAGCATCAGAAATAATGTTTTCCACCTCGTTTCTTGACATTCCGCCCCTTGCTTCAGCGGGTGGAACCATCGCTTTGCCGGGCTCCAAAAGCATCTCGAACCGTCTGCTGTTGCTGTCCGCACTGAGCCAGGGCACGACAACCCTGCATGATGTGTTGGACTCAGACGACACGAGAGTCATGCTCGACGCCTTGCAGATACTGGGTTGTGGCGTGCGCCAAAGTGGCACAAGAGTTGAGATAGACGGTCTCGGCGGCGAACCCGGCAATCAGAAAGCCGATCTCTTCATGGGCAATGCCGGCACTGCCATTCGCCCGTTGACCGCAGCATTGGCGGTGATGGGAGGCGACTACGAATTGCGAGGCGTACCGCGCATGCACGAGCGTCCGATTGGCGACCTGGTCGATGCCTTGCGCCAGTTGGGCTGTCAAATAGATTACCTCGGGCAGGACGGTTTTCCTCCACTGCGAATTGGACAACCCCGCCTGTCGCTGCAAGGTCCGATTCGAGTACGTGGCGACGTATCAAGCCAGTTTCTTACGGCACTGTTAATGGCGCTACCACTGGTGGCCCAAAAGGAAATTGTGATCGAGGTGATGGGCGAACTGATCTCACGACCCTATATTGAAATCACGTTGAACCTGCTGGCACGCTTTGACATTCATATCGTTCACGAAGGCTGGCAACGTTTCACTATTGTGGCCGGCAGCAAGTTCAAGTCACCCGGGACGCTGCAGGTAGAAGCCGACGCCTCGTCTGCCAGCTACTTTATCGCCCTTGGCGCCATAGCAGATGAAGCCACAGGACCGGGCGGCATACGGATTAATGGCGTTGGTGCCGACTCGATCCAGGGCGACATCCGCTTTATTGAAGCGGCGCAAATGATGGGTGCACGGGTGATGAGTGGCCCCAACTGGCTTGCGGTGTCACGCGGCAGTTGGCCGCTCAAAGCAATCGACATGGATTGCAACCACATCCCGGATGCGGCGATGACGCTGGCGGTGATGGCCTTGTATGCGAAGGGAACCACCACGTTACGGAACATAGCCAGCTGGCGCGTCAAAGAAACCGACCGTATAGCCGCCATGGCCTGTGAGTTGCGCAAGCTGGGCGCGACAGTGCAAGAAGGCGTGGACTTCATCCGCGTCACGCCTCCGGCTAACGCCAGCGACTGGAAGGCCGCCAGCATTCATACTTATGACGACCACCGAATGGCTATGTGTTTTTCGCTGGCCGCCTTCAACCCGGCTGGACTTCCATTGCGAATTGAAGACCCGAAATGCGTGGCCAAGACTTTTCCCGACTATTTTGAGGCGCTATTTTCCCTGGTCCGAAGTCCGGTCGAAGCTATCCCTGTCATTTGCGTCGATGGCCCAACTGCCTCTGGCAAGGGCACGCTGGCGGAGGCGCTGGCGAAAGAGTTGGGCTACCATTTTCTGGATTCCGGCTCGCTTTACCGCATCACGGCGCTGGCCGCCCTGCAGGCTGGCCTGCTACTGGACAGCACAGATGAGCAAGCGATTGCGGAGCTGGTTCAAACCCTGTCTATCCGGTTTTCTCAAGGGCGAATCCTGTTGGAGGGCACCGACGTCAGCGACGCGATACGAACTGAAGAAGCGGGCATGAACGCTTCCAGAGTCTCGGCGCTACCCATGGTACGGTTGGCGCTGATAGATCTGCAACACGGTTTTCGCCAGCTACCCGGACTGGTGGCTGACGGTCGTGACATGGGAACTGTCATCTTCCCCCTGGCCACGCTCAAAGTATATTTGACCGCCAGCGCTGAACAGCGTTCGCTAAGACGCCATAAACAATTGATTTCAAAGGGAATATCAGCTACACTCCCATCTCTTCGCGCCGGTCTGGAAGCACGTGATATGCGGGATTCGTCCCGCAGCGTCGCACCTCTCAAACCAGCGCAAGACGCCCGGTTGCTGGACAACTCGGATTTGACGGTTGAAGAATCCGTCGATCTGGTGTTGGCTTGGTGGCGGGGCAAACAACCGTTCAGAGAAATCTGAACAGTTGCGCCGGTCCATACCAGCCCTCTCGCGCAGCATATTGCGCACTGCTTGTGTGGTTCAACAAACTAACCCGCGGATCAAACCGTGAATTAACCTGCGGTTAACGCCGTATTGAAAAATGTCAGAATCTTTTGCCGCCCTATTTGAAGAGTCCTTGACACGCACAGAAATGCGTCCAGGCGAAGTTATCACTGCTGAAGTGGTACGTATTGAGCACAGCTTTGTGGTTGTCAACGCTGGCCTCAAGTCTGAAGCCTATGTGCCATTGGAAGAATTCAAGAGTGACAAAGGCGAAATCGAAGTCCAGGTTGGCGACTTCGTTTCGGTGGCCATTGGCTCCATCGAAAACGGCTACGGCGACACTATCCTGTCGCGCGACACGGCCAAGCGTCTGGCGTCCTGGATGAGCCTGGAAAAAGCGCTGGAAACCGGCGAGTTTGTCACCGGCACCACCAGCGGTAAAGTCAAGGGTGGCCTGACCGTATTGGTCAATGGCATCCGCGCCTTCCTGCCCGGTTCACTGGTTGACACCCGTCCTACCAAAGATCTGTCACCCTACGAAAACAAGACACTTGAGTTCAAGGTCATCAAGCTCGACCGCAAACGCAACAACGTTGTGCTGTCACGCCGCGCCGTGGTAGAAGCCAGCATGGGCGAAGAGCGCGCCAAGCTGATGCAAACCCTCAAAGAAGGCTCCGTGGTTCAGGGTGTTGTGAAAAACATCACCGAGTACGGCGCATTTGTGGATTTGGGCGGTATCGACGGACTGCTGCATATCACCGACATGGCCTGGCGCCGTGTCCGTCACCCGTCCGAAGTGGTGACCGCTGGCCAGGAAATCACCGCCAAAATCCTGAAGTTTGATACCGAGAAAAACCGCGTTTCACTGGGTCTGAAGCAAATGGGTGACGACCCTTGGATGGGCGTCAACCGTCGCTATCCACAAGGCACCCGTATGTTCGGCAAGATCACCAACATCGCTGACTACGGCGCATTTGTGGAACTCGAACCCGGCATCGAAGGGCTGGTTCACGTGTCTGAGATGGACTGGACCAACAAGAACGTGGCGCCCAGCAAGATTGTTGCCCTGGGTGACGAAGTCGAAGTCATGGTGCTGGAAATCGACGAAGACAAGCGCCGCATCTCTTTGGGCATGAAGCAGTGCAAGGCCAATCCCTGGCAGGAGTTTGCACAAAACACCAAGCGCGGTGACCGCGTCAAGGGCCCGATCAAGTCGATCACCGACTTTGGTGTGTTTGTCGGTCTGGCCGCCGGTATCGATGGTCTGGTTCACCTGTCCGACCTGTCCTGGAATGAGGCTGGCGAAGCGGCTGTGCGCGAATACAAAAAAGGTCAGGAAGTCGAAGCCTTGGTGTTGGCTGTGGATGTCGACCGCGAGCGCATCTCGCTGGGCATCAAACAGTTGGATTCCGATCCCTTCACGACCTTCGCCACGATCAACGACAAGGGTCAGGTTGTCACTGGCAAGGTAAGAACGGTTGATGCCAAGGGCGCAGAAATCGATCTGGGCGATGACATCATCGGCTACTTGCGCGCCAGCGAAATCTCGCGCGACCGTGTGGAAGATGCCCGCAACGTGCTGAAGGAAGGCGACGAGGTCACCGCTGTGGTGGTCAACGTGGATCGCAAGACCCGCAACATCCAACTGTCCATCAAGGCAAAGGATGCGGCCGATCAAAACGAAGCCATGGCGACATTGAGTCAAACCTCCGCTCGTGAAAACGCCGGCACCACCAGCCTGGGCGCATTGCTGCGCGCCAAACTGGACAACAACGAAAAGTAAACTGCTCGTGCGGGAGACAGACCAGGCGGCGCGGTCCAGACGCCCACCTGAGCTGTCCCAAGCCGACTAGTCAATATGACGCGATCCGACCTTGTCGAGGAATTGGCCAACCGTTTTGGCCAGTTGACCCACCGCGACGCTGAATTTGCCGTCAAGGCGATTCTTGATGCAATGAACGATGCTCTGGTGCGTGGTGATCGAATTGAGATTCGGGGCTTCGGCAGTTTCTCCATCAATTACCGTCCCCCTCGCATTGGACGCAATCCACGCAGTGGCGCCAGTGTGGCGGTGCCCGAAAAACGTGTGCCGCACTTCAAACCTGGCAAAGCATTGCGTGAAGCAGTGGATCAACGCACTGCCGAGCTTGGAGCCAAGCACAAGGTCTGACCGTTAGAATCGATTCGTCATTGGGGATATCGATGAAAAACCTCCTTTGGCTGCTTAAGTGGGCACTTAAGGCAGCTATTTTTTTTACCCTGTTTGCCTTCGCCCTGAATAACCAGCAGGACACCACGGTGCATTTTTTCTTCGGCAGCCAGTGGCGCGCACCCCAGGTGTTGGTGGTGCTAAGCGCTTTTGCAATTGGCGTCGCTGTCGGCGTATTGGGTATGATGCCGCGCTGGTGGAGACATCGACGCATTGCTGCCGCAACGACAACGGCCAGTGCAGACACCGCCACATTGCAGCCAGCACTGCACTCCCCGCATGGACTTTGACCTGAGCTGGATACTGCTGGGCTTACCGTTGGCATTTGTGCTGGGCTGGGTCGCTTCGCGCTTTGATCTTCGCCAGTTGCGCATTGAAAATCATCAGGCGCCGAAAGCCTATTTCAGGGGTTTGAACTTTTTACTCAACGAACAGCAGGACCAGGCGATTGACGCCTTCATTGAAGCGGTGCAGAACGACCCGGACACCTCGGAATTGCATTTTGCGCTGGGCAATCTGTTCCGGCGTCGTGGCGAGTATGAACGTGCAGTGCGCGTCCACGAACATCTGCTGTCGCGCGGCGATTTGAACTTGGCTGATCGTCAACGCGCGCAACATGCGTTGGCACTGGACTATTTGAAGGCTGGTCTGTTGGACCATGCCGAAGCTGCGCTACGCAAGCTTGAAGGAACGCCATTTGAAGCCCAGGCGAGATTGGCGCTATTGGCCAACTATGAGCGCAGTCGTGATTGGCTACAAGCCGCGAAAATTGCCCAAAAAATGGCTCACGCCAAGCAAGGAAATTTTGACAGTCGTCTATCGCATTACCTGTGCGAGCAAGCTGCGGAGTGCGTGGCCAAACAACAGCTCGATCAGGCACAGTCTTTGCTGCGGGAAGCGACGCAGACCGCGCCTGCGGCGCCTCGACCGCGTGTTGACCTTGCCAGACTTTGGGCCGGTCAGGGCAGGGCTGGCGACGCCTTTGCAATGCTCGAAAAGTCACTTCAAGCTTCGCCTTCGGCGGCCCCCTTGCTCGCCGGACAACTGGTCGAATATGCGGTTGCCAGCGGCCACTCGCTTGAAGCGCTCGAACTGCTAAAGTCCAACTACAAAATGTCTCCCTCGCTGGATATTCTGGATGCCATCGTGACCCTCGAAGCCACTGTGACAAACCCATCGCCGGTGGCACGGGACTGGTACGTTCACCACCTGGAGCGCGAGCCCTCGCTGGTTGCCGCCGCCAAATGGATTGCCGGAGAGAAGCTCGAGCACGAGCAGTTTCACCCTCAGGTGCAACGGGCATTGGACCATGCCGTCAAGCCGCTGTTGCGCTATCGCTGTGCGGCGTGCGGCTTTGAGGCCAAACAACACTTCTGGCAATGCCCCGGCTGCCAGACCTGGGACAGCTACCCAACCCGCCGGGTTGAAGAGCTATGAGCGACCCACCAAATTTAATGAACATTTCCAGGGAAGCTTTGTCTAGAGCCCGCGTGCTGGTTGTAGGCGACGTCATGCTGGACCGCTATTGGTACGGTGCTGTCGACCGCATCTCGCCCGAGGCACCTGTTCCCATCGTCCGCGTTACACACGAGGAAGAGCGCAATGGCGGCGCAGCCAACGTGGCCTACAACGTGGTCACTTTGGGGGCTCAATCATCGCTGCTGACCGTGGTGGGCGATGACGAAGCCAGCCATAAGCTGGAGGCACTGGTAGCGGGAACCGGCATCCAAACCCACTTTGGCCGTGACCCTGATCTGAAGACGACCGTCAAGCTGCGGATCATTGGCCGCCAGCAGCAGTTGTTGCGACTTGATTTTGAAAACACCCCGAAGACCGAGCTGCTGGCCTCACAAACCGCTAGTTTTGCCGAATTGCTGCACGAACACGATGCCGTGTTATTTTCAGACTACGGCAAAGGTGGCCTCGCTCACGTCAGCGACATGATCACGCGCGCCCGTGCCGCGGCGAAGCCGATCCTGATCGATCCCAAGGGTACCGACTTTTCACGCTACAAACACGCCACTGTCATTACACCCAACCGCGCCGAGTTGCAGCAGGTTGTTGGCCCTTGGTTAGACGAATCTGAGCTTCAGACGAAAATTGACAATTTGCGTGAACAGCTCGACTTGATCGCGGTACTGCTGACACGCAGCGAAGAAGGTATGACACTTTTTGATGCACAGGGCCTGCTGCATGTGGGCGCCCAAGCGCGCGAAGTGTTTGATGTGACTGGCGCCGGTGATACCGTGATCGCCACGATGGCGGCGATGGTGGCTGCAGGCATGACACTGCGGCAGGCGATGCCGCTGGCAAACCGTGCGGGTGGCCTGGTAGTGGGTAAATTTGGCACGGCCACAGTATCTTATGAGGAGTTGTTCGCATGACCCGAGTCGTTGTAACTGGTGCTGCGGGTTTTATTGGCAGCAACATCGTTAAAGGATTGAATGCCCGTGGCATCAACGACATCATCGCCGTCGACGATCTGACGCAGGGCGACAAGTTTCGCAATCTGGCCGATTTACAGATTTCAGACTATGTTGACGCAGATGTTTTTTATACGTCATTCGCAAACGGAGCCTACGGTCAGATCGAAGCCGTTTTTCATGAGGGCGCCTGCAGCGACACCATGGAAACCAATGGCAAGTACATGATGGACAACAACTACAGCACGTCTGTGAGCTTGTTTCACGCTTGCCAGAAACACCGGGTTCGGCTGTTGTACGCATCCAGTGCCGCCACTTACGGTGGCTCTGACACCTTCAGGGAAAACCCGGCATTTGAGCGTCCTCTCAACGTGTACGGC
This sequence comes from Comamonadaceae bacterium, assembly GCA_037141865.1. Classification (GTDB taxonomy): domain Bacteria; phylum Pseudomonadota; class Gammaproteobacteria; order Burkholderiales; family Burkholderiaceae_C; genus Rhodoferax. Next base: position 136,186 of record JBAXBQ010000001.1, on the reverse strand, counting down.
TATTCCAAGCTGCTATTTGACCAGCGCATGCGACTGGAGTGCGGTGCTGACTTTCAACTCTCAAAAGGCAACGACCAAGGCCAGGTTGTGGGCTTTCGATATTTTAATGTTTATGGGCCACGCGAACAGCACAAGGGCCGGATGGCCAGCGTTGCCTTTCACCAGTTCAATCAATTTTCGAACGAGGCAAAAGTCAAGCTGTTTGGTGAATATGGTGGCTATGGTCCCGGCGCGCAAATGCGAGATTTCATATTTATTGACGACGTGGTAGCGGTCAACCTCTGGTTCTTTGACCACCCGGGACACTCAGGCATCTTTAACCTGGGAACCGGTCGGGCTCAGCCCTTCAACGACGTGGCCGCTGCAGTGGTAAATGCAATGCGGGGCATCCAGGGTCTGGACGCACTGTCGCTGCCGTCCATGGTGTCAAACGGCCAGATCGACTACATTGCCTTCCCGGATGCCCTGCGCGGCAAGTACCAGTGTCACACGCAAGCTGACTTGACGGCTTTGCGTGCGACTGGTTGTGACCATCGGTTCGTCGATGTCAACACCGGGGTTTCGCGATATGTGAACTGGTTGGCCAGCAAAGACTGAAGTGCGTCAGTGCTGATCAAAGCGGTAGAGGAATTCACCTGCGAGCCGTCAACCTTTTGGTGGAGATTTCGTTGTATGGCAAAAGACACCGCGAATATGCAACAAACCATGTTGTTTTCTATAGTCACCTTCAGGAGTACGTCATGCTAAAAAAAATTCTCACCCTGCTTGTCATGCTTTGCGCTGCTGCCTGCTTTGCGGCGGTCGATGTAAACAAGGCCAACGCTGCTGAACTCGATAGCATCAAAGGGATCGGTCCGGCCATCTCGACCAGAATTCTTGACGAGCGCAAGAAAAGCAACTTCAAGGACTGGAGCGATTTCATCTCCCGCATCAAAGGGATTGGTGAGAGCAATGCAGCCAAGTTCTCGAGCCAAGGTCTGACCGTTAACGGCGCGACCTTCAAGGGTGCGACAGCGGCACCAACGGCTAAGAAAGACGACAGTGCAGAGGCGGCCAAACCGACCGCCAGTGCCACCAAGAAGTAAATCAGTTTTGCTTCAGAGCGTCACGCAACAACTTGACGCATTCAGTTCAGGCGCGACCGATGATGCAGGCAGTGGCCATCAATTCTTCCAGTAATGCAAGCGATACACGGCCCGATACTGAATAGGGATTCAGTTCGGACTTTTCAGCGTACTTGAGCAAAATCGAGGCATTAATCTTGGACATATTGACCTGCCCCATGGTCCAGCCACCGAAACGGCGCTCCGATATTTCTTCGTAGTGCAACAGCACAACCTCATTGTGGCGGGGGTCCTTCTGAATGTGTCCATACAGCTCACTCACGGCCATGCGCCCGCCCTCGATGGCTTGAAGAAAAATGCCGCCTCCATAGCAAAGAATACCGGTAATCCCACACTCGGGGTTGTGATGACGGGACTGGGTCAGGATGGCCTCAATAGCGTCGGGGCTGCAGTCAATTGCACGGCTGGCATAAAGTAAACGAACCAACATAGTCAACCTTTCTTCGGGATAAGCGACAGAAACTCACGACGCAGATTGGGGTCTTTGAGGAAACTGCCGCGCATGACCGAATTGATCATCTTGCTGTCCATGTCCTTGACGCCACGCCAGCCCATGCAAAAGTGCGTAGCCTCCATCACGATAGCCAGCCCGTCCGGCTGGGTTTTCTGCTGAATCAGGTCGGCCAGTTGCACTACTGCCTCCTCCTGAATTTGAGGCCGACCCATCACCCATTCGGCCAGTCGCGCATATTTGGACAAGCCAATGACATTGGTGTGTTCGTTGGGTAGTACGCCTATCCAGATTTGTCCGATCACCGGGCATAGATGGTGACTGCAGGCGCTGCGCACTGTGATGGGGCCAACGATCATCAACTCGTTGAGGTGCTCAGCATTGGGAAACTCGGTGATACTTGGGGTGCTGACGTAACGACCGCGAAAAACCTCGTTGAGGTACATCTTGGCGACACGGCGCGCCGTCTGATCGGTGTTGTGATCGCGCTCGGTGTCAATCACCAGACTGCTCAGCACGCCCTGCATTTTTTCTTCTACTTCATCCAGCAGGCGTTCGAGTTCGCCCGGCTCGATAAAGTCGGCAATATTGTCATTCGCATTGAAACGCTTGCGTGCCGCCACCAGGCGTTCCCGGATTTTGACGGATACGGGAGTACCCTCGTCGACATCGGACAGATTCATATTGCTCTGACTTTTCATTAACATCAGAGGATGGTACCAGCGTTTTGGCAACTGAGTTTGAGGCTACCGTCCTTGTCACTTACGCCTGGATAGCTATTGAATTAGTACCGTTTTCCATTCAGGAACAGGAGGATGCGCATCAAGGCAAACGCGACACGATCCAAAAAGCGCTGACGCCACGGTCGGTTGGCGTAAACCGCCGGGTCGACAAGTGCGCCGTGCTGATTGATGGCACGCTCAAGCTGCGCGCGCAAATCCTGTGCGAAAGAAACATCTTCTACTACCACATTGGCCTCCCGCGCCAGTAGCAAACTTAACGGATCCAGATTGGAAGATCCAACCGTCGCCCAGTGCCCGTCGATGACTGCGACCTTGGCATGATGAAAACTAACCGAATATTCGTAAATTTCCACGCCCGCCTCCAGCAATGCACCGTAAACTGGCCGGGTGGCATGGTACTGCATGAAATATTCATAGCGTCCCTGAAGCAACAAGCGAACTCTCACGCCGCGGCGCGCGGCGTAAATCAGCCCTTTGCGCAGTTTGCGACCCGGCAAGAAATAGGCATTGGCGATGACGATTTCCTCCCGCGCGGTGCCAATGGCTTGCCGGTAGGCGCGTTCAATCCGGGAGCGATTGCGAAGGTTGTCGCGCAGAACGAGTTGGGCGCTTGAGGTGTGACCCGCACCGTCGTTAGGCAGCCCGACTTTGCCCGGTTCCGACCAGGCCTGCAAAGTCAGCGTGACCGCTTCCTGTAGCGCTCGCCAGGCCGCCGGAAAATCATTGCGGCGCACCTTGCTGGTGGCTTGCAGACGCCACCAGAACTGTGCCAATGCCTCGTGCATTGCCTGAACCAGTGGGCCCGTCACTCGCACCGCGAAATCAAAGCGCGGTGAAAGCAGGACGCCATGGTTGGGGTCAAAATAATCGTCCAATACATTGATGCCACCGCAAAAACCCACCCTGCCATCCACCACACACAGCTTTCTGTGCAAGCGCCGCCAGCGACTCGGAATGAACACGCCCAATCGCCCCAACGGCGAAAAAATGCGCCACTTGACGCCGGCGGCATTGAAGCGCGTCACCCACTCAAGCGGCAGACTGGGGGTACCGACTCCGTCGACGACCAAATACACGGCTACGCCGCGCTGCGCGGCCCGTTCCAGCGCTGCGGCTACCAACTTGCCGGCAGCTTCAACGCTGAAGATATAGGTCTCCATCCGCACTTCATGGAAACTGTTGTCTATGTCTTGCACCAGCGCCGGAAAAAATGCTTGCCCACTTTCCAAGAGCTGGACCCGATGACCCGGTTGGAGTTGATGCATCGTTGGTTTGAAGAGTTGACAGAATTGCTGGCCACAGCACCACTACCGCGTGTTGCGCAAGCTTTCTGTTTCAGAGAGCGCAAACTCGGCAATCAATGGCAAGTGATCTGACATGCGCCACCAGATGCGACCACGAGGCACATGCACCCCTAGCGGCTTCAGACCCCTGGCATAAATGTAGTCCAGTTGCACCAGCGGCAGGCGCGCCGGGAATGTGGCCTGGTTTTCTCCTTTGAACGCTTTTAAATTGCTGGCTTCGAAGGCGCGCTGCACGGCCGCACCCCAGTCATTGAAGTCCCCGGCCACCAGCAGCGGCGCAGTCGGTGGTACTTCACGTTCAATAAAACTCTGCAACTGCGTCACCTGGCGTGCGCGACTGGCACGAATCAGTCCCAAGTGAACTACAACGACATGCACAGAACGTCCATGTACCAGCACTTCCACATGCAACAGACCACGTTGTTCAAAACGGTGGTCCGAAATGTCTTCATGCTGATGTGCCACCACCGGCCAGCGCGACAGCAGGGCGTTGCCATGTTCCCCGTGGCGAGTGAGAGCATTGGTCCGATACACCGCCTCATAGCCTTCCGGGGCTAGAAAATCGGCCTGCGGCATGTCGGGCCAGCGCGTAAAGTATTCCTCTTCACGGCGGTGCAATTTACGCACTTCCTGCAAACACACGATGTCGGCATCAAGTTGCTCAACCGCGTGACCCAGGTTGTGGATCTCCAGTCTGCGACGCGGACCTATTCCCTGCACCCCCTTGTGAATGTTATAGGTTGCCACCCGCACGATATTCATGGCTGCGTCCTCGATGCTGCGAACTTTGGCAACATCAGGATGGCCTCCGCGTTAGACGGTGAAAAGCAAAGTTCCGCTGCCTGCCGATAGGGCAACCACCGGTAAGCCGTATGTTCACTCGGAGACAAACAGATCGGCGTTCCAACCGGCACCCTTAAGCCAAATAAATGCTCGGTGTTGCGTATCACGCCGGGCGCATAACGGTGTTGCCAACGAGGATAAATGTCATAGACGTTTTCCAATTCCCAATCGCACAGGCTCTGCTCCAGCGGGGCATCGAGCCGGCACTCAATCCCCGTTTCTTCACGCACTTCGCGCATCGCCGTTTCCCGATAGGATTCCACCAGGGTGTATTTGCTTCCGGTAACAGACTGCCAAAAGTCGGTAGAGTCAGTTCTTTTTATCAGCAGCACATCCAGCAGTGGCGTGTAAATCACCACCAGTACTGATTGCGGAATTTTGTAACCCATGGCCATAAAAAAGGACGTCTTTCGAGCGCCCTTTCATTCTGCCTGAATCCACACCCAGGACTCGATCAGGCCGACTTTGCCAGTTCCGGCGCACGCAACCTGATGTGCAGTTCACGCAACTGCTTTTCATCAACCGAAGACGGTGCCTGTGTCAGCAGACATTGGGCGCGCTGTGTCTTGGGGAAGGCGATCACATCACGAATCGACTCGGCACCGGTCATCAGTGTGACGACGCGATCCAGGCCGAAGGCAAGGCCGCCGTGAGGTGGCGCACCATATTGCAAGGCATCGAGCAGAAAGCCGAATTTTTCCTGCGCTTCTTCGGGTGTGATTTTCAAGGCATCAAACACTTTTTGCTGAATGTCTGCACGGTGGATACGAACCGAACCACCACCCATCTCCCAGCCATTGAGCACCATGTCGTAGCCCTGCGAGATGCACTTCTGGGGTGCCGTGACCATCCAGTCTTCATGACCTTCTTTGGGCGCCGTGAACGGATGGTGCACTGCCGTGTAGCGTTGTGACTCTTCGTCAAATTCAAACATCGGAAAATCAACCACCCACATCGGACGCCAGGCTTTCTCGAACAAACCGTTGTTCTTGCCAAACTCACTGTGTCCAATCTTGATGCGCAACGCACCGATGGCATCGTTAACAATTTTTTCCCTGTCGGCGCCAAAGAAAATTAGGTCGCCGTCTTGCGCACCGGTGCGCTCCAGTATTTGCGCTAGCACTTTGTCGTTCAGGTTCTTGACGATAGGTGATTGAAGGCCTGGCCAGCGAAGCGACTTGTCGCCAGGACCTTTGGCCAGTTCGTTGACCTTGATATATGCCAAACCCTTGGCACCGTAAATCTTGACGAATTCGGAGTAACCGTCAATCTCGCTGCGGCTCAGGCCACCGCTTTCTCGTGCACCACCCGGTATGCGAAGTCCCACGACACGACCATCCTGCATGCTGGCAGCACTGGCAAAAACCTTGAAATCAACGTCAGCCATGACGTCGGTCAGTTCGGTAAATTCGAGCTTGACACGCAAGTCGGGCTTGTCTGAGCCATAGCGACGCATTGCATCGCTGTAGGTCATGACCGGAAACTCTCCCAGATCAACGTTCAAGGCCGCCTTGAAAACGGTCGTAATCATCTCTTGAAACAGGTCGCGAATTTCCTGTTCACTCAAAAACGATGTTTCAATATCGATCTGTGTGAACTCCGGCTGGCGATCAGCGCGCAGGTCTTCATCGCGGAAACACTTGGTGATTTGATAGTAGCGGTCAAAACCGGCCACCATCAGCAACTGCTTGAACAATTGGGGACTTTGTGGCAAAGCGAAGAAATGACCCTCGTGGACCCGGCTGGGGACCAGATAATCGCGTGCGCCTTCGGGCGTCGACTTGCCCAGCATGGGGGTTTCGATGTCAATAAAGCCGTTGGTATCCAGAAACTTGCGCACTTCCATGGCAACCCGATAACGCAGCATCAGGTTGTTCTGCATATAGGGGCGACGCAAGTCGAGCACGCGGTGGGTCAGACGGGTTGTCTCGCTGAGGTTTTCGTCGTCGAGCTGGAACGGTGGTGTGACAGACGGGTTGAGCACGGCCAACTCATGACACAACACCTCGACTTTTCCGCTCTTGAGGCTATCGTTGGTGGTACCTTGGGGGCGGGCGCGCACCACTCCTTTGACCTGAATGCAGAACTCGTTGCGCAGGCCCTCGGCCGTCTTGAACATGCCGGCACGATCCGGATCGCACACTACCTGCACATATCCCTCACGATCACGAATATCGACAAAAATCACACCGCCATGATCGCGCCGACGGTTGACCCAGCCACACAGAGTCACGGTTTGGCCCAACAGGGCTTCGGTTACAAGACCGCAATAATGGGAGCGCATGGCCATAGACAGCTTTCAAAGCCCGCCTTCACAGACGGCACAGGTTATCAAAATTCTATTTCGGGGGAATGGCAGGCGCGACAGATGGCGCAACGGACCCCATTGAAATAACGTAGGTCAACGCCTCGTCAACACTCATGTTCAACTCAATAATTTCGGCACGCGGCAACATGAGAAAAAATCCACTGGTCGGATTGGGCGTTGTCGGAACATAAACACTCACGAAATCCGGGCCTAGATGTCCGGCCACCTCGCCGCCTGGCGTGCCAGTCTGGAACGCGATGGTCCAAACTCCAGCACGTGGGTACTGGACCAGCATGGCGGTACGAAACGCGTTACCGTTGCTGGAAAAAAGTGTATCTGACACCTTTTTAACGCTGTTATAGATCGACTTGAAGACCGGGATATGGGTAAACAATCGGTCCCACTGCGCCAGCCACCAACGACCCGCCACATTGGTAACCAGACCACCGGTCGCCAGCAAGCCGGAAAAAACCAGAACAACACCTAAGCCCGGGATGTGCCGCAGCTGCTCGAAAATGACGCTCGCCGAATCGGGTGTCAAAGCCGCAAGACCCGTCAAAAATCCGCCAAAAATGGCGTCAAGCAACCCTACCAGCCATAGCAAAACCCAAAGGGTGATGGCCAGTGGCAACCAGACCAGCAGGCCGGTGAGCAAGTATTTCTTTATTGGCACAAAAAAATCAAAGTTAAGTGGCAACGGTCTTAATGACAAGCGCAAGCGCCACCGCAACCACCGGTAGCGGGGGACTTTATCGAGTCCGGCTTCACCACCGCGCTTTCGGCAGGTTTGGCACTATCGGTTACCACACTCGACGGCGCCTCGGGGGTACCGGAAGTGCTGGCGGCGGCCGATGCGCCCCCCTTGAAATCGGTTGCATACCATCCTGAGCCCTTCAGCTGAAAGCCGGCCGCCGTTAGCTGCTTCTTCAAGGTGGAGGCGCCACAGCCCGGACAGTCCGCTAGTGGTAAATCCGACATTTTTTGCAAGACATCCTTGGCGAACCCGCAGGACGTGCATTTATAAGCATAAATTGGCATGACAATTAGACTCGGATTTCAGGTTGCAAAGCCAATGATTATAAGGTGTCACCTAATGTAATCAATGCCACAGGTTTCGAGGCCTAGAAATGTCGGACTCTGACAATTAACTGCATCGCCGCCAAGCCGAGTACGAAACCGACCGCCCCATACAGGATCGATTGCAGAAGACGGTTGGTACGCTTTTGCTCCGCCACAAGTTCGCTAAGCGCAAGACTTTGGGCAGGCCGGTTGCGTTGCAGAAAATCATGCAATAGCCTTGGCAGTTCGGGCAGTAACTTGGCGTACAGAGGAGCCTCGTTGCGAAACTGGTCCATCAGTTTTTTAGGCCCTAACTGATCGACCATCCATTTTTCAAGAAATGGCTTCGCCGTATTCCAGAGGTCCAGATCCGGGTCCAATTGACGACCGAGACCTTCGATATTGAGAAGCGTCTTTTGCAACAACACCAATTGCGGCTGGATTTCAACGTGAAAACGCCTGGAGGTCTGGAACAATCGCATTAAAACCAGCCCCAATGAGAAGTCCTTCAGGGGTCGGTCGAAATAGGGCTCACACACGGAACGAATCGCGGATTCGAGTTCATCAACCCGCGTTGCGGCCGGCACCCAGCCCGACTCGATGTGCAACTCGGCTACCCGCTTGTAGTCGCGCCGGAAAAAGGCGGTGAAATTTTGCGCCAAATACTCTTTGTCCGAGCCAGTCAATGTGCCAATGATGCCAAAGTCAAGCGATATATAGCGACCAAACGTCGCTGGCTCAATGCTGACTTGAATATTGCCCGGGTGCATGTCTGCGTGAAAAAATCCGTCGCGAAACACTTGGGTAAAAAAAATAGTGACCCCGTCCCGCGCCAACTTCGGAATATCGACACCGGCTGATCGCAGACGCTCAACTTGGTTGATCGGAACGCCGTGCATACGCTCCATCACAATGACATCGGGCATGCAGTAGTCCCAAAACATCTCGGGGATGAGAACCAGATCAAGCCCTGTCATGTTGCGACGAAGCTGCGCAGCACTTGCCGCCTCCCGCACCAAATCCAGTTCGTCGTGCAGGTATTTATCGAATTCAGCCACCACCTCACGTGGCTTAAGACGCCTGCCACCGTTTGAGATGCCATCCACCCAGCCAGCCATCATGCGCATCAAGCTCAAATCTTTTTCGATTGCTTGCAGCATGCCAGGTCTGAGCACCTTGACGGCGACCTCACGGTCTCGGTTAGAGCGATCCTTGAGCACCGCAAAATGCACCTGCGCAATGGAAGCACTGGCTACCGGTTTCCGGTCGAACGAAACAAAGATGTCGTCTACCTTTTTCTGGAAAGCGCGTTCAATGGTGGCAATGGCAACGTCGCTTCCAAACGGAGGAACCCGATCCTGCAGGCGGGCCAGTTCGTCGGCAATGTCGATCGGTAACAAATCCCGCCGTGTTGACAGCACCTGCCCAAACTTGACGAAAATGGGTCCCAAACTTTCCAGTGCCTCCCGAATCCGTTGCCCACGGGGAGCATCAAGCTTGCGCCCGATCGTCAATATGCGGCTCAAAGCACTCAACCAAGGCTTGTGAAAGCTAGTCAGTAACAACTCATCCAGACCAAAGCGAATCAGCACCGAGACGATGAAAACACCCCTGAACAGGCGTGTCATGCCGACGCCTTGCCAGGAGCGGAAGCGGTGGCGCCAATAAACTGTCGCAGCGACTTCATCATGGCCCGGGCAGCCTGACCCAGACTGTGGGCCGGCGCATCGCCAACCACGCGAGCGAAGTCCTCTTCAATATCCCAACGGACATGGTCAACCACCCAGTTCACTTCGGCAGCCAGCTGCACATCGCCTTCAATTCGTACCACAGGCCAGTCTCCGAGCACCACCCGTTGCACCAATGCCGATGGAGAATCGTCGGTTAGCGCCAAAACCAGATCCGGCCTGGCTTCATCCGCGGCGAGATCGAGCAAACCGGCCGGGCTCAGGATGAACCTCATGGAAAATTGGCGCCATTGCAGAAGCACGACACGTCCTTGCTGTCGCGCAAGGCGACCGGTGGCTTCTTTTTCCTGGCTCAGAATATGATTCAGCAGCGATACGATGCGCCGCTGGGCCTCTGCGACGACCCAAACCGGAGGGCGAAACTTGGGCAGGGGAAGGTTTTGAAGAAAGTCTTCCAACATCAATAAAGGGGACGGTGTAGCCATAGCCTTCTATTATTCCCTGAATTTCCCTGCACCCTCATGACCCACCCGCGGCTGCCTTATTGCAGAGCCTGCACTCCAGCCACCAACCAGCCACTGCCGCCACTCTTTGATTTGGTCATGTTCCAGACTTCGCGGAACGGGTTCGGGCCAGCAGAGGCCTCGTCGCGGATCATGCCGGAAAACTCAACACTGGCCATGTACTCGTCACCCAGATCTTCAATCCCCAGCAGCTGTGCTTCAATCATCACAACATCGGTAAGATTGATCGGCCCAACCGTATGGACTTCACGCTCGGCCAGCTGCGTCTGGATTTCCTTGAGCATGGTGTCCGTCATCATCACGCGCAAAGCGTTGATGTCCGATTTGTCCCAGGCCTCTTGTAACGAAACATAATTGGCTTTCGCAGAAAGGAGAAACCCCTCTGTGTCAAAACCGGCTGGAATGCCCCAGTTCTGTGAACCAGTCAGCGCTGACCCAATCATTGACCTCGACTTGTCAGGCGTGGCCTTCAGACTGTCAAAAACTGAACTGCTGCGTTCCCAGGGACGGGCCGAAGCGTCATTGCCAACGTTTTCCGGTTGGTAACTGATCGGTGTACGAGCCGTGCTAGCGGGAGAAACACCCTGAAATGCAAACGGTGGGTTCTGCGAACTCTGCGTTGGCGCAGCCCTGCGCGACCGCAAGAACCAGCCAACCAGCATCACAATCACCAGTGCCAGCAACCCAAACATCATGAATTGCGCAATGGCCCCTCCGCCAATACCCAACGAGCTTGCCAGCCAAGCCAGCCCCAGGCCTGCGGCCAAACCTCCCAGCATGGCGCCCCAAGGCCTTTTGGGTACCGCAGGTGCAGGGGCGGCCGGTGCCGGGGGCGGTGCGGGTGACTTCACGGCGCCTTGCGCGGGTGCGGTCTGACGCTGTGTCACATTGCCTGACTGCCTGCCAACCGACTTCCCGCCTCCCAGGCGTGCAGCCTCCGCATTGGCGCCTGCCAGTGCCAAAAATACCGCCAACAACAAAATCCAAAATTTCATGATGTCTCCAAATTATTGTTGCAGATGAGGCTAAGTTCAAAGATCACAAGATTCAACATTTGATCCCCACGTGCAAGGCGACCAGTCCACCGGTCAGATTGTGATATTCGACATGACCGAAGCCATTTTTGATCATCATCGCTTTTAGCTCGCCCTGCCCTGGATGCATGCGAATGGACTCGGCCAAGTAGCGGTAGCTGGCATCATCGCCTGCAACCAATTTGCCTAACTTGGGTAAAACCTTGAAGGAATACCAATCGTAGACTTTCTCCAGCGGCGGCGCCACCTTTGAAAATTCCAGCACCAACAACTTGCCACCTGGCTTGAGCACGCGATTCATCTCGGCCAGTGCCGCCTCTTTGTGGGTCATATTGCGCAGACCAAAAGCCACGCTAACAAGGTCAAAATGGTTGTCGGCGAAAGGCAATTTTTCAGCATCACAAACCAGCGTTGGGAGCGAAACGCCTGTATCCAGCAGGCGGTCCCGTCCGGTTCGCAACATGGCCTCATTGATGTCGGTATGTACGACACACCCACTCTTTCCGACCTTCTTTGAAAAAGCCAGTGCCAGATCGCCGGTACCACCGGCAATGTCGAGTACCTGATAGCCCTCACGGATGTTCGCCACCAACACCGTGAAAGCCTTCCAGGCACGGTGCAAACCCAGCGACATCAAGTCGTTCATCAAGTCATATTTGGGCGCCACCGAATCAAAGACACCTCGCACGTGCTTAGCCTTTTCAGCTTCTTCAACCGATCGATAGCCGAAATGTGTCGTAGTCATGGGGTCAATGGTAATTCAATGACTGGCGCAACTGGATCCAGCTTTCTGCGGCATGGGTGCATCGCGCTCAACGCCAGCCGCCTCGAGCCGCGCCGCGTAATCAGCCCACAAGCGCTCCTGCTGGGAACCCAGAAAATAAAGATAATCCCAAGAAAAAATGCCGGTGTCATGGCCGTCAGAAAAAGCCGGCTGCACCGCGTAGTTGCCCACTGGCTCCAGTCCAGCCAACTCAACATGGCGCTTGCCGGTCTGCAAGACCTCTTGCCCCGGCCCGTGACCCTGAACATCGGCCGATGGCGAATAGACGCGCATCAACTCAAACGGAATGCGAAACTGGGCGCCGTCAGAAAAGCTCACTTCCAGCACTTTGGATTGACTGTGCACCGTAATCGCCTTGGGCGTCGGTGCTCCTGCCTGCAAACCTGCCATTTTAAATTTACCTAAAGCTACTCGCACAAGCGATCAAAAATTGGAAGTCTCCGGTTCACGCTGCACCAGCGCACGCCGGAAAGGGAAAGCGCACAGTAACACGCTTCCCGACAAAACACGACCTGCCGCGGCAGAAAAGCCGCATGAATTGAAGGCATATCGTCATTTCATCACTTTGTCGTGAAGACAAAAGTACCGTCCCAATCCGCAGCTGGTGAATGTTCGCGAAAAAATTCGATGCGCCTTGCGTAGAGTCGGTAAAGAATATGTCCAGGGAAGCGTCGTTGCAAATCAACAAACTTTTCTTCGGCCGCCAGCCAATTCTGCTCACGATACAGGCGCAGCGCTGTGCCATAGACATCTAGTTCCTCCATGTCAGTGGCACTGCATTGGGTAACGAGGCAAATCGGCTGGTAAATTCCGATTGGCCTGTCCTTGCCCTTGACGCGCACTCGATCAAGCTCGCGAAATAGAAAGTCAGGTACGGCATCCCGCGTGTACTCGCTGACAATGATTGGCACACCATATTCCTTGGTTAGGCCTTCCAGTCGGGAACCCAGATTGACGGCGTCGCCCATCACGGTATAGGCCAAACGAAATTCGGATCCCATGTTGCCCACCGTCATTTCGCCGCTATTCAGGCCAACGCCGATCTTGATCGGTGGCCAGCCCCTGGCCTTGAACTGGTCCTGCAGCGCTTCAAGGCCGGTCATCATGTCCATTGCCGCCAGCAGGGCGTGGCGGGCGTGCTGCCCGTCAGGTACCGGTGCACCCCAGAATGCCATGATCGCATCGCCCATGTATTTGTCGATGGTGCCGCGATGCTGGTGGATGACTTGCGTCATCGGCGTCAGAAATTCATTCATTAGTTGCGTCAACTGCGCGGGAGCGAGTCCCTCCGAGATCGTAGTGAAGCCGCGCACATCGGCAAACAGAACCGTCATCTCCCTACTCTCGCCCGCCAGCGTATAAGCGCCTGGATCCTTCGCCATTTCGTCCACAAGCTCGGGCGGTACATACTGACCAAACAGACTGGTCAGCATGCGTTTGCCGCGCGACTCGACGAAATAGCCATAGGCCATATTGAACACAAAAAGAACCACAACCATGAACAAAGAAGATGTAAGGGGCAACACCAGATTGGCAGATTTCCAGGTCAGGACATAGGCGGCTGTCAAAGCCGTGATCAACGCGCCAGAAAGCACTGTCGCCCGCAGTGGACTTAGCGCCGGTAATGCCAACGCGAGCAGCACACCGATGACAAGCAGCAACTCCACTTCGAAGCCGACGGGATGGGCCAGGCCCTCCTTAATATTTCCGTCGATGATGCCGGCGATCAGATTGGCATGCATTTCAACCCCGGGATAGACCTCCTGCACGGGGGTCGAGCGCAAATCCATCAAGCCAGGCGCCGTCGTGCCCACCAGTACGATGGCTCCTTGCAGGGTTGGTAGCGGCGTCTTGCCGTTCAGCAGATCGCTGGCAGAAACATACGCAAAGCTGTGCTCTTTGCCGCGATAGGGTATCAACGCCGCAACATCGCGATCGACCGCTATCCGGCGCTTGCCGAGGTCCAGGAACTCCAGGCTGCGCGGGTCTTGCTCCCCTCCTTCATAACCCAACTCAACGGCTGGCACACGCAGTGCCAACCTGGCCACTGAAACTGCCAGCGCCTCGTACAAATCACCGTCGTACATTTGAAGCAGCGGAGTCCGCCGAAACACACCGTCGGCATCCACCAAAGGCGTCGCATTGTAAAACCCGCTGGTCGCAGCACTTATTTGCAATTCTGGTAGATTTGCCGAAAAACCGCTGGCAACGGTAGCCTCGACATTGTGAGGATCGAAGCTGCCCCGTCTCAGCGAAGGCGCCGGCAATGTGCCGACACTGCCACTTTGACGCCCCTCATGGTGAAAATAGTAACCCAGTACAACACGCCTGTTTTTAAGGCTGTCAGCAAAAATCTGGTCAAAATCCAAGTGAGGCCTGAGTTTGTCCAACGCCAGCTTGAAATTGGTGTTGCCGGCAAACTCGGTGCGCGCAAGCTGTTGCAAACTCCTGAGTCCGGAACTTTCATCACTCTCTGCAAACAGCATGTCAAAGCCAAGAACATCAATCCTGTATTGATCAAACAGCAAGTCGACCAGGTGCGCCAGTTTGTTCCTGGGCCATGGCCAATGACCTTGTTCCTGCAAGCTTTTTTCGTCGATATCGAGAATGACAATTCGCTTGTCGATCGTATTGGGCATGGTCCATTGCAGTCGGACGTCGTAGCTGTAATTGTTAATGCTCTGAATGAAAGCCAGATCGACAACACCCAGCGCATTCATCAGGAACGGCAACACAACCAGCAGACTTAATACGATGCGAATCGCGTGCCGCCTTAAAAAGCCTCTTTTGTTCATATACAAAATTGACCTGGAAGAAACATGGTTTTGTTATTTGACCCGGCATCAGGTCAATGCTGCCAGCCGCACCGCCATATCCTTCTCTGCCAGCCCCCGCTTGGCAAGGACCGCCTTTTGCTGAACCGCGTCGCATGGCCGCCTCGGTTCAGCCCACACGGGCGATGGAAAATGACTGTCCCAGTCAAAGCGGGCAATCACGTGCCAATGCAGATGCGGCACCACGTTGCCCAAGGCCGCCAGATTGATCTTGGTGGGACGCAACTGTTCGCGCAAACCAACTTCCACCGCATTCACCGCGGCCATGCACAGAACCCGATCCGTCACGCCAAGGTCAGAAAACTCCACCACATGCTCGCTCCAAACGACCCGATAGAAAGCCGGAAAACCTGCTTCTTCGGCCCTGATGACGCGGAACTTCTCGCCCTGAAATATGAGAGCACCACCCAGCCCGGTACAAAAGTCGCAAGTCGGGTTTAACATGGCTCACACCAGCACACGCTCGATGCCACCGAGGTTGGCTTTTCTGACGTAGTCGGGCATCCATTGGTCACCGAGAATCTGGTTCGCCATCTCGACCACGATGTAGTCCGCCACCAGCAACCCGCTTTGCAAATCGTCGCCGAAGCGGCTCAAGCCTTGCAGGCAAGCCGGGCACGACGTCAATATCTTGATATTCCCCTTAACGTCCAAACCACCCAAAGCGCGCAGCTGGACTTCGCCTTTACGGATCTCTTCTTCCTTTCGAAAGCGAACTTGCGTCGAGACGTCTGGACGATTCAGGGCCAGCGTTCCGGCCTCGCCGCAGCAGCGCTCCGATTGAACCACCTTGTCGCCCAACAAGGCCTTCACCGTTTTGATCGGCTCCTGCAGCTTCATCGGGCTGTGGCACGGGTCATGAAACAGGAACGAGCCCGCGTCTTGCAGCGTGATGCCTTTTTCGAGCAGATATTCATGGATATCGATGATCCGACTACCCGGAAAAATCTCGTTAAATTTGTAATCCTGCAACTGGTCATAACAGGTGCCACAACTAACCACCACGGTCTTGATATCAAGGTAATTCAAGGTATTGGCGACGCGATGGAACAGCACACGGTTGTCGGTGATGATCTTCTCAGCCTTGTCAAACTCTCCCCCACCGCGCTGCGGGTAGCCGCAGCACAGGTAGCCAGGGGGTAATACCGTCTGCACACCGGCATGCCACAACATGGCCTGAGTCGCCAGTCCCACCTGGCTGAACAGGCGCTCCGAACCGCAACCCGGAAAATAGAACACCGCCTCGGTCTCGGCCGTCGTCACCTTGGGGTCGCGGATGATGGGAACGTAGTCTTTGTCTTCGATGTCCAGCAAAGCTCTGGCGGTTTTCTTGGGCAAACCACCGGGCAGCTTCTTGTTCACAAAGTGGATTACCTGTTCCTTGAGCGGCGCCGTGCCCACGGTTGCAGGCGGGGCGTTGGTCTGTTTGCGTGTGATAACACTCAAAACATCGTGCGCCAGACGCTGCGCCTTCATGGCGAGATTGACCATCACCGTGCGCGCCAGCTTGATGGTCTCTGGATTGGTGGCGCTGAGCATGAACATGGCTGCGGCACCGGCCGGGCGGAACGTCTTCTTGCCCATCTTGCGCAACAGGTTGCGCATGTTCATCGTGACGTCACCAAAGTCAATATTCACCGGGCACGGTGACAGGCATTTGTGGCACACCGTGCAATGATCGGCCACATCTTCAAATTCCTGCCAGTGGCGGATAGAGATACCGCGGCGCGTTTGCTCTTCGTACAAGAATGCTTCAACCAGCAAGGAGGTTGCCAGAATCTTGTCGCGCGGGCTGTACAGCAAATTGGCCCGCGGCACGTGGGTTGCGCAAACGGGCTTGCACTTGCCGCAACGCAGGCAATCCTTCACGCTGTCGGCAATGGCGCCGATGTCACTTTGCTGCATGATGAGCGACTCGTGCCCCATCAAACCAAAGCTGGGTGTATAGGCATTGGTCAAGTCAGCATGCATGGACTCTTGCAACACCTTGGGTCGCGAGCCTGCCAAAGGGTTTGGTGGTGTCTCGACCCGCTCAGCCCGACCCGTTTTGAGCCTGCGCAGCAACTTGCCCTTGTTAAAACGGCCTTCCGGGTCCACTCTGGCCTTGTATTCACCGAACGGACGCAGTTCTTCATCCGTCAAAAACTCCAGCTTGGTAATGCCGATACCGTGCTCACCCGAGATCACGCCGTCGAGAGATCGCGCCAACGCCATGATGCGTTTGACCGCGCCATGCGCCGCTTGCAGCATTTCGTAATCGTCGCTGTTGACCGGGATATTGGTGTGCACATTGCCGTCGCCGGCGTGCATGTGCAGCGCTGCCCAAACCCGGCCTCTGAGTACCCGTTGGTGAACAGCATTGCACTCGCGCAGGATGGCCTCGAAAGCATTGCCGGTAAAGATGTTTTGCAGCGGTGCGCGGATTTGGCTTTTCCAGCTAGCTCGCAAGCTGTGCTCCTGCAACTGAAGGAACAGCGGGTCAACATCTTGCAGCCATCCTTGCCACAAGCTTCGCACACCTCGAATCAAGTCCAGTGCCTGTGCAACGCGCTCGTGCAACAACTCGGCAGCAGGAATTGCGTTCACGTCATCGTGCTTACCCAAGGGCAAATTGCCTGTGGTAAAGAGCTCTTCCAGCGCGTCACACAAGGCAATCTTGTTGCGCAAGCTCAGTTCGATGTTGATGCGCTCAATACCGTCTGTGTACTCCGCCATGCGCGGCAACGGAATCACCACGTCCTCATTGATCTTGAAGGCGTTGGTGTGCCTGGAAATCGCCGCCGTGCGTTTGCGGTCCAGCCAGAACTTCTTGCGAGCGTCTGCGCTAATCGCAATGAAGCCCTCGCCACTGCGCGAGTTGGCAATTCGCACCACCTCGGAGGTAGCACGTGCCACCGCATCTGCCTCGTCACCGGCGATGTCACCGACCAGTACCATCTTGGGCAGGCCGCCGCGTTTGGACTTGGTGGCATAGCCCACCGCTTTCAGGTAGCGGTCATCCAGATGCTCCAGTCCCGCCAGCAAGACGCCTGAACGCTTTTGCTCGGCGAACATGAAGTCCTTGATCTCCACAATACTGGGGACGGCATCTTTAGCATTGCCAAAAAACTCCAGACAGACGGTTCGCGTGTGCGCCGGCTTGCGGTGCACGATCCAGCGGGCGCTGGTGATCAAGCCATCACAACCCTCTTTTTGAATTCCAGGCAAACCGCTCAAGAATTTGTCTGTGACGTCCTTGCCCAGCCCTTCCTTGCGAAAGGTTTTGCCAGGAATGTCCAAGCGTTCCGTGCGAATCGGCGTTTTGCCGTCGGCCTGGAAATACTTCAACTCAAAACTGGCCAGTTCAGCATCGTGAATCTTGCCGAGGTTATGCTTGATGCGGGTCACCTCCAGCCACTGCGCCTGCGGCGTCACCATGCGCCAACTGGCGAGGTTGTCCAACGCCGTACCCCACAGCACAGCTTTTTTGCCGCCCGCGTTCATGGCGATGTTGCCGCCAATGCAGGATGCTTCAGCCGAAGTCGGGTCTACCGCAAAGACATAGCCGCCGCGCTCGGCCGCATCAGCCACGCGCTGGGTCACGACACCGGCTTCGGTCCAGACCGTGGCCACTGGCTGCTGCAGTCCCGGCAGCGTCACCATCTCGACCTCCGTCATGGTCTCCAGCTTTTCCGTGTTGATGACCACGCTTTTCCAGGTCAATGGAATCGCGCCGCCGGTGTAACCGGTACCACCGCCGCGTGGGATGATGGTCAAACCCAGTTCAATGCACCCCTTGACCAGTCCGGCCATCTCGGCTTCGGTATCCGGCGTCAACACCACAAAGGGGTACTCGACACGCCAGTCGGTGGCATCGGTCACATGCGACACGCGCGCGAGACCGTCAAACTTGATGTTGGCTTTGGCCGTGAGCCTGACCAGCAGCCGCTGCGCCTTGCGCCGCAGTGCTGCGGCTTCTACAAATGCTGCGTCAAAGGCCTGTACCGCTCCATCCGCCGCAGCGAGCAGCTTTCCGACCATGGCATCGCGCTCCGGATCGATCTCGGGCGTACGCCGCTTTTGCACCTCGCCCAAGCGATGCAGTAGCGCCTCAACCAGCAGCGAGCGGCGCTTGGGGTTGTCCAGCAGATCGTCCTGCAAATACGGATTGCGCTGCACCACCCAGATATCGCCCAAAACTTCGTACAGCATACGGGCAGAGCGCCCCGTGCGGCGTTCCTCGCGCAGGTGGTTAAGTAACTCCCACGCAGAAGCGCCCAGCAGACGAATGACAATTTCCCGGTCAGAAAATGAGGTGTAGTTGTACGGAATCTCGCGAATGCGCTCGTGTACGTTCGGCACGTGATCAGAGGCGGGCAGAAGTTGCTGGGGCAAAGTGGGGGCGTTCATCAATTTCTGTGGTTGCGGCCAGCACGTCACACTGGACGCAGCGAGTCCCGGCCGGGCTGATGAGCGATATTACCGCAGCGCAGCATTCACCTACTACCCTGATGGAAACCCGCATTGGCCAGTGCACGAATCATGTGTTTAATCAAGAAACATGATTTTTGACATATTTTTGTCGCATCACCGTCACAGTCCAAGGCTATGCTCAGACCTTTTGTTGGAGGAGATCACATGAAATTGAAATTTGCTTCCGTTGCCATCGCAGCGGTCTTTTCACTGTCGGCTCAGGCGCAAACCGAGATCCAATGGTGGCACTCTATGACCGCTGTCAATGGCGAATGGGTCAACGACCTGGCCAAGGACTTCAACGCCAGTCAAAAAGAGTACAAGATCGTGCCTACTTTCAAGGGCACCTACGACGAGTCCATGACCGCAGCCATTGCCGCCTTCCGCGCCGGCAACGCACCCAACATCCTGCAGGTGTTCGAGGTCGGAACCGCCACCATGATGGCCAGCAAGGGCGCCATTGTTCCGGTCGGTCAGGTCATGAAAGATGCAGGCTACAAGTTTGACCCGACCGCTTATGTTTCAGCCGTGGCAGGCTACTACACTGCGCCCAACGGCCAGATGCTGAGCTTTCCGTTCAACAGTTCGACCACAATCTTCTACATCAACAAGGATGCCTTCAAAGCGGCTGGCATCGACACCAGCAAAGCACCCAGCACCTGGCCTGAGGTGGCGCTGGCCGCTGCCAAGCTCAAAGCCAGCGGTCACAAGTGCCCGCTCACCATCGCCTGGCAAGGCTGGACGCAGCTTGAGAGCTTCTCCGCCTGGCATAACGTCGAATTCGCCAGCAAATCCAACGGTCTTGCCGGCATGGATGCGCGCCTGAAGGTCGACTCGCCACTGCATGAGCGCCATATCGAAAACCTCGCCAACATGGCCAAGCAGGGTCTGTTTATCTACAAGGGTCGCGCCAATGTGCCCGAAGCCAGTTTCGTCTCTGGTGAATGCGCCATGATTACTACGTCGGCTGGCTTCTACGGCAATGTCGCGAAGAACGCCAAGTTTAATTACGCCCTGGCCACCCTGCCCTACTACCCGGACGTTCCCGGCGCACCGCAAAACACCGTGATTGGCGGCGCCAGTCTGTGGGTGATGTCAGGCAAGAAGCCCGCCGAATACAAGGGTGTGGCAGCCTTCTTCAACTACATCTCCAGCCCTGAAGTGCAATCGGCCAGCCACAAACGCACGGGTTACCTGCCCATCACTACGGCAGCCTACCAACTGACGGAGAAGTCCGGTTTCTACAAGGAGAAGCCCGGTACCGACATCGCCGTACAGCAGATGATCCGAAAGGTCACCGACAAGAGCCGCGGCATTCGGCTGGGTAACTACGTGCAGATTCGTCAGGTGGAAGACGAAGAACTGGAACAGGTCTGGAGCGGTAAAAAATCTGCCAAAGAAGCGCTGCAAGCCATTGTGAAACGTGGTAATGAACACCTGGAGCGATTCCAGAAAGCCAACAAGTCCTGAGGCCATCAACCCGTGGCCGGTGTCGTCCGGATCTGAGGACTCATGGAAAAACGCGTTCAGTTTCGATCCCCCTGGTTGCCCTGGTTTCTGATGGCACCGCAGGTTATCGTGATCAGCGTGTTTTTCTTCTGGCCAGCGGCACAAGCACTGTTGCAATCTTTCCAGGTACAGGACGCATTTGGCATCTCAACTGAGTGGGTCGGGTTGGAAAACTTCAAGCGCCTGTGGAACGATGCCAGCTATCTGGCATCATTCAAAACCACCGCCACGTTTTCGCTTTTGGTCGCGGTGCTAGGCATTGGCCTGTCCCTGATGCTCGCAATTTTTGCCGACCGCGTCATCAAGGGAGCGATGTTCTACAAGACCCTGCTGATCGTGCCCTATGCCGTGGCGCCGGCGGTGGCTGGCGTGTTGTGGATTTTCATGTTTTCACCCTCTTTGGGCGTCGTCGCTTACACCTTAGGTGAGTTAGGAATCAACTGGAACCACTTGCTGGTTGAAGGACACGCCATGACGCTGATCGTCATGGCTGCAGTCTGGAAGCAAATCTCCTACAACTTTCTTTTTTTCCTGGCTGGTTTGCAAAGCATTCCCAAGTCTTTGATTGAAGCGGCAGCCATTGACGGTGCCAAGCCATGGCGGCGCTTTTGGACCATTCAGTTCCCGCTGTTGTCGCCCACCACCTTCTTTTTGTTGGTGATCAACATGGTGTACGCCTTTTTCGACACCTTTGCGATCGTGGACGCCACCACCCACGGTGGCCCGGGGCAGGCGACTTCGATTCTGGTTTACAAGGTGTATTACGACGGTTTCAAAGCCATGGACCTGGGTGGATCGGCGGCGCAGTCGGTGGTCCTGATGACGATCGTCATTGCTCTCACCGTGGTCCAGTTTCGCTTTGTCGAGAAGAAGGTCAACTACTAGGATGAAGCCACTACGCTCGTCGCTGCGGCAGTGCTGCGAGGACACATCGCATGGTTGAACGCAGTCGCTTTTTGACCTTTCTCGCTCACGCGGTGATGATTCTTGGCGTCATCATCGTCGCCTTTCCGCTCTATCTGGCATTTGTCGCATCAACCCATACTGCGCAGGAAATTGTGCAGGCGCCAATGCCGCTGCTGCCGGGCAGCAACATGTGGGAAACCTACCGCAAGGCGTTGCTGGGTGGCGGCGCAGGTGCGGGTTCAACAGCGCCAGTGGCGCACATGATGTGGGTCAGCCTTGTAACTGCGCTAGTGATTACCTTTGGCAAGATTTCAATTTCGCTCTTGTCAGCTTTCGCCATCGTCTATTTTCGTTTCCCGTTCAAGACCTTTTTCTTTTGGGCGATTTTCGTCACACTGATGCTGCCGGTGGAAGTGCGCATCGGCCCAACCTACCAAGTAGTGTCGGACCTTGGGATGCTCAATAGCTACGCCGGTCTGACGATTCCCCTGATCGCTTCGGCCACTGCGACTTTTCTGTTTCGTCAATTTTTCATGTCGGTACCGGACGAGTTGGTCGAGGCGTCGCGCATGGACGGCGCCAGCCCGATGCGCTTTTTCATCGACATATTGTTGCCTCTGTCCAAAACTTCGATTGCTGCATTGTTTGTCATTCAGTTCATCTACGGCTGGAACCAATACCTATGGCCACTGCTGGCCACCACGTCTGAAGACATGTATCCAGTGGTCGTTGGCATCAAGATGATGGTCGCCGGCGGTGATTCGCAAAATGAGTGGAACGTCGTTATGGCGACTGCCCTGCTGGCCATGCTGCCACCAGCTATCGTCGTTATGCTGATGCAAAAGTGGTTCGTCAAGGGACTGGTGGATACGGAGAAATAATGGCTTCCATCACTTTAAAAAAAATCATTAAACGCTACGGCACAGGCAAGTCAGTCAACCAGGTCCTTCATGGTGTGAGTGCCGAAATCCATGACGGTGAATTTGTCGTTATCGTCGGTCCCTCGGGATGCGGCAAGTCCACCTTGTTGCGCATGGTGGCAGGTCTAGAAGAAGTCAGCGAAGGTGAGATTTCCATCGGCCAGCGCGTGGTCAACGATCTGGAGCCGTCCGAGCGCGACATTGCCATGGTGTTCCAGAACTACGCGCTGTACCCGCACATGAGTGTGTTCGAAAACATGGCTTACGGGCTCAAGATCGCCAAAGTCCCGGTTGACGAAATCAAAACCCGAGTCGACAAGGCCGCCAAAATCCTCGAGATTGGAACGTTTCTGCAGCGAAAGCCACGTGAGCTCTCGGGCGGTCAACGCCAGCGTGTTGCCATGGGCCGCGCTATCGTGCGCCAGCCACAGGTTTTCTTGTTTGATGAACCTCTAAGCAACCTGGACGCCAAGCTGCGCGCCCAGACCCGACTTGAAATCCAGAAACTGCACCGCGAGTTGGGCATTACATCGCTCTTCGTCACCCACGATCAGGTGGAGGCCATGACCTTGGCGCAACGCATGATCGTTATGAATGCCGGCGTAGTGGAGCAATTCGGTACCCCCGAAGAGGTCTACACGCAACCCGCCTCCACGTTCGTCGCCAGCTTCATGGGCTCGCCACCTATGAACCTTTTGAAGAATGCACCCAACGCCGCAGCGGGCATCATCACAGGTGTGCGCCCCGAACATCTGGACATCACCCCGACGGGCTGGGCGTTGCAAGTGGAAGCGGTTGAAATGCTGGGTGCCGAGCGTCTGGTCTACGGCCGCTGGACGCACGGCGCCGGGGACGAGTTGGTCATTATTCGCACTGAAGAAGGGCACGTCGTGCCCGCTTTGGGCCACACCATCCACGTCACCCCTCGCCCCGACAAGATGCACTGCTTTGACGCCAGCACCGGCAAGCGCATAGTGACCTCCCAATAATGCAAGTAACTTACGACAACTGGCCTTACCCGCGCTGGATTGCGCACCGCGGTGCCGGCAAGCTGGCACCTGAAAACACCCTGGCTGCATTCCGCCTGGGAGCCAACCACGGCTACCGCATGTTTGAATGCGACGTCAAGCTGAGCTTGGATGGCGTTCCATTCCTGATGCACGACGACACTCTGCAGCGTACTACCGGTGGCGATCAGCATCCGGCAGATAACTCAGGCGACATCGGCGGCGATCATGCCTGGAGCACACTGTCACAACTCGATGCCGGTAGCTGGCATTCGCGCGCCTTTGCCGGCGAGCCCTTACCCAGTTTCGAAAACATCGCCCGCTATTGTCTGCACAACGGTTACTTTTTAAACATCGAAATCAAGGCCACGCCTGGGCTGGAGTGCCGGACTGGCCAGGTGGTGGCCCAGCACGCTGCGCGATTGTGGGCTGATGCCACTGTGCCGCCGTTACTGAGCTCATTCAACCCCGACTCACTGGAGGCGGCACGCGACGCGCACCCGCAATTGCCGCGTGGCCTGCTGCTGGACTCGCTGTGGCAAGGTTGGCTGGAAGCAGCCCGAACACTGGACTGCGTGGCCATCATCTGCAACCAAGCACTGTGGGATGAATCAAGTTTCGCGCAAGCCAGGAATGCCGGCTTGCGTACCTTGAGCTACACCGTGAACGATGAATGGGCGGCGCAACGACTGATCAATCTCGGTACCGACGGCATCATTACTGATCGGGTGGACCTGTTCTCACCAGTGAGCTAATTTTTCCAACTCCGCGCGAACATCCAGGTGCTAGTGGCGCATAAAAGGACCATAGCGGAGTAAGTGGCCATCTTGCCATCCCGACCAAAAAACCACAGGCCAAGCGCAAGTACCATCAAGTTCAGTGCAAAATTGATGACCGCCTGCACCCAGAACGGGGGCGCAGATGTTACCTTTTTCACAATAAATCGAGCGCCCAAAGGTACCAGCAACGCCATCCACACTGCGGGCGCAACAAAATTTAACAAATGATTTACCAGTTCAAGCGGGCCCATTGATGGCAATAGTAGGTTTTTGGTTCTTGGTCGGCGCTAGCTGATTTTATAATCGGTTTATGGCAGTCTGGGCATTAGGAATCAATCACACAACCGCGCCGCTCGACCTGCGGGGTCGCTTCGCGTTCGCTATCGATCAGGTCGAGCCGACTTTGAGGGCTTTGCGCGAGTCGCTTTCACGCCAGCCAGAGGCAGCCCTGATCTCCACCTGCAACCGAACCGAGATCTACTGCGCTGGTGAAAAACCCGAGCTGGAACACACGCTGGACTGGCTGGCGCACTCTGGCGGGGTCTCCCCTTCCCTGCTGCGCTCCCACGCCTACACAATGGAAGACGGCTTTGCCGCGCGCCACGCCTTTCGGGTCGCCAGCGGACTGGACTCGATGGTGCTGGGCGAGCCGCAAATTCTGGGGCAAATCAAGGATGCGGTGCGCGCCGCAGAAGCCGCCGGCGCTTTGGGTACCACGCTCAGCCAGTTGTTTCAGCGCTCATTTGCGGTGGCGAAGGAAGTGCGCACATCGACCGAGATTGGTGCCCATTCGATAAGCATGGCCGCCGCCGCCGTTCGACTGGCCGGACAATTGTTTGAAGACCTGGCGCAGGTGAAGATCCTGTTCGTCGGTGCGGGCGAAATGATTGAACTTTGCGCCACCCACTTTGCCGCCAAGACGCCCAAGAGCATGTCGATTGCGAACCGGACACTGGAACGTGGCGAGAAGTTGGCCAGCCGCTTTGGCGCCGAAGTCATGCATTTGGCCGAATTGCCGGATCGCCTGCATGAGTTTGATGCGGTTATCAGTTGCACCGCCAGCACGCTGCCCATCATCGGCCTGGGTGCTGTTGAGCGCGCTCTGAAGCGCCGCAAACGCCGCCCCATGTTCATGGTTGATCTGGCCGTACCGCGCGACATTGAAGTCGAGGTCAAGGCGCTGGAAGACATCTATCTGTACACGGTGGACGACCTGGCGGGCGTAGTGCAAACGGCGCAGGCCAGCCGTCAGGCGGCGGTAGCACAAGCCGAGGCCATTGTGGATGCCGGGGTACAGAGCTTCATGCACTGGATCGACCAGCGCGGCTCGGTGCCTTTGATTCAACAGCTCAATGCCCAGGCCGACGAATGGCGTGCCGCAGAAATAGCACGCGCTCGCAAGCTGCTGGCCAAAGGCGAAGATGTGGAAGCGGTACTGGAAGCACTCTCCAAGGGATTGACACAAAAAATGCTGCACGGTGCGATGGCCGAATTGCGTGCCGGCGACACGCAGGCGCGCGAACGCGCCAGCTCCGCTATCCAGCATTTCTTTTTGCGTAAAGAGCGTTGACTATGGCCCCCACGCTTGTAAATCGGCGCACTGCCGCTTCTGCGCCATTCTTGTCGCAGCGTTAGCGACGTTCTTACACGCACCCGCCGCCCCTTCGACCGGCTCCGGGAAAGCGGTTGTTCCCATATTTTCAGCACCCATTCCATGAAACCGTTTCTCCGCCAACAACTTGCACGCTACGCTGACCGCCTGGGCGAGCTTGAATTCTTGCTGTCACGCGAGGACATCATGAAAGACATGAAGCAGTTTCTGCTGCTGTCGCGTGAACACACTGAAGTATCTGCCGTGGCCAGCCGCTGGGCTCGCTACCAGCTACGCGAAGCCGATCTGACAGCGGCCCGGGAAATGCTTGCCGGTTCGTCGGACGATGTCGATATGGCAACCCTTGCACAAGAAGAAATTGATAGTGCCAATGCAGAGATTCAACAACTGGAAGGCGAGCTGCAGCGCATGTTGCTGCCCAAAGACCCGGATGACGCGCGCAACGCCTTTGTGGAAATCCGGGCCGGCACGGGTGGCGATGAATCGGCTTTGTTTGCTGGCGATTTACTGCGCATGTACAGCCGCTTTTGCGAGCGCCAAGGCTGGAAGGCCGAGATCATTAGCGAGTCGACCAGCGAATTGGGTGGCTACAAGGAAGTGGTGATCCGGATCGAAGGTGACAGCGTTTATGGTGCGCTGAAATTCGAATCTGGTGGCCACCGCGTGCAGCGCGTGCCAGCCACCGAAACGCAAGGCCGCATTCACACCAGCGCCTGCACCGTAGCGGTGCTGGCTGAGCCGGACGAGACGGTAGCGATCCAGATCAATCCGGCCGACCTGCGCATCGATACCTACCGTGCCAGCGGCGCCGGTGGCCAGCATATCAATAAAACCGACTCGGCCGTGCGCATCACCCACCTACCCACAGGCATCGTCGCGGAGTGCCAGGACGGGCGCAGCCAACATGGCAACAAGGCGCAGGCGATGAAAGTTCTCACCGCCCGTATCCATGAAAAAGACCGCAGTGAGCGCGCGGCCAAAGACGCCGCCGAGCGCAAAGGCCTGATCGGCACCGGCGACCGCAGCGACCGCATCCGAACCTACAACTTTCCACAGGGCCGTTTGACCGACCATCGCATCAACCTCACGCTCTACAAGCTGCTGTACATCATGGAAGGTGATCTGATTGATGTGGTCCAGGCGTTGCAAGCCTACGAGGCAGCACAGCAGCTGGCGGCACTGGAACTGGGTAGCTGACAATTTAACGTGACCACCATCTCGCAAGCCCTTCGCATAGCCCAGTCGCAAGGCCTGGACCGGCTTGACGCGCAGTTGCTCTTGCTGCACGCACTAGGTAAGCCAGTCCACGACCGGGCCTGGCTGCTCGCCCACGACACTGACAAAGTGCCTGCCATGGCGCAGGTCACGCTGGACACCTGCGTGCTGCGACGCGTCAGGGGCGAGCCACTGGCTTACATCACGGGAAACAAGGAGTTTTTTGGTCTGAATCTGGCTGTTGACTCCCGAGTACTGATTCCCCGACCCGATACGGAAGGCCTGGTGGAATGGACGTTGGAGGTACTGCTTGAAGTACCCAATGCGCAGGTCATTGACCTGGGCACCGGCAGCGGCGCCATTGCGCTGGCGTTAAAAGCAACAAGATCTGATTTGCAAGTGTTGGCGACGGACGCCAGCACCGACGCACTGGTAGTCGCCAGAGGCAACGCGCACCGCTTGCAACTCGATGTGCGCTTTCAGCAAGGATCGTGGTTTGAAACCGTGTCAGACCAGTTCCACGCCATCGTCTCCAATCCGCCTTACATTGCTGCGCAAGACAAGCACCTGAATGAGCTAACGCATGAGCCACTGCAGTCGCTGGTCTGTGGATCGAATGGTCTGGATGACCTACACCACATCATCAACCACGCCCGAAGCTATTTGCACCCTGGCGGGTGGCTTTTGCTGGAACATGGCTACGACCAAGCTTCGACAGTGCGGGAGCTTTTGACGGGTGCTGGTTTCAAAGGGGTGCAGTCGCGACGTGACTTGAGTGGTATCGAGCGGTGTAGCGGTGGGCAGGCTTCAGTCGGCAGTTCTGCATCAGCGGCAAAAGCGGTTTGATTTTGACAACTGATTGGCTGGCAACACACCTTGAAACATTTCCGTGATGGTAGAAAGTGCTTTACCAGCCACAGTTTCACCGCAATGTGCTGACAATATGGCCATCAGATCAATGCGCAAATACCAAAGCGTTTGAATGCTTGACGCGTAGAGTACTTTGTCCCAGACCTTTGACTGCGTCGCGGGTTCAGGCAACAGTTCTGACATGCTGCCAAGCATTTCCTCACGGATTTCTTCCATGCGACCCCCAACGTCCGCAGACGACACCGACTCACCCAATAAGCCCATCAGGCTGGAGGTAAAACGAGCGATCATTGAACTCATGGCTTCAGAAATACACGCGGCCTGAAAATACTGCAGGTCGCGCGTGCAAAGAGCACAAGACTTTTAGTCGGGTGTCTGCGCATGATTGGCCTTCCTTGAAAACAACTCGACAAGAGGTTTTTCTTGCGAGTCAATTGATACTCCGGAACCAATATTAGGGAGTTATCTGGAATTCATCTGTGCGCCTGCATACATAGAGAGAGCGAAATCAAAGATCACCTCCTGCCTCGACTACACGCAAGGGTCAGTGGCGACCCGCCGTCAGGCGAATCTCAATGATGGTGACCGTGCGCGCCGTGAACGTGACCGTGCGAAATTTCGTCCTCGGTCGCTGCGCGAACCTCTATCACCTTTAGTGAAAACCGCAGGGTCTTACCGGCCATCGGATGGTTTCCATCCAGCATGACGGTATCTCCCTTGATCTTCATGACTGTGAAAATCTGTTCTTGACCGTCGTCATCGAGACCTTTCAGTTGCCCGCCCACTTTGACGCCCGGTGGAAACTGTGACTTGGGAATGGTTTGCAACAGACTCTCGTCGCGCAGGCCAAACGTATCTATCGCCTGCAGATCCAGCGTAGTCTGGAAGCCCGGCATTTGCCCTTCAAGGGCAGCCTCAATCTTCGGGAATGTATTGCCATAACCCCCGTGCAGGTAAACCATGGGGTCACGGTTTTCCTCAAGGAGTTTGCCCGTGCCATCGGCCACCTTGTAACGCAAGGTGACGGCTGTATTTTTTTCAATTTTCATAAGTAGGGGGAGGTCAAAAACAGGATTGTCAATCGCCCATTTTCGCGCACTGCCGGATCGGCTGCTTGCGAGAAGGCTTCGTCCGCTACATCGCGCCGGCCACTCCCGTAGAATGGGCTCAAAACGCTCCATATTTGATAGCAATATTGACTTCTTTTGGTATGCTCGACAGCCCAACTTCCAAATCACTTTCCATGCTCCGCGTGCTCCTGTGCGGCGCCGCCATTGTGACTCTTTCCATGGGTATCCGCCACGGCTTTGGTTTGTGGTTGCAGCCCATCACCCAGAGCCAGAACTGGAGCCGTGAAACGTTTGCCTTGGCGATCGCTATTCAGAATCTGGTCTGGGGGATTTCGGGTATTTTTGCCGGTATGGTGGCTGATCGGTTCGGTGCCTTCCGGGTCGTTGTGGCTGGATCCCTTTTCTACGCGCTGGGACTGATCGGCATGGCGGGCGCTGCCACACCCCTCGCATTTTCGGTTTCGGCCGGCGTTTTAATCGGTATGGCTCAGGCAGGTACGACTTATGCAGTCATTTACGGTGTGATCGGCCGCAATATTGCGGCTGACAAGCGCTCCTGGGCCATGGGGGCGGCGGCGGCGGCCGGTTCGTTTGGTCAGTTTTTAATGGTGCCAACCGAAGGACTTTTGATCAACAGTTTCGGATGGAAAGATGCATTGGTGATTTTGGGCGTTGCATCATTGATGATGATTCCGCTGGCATCGGGTTTGCGGGAACCCGGGCTTGTCAACGGTTCGGCCAAACATCGCGAGCAGTCCATTTTTCAAGCGTTGCGAGAGGCCTTCAAATACCCGAGTTTCCAGTTGCTCATGGCCGGCTACTTTGTCTGTGGGTTCCAGGTCGTTTTCATTGGCGTCCACATGCCCAGCTATCTGAGGGACAAAGGCTTGTCGCCCCAAGTGGCAAGCTATGCTCTGGCGCTGATCGGCTTGTTCAACATATTTGGAACTTATGCGGCTGGCGTGCTGGGACAGCGGATACAAAAAAAGAACATCCTCGCCTTCATCTACCTGGCGCGTGCCGCAACCATCAGTCTGTTTTTGTTGGCGCCCTTGTCGACCTTGAGCGTCTACATTTTCTCCGCTGTCATGGGTTTGTTGTGGCTCTCCACCGTACCGCCAACCAATGCCGCGGTGGCACAGATTTTTGGCGTGTCCCATCTTTCGATGCTGAGCGGATTTGTGTTTTTCAGCCATCAAATTGGATCTTTTTTGGGGGTATGGCTGGGTGGCTACCTGTACGACCGCACCGGTAGCTATGACCTGGTCTGGTACATCGCCATTGCGCTGGGCATTCTGGCGGCACTGGTGAATCTACCCGTGAAGGAAGCATCAATCACCCGCAAAACTGCGGCACAGAGCGGATGAAGTCAT
The DNA here is from genome assembly GCA_037141865.1 of Comamonadaceae bacterium. GTDB lineage: Bacteria > Pseudomonadota > Gammaproteobacteria > Burkholderiales > Burkholderiaceae_C > Rhodoferax. The sequence goes on along the minus strand of JBAXBQ010000001.1, from coordinate 105,777 downwards.
GAAACCTGGATACCGGATCTTTTGCTACGTCGTAGCGACTTGCTTTCTGATGGCGGTGTTTTCACTTTACCTGCGTCCCGATTTTTTAGTCATCATCGCCAACCAGTTCTGGTCTTGCTTTTAGGCCAAAGACATTGTGGAAAATTCCCCGGCAACCGTCTTTCATGGCTTGGAACCCGTATCAAGCTGGGTAAAGCGTTGGTCCCACCTGGTTAGGCCGCACGGGGCCGTACTGGACATCGCTTGCGGGAAGGGTCGCCACATGAAGTGGTTCGCAGACCGAGGCCATCCAGTCACAGGCGTTGATCGCGCGCCCGAAGCAATTGAAGCGGCAGCGTGCTTTGGCGAGGCCATGCTGGCGGATATCGAGAATGGCCCCTGGCCTTTGATGAGGGGCGACCAGGTACGTCAATTCGACGCAGTGCTTGTTACCAACTATTTGTGGCGACCACTGTTCCAGGTGATCGCACAAAGTGTTTTGACTGGTGGCCTGCTCATCTATGAAACTTTTTCCAAGGGTCATGAGACAGTGGGAAGACCGTCCCGAACTGATTTCTTGTTGCAACCTTCGGAGTTGTTGTCCAGCTTTAAAGACATGCACACTATCGCCTTCGAACAGGGGTTCCTTGAAAATCCACCCCGCTTCGTGCAACGCATCGTCTGCGTGAACACCGATCCGAGATTTCCCCACAGTCCGATGCCAGATCGTTACCTGCTCTAGTTAGAATGCTCTTTTACCGTTAACCAACACTCGGACATGACATCCTCAACCGGCCAAATCAAGGGCAGCATCGTGGCACTGGTCACACCCATGCACGACGATGGCAGCGTGGACTATCCCACGCTATGTAAACTGATCGATTGGCACATCGCAGAGGGCACGGATTGCATTGGCGTCGTCGGGACCACCGGAGAATCGCCTACCGTCAGTGTGCAGGAGCATTGTGAAATCATCCGTGTTGCTGTCGAACAAGCGTCAGGCCGTGTGCCGATCATGGCCGGCTGCGGTGCCAACTCCACAGCGGAGGCAATTGAGTTGGCCAAGTTTGCCAAGGCAGTGGGGGCCGATTGCCAGTTGCAGGTCGTGCCCTACTACAACAAGCCGACCCAGGAAGGTCAGTACCTGCATTTCAAGGCCATTGCGCAATCGGTTGATCTTCCCATGATTCTCTACAATGTGCCCGGTCGCACAGTGGCCGATATGGCGCATGACACCGTTCTGCGTCTGGCTCAAGTACCAGGAATCGTTGGTATCAAGGAGGCTACGGGCAATATTGAGCGGGCCCAATGGCTCATCCGTGAAGTTCCCAGAAGTTTTGCCGTCTATTCAGGCGATGACCCAACTGCGGTAGCCCTCATGCTGTGTGGCGGACAGGGCAACGTCAGCGTGACGGCCAACGTGGCACCCAGGCTCATGCGTGAGTTGTGCGTCGCTGCGATGGCTGGCGATACAAAGCGCGCAATGGAAATACAGTTCAAGTTGATGCCATTGCACAAGAATCTGTTCGTTGAGGCCAATCCCATCCCCGTCAAATGGGCGATGGCGAGGCTAAAACTTTGCGGTGCCACCCTGCGTCTGCCTCTGACGCCATTGGCGCAAAGCAACGAGACCTTGGTCGAAAGCGCTTTACGCGCAACCGACCTGCTCTGACCGACCTTGCCTTACTTATTACCCACAGGGACACCTTCGTGAATCATTCCTCCAAACTTGCGCTGCTGAGCCTGTCACTGGCGCTTGCTGCCTGTTCCTCACTTGACAGCGACAAAATCAACTACAAAGGTGCAGGCAAAGCACCGTCACTTGATGTTCCACCGGATTTGACGCAACTGTCGCGTGACAGCCGTTACACAATTCCAGGCGAAGCGGTGAGCGCCTCCAGTTTCCAGATCGGTCAAGTCAACCCATCTGCTCCTACGGCCATCAATTCAATTGGCGATGTGCGCGTTGAACGTAGCGGCACGCAGCGCTGGCTCGTAATCAACCGGTCGGCTGATAAGCTTTGGCAACCGGTACGCGACTTCTGGCAAGAAAATGGATTCTTGCTCACCATGGACCAGGCCAACCTGGGCATTATGGAAACCGATTGGGCGGAAAATCGGGCCAAATTACCGCAGGACTTTATTCGAAACGCCATTGGAAAATTGCTTGATTCACTGTATTCGACGGGGGAGCGCGATAAGTTTCGCACTCGTCTTGAACGAACTGCTAGTGGCGGAACTGAAATATTCATAAGCCACAGGGGCATGACAGAGGTTTACAGCAATGCACAAAAAGACACCACTGTCTGGCAACCCCGCCCTGTCGACCCCGAACTTGAAGCAGAATTTCTCAGCCGTTTGATGCTCAAACTCGGGGCAACCCAGGAGCAGTCCAAGGCACTGATGGCGACCGGCGTCGGCAGGAGCAGTGCGCGCGTCACCACGATCAATGGACAAGCGGTCGTGCAAATTGATGAGGGGTTTGATCGTGCGTGGCGACGGGTGGGCTTGTCACTGGACCGAACTGGTTTCACTGTCGAGGACAGGGACCGAATTCAAGGTGTTTATTTTGTCCGCTATGTTGAACCGTCAGCCGACAAAAAAGATGCAGGTTTCTTCGGGTCGCTCTTTGGCGGTGGCAAAGCAGACGCCAGCCCTCTGAAATATCGTATTGCCGTGGTTAGTCAGGCTGAGTCGACCACTGTTTCGGTACTCAGCGCCACTGGGGTCCCAGATAGCTCGGTCAATGCACAACGCATCGTGAAGGTAATTGCCGAAGACCTCAAGTAAATGGACGCGTGACGGATTGTTCAGCCCAATAAAAAAGCCACCTTGCGGTGGCTTTTTTATTAGCGAAGAAGGAAGTACTGGCTTACTTCTTCACTGCAGATGCTGCATCAGCAGGAGCAGCAGCGGGTGCAGCAGCAGCAGCGGGTGCAGTTGCACCTGATGCAGCTGCTTCAGGTGCGGAAGCTGCCGGTGCAGGGGCTGCCATAGGTGCGGGAGCCGGTGCAGGAGCAGGAGCTTCTTCTTTTTTACCACAAGCAGCTAAAGCAGCGGCAGCAATAACAGCGGCCAAAATGAGCGTTTTATTCATTTGAAAAATTACCTAGTGAGTTAAAAAAACAATTTCCGGAAATTGTCAGTGCAGAGAACTGCAACGACCAAGCAAAAATGACTCGAGATCTCTTTGCTCAACCATCGATTATAAGGCAAATTGGCGACCAGAACTCAGAAGTTGGCTGGATGCTTTAAGCGCTGCGCGATGTTCGCTTCTTGGCGTCGCGTGGCACAAACACTTTGCCACTGTTACCGGGCTTTACGCCCATCGGCTTGCGAGGGCCAAAATCACCTCGTGGGGCTGCGCCATCGTTACGCGCACTGGCGAAACGGTCATTGAAACCGCCTTTGCGTTCATAGCTGAAACCGTCGCGCGAGTTGCTGCTGCGGCCATCTGTTTGGCCGAATCCACTACCACTGCTATTTTGATATCCACCTGTTCCCGAATCGCGAGGATTCCCATGATTCCTATCTGCGAAACCACCACGATTTGCGCCAAAACCGCCCGGACGACCACCGCCGCCAAAATTGCGATCACGCGAGTGGTAGTCACTGCCACCTCCCCGGTTTTCACGGCCACCAAAGTTGGAATTGGGACGCGAGTCAGGGAAACGCTGCTGTGGCTCCATACCCGGAATGGTCTCGCCCTTGAACTGATGATGACTGTAAAACTCAATGTCCATTATCTTGCGACGATCACGAAACTCGGCAAACGTCACTGCAAGGCCATCGCGCCCGGCGCGACCAGTGCGACCGATACGATGTGTGTAGTCTTCCGCCTTCATCGGCAAACCGAAATTGAACACGTGGCTTACCGTCGGCACGTCAATACCGCGCGCCGCAACATCGGTCGCCACCAAAATTTGCACCTGACCTTGACGCAGCGCCATCAAGCGACGGTTGCGCAGACCCTGGCTCAGCGCGCCATGCAACGCCACTGCAGAAAATCCCTCTTGTTGCAGATCAGTGGCCAAGCCGTCGCATTCGATTTGGGTACTGGCAAAAACAATAGCTTGGTTGATAGTCGTGTCACGCAACCAGTGATCTAGCAATTTTCGCTTGTGTTGAGCGTTGTCGGCCCAGAACAGCTTCTGCTGGATGTTCTGATGTTGTTCCTGCGGGCTGTCAATCTGCAGGCGTTGTGGTTCACGCATGACGCGCTGGGCCAGTTGCTGGATGCGCGGTGCAAATGTTGCACTGAACATCATGGTCTGCTTTCGCCGGATAGTGAGTTGGTTTATTTCTGCCAAATCGTCCGAGAAACCCAGATCCAGCATGCGGTCGGCCTCATCAACCACCAGAAATTGAACTTGGTCGAGCTTGATTTGCATGGAGCGCTGCAGGTCCAGTAAACGACCTGGAGTGGCGACCACAAGATTCGCATTTTGCAGTTTTGCAATTTGCAACTGATAGGGCATTCCACCCACGATATTTGCAATCCGCAAGCCGCGGCAGTGTTGCACCAGGTCGATAGCGTCATGTGCTACTTGCTGCGCAAGTTCGCGCGTCGGGCAAACAATCAAAGCGCCAGGTGCCGCCGCAGAGAAATTGCGGGGGTTGGTGGGGTCTTTACGCTTGGCGCGTTTGGGCGGCACCTCGCCTTTTGCCACAGCCTGTGCCACGGCATGTTCAAAGTCGGCACGCTCTTTCGCATCGGCCTGGGATTGCTGACTCAGCAGCGTGTGCAAAACTGGCAACAAGAATGCGGCGGTCTTGCCACTGCCTGTCTGGCTTGACACCATCAAGTCGATAAAGCGCGCAGCCTCATCAGACCCGCTATGCCCTTGCAAAGCCAGAGGAATGGTTTTAAGTTGCACCGGCGTCGGTTGCGCAAAACCCAAGTCGTTTACGGCCTGAAGCAATTCTGTGGCCAAACCAAAAGTTAAAAATCCGTTGGGAATCGCATCAACTGATTCTGGGATTTGGCCCCTGCATTGCGGCGTTTCGGCCATCTGATCGGAGGAATTTTCGACAAGCGTCATATCGCCCGTCGCTTGAATAGCGTCAGTCATGTATTTACTCACACGCGAGCGCCGCAGGGTGCGCGACTGCTCCGTCAATGGTTAAAAAACACCAACCATCAAACGGAACCTGCTCTGACTCACAAGGAGTTCCATCAGCGCGGGGGTCCTTTTAAACAGATTCGCGGTAGCGAACGTTTTGGACCCAATGAATGAAGGGAGATGTACAAATATGCGCCGTTGTTTGCAGCGCAGCCGAAGATTATGGCATAGATTCGGGTTTTTACCTAATCCACGTCAGCCACGTTCGGCCTGAGAAAATGTTCCCTGTAGTGTTCCAACTCGTCGATGGACTCATGGACATCGGCCAAGGCGGTATGACGTTGCTGCTTTTTGAACAAGTTGTACACATCGGGACGCCAGCGTTTGGACAACTCTTTTAGTGTGCTTACATCCAAGTTACGATAATGAAAATATGCCTCGAGCTTTGGCATATATTTTGCCAGGAAACGTCGGTCCTGCCCAATGCTATTGCCACACATGGGTGAGCCCTTTTTCGGCACATATCGACTTAGAAAAGAGATGATCTGAGCTTCGGCTTGCGCCTCCGACATCGTCGAGGCTTTGACTTTTTCAATCAATCCACTCTTACCGTGAGTGCCTTTGTTCCATTTATCCATCCTTTCGATTTGCTCTTCGCTTTGGTGAATAACCAGGACCGGGCCTTCAGTCCGAAATTCCAGTTTGGGTCCGGTGACGACAACGGCGATCTCAATAATGCGGTCTGTCTCCGGTTCAAGCCCCGTCATCTCGCAATCAAGCCAGGCAAGGTTTTGATCAGATTTGACAAGCAAAGCGCCTATCGACGGGTCGTTCAAAGCATTCATTCTCGGAATTGTCGCCGATAGCCTAAACTCTGGCGCCATAGTTATCCCGATTCCTCATTTTCCTATTCGATTGATGTTGACCTTTGCATTTGTTTCAATGCTGCTCGCTGGCGTGATGCTGAAATTTTGGCTTAACTGGCGCCAAATCCGGCATGTCACTCAGCACCGGGGACAAGTGCCACCAGTCTTCACGCCAATGATCACGCTGCCCGCGCACCAGAAGGCGGCTGACTACACCATCGCCAAAGCTCTTTTTGGCTTACTGGAACTCACAATGGGCGCTGCCGTCCTGATTGGCTGGACATTGCTGGGTGGGCTGACAAACCTCAATCAGGTCATGCTAAGTTGGCTGGAGGGGGGCATGCTCCAACAGCTTGCCCTGCTCGCAGCGTTTGTACTGATCAACGGCCTGATTGATTTGCCCATGACGCTCTACCAAACTTTCGTGATAGAGCAGCGTTTTGGCTTCAATAAAGTAACGCTGCGACTCTGGTTCATGGATTTGCTCAAGTCAACCCTAATTGGGGCAACTCTTGGTCTCTTGATTGGTGCCCTGATTTTGTGGCTGATGGGCACTGCCGGCAGTTGGTGGTGGCTGTGGGCTTGGGGCGTCTGGATGAGCTTTAATTTATTGCTGCTTTTTGTATATCCAGCATTCATCGCTCCGTTGTTCAACAAGTTTGCACCATTGGAGGACGAAACGCTCAGGACCAGTGTGACGGCGCTGATGGAACGCTGCGGCTTTGCCGCCAATGGACTGTTTGTGATGGATGGTTCTAAACGCAGCGCGCACGCGAATGCTTACTTCACTGGTTTTGGTGCCTCCAAGAGAGTGGTGTTTTATGACACGCTTTTGACCAAGCTGTCTGCCACTGAAGTGAACGCTGTGCTGGCCCACGAGCTGGGACACTTCAAGCACCGGCATATTTTCAAGCGCATAGGATTGATGTTCATCATCAGTCTACTTGGCTTTGCTTTGCTGGGCTGGCTGGTGACACAGATGTGGTTCTACGCCGGGCTGGGGGTAGAGCCGAACCTTCTTGCACCGAATGACGCGCTTGCGCTTGCGCTGTTCATGCTGGCGATTCCTGTTTTTAGTTTCCCATTCACTCCCCTGTTTGCGCATTTCTCACGTGAGCATGAGTTTGCCGCTGACGCCTACGCAGTGGCCCACACCAATGGTCAGGATCTCGCTACCGCACTGCTAAAAATGTACGAGGACAATGCTTCGACGCTAACAGCCGATCCGATCTACGTAAAGTACTACTATTCCCATCCACCGGCTTGCGAACGCCTCGCAAGAATCGTTGCTTGACGCTGGCGGCAAGTCAATGACTGATTTTGAATCTGTGGCAGAGGGTGACGCTCTCCTCCCATGATGATGAATCACCAGCAGACGGACCATTGATGAATCCTCCAACTCTTGACAGAGGGCTCATTGTGGCGAACTATGGTCGCCATTTTCTAGTCGAAACGCCTGACGGCAAGCGACTGATCTGCCACTCTCGCGGCAAGAAGAGCCAGGGATTGGTAGGCGACCGCGTACTGTGGCAGGCCTCGCTTGACGAAGGTACTATTGAGAAAATCGAAGAGCGCAAAAATGTCTTTTATCGTCAGGATGAAATACGCACGAAGTCATTTGCTGCCAATCTCGATCAGATCTTGATCCTGATCGCTGCCGAACCCGAATTCTCCAGCAGTCAACTTTCACGCGCCCTGATTGCCGCCGAGGCTGAACACATCACACCTATCATCGCACTCAACAAAAGTGACCTGGTCGAACCCTTTGCCCGTGCCTGGGAATGGCTGAGACCCTATCGTCAAATGCATTATGGAGTACTGCCGCTATCGTTGAAGGGTTCTGCAAATGTTGACCGAGCGAAACTTTTCGATCTGCTCGAAGGCAAAACAACCCTCGTCTTAGGCCCGTCGGGGGCTGGCAAGAGTACTTTGATCAACTTGCTGGTGCCTGGTGCACTAGCGCAGACAGGTGAAATCTCGCAAGCACTCAACGCGGGCAAACACACGACCACCAGCACCACTTGGTACTGGGTTGGCGACCACAAGGTGACTTCTTTGATTGACTCGCCGGGGTTTCAGGAATTTGGTCTGAATCACATTGATCCAGCGCAACTGGCAGCCTACATGCCAGACCTCAAACCTCACGTGGCCAACTGCAAGTTCTACAACTGCAGCCACCTGCATGAACCTGGTTGTGGCGTCATTGCTGCAGTGGCATCAACCACCAGATCTGATGGAATAAGCACCAATCGTTACAAAATTTATCGTGACTTGTTTGAGGAGATGAGTCGGGCTAAAAAGTACTGAGCAAGTCAACCAAGCAGGCGTGCCAGCGTCAAGAGAGCGAGCAGAACCATCCACATCACTACTGAACGCCAGACCAGGCCAACGACGACAGCTAGGTGCGAGAGTTCGGGCATCTGACCCGGTAATGATTCGGCTTTCGTATCTGACTGATTCGTTGCGCCAGGCATGCCCCCGGTAGAAGAATCCATAGTGCAGGAAGCGCCCCCCATCAGACTCATATTCACGGCACCTGCAGTAGCTGCCAGCACGATGCCATCGTTGTCTCCGACGAAACGAGGTTGGTAATTTCGCCAACCATCAATCGCCTCCTCAAAGCTCCCAACTACCGCGAAACTGATCGCCGTCATACGGGCAGGCACCCAGTCAATGATGGTCCAGGCAACAGCAGCCGTTTGCTGCAGAGCCTCACTGACAGGCAGGTGGTGCTGTTTACTCTTGTGTTGCCAGTAACGTGCGACAAATTCGCTTAGTCGGTAAAGGACTGCACCAGCCGGGCCGAAACCAAATACGGCCAGCACAGAGAACAAGGTAAGGACTCCAAAGACATGGCGATGGGCTGATAGCACTGAATGTTCAATCACGTGACGCACAATTTCACTACGAGGCAACTCGCTGGCATCGATCTGCTGCCAGTTGGCCAGCAATTCGCGAGCTCGGTCTTCATTTCCGTCGGCGAGCGCATTGCGGATCTGGGTGAAATGGAAACTGAACTGCCTGAAACCCAGCGTCGCATAAAGTACGGCCACGCTCCATGCCACGGCTATCGGCCAACCCAGAAAAGCATCCAGCAGCCAGTAAATGACGAGCGCAGCCAAAAATGGGCCTCCCACGGCAAATCCCCATGCCATCCAGCCGTGAAACGAATTGCCGGCGTCAAAATTTCTGGTGCTCCAACGCACCCAACTGCGCAAGCTCGCATGAATCAGGTTGCCCGGACCCAACGGACGTGCTTGCTCGAGCAACAGTGCCAATAGCACGGAAATGAAACTCATGGGATCATCATAGCGGTACAACTCATCAAGCTGACAACATCCGGTAAAAGTTTCGCAGTATGCCCGCGGTAGCGCCCCAAATGAAACGCTGCTTGTCTTGCTCCAAATACGGCATGGAGAACCACTCGCGCCGCACACCTTCCCACTCTAACGCGTGGCGCTGATGATGAGCTGGGTTCATCAAGAATTCCAGCGGAACCTCAAAAACGTCAGCAACTTCATAGGCATTGGGACTTAAAGTGAATCCAGGAACCACTAAGGCAACGACCGGCGTAATGATGAACGCCGACCCTGTAACGTAGAGCGGCAACACCCCCAACACTTGCACGAATACCGGATTAAGGCCAAGCTCCTCTTGCGCCTCACGCAATGCGGTACCCAACGCGTCGACGTCCTCTTCATCCGCTTTTCCGCCGGGGAAGGCTATTTGTCCTGAATGGGTTGAAAGGTGCAGAGTACGCTCGGTCAGCAATACGGTCGGTTGCTCGCGCATGACTATGGGCATCAAGACCGACGCATGAATTGATGTCCGATCAGAAAACCGCTGCTCCGCCACCACTTCAGGTTCCCACGTCGGGGGCGACGCAAATCGGTGCCGCAGGGCCGCCGGCCGCAGCGATGACATCGGCACTGCGGGCAGGTGTGAATCAACGCTCTCCACTGGTACATGACGTGGGTCGAAGTGGGGTAACTGGGACAAAGGGGTATGCGGAATATTTGAGAGCACGGGAAATAAAAGAAGCACAGTCTGGGACTGGACAGAGCAAAATTGCTTTACACTTTTTGGGGCATTCCGCAACGCGTCCAGTCAAAAAAAGCCGCCACAGGCAGTGCTGGGGCGGCTTTTTGCAAGAACGCTTGAACTATGCCGCGGCAGCACCCGTTTTCTTAGCTGGTAACTTTTCCTTGATACGAGCCGATTTTCCGCTGCGATCACGCAGGTAATACAGCTTGGCGCGACGTACATCGCCCCGACGCTTGACTTCGATGCCAGCAATCAGCGGGCTGTAGGTCTGAAACGTACGCTCTACCCCTTCACCGCTCGAAATTTTTCGAACGATGAAGCCACTGTTGAGACCGCGATTACGCTTGGCTATCACGACCCCTTCGTAGGCCTGTACGCGTTTGCGTGTACCTTCCACCACGTTGACACTAACAATCACCGTATCACCTGGAGAGAATTCAGGGAGCACTTTCCCTAAACGAGCGATTTCTTCCTGCTCAAGAATTTGAATCAGATTCATGATTTCCTCAAATGATCTTGGTTGCGCGTGCGTCGGAATTGACACAATAGCCCGTTTGAAATCATCAAAAAGCTGCCAGCCAGAGGATCGATTAACCCTCAATTGTATCCCATTCAAGAGACTTCATCGGCTAAAGCTTCGACACTACGGTTTGAAGGCCAAACCGGTCAGATAGGATTCATCTGCGGGACTCAATCGCCCCGCGCAACGCGCCTGAACAATCAGTTCGGGCCGAAGACGGGCGGTACTGGCCAACCGCTGCTCGCGCTGCCAGCGTTCAATTTGGGCATGGTGACCCGACAATAAAACTTCCGGCACCGCCCTGTCTGACCACTTCTCAGGGCGGGTGTAGTGCGGGCAATCCAGCAAGCCGTCCAACACGGGATTGAAGCTATCCTGCAGATGGCTGGACTCATCATTGAGGACTCCCGGTTGCAGTCGAGCCACAGCGTCAAGCAAGGCCATGGCAGCAATTTCACCTCCTGAAAGTACAAAGTCACCCAGGCTGATTTGCTCCGTGACGCATTCATCGACAAAGCGCTGGTCAACACCCTCATACCGTCCACAAATCAGCACAGCACCCTGGCCCGTCGCCCATCGCGCCACTGAAGTGTGGTCAAGTTTTTTGCCTGCCGGCGAAAACAGTACGACTGGCACCGAATCGGTCCGCTGCGACTGAATGTCTCGTACACACTTTGTCAGTGGCTCGACCATCATGACCATGCCTGGACCACCGCCAAAAGGCCGATCGTCGACCCGCCTGTAATTTCCGGTCGCAAAATCGCGTGGGTTGGTAAATTTGACCTCGACAAGATCGGCTTCGAACGCACGTCGCGTGACGCCGCCTGTCAAAAATGGAACGAATAGTTCTGGGAAAAGTGTGACGACATCGAATCGCATAAGACGCCACTCAAAAGTCAGGCTGCCAGTCAACCTGTATGCGTCTGGCAGTCAAATCAACATCGTCAACATAGACCGACACGAATGGGATCATTCTCTCAATTGTCTTCTCGTCCTGCTGGCACTCGATCACCATTACAGTTTGCAATCCGGTAGAGAGCAATTCCCTGACCGACCCCAGTACTATTCCCTCGCGATTGACAACGCTTAGTCCAATCAAGTCGACCCAGTAGAACTCGTCTTTTTCAGCCGTTGGAAAGCTGGACCGGGAGACAAATATTCGAGCACCACGCAAAGCTTCGGCCGAACTGCGATCATCCACCTCATGCGCCGAAGCAACTACTGCATCCGAATGAACCTTGGCTTCTTTAATCGCCAGTGTTGCGACTCCAATGAAGGTCTTTGCACCTTTTTCAGCAGGTAACAAAAACCATCGTTTGGAAGAAAAAAGCGCCTCGGGATCGGCGCTGTAGGGCAGGACTTTAAACCAGCCTTTGATGCCCCAGGCATCGTTAATGCGCCCAACTTCTACAGCATCCGCCGGCAACTCGGCTACTTCAAGGCCGGGCAACATCACAATGTCATCAGACCGCTTTTTTTGCGGCTTGATCCACCAGTCGTTCTACTGTGGGAGATGCCTGCGCGCCGACGCTTTTCCAGTAAGTCAGACGATCCTGCGCAATGCGGATGCTCTCCTCGCTGGCGGTAGCAATCGGATTGTAGAAACCGATGCGCTCAATAAAGCGACCGTCACGACGGGTACGCTTGTCAGCAACGACAATATTGAAAAATGGGCGTGCTTTTGCACCGCCACGAGCGAGTCGAATGACGACCATGATTTATCCTTTGGGCGGCGGAGTATTATTTCCGCCATTTGATTTAGCACTTAATCCAGCGTTTGAGACACGCGACATGACCACCCGGCCAGCGACACACTGAATAGCTCTTAATTATAACGTTTCCTATATTTATGCCCATCATTCGCCCAAGTCAAGCCGACGACATCCCTGCAATTGCGGCCATTTATGCCCATCACGTGCTTGTTGGCACGGGTACTTTTGAAGTTGACCCTCCTTCCCAAAGCGACATGGCAGAGCGCCGAGCAGATGTGCTCACCAAAGGTTTGCCCCACTTGGTAGCAGTCGCAGGCAACGAGGTGCTTGGTTTTGCTTACTGTAATTGGTTCAAGCCCCGTCCAGCCTATCGGTTCTCGGCAGAGGACTCCATCTATCTGGCGACTGGTGCACAAGGCTGTGGTCTCGGGCGGGCGCTACTGACAGAACTTGCCGCACAGGCCGAAAGGGTGGGTGTACGTAAATTGCTTGCGGTGATTGGCGACTCGGCCAATGTTGGCTCCATTGCTGTCCACCTATCAGTAGGGTTTTCTCACGTTGGGGTTCTCAAATCCTGCGGCTGGAAATTTGATCAGTGGCGCGATGTCGTCATAATGGACAAACCTCTGGGGTTGGGCGACTCAAGTGCCCCGCAGCCATAATTGGCATTCATGAAAAACAAGACCACCGCCACCTGGCTGGCATTTATTGGCGGGTCTTTGGGGCTACATCGCTTTTATTTGCGAGGAAAAAGCGATTTGCTTGGCTGGTTGCTGACTCTACCGACCGCTTTGGGGCTCTATGGCATTGAGCGGGCGAAACGCAATGGATTGGACGATTTTTGGGTCTGGCTTTTGATTCCGTTGCTGGGTTTCACCTTCGCCAGCTGCGCCCTGACCGCCATTGTTTATGGTTTGACGAACCCTGAAAAATGGAACGCTCGGTTCAATCCGTTGGAAGTCCCGGATGCCGCACCCGGTCAAACCAACTGGCTCACGATTGGTGGAGTGGCTTTTGCACTTTTGGTTGGCACCACCGTACTCATGAGCAGCATCGTATTCAGCTTTCAACGCTACTTCGAGCTCACCCTCAAATCCTGATAGCCTGATGGGTAAACAGCCCAACCTCGTTTAACTTTGCCCCTTGGCATCAAAATAGCAAAAGACTAACCCAATAGGCAACCGCTGAGAAGAATGCAGTAGCCGGGATTGTCAGGATCCAGGCCCAGATGATGTTCCCAGCAACCCCCCATCGCACAGCACTGGCACGCTGGGTGGCGCCAACACCCACGATAGCCCCGGTAATGGTGTGCGTCGTAGAAACCGGAATGCCAAGTACTGCCGCAGTGAATAGCGTGATGGCACCCCCTGTTTCTGCACAGAATCCATGCACCGGTTTGAGCTTGGTGAGTCTTTGCCCCATGGTCTTGACAATACGCCATCCGCCAAACAAGGTACCCATGGCAATTGCTGTGTAGCAAGTTAGGACCACCCAGGTCGGAGGTGCCTGATCGCCGACGGCGGTATAGCCCGTTGCGATGAGCAACATCCAGACAATGCCGATCGTTTTCTGTGCATCATTGCCGCCGTGGCCCAGACTGTAGGCGCCTGCAGACACTAACTGCAAACGGCGAAACCAGCGGTCAATACGACTCGGCGTGCTGCGACGAAAAAACCACGACACCGAAATCAGCATCAGTGAGCCCAGCAGGAACCCCATCAGTGGAGACACAAATATGAAAACCACTGTCTTTACGATGCTGGACAACACCAGAGCAGAGGCACCAGCCTTGGATATCACCGCACCAACAATGCCACCGATCAGTGCATGCGACGAACTGCTAGGTATACCGTAATACCAGGTGATGAAATTCCAGCTGATGGCGCCAACAAGCGCACCAAAAACAACGTTGACGTCCACCACACCAGGCTGGGCAAGCCCTTTACCAATTGTTGCAGCGACACTCAACTGGAAGACCAAAATCGCAATGAAGTTGAAGACCGCTGCAAAGAGCACTGCCTGTCCGGGCTTGAGAACACCGGTGGACACCACTGTTGCAATCGAGTTCGCGGCGTCATGGAATCCATTCATGAAATCGAACGCCAACGCCAACATCACCAACATCACTACTACCCACAACCCTACCTGAACCGATACCATGACCGGTACAACTCAAGAGTTCTCGAGGACGATGCCCTCGATGACATTGGCGACATCTTCGCACTTGTCAGTGATGGTCTCCAGCAATTCGTAAATCGCTTTAAGCTTGATCACTTCGCGAACATCAGGCTCTTCCCGAAACAGTTTGCTCATCGCGCTGCGCATAACGCGATCAGCGTCAGACTCAAGCTGGTCGATCTCTTCGCAGGTTTTTAAGGCAGCGGCGGCTGTCGCAGGGTCTGCGATCTTGGCCAGCATATTGACGGCATCGCGCACCCGTTCACAGCACTTCACACTCAGGTCGGTCAATCGCGTTATGTCTTCGGTCATGTGATGCACGTCATACAACGCCATGGTCTCGGCCGAGTCCTGAATCAGGTCGGCGATATCGTCCATGGTGTTGATCAAGGTGTGAATCTGCTCCCGGTCAATGGGGGTAATGAAGGTGATATGAATCGCCTTGTTGACTTCATGCGTCACCCGGTCTGCCGCCCTTTCAGCGTTGTCCACGTCCTGGTTGTATTTTTGCCGCAGGTGAAGATCACTGTAGTTGGCCACCAATTTAGAAAACGCATATGCCGCCTCCAAGATGCGGTCTGCATGCTGGTTGAACATTTCAAAAAAATTTCCTTCACGCGGCAACAGTTTGCCAAAAAACATGGCGGACTCCTCAGGGGAATATGTCAAAGATTTGACGTTTTGTGACTGCGCGAAGTTTAACTGCCCGACCTGTAGGTTGAGACCCGGGAGTTCAGGCGCCACGAAAAATAAAGAACACCGCGCCCACCATGCACAGAGCAGCCCACACATAATCCAGCTTGAAGCGTTCTTTGAGGTACAGCGTGGCTAACGACACAAATACCGCCAGCGTAATGACTTCCTGCACGATCTTGAGTTGCCCCACACGGAAGCCGGCTTGCTGAAAACCAATGCGGTTGGCTGGTACCTGCAGCGCTTCAAACAAGGCAATCCCCCAACTCACAAGCGCCGCGATGTACCAAGGCGAAGAGGCCAAGTCTTTCAAATGACCGTACCAGGCAAAGGTTATAAAAATATTTCTGCCGATCAACAGCAAAACTATTTGCAGAGGTAGTGGGACGTATCGAAACGCGTTGATGGAGACAATTATCCAGCGCCCCTGTGCCCTTGTTGGGCACTATAAAAGCGCCCCAAAAATCGAATCGTGGGGCGCTAACAGACAATGTAACCGGTCCTCTTCAACGGCGTTTACAACCGATCAAATCGCAGCGCCTTCTTTAACAGAAGCAGCGGCGTCGGTGTAATCTTTGACCTTGTCAAAGTTCAAGTACTGGTAAATCTTGTCGCTGGCTGCTGTCAGAACACCCATGTCCGTCATGTATTCCGTCTTGGTAGGAATGCGCCCCAATTTGGAGCAGATGGCCGCCAGCTCCGCGCTGCCAAGGTACACAAAGCTGTTCTTGCCCAGACGATTCGGGAAATTGCGCGTGGAAGTGGAGAAAACAGTGGCGCCCTCTTTCACCTGCGCCTGATTGCCCATGCAAAGGCTGCAACCGGGCATTTCCATGCGGGCACCAGCGGAGCCCAAAACACCATAATGACCTTCTTCTGTAAGCTGTTTGGCGTCCATTTTGGTAGGCGGCGCCATCCACAACTTGACCGGAATATCACGCTTGTTCTCGAGCAATTTGCTGGCTGCTCGGAAGTGGCCGATGTTGGTCATGCAAGAACCAATGAAGACTTCGTCGATCTTGGCACCGGCAACATCAGACAACGTTTTTACATCATCCGGGTCATTCGGGCAGGCCACAATCGGTTCATGAATATCGGCCAGGTCGATCTCAATGACGGCTGCATAGTCGGCATCGGCATCACCCTTGAGCAACTGCGGATTGGCCAGCCAGGCCTCCATCGCCTCGATGCGGCGCTTGATGGTACGCACATCAGAATAACCCGAGGCAATCATCCATTTGAGCATCGTGATGTTGCTGGTGATGTACTCTTGAATAGGCTCCTTGTTCAGGTGCACCGTGCAGCCACCGGCACTGCGCTCGGCCGATGCATCGCTCAGCTCAAAAGCCTGTTCCACCTTGAGATCAGGCAAGCCTTCAATCTCCAGAATGCGGCCCGAGAAAATGTTTTTCTTGCCCTGCTTGGCCACCGTCAAAAGACCGGCTTTGATGGCATAAAGCGGAATAGCGTTAACCAGATCGCGCAGGGTTATGCCGGGCTGCATTTTGCCTTTGAACCGCACCAGCACACTCTCAGGCATATCCAGGGGCATCACACCGGTGGCAGCGCCAAAAGCCACCAATCCGGAACCGGCCGGGAAGCTGATACCGATCGGGAAACGGGTATGGCTGTCACCGCCCGTGCCCACCGTATCAGGCAGCAACATGCGGTTCAACCAACTGTGAATGATGCCGTCACCCGGTCGCAGAGGAACACCGCCGCGCGTGCTCATGAACGCAGGCAGCTCATGGTGCATTTTCACATCCACCGGTTTCGGGTAAGCAGCGGTATGACAGAACGATTGCATCACCAGGTCGGCGCTAAAGCCCAGGCAGGCCAGATCTTTCAACTCGTCACGCGTCATCGGGCCGGTTGTATCCTGTGACCCGACGCTGGTCATCCTGGGCTCACAGTAGGTGCCGGGGCGAACACCTTGCTGGTTGCCAGCGACCACCGGCAAGCCGCAGGCACGACCCACCATTTTTTGCGCCAGAGTGAAACCCTTGTGCGTGTCTACAGGATTTTGAGGCAGGCGGAACAACGTACTCACAGGCAATCCCAACGCCTCGCGCGCCTTGGCGGTGAGTCCTCGGCCGATGATCAATGGAATGCGACCGCCAGCGCGCACTTCATCAAATAGAACCTCACTTTTGACTTTGAATTCGGCAATTACCTTACCGCCCTTGATCGCCTTGCCGTCATAGGGGCGCAGTTCCACCACGTCGCCCATGTTCATCTGGCTTACGTCCAGTTCAATGGGCAGCGCGCCCGAGTCTTCCATCGTGTTGTAAAAAATCGGGGCGATCTTTGAACCCAGACACACGCCGCCAAAACGCTTGTTCGGAACGAACGGGATGTCTTCACCGGTGAACCACAACACCGAGTTGGTGGCTGATTTGCGGGATGAACCGGTTCCCACCACATCACCCACATAAGCCACCAAATTGCCTTTGGCCTTGAGGTCGTTGATGAACTTGACGGGACCGCGTTTGCCGTCTTCTTCCGGCACGATGCCGGGGCGCGCATTTTTGTGCATCGCCAGGGCGTGCAAGGGAATGTCGGGGCGACTGAAAGCATCAGGCGCAGGTGACAAATCATCAGTGTTGATTTCGCCTTCCACTTTGAAAACGGTCAGCGTAATGGACTGCGGCACCTCGGGACGTGATGTAAACCACTCGGCATCAGCCCAGCTCTGCAGCACGGCTTTGGCCTGGGCGTTACCTTTGTCGGCTTTTTCTTTGACGTCATGAAACTGGTCAAACATCAGCAAGGTCTTCTTGAGCCCATTGGCCGCAACCTGCGCAACCACTGCGTCGTCGAGCAAATCCACCAGCGGGCTGATGTTGTAGCCGCCGAGCATGGTGCCCATCAGTTCCGTTGCCTTTTCGCGTGAAATTAATGGGCATTTTTCAGTGCCGTGCGCCACTGCGGCGAGATAGGATGCTTTGACCTTAGCGGCATCATCCACACCGGCCGGCACTCGGTGTGTGATCAGATTCACCAGCATCGCCTCTTCGCCCTGGGGCGGATTTTTCAACAGTTCAATGAGCTCACCGGTCTGTTTTGCAGACAAGGGCAAGGGGGGAATGCCAAGGGCAGCGCGTTCAGCAACATGGGCCCGATAAGACAGCAACATCATCAACTCCTTCTGTATCAAACGATTTTGCCCTTTTTGTCACTTGGGCGGTTTCAATTGTCTATTTGACAGCGACTTCAGCAGTCGGCTCGAGAATGCTGGGCACCGGATTTTTGATCAACATTTCGGCCATCAAAGCCTGATCGGGACTCTTGCAGTCATCGGCCAGACGCCGCCCGAGCTTCTGATTCATCAGCATCGATTTGTTGCCCAGCTGCAGCCACACGGCACCAGCCTGTTTGTCTTCCAGGCGAATCGCACCGGTACTTGTTTCAACCGGAAACATGCGGTATTTCAGATTCTTGAGTTGGACATCAAAGTATCCCGGTGATTTTGAATCTGCAGTCAACGTCACAAAAGCACCCAATTCGCATGGTAATTTGCCGAGGTAGACGCGCAGCGCAATGGCCAACTCGGCCGGAGACAGAGCGGCCTCTGCCGCCATAATCCCCGACGCCATTTGACTGGCCTTGGATTTGATCTCGGTCCGACTCGACGACAAACGTTTGGCTGCGCTGTCCGCTTGTGCTGGTGCCTGCGCCATCAGCGCCAACGGAGGAGCCAACAGGAACACTGTGACAACAAGAACTTTGATCATTGGCATCCTTACCCAGTCAAATTTAGTTGAACAAACGCCGGGCTTCAGCCGGGAGATACCTTCCGGTCTGGTGCGCCCGCTCCAGCACTTGCCAAAAATAGCGGTAACTTGCACGGTCGTGCAATTTACCACCCAAAGACATTGGAGCCCAATCTGATTTTTGCGCTTCCAACATGATATATGCGGCCAATTCAACCTCATTTTCAGTAGGTGCAAACGCTTCCAAAATGGGCCTGATCTGGATCGGATGAATGCTCCACATTCGGGTATAGCCCAATGCACGACAGGCCCGACTGGCCGCACTCAACACCACTGTCGCGTCACTGATTTCTGTCACCACGCTATGCGCCGGCACTTTGCCATACGCATGACAGGCCGATGCAATTTCCAGCTTGGCCCGAAGCACCAGGGGATGAGAAAACTGATCCAACCCGGCGCTATCCTGGTCGCCGCGGATACCCATTGCACTTGCCGGAATTGCGCCACCATGGGCAGAAACGAAATCCATCAAGCCAAAGCTGAGCGATTGCACCCTGGGGTGCGCCGCAATCCTGAAGACCTGGTGAACCGAGGCTGGAGACTCAATCAATACATGCACAGGCAATGGCCGTACTCGTCCGGATTTGGCCACCAGCCGATCCACCTGTTGCAACGCCCGGTTTACCTCTTCGACTGTTTCCACTTTCGGAATCATCAGGTGGCACAAGGCACCAGCCGCGCCACCGATGATGATGTCCACATCCTGCTCGAACGCCGGATGCCCGACCGCATGTACCCGCACCGCAACCCGAGGAACAATGCTCGATGGTCGAGCCATTGCAGCGTGATGCGCTTGATTTGCAAGGGCTACGACCATCTGGGCGTGGTCTTTTTCACCGCCCACCGGAGCACCGTCCTCGCAATCCAGCGTGACGTCAAACACACAAGCGCCGAATTCCTCAGACATTTCAGCCTGCAGATTCAGACTCTTGCGCATCCGCGCCTCTAAACCGCTGAAATGGTCACATACCGGAATGGAAGCCGACGCGGCCTGAACGCCTAGCAGAACTTCGCGCGGATGACTCACAACAACTTGAATCGCGTTAACGCACCGCTTACAGCAGGTGTGCGACCCCAGCCTGCTCGTCTTGCAACTCTTTGAGAGTTTTATTGATGCATTCCTGACTGAAGATGTCAATCGCCAAGCCTTCAACCACTTTGTATTCACCGCCCGAGCAGGTCACTGCAAAACCGAACATGGTATCTTTCGGAATGCCATACTGTCCGTCAGAGGCAATGCCCATGGTGACCCACTTGCCATTGGTACCCAGCGCCCAGTCGCGCATGTGATCAATGGCGGCATTGGCAGCAGAGGCTGCCGAAGACACACCGCGCGCAGCAATGATTGCCGCTCCGCGCTTGCCCACGGTAGGTAGGAAAGTGTTGGCGTTCCAATCCTGGTCGTTGATCATGTCTTTGACACTGGCGCCATTGATGGTTGCAAAGCGATAGTCAGCATACATGCTGGGTGAGTGATTTCCCCAGACCGCCATCTTTTCAATATCCGCCACCGCCTTGCCAGTCTTCGACGCCAGTTGGCTCAGTGCCCGGTTGTGGTCCAGGCGCAGCATGGCGGTAAAGTTTTTGCGTGGCAGATCCGGCGCGCTCTTCATGGCAATGTAGGCATTTGTGTTGGCGGGGTTGCCCACAACCAACACTTTGACGTTACGGCTTGCAACGGCATTGAGCGCCTTGCCTTGTGCTGTGAAAATTGCGCCATTGACGGCCAGCAACTCGGCTCGCTCCATTCCCGGTCCGCGCGGACGCGAGCCAATCAACAAGGCATAGTCCGCATCCTTGAAGGCGGTCATCGGGTCACTGTGAGCTTCCATAGAGACCAGCAGCGGGAAGGCGCAGTCCTGCAATTCCATCATCACGCCCTGCAACGCTTGCTGGGGCTTCTCCATGGGAACTTCAAGCAATTGAAGAATCACAGGCTGATCTTTGCCCAGCATCTCGCCGGATGCAATGCGAAACAGGATTGCGTAACCAATTTGACCTGCGGCGCCGGTAACGGCAACGCGGACGGGCTTTTTGCTCATGGTGAGTACTCCAGATGTGTTGTGAAGAGGGTGCTGGAAGGTACAAGCCGGGTTGCCTGCGCCTAGCAGAATGCCGACCAAGTTTACTCTGGAAAACCCTGAGTCGTCAATTTGTCTTATGTCTTATATAAGATATGATTCGGTTTGCCTGAGCACTGAACCTGGCGCGAGGTCAACCATTCATGTCAACACCATTTTCTCCCCTGGCAGGAGCCGCGCTGACCGGTGCCGACCGCGTGGCACCGGCAGCGACTGTTACACCGTCTTTCAGCCCGCTTTACCGGCAGATCAAGGTGCTGATACTGAACGGACTGCGGCTGGGCGAATGGAAACCGGGCGAGGGTATCCCGAGTGAAATGGACCTTGCAACGCGCTTTCAGGTCAGCCAGGGCACAGTCCGCAAAGCGATCGACGAACTCGCCGCCGAGAACCTGCTTGTACGCAGGCAAGGAAAGGGCACATTTGTGGCAACTCATGCGGAACAGCAGGTGCAGTTTCGCTTTTTGAAACTGGTACCGGACAGTGGCAAACCTGGAAGCGAGGGTCCCGCCCATCGCGACATCATTGAATGTCGTCGGGCTAGAGCCAACTCAGAGGTGGCACGCGCGCTGGCGCTGAGCACTGGGGATGCTGTTCTGCAAGTGCGCCGTATTCTGAGTTTTTTGGGTACGCCCACGATTCTGGAAGACATTTGGCTGCCAGAGGACCCCTTTAAAGGTCTGACCGCGGAACGACTGGCCACATACCAGGGTCCAATGTACGCCCTGTTTGAGACCGAATTCAATGTGCGAATGGTTCGCGCCGAGGAGAAAATTCGCGCAGAACCGGCCAACGAGGGTCGCGAAAAGTTGTTGAAAATTGTGATTGGGACGCCTTTGCTCAGCGTAGAGCGCATTGCGTACACCTACAAAGACGTGCCGATGGAGTTGCGTCGCGGCTACTACCGGACCGAAACGCACCACTACCACAATACCCTGAGTTGAATAAGGGTCATCCGATAGCTTGTGTTACCGAGGCTCAGTCACTGTACTTCACTCGCCGACATCGACTTTGCTAGTCGATGAAATACATTTCGCCGACAAAATTCCTGACTCCCAAACTTTCTTTGCAGTGATTGATGGTGCATTGCAATAGAATTTCGTTGTCTGCAGTTTTTCCCTTATTGCCAAGCAGTTACTCAAACATTGAAAGCCAAGCATGTCCGAATTAGCAGCAGTTGCAACCAGCAAGCGCCCAGAATTCCGAAACATCAACGCCTTCACTGACCTCCCCAGTTACAGCCTGCCGATTGCCGGCATCGTATCGATATTGCATCGCGTCAGCGGAGCACTCATGTTTTTTCTGATGCCCTTCGTGATCTGGATGTTTGACCGTTCGATCTCCTCTGAGATTTCATTTGTAAAATTTAAAGCTGCATTCAATTTAGGCATGCTGGGCTTGCCTGGCGCTCTTTGGAAGCTGGTTGCGTTGGCCCTCATCTGGGCTTACCTGCACCACTTTATCGCCGGTCTTCGCCACCTGTGGATGGATGTCAGCCATGACGCTGTCAGCAAGGAGTTTGGCAAATCATCTGCAGTTGTCACCCTGACCATGAGCATTGGGCTGGCGCTGGTGCTTGGCGCGAAGTTGTTTGGTCTTTATTGAATATTGAAGGCGATCAAAACAGGCTCCTGTTGCGATGCGACAAGCTGCGCCAGTAACCGTTAAGAGAAAGAAACGCCATGTCTATTAATTTCGGATCCAAGCGAATTGTCGTGGGCGCTCACTATGGTCTGCGTGACTGGCTGGGGCAGCGAGTCACAGCCGCTTTGATGGCTATTTTCACCCTAGTGGTTCTGGCTCAAGTCATTTTCAGCAAAGGCCCGATCGGATACGACCACTGGGCCGGCATTTTTTCTTCGCAATGGATGAAGGCGCTCACCTTCACCGTCATCATTGCGCTGCTGTACCACGTGTGGATCGGCATGCGCGACATCTGGATGGACTACATCAAGCCAGTCAGTCTGCGCTTGGTCCTGCATGTGTTCACCATTGTCTGGTTGTTGGCCTGCGTTGGCTGGGGCATTCAGGTGCTGTGGCGTTTATAGACCTTTTCAATTTGCCGCCCCAAGTCACTTTTCACCGCATTTGCACACCAAGACTCAAAAAATCATGACCGTTACTCCCAAACTTCCGAAGCGCAAATTTGACGTTGTCATTGTCGGTGCCGGTGGCTCTGGCATGCGCGCTTCGCTACAGCTGGCCAAGGCTGGGCTCAACGTGGCGGTTCTCTCCAAGGTATTCCCGACCCGTTCTCACACCGTGGCTGCACAAGGCGGCATTGGCGCATCTTTGGGCAATATGTCTGAAGACAACTGGCACTATCACTTCTACGACACCGTGAAGGGTTCAGACTGGCTCGGCGACCAGGATGCGATTGAATTTATGTGTCGTGAAGCGCCCAACGTTGTCTATGACCTGGAGCACATGGGCATGCCCTTTGACCGCAATCCAGATGGAACCATTTACCAGCGACCGTTTGGTGGGCACACTGCAAACTACGGAGAAAAGCCAGTGCAACGCGCCTGTGCTGCAGCCGACCGCACCGGACATGCCATGTTGCACACGCTGTACCAGCAAAACGTCAGGGAAAAGACCAGCTTTTTTGTCGAATGGTTGGCACTCGACCTGATTCGTGACGCTGCCGGTGACGTGGTGGGCGTGACGGCACTGGAAATGGAAACCGGAGACGTGCACATTTTCGAGGCTAAAACCACTCTGCTGGCGACCGGTGGTGCCGGACGCATCTTTGCGGCATCAACCAACGCCTTTATCAACACAGGTGATGGGCTGGGCATGGCGGCACGCGCCGGTATTCCGCTCGAGGACATGGAGTTCTGGCAATTCCACCCGACCGGTGTGCATGGTGCGGGCGTGCTACTGACTGAGGGCTGCCGCGGCGAAGGCGCTATTTTGCGCAACAGCAATGGCGAGCGATTTATGGAGCGTTATGCGCCAGCCTACAAGGATCTGGCCCCGCGTGACTATGTGTCGCGCTGCATGGACCAGGAGATCAAGGAAGGGCGCGGCTGCGGGCCCAACAAGGACTACATCAACCTGGACATGACCCATCTCGGTGTCGAGACCATCATGAAGCGTTTGCCTTCCGTTTTCGAGATCGGTCACAACTTTGCCAACGTCGATATCACCAAAGAACCCATTCCCGTCGTTCCCACCATCCATTACCAAATGGGTGGCATTCCGACGAATATCCACGGTCAGGTGGTTTCGCAAAGCGCTGACAACAAAAGCGAGGTAGTCAACGGACTGTATGCAGTGGGCGAATGCGCCTGTGTCAGCGTACACGGTGCCAACCGTCTGGGCACCAACTCGCTGTTGGATCTGCTGGTTTTTGGCCGTGCAGCCGGCAACCATATTGTTGAATCCAACCAAAAAAGTGCCGCACACAAGCCGTTGCCAGATGACGCTGCTGCCGCTTCGCTGGCGCGTATTGCGCGCCTTGACAACTCAACTGGCGGTGAGTACTCGCAGGATGTGGCCGACGAAATTCGCAGCATCATGCAGCAGCATGCGGGGGTGTTTCGCACGCAGGCCAACATGAACGAAGGCGTGACAAAGATCGCTGCCATGCGTGAACGCGTCAAATCCATCAACCTGAAAGACAAGTCGAAAATCTTCAATACCGCTCGAATAGAGGCGCTGGAAGTTGAAAATCTGATTGAAGTTGCGCAGGCCACCATCGTGTCCGCCGCGGCCCGTCATGAAAGTCGCGGCGCCCATTCAGTCAACGACTACACAGATAGTCCCGAGCATCCCAATGGCCGCAACGACACAGATTGGCATAAACATACGTTGTGGTACAGCGAGGGCAACCGCCTGGCTTACAAACCGGTGCAGATGAAGCCACTGACGGTTGAGTCAGTTCCCCTCACCGTGCGCAGTTTTTAGGTTAGCGTCAACCGAACGAGAGCAACAATGTCAAAACGCATTTTCCAGATCTACCGCTACGACCCTGACACCGACGTCAAGCCTTACATGCAGACCCTTGAGGTCGATCTAGACGGCAGCGAGCGCATGTTGCTGGACGCATTGATGAAGCTCAAGGCGCAAGACCCAACTATAAGTTTTCGCCGTTCCTGTCGCGAAGGCGTCTGCGGTTCAGATGCAATGAACATCAATGGCAAGAACGGCTTGGCCTGCCTGACCAACATGCTCACTCTGAAGGGGACTATTGTCCTCAAGCCGCTGCCGGGACTACCGGTGGTGCGCGACTTGATCGTTGACATGACGCAATTTTTCAAGCAATACAACTCGATCAAGCCGTATCTGATCAACGACAATTTGCCGCCAGAAAAAGAGCGTTTGCAAAGCCCCGACGAGCGCGACGAGCTCAATGGCCTCTACGAGTGCATCTTGTGCGCCAGTTGCTCCACTTCGTGCCCCAGCTTTTGGTGGAATCCTGACAAGTTTGTTGGCCCGGCAGGATTGCTGCAAGCCTACCGCTTTATCGCCGATAGCCGCGACGAAGCGACCGGCGAGCGGCTGGACAACCTGGAAGACCCCTATCGGCTGTTCCGCTGCCACACCATCATGAATTGTGTCGAAGTGTGTCCCAAGGGACTCAATCCGACCCGGGCTATTGGAAAGATCAAGGAAATGATGGTGATGCGCGCGGTTTGAGTTTGATCAACATCGGAGGCCGCGCGCTATGGTACAAAGCACTGCACTGATTGACGCGCCCTCATTGAGTAAATTGAAATGGCGGTGTCGTCGCGGCTTGCTTGAGAATGATATTTTCATTGAACGGTTCTTTGCGCGTTTTGAAACAAGTTTAACCATCAGGCAGTCGCAAGCCCTGCTGGCGTTGATGGAGCTTGGTGACAATGATTTGCTGGACTTGCACTTGACGCGCCGAACGCTGGCACAAGTTGATGCCGGACTGGATTGTGATGATGTACGTGAAGTTTTGTGTATGTTGAGAAAACCCCTTGAAAGGTAGAAAATGAAATTAGCTGACAACAAAGCCACTCTTTCGTTCAGTAACGGCAGCCCAAGTGTTGACCTGCCGGTGTATCAGGGCAGCGTCGGACCGGATGTCGTGGACATCAGGAAACTGTATGCACAGACCGGCATGTTTACTTACGATCCAGGTTTCTTGTCCACCGCCTCTTGCCAGTCGGCAATCACTTACATTGACGGCGACAAAGGAGAATTGCTTTACCGTGGTTATCCGATAGAGCAATTGGCCACCCATTGCGACTTCATGGAAACCTGTCATTTGCTGCTGTACGGAAACCTACCCAACGCGACCGACAAAGCCGACTTCACCAAGCGGGTGACGATGCACACCATGGTCAACGAGCAGATGCAGTTTTTCCTGCGTGGCTTTCGCCGCGATGCCCATCCGATGGCGATCATGACCGGCCTGGTCGGTGCCTTGTCAGCGTTTTATCATGACAGCACCGACATCAACAACCCTGAGCATCGTGAAATTGCCGCCTTGCGATTGATTGCGAAGATGCCTACCCTGGTAGCGATGGCCTACAAGTACAGCATGGGGCAACCCTATATGTACCCGAAAAATAATTTGAGCTATGCCGGCAATTTTCTGCACATGATGTTCGCTACGCCGTGCGAGGACTTTGAGGTCAACCCGGTCATTGAACGTGCGCTGGACCGTATCTTTGTCCTGCACGCTGACCACGAACAAAATGCCTCCACTTCCACCGTTCGCCTTTGCGGCAGCTCCGGCACCAACCCGTTTGCGGCGATTGCTGCAGGCGTGGCATGCCTTTGGGGTCCGGCGCATGGTGGTGCCAATGAGGCCTGCCTGAACATGCTGGAAGAAATCCAGAAGATCGGTGGCATTGCCAAGGTCGGCCATTTCATGGAACAAGTCAAGGATAAGAATTCCGGCGTCAAACTGATGGGGTTTGGACACCGGGTCTACAAAAATTACGACCCGCGCGCCAAGCTCATGCAGGAAACCTGCAAGGAAGTTCTGACATCGCTCGGGCTGGAAAACGACCCCTTGTTCAAACTCGCCATGGCACTGGAAAAAATTGCGCTGGAAGACGAGTACTTTGTTTCTCGCAAACTCTACCCCAATGTTGACTTCTATTCAGGCATCGTGCAACGCGCCATCGGCATTCCAGTCAACATGTTCACCGGTGTCTTTGCGCTGGCCCGCACTGTGGGGTGGATTGCGCAACTCAATGAAATGATCAGCGACCCCGAGTACAAAATTGGTCGCCCGCGCCAACTGTTCACTGGCTCCGTCAAACGCGACGTCCTGCCAATTTCGAAGCGCTGACAGGGTACAAATTCGACGCCCGCCGGATGGCAACACCGGCGGGCGTTTTGTTTGAAACTCACCGGGTTGAGGGCGCCGCATAAAATCATGGATTGCCAAGGAAAAACTACATGGGCCGGATCAACATCGAGACGCACGGACGCACGCTGTACGACAAGTTGTGGGACGAACACGTCATTCACACCGAAGATGACGGCACCGCCATTCTGTACATTGACCGCCATCTGGTGCACGAGGTCACCAGCCCGCAGGCCTTTGAGGGACTGCGCCAGGCCGGTCGCAAGGTGTGGCGCGTCAGTTCGATCGTTGCCACGGCCGACCATAACACTCCCACCACGGGTTGGGATTTGGGCTACGACGGCATCATCGATCCGACCAGCAAAGAGCAGGTCGTGGCGTTAGACACCAACATACGGGAATATGGTGCGGCCGCCTACTTTCCTTTCCTGTCGAAACGACAAGGTATCGTCCATGTAATCGGGCCGGAGAACGGCGCAACCCTACCAGGCATGACTGTGGTCTGCGGCGACTCACACACGTCCACCCACGGTGCCTTTGGCGCATTGGCGCACGGCATCGGTACCAGCGAAGTAGAGCACGTCATGGCAACCCAGACGCTGCTGGCCAAAAAAGCGAAGAACATGCTGGTACGGGTAGAGGGCACGCTACCGCGCGGCTGTAGCGGCAAGGATATCGTGCTGGCCATCATTGGCAAAATCGGCACGTCAGGTGGCAACGGTTACACCATTGAATTTGGCGGATCGGCAATTCGCGCTCTCAGTATGGAAGGTCGCATGACGGTCTGCAATATGGCCATTGAAGCCGGTGCGCGCGCTGGTCTGGTGGCAGTGGACGAAAAAACCATCGACTATGTCAAAGGCCGTCCGCTGGCACCAGGCCACAACGCAGTCAACGACGCAGCGTCCACGGTCGAGTGGGATCAGGCCGTGGCTTACTGGAAGACCTTGCACACCGACCTCAATGCAAGGTTCGACAGCGTCGTTGACCTTGATGCCTCCCGCATTGTTCCGCAGGTCACATGGGGCACTTCGCCTGAAATGGTGCTCGGAATTGACGACCGTGTGCCCGACCCTGACAAAGAAAAGGACCTCAATAAGCGCGGCGCCATTGAGCGTGCACTGGTCTACATGGGGTTGGAGCCAGGCAAGGCGCTGGACGACCTGTATGTCGACAAGGTCTTCATCGGCTCCTGCACCAACAGCCGGATTGAAGACATGCGTGAGGCCGCAGCACTGGTCAAGAAACTGGGTCAAAAAGTTGCCAAGAACGTCAAGCTGGCAATCGTGGTACCCGGCTCTGGTCTGGTCAAGGAGCAAGCCGAACGCGAGGGTTTGCATCAAATTTTCAAAGCTGCCGGCTTTGAGTGGCGTGAGCCGGGATGCTCGATGTGTCTGGCCATGAATGCGGACCGGTTGGAGCCGAGCGAGCGCTGTGCCTCCACCAGCAATCGCAATTTTGAGGGGCGCCAGGGTGCGGGTGGGAGAACCCATCTGGTCAGTCCGGCGATGGCAGCGGCAGCCGCTGTCCACGGTCATTTCGTGGACGTCAGGAAATTTGCCTGAACCGGTTTGTCAAGGAAAACTTCATGCAAATATTTACTGTGCACAAGGGGTTGGTGGCTCCGATGGACCGGGAGAACGTCGATACCGACGCCATTATCCCGAAGCAGTTTCTGAAGTCCATCCGCAAGACCGGGTTTGGACAGAACCTGTTTGACGAGTGGCGTTACCTGGATGCCGGCTTTCCCGGTCAGGACCCCAACAGCCGCAAGCCGAACCCCGACTTCGTGCTCAACCAAAGCCGTTACAAAAATGCATCCATTTTGTTGGCGCGCAAGAACTTTGGTTGCGGTTCGTCCCGCGAACATGCACCATGGGCACTTGATCAATATGGCTTTCGGGCCATCATTGCCCCCAGTTACGCTGACATTTTTTTCAACAACAGTTTTAAAAATGGTTTGCTGCCGATTGTCCTGGGCGAAGCTCAGGTCAACCTGCTATTCGATGAAACCGCAGCCTTTCCTGGCTATGGGCTGACGGTCGATCTTCTGCGCCAGCGCATTGTCAAACCAGATGGTGAAGAACTCGCTTTCGAGGTACAGCCGTTTCGCAAGTACTGCCTGCTCAATGGGTTTGACGACATTGGACTCACCCTTCGGCATGCCGACAAGATCAAGCATTTTGAAGCTCGGCGTCTGGCAGAAAAACCCTGGTTGGCCCGCACACTGATTGCTTGATTCATTCCTTAAAAAATAGCCGCTAGAAATTATGATGAAGATTGCAGTTTTGCCTGGCGATGGCATTGGTACCGAAATTGTGGCGGAAGCCGTCAAGGTTTTAGACGCACTCGATCTCACATTTGAAATGGAAACCGCACTGGTTGGGGGCGCTGCCTACGAAGTGCATGGCCATCCGTTACCAGACGCTACGCTCAAACTGGCCAAAGAGGCTGACGCCGTATTGTTTGGCGCGGTTGGCGACTGGAAATACGACAAGCTTGATCGCCCGCTGCGGCCCGAGCAGGCCATTCTGGGTTTGCGCAAGAATTTGGGTCTGTTTGCCAACTTCCGTCCAGCCATTTGCTACGAACAGTTGGTGGGCGCATCGAGTCTGAAACCGGACCTGATTGCGGGACTCGATATCCTGATTATTCGCGAGCTGACGGGCGACATCTATTTTGGCCAGCCGAGGGGCCGTCGTATCGCCACTGACGGAAACTTCCCCGGTACCGAGGAAGCGTTTGACACCATGCGCTATTCACGTCCCGAGATCGAGCGCATCGCCCACGTTGCCTTTCAGGCGGCCCGCAAGCGCAGCAAGCGGGTCACCAGCGTTGACAAGGCGAACGTTCTGGAAACCTTCCAGTTCTGGAAGGAGATTGTTAGCGAGGTAGGCATGCAATACCCGGACGTGGCACTCGACCACATGTATGTGGACAATGCTGCCATGCAACTGGTGCGTGCGCCGAAAAAATTTGACGTACTGGTCACCGGCAACATGTTTGGTGACATTCTGAGCGATGAAGCCGCCATGCTGACCGGCTCGATCGGCATGCTGCCATCGGCGAGTTTGAATTCAAACAATCAAGGTTTGTACGAACCCAGCCACGGCAGCGCGCCAGACATCGCGGGCAAAGGTGTCGCCAATCCGTTGGCCACCATTCTGAGCGCCGCCATGATGCTGCGCTTCAGTCTGAACCAGGAAGAGGCGGCGCGGCGCATCGAGACAGCAGTCAAAACGGTGCTGGAACAAGGACTCCGCACGGCGGACATTTTTAGCGCAGGCACGACGCGGGTTAGCACAGTGGAAATGGGTACCGCCGTGGTCAAAGCGCTATAGAGTGGCCTTGCGTCCCTGTGTTTCTTGAAATTGATTTATCTGAAAAGGCAACATGATGAAAATTGGAAATTTGGTGGGTTTGGTGGGCTGGCGTGGCATGGTCGGCTCGGTATTGATGGACCGTATGCAGTCCGAGGGTGACTTCGGTCTGATTGAACCGGTTTTCTTTTCAACGTCAAATGCCGGTGCACAGGCGCCGTCCCAGGCTAAAAATGAAACCACCCTCAAAGATGGATTTGATATCAATGCACTGAAAAAATGCGACATCATCATCAGCGCCCAAGGTGGCGACTACACCACCGAGGTCTTCCCCAAACTACGCGCTGCCGGATGGCAGGGTCACTGGATTGACGCGGCCTCCACGCTGCGCATGAAAGACGATGCCGTCATCATCCTGGATCCAGTCAATCTGCCAGTCATCAAAAATGCACTGGTTAACGGCGGTCAAAACTGGATTGGCGGCAACTGCACGGTCAGCTGCATGCTCATGGGCGTGAGCGCGTTGTACAAGGCAGGCCTGGTCGAATGGATGACCAGCATGACCTACCAGGCGGCCTCTGGCGGTGGCGCACAGCACATGCGTGAGTTACTAACTCAATTCGGCACCTTGAACGCTGAGGTCAAGGGTTTGCTGGACGATCCCAAATCGGCCATTCTGGAAATTGATCGCATGGTTTTGGCCAAACAGCATACCTTGTCGAGCACCGAGACAGCCAATTTTGGCGTTCCGCTGGGCGGTAGCCTGATTCCCTGG
Source organism: Comamonadaceae bacterium (assembly GCA_037141865.1). GTDB lineage: Bacteria > Pseudomonadota > Gammaproteobacteria > Burkholderiales > Burkholderiaceae_C > Rhodoferax. The sequence continues at coordinate 74,481 of JBAXBQ010000001.1, read as the reverse complement.
ATCGACAAGGATCTTGGCATTGGCAAACTACCGGATGAAGCCGGTTGGGGCGTGAGCCGTGAGGAATGGAAGGGTGGCGCTGAGACCAACAAAATTCTGGGCCAGGGCGCTGCCTTTGGCTCCGCCGAGACCCCGGTTGACGGTTTTTGTGTGCGTGTTGGTGCAATGCGCTGCCATAGCCAGGCCTTGACCTTCAAGTTGAAAAGGAATGTTCCAACAAGTGACATTGAAGCCATGATCGCGTCTGACAATGCTTGGGTCAAAGTAATTCCAAACAACCGCGAGGCCACCATGCATCACCTGACGCCAGTCGCTGTTACGGGCACACTGGACATTCCGGTAGGGCGCATTCGAAAGCTTGCGATGGGGCCAGAGTACGTCGGCGCCTTCACTATCGGCGACCAGCTTTTGTGGGGAGCCGCCGAACCGCTGCGCCGCATGTTGCGTATCTTGCTGGCGACCTGAACGAGTGTCGAATCTGCCTGCCTCCCGTCATTGCTTGTAACAACGTCTTACCGGTCGTTGTCGCCTGACAACATAGAATCAGCGATTTACCAGCGGGCCCAACTCGGAACTGAAGCCAATAGTTCCCTTAACTTGTCAATCTAAGACATTGATGTTATTGTCCTTTTGAAGATTCAAGTATCAAAAATTCGGATCCAAAAATGAGTCACCTTTTCCAGCTGCCCGACCACCGGAGTCCTCAAATTGATTGCTAAGTCACATCGCTGGCAGAAAACCACCCTAGCGGCGGCGGCCGCTGTTCTTTTCGGCTTCTGGGGACCGAATGCGGCAGCGCTTTCGGTCGGGCGCATCACCGTTTTGTCGGCACTTGGCGAACCTTTGCGCGCTGAAGTCGACGTTCCCGACATCAATGCAGAAGAGGCCGCTTCGATTAAAGCTTCGGTTGCCTTGCCAGACGCATTCCGGGTCGCCGGGCTGGAATACAACCCGATCATGGCGGGCCTGCAGGCCACGCTGCAAAGGCGCGCCGACGGTCGCGCTTATATTCGCCTGAGTAGTGACCGTTCTGTCAACGATCCCTTCGTCGACATGATCCTTGAGGTCAACTGGGCAACCGGGCGAATCGTTCGCGACTACACGCTGCTTTTTGACCCGCCCAATTTGCGGCAAACCACTCTTGCGGTACCGTCCCCGACCCAGCTGCCGGTCCGCCCCTCTGGCAGCAATTCGGCAGCAAACGATTTGGTCGCGCCAGTGCCGACAACAACACGACCGACGCAATCGGGTATTGGCATCAAGGAGCCGACGCGCCCAAAAGTGGAGCAGTCGGCTGGCGCAGTTGTTCCGGTTAGCGTAAAGCCTGGCGACACCGCCAGCAAAATAGCTGCCGCGACAAAGCCGGCTAAAGTTTCCCTGGATCAAATGCTGGTGGCTTTGCTGCGCACCAACCCGGCTGCGTTCACGGGTGATAACGTGAACCGCGTCAAAGCAGGCGCGCTCATCACTATTCCCTCGGCAGAACAAGTCGCAGCAATTTCGCCGACTGAAGCTGCTCAAATTGTTATTGCGCAAAGCAGGGATTTCAATGACTTTAGGAGAAAACTTGCGGGCAGTGCCCCAACAACGGAAGTAGCCGCTGCAGACCGCAAAGTTAGTGGAAACCTGCAAGCCAGGGTTGAAGACAAGAAGGCTATCGCGACAGCACCCGACAAACTCACTTTGTCAAAGGGTGCCGTTCAAAAGCAGGCGACCGAAAACCAGCTGGCGAGCGAACGCAACGCGAAAGAAGCTGCCAGCCGGGCCGCCGAAATCACCAAAAACATAAGTGACCTAAGCAAGCTGGGAGCAGCTTCCGGCGCAGTTTCCCCAAGTCCTGCTGTGCCCGCAGTAGCAGCCGTTAGCCCAGTACCTGGCGTTGCGGCCGCCACCATAACCGCTGCGGCACCGCCTGCTTCGACACCCGCCACTGTGGCGAGCACGGCTCTCGCGAAACCCGTCGCCGCTACCGCCTCCGCGCCCATCCAGCCCGCCTCGACAGTGGTCAAGCATTCCGTCCCTGTTCCAGCGCCGCGTGCCGAAGCCGGCCTGGTCGAAGGCCTGATTGAGAATCCGTTGGTGCCAGCGGGCGCGATCGGCTTGATCGCCTTATTGGCATTTTTTGGCTTCTACCGATCCAGGCAACGCAAGAACGCCTCCCGGGTTGATAGCATATTCCTGGAAAGTCGCTTGCGGCCTGACTCATTTTTTGGTGCGAGTGGTGGTCAGAGTGTCGACACCAACGACAATGCTGCCGCCGGCTCATCGATGGTTTATTCAACCAGTCAACTTGACGCTGTAGACAACGTCGACCCGGTGGCCGAGGCTGATGTCTACCTGGCCTATGGTCGTGATTTGCAAGCCGAGGAAATCTTGAAGGATGCGCTGCGCAGCAATCCCGGGCGCATTGCCATCCATCAAAAATTGCTGGATATCTTTGCCAAGCGACTTGACGGCAATTCGTTTGAAAGCATTGCCTTATTGGCATTTAAAGTCACCGATGGCGAAGGTCCGGATTGGGTACGCATTTGTGAACTTGGCCTGAGCATCGATCCCACCAATGAGTTGTACCTGCCAGGCGGACGACCCAGAAATCCGGATGGGACGCCGTCACGTCCGGCTTCCCTCGATTTCATCAGTAATCTGGCAGCCTCTTCGGAAACTATAGCCAACCAAGGCGAACAGCCTCTAGCGGCGGGGTCGGTGGACCTCGATCTGGACCTGGATTTTTCGCTTGACGAGCGGCCAACCAGCGAAGAAACGACTGCTGGTGATGCTGAGTCGGCAACGACACCACTTGATCTGGATTTTGGCTTGACTACGGCGGCGTCACCGATGGAATCCTATGCAACAAGTTCGGAAAGTGCAGCAAGTGACACGCATGCCGACGAACTCTCTCGGACTGGTGACGAAATCACACCAGAGGACTCAATGACGGAACCTTCTCTCGACAACGAAGACTTCAAGGCGCAAGCGGCTGCCAGTTTTGGCGCTACCGCTCCGGCACCGTTAACACCCTCGGCACCGAGCGCCCAGACGGCTCCCAGTTTCGGTATGCTGGAATTTGACCTTGGTTCGCTGTCGCTTGATTTGGGAGACACTTCGGACACCGTTGACAATCCTGTTGCAGAGTCAATTCAGGATCCGCTGAGTACCAAACTGGCGCTGGCGGAGGAGTTCATCGCAATAGGTGATGACGACGGTGCACGCGCGCTGATACAAGAAGTCATATCGGAGGCGTCCGGCGACATGAAAGTCAAGGCGCAAAGCGCACTGAAAAATCTTTGATGACAACGATATGAACTCACAGTGAGGTTGGCTTTCGGCATAAGTTACAACGGACGGGCTTACCAAGGCTGGCAAAGCCAGTCATCTGGCCAAACCGTACAGGATCAACTTGAGGTGGCGTTGGGCAAGTTCACGGCACAAAAGGTTTCAACACTTTGTGCCGGGCGAACCGATTCCGGCGTGCATGGTTTGATGCAGGTCGTGCACTTCGACACTGAAGTCGAACGCAGCAGTTATTCCTGGATTCGTGGCGTCAATGCACTTTTGCCGCGAGACATTGCGGTGCAATGGGCACAAATGGTACCAGTGGAATTTCACTGTCGCAGTAGCGCGTTGTCGCGCCGTTACGCTTATATCCTGCTGGAGTCATCGGTTCGTCCCAGCGTGGAGGTCGGTCAGGTCGGCTGGATCTATAGCAGCCTCGACATGGCAGCGATGCAACAGGCAACAATGCACCTACTGGGTCAGCATGACTTCACGTCGTTTCGCGCTTCCGCCTGCCAGGCTTTGTCGCCGGTCAAAACATTACAGCGCATTGACATTTCTCGCCGTGGCGCGTACTGGCGTTTTGACTTTGAAGCCAATTCCTTTTTGCACCACATGATCCGCAACATCATGGGCTGCTTGATTGCTGTCGGCCAGCACAAGCAAAGTCCAGACTGGGTGCGGGACGTGCTACTGGCCCTCGACCGAAACGCGGCAGCTCCTACATTTTCGCCAGACGGTCTCTATTTTCTCGGCCCTCGCTATGCGCCGCACTGGGAACTACCGGAACGCACACCCGCGTTTGATGGGTTGCCATGACATCTGCACAACGAACTCGTATCAAGATTTGCGGCCTGACGCGTGAGGCCGATGTCAACGCCGCAGTTGCGGCCGGGGCCGACGCGGTGGGATTTGTGCTGTACGACAAAAGCCCACGCTATGTTTCATCGCAACGCGCCGCGCAACTAGCCCGACTATTGCCTCCGTTCGTCACGCCAGTGCTGTTGTTTGTCAACGAACATGCCGCCAAAATTGCAGCGGTTTGTGCCGACATTGCAGGTGCTACTGTCCAATTTCACGGAGAGGAGACGCCCGAGCAATGCATTGCCGCTACGCGCCAGGGTAACTGGCCATTTTTGCGGGTGGCGCGAATTCCCCTGGGCGAAGCTGGGCGAAATTTCGATCTTGTAAAATATGCGCACGATTACTCTGCAGCCCAAGCCCTATTGCTCGACGCGCATGTCGAAGGCTATGGTGGCGCCGGGCAAACATTCAATTGGTCACTGCTTCCTCCAAACGTCAACGCTCACCTCGTCTTGAGTGGTGGACTCAACGCTGCAAACGTGGGCGCCGGCATAGCGCAGCTCAGGCCACGGTGTAAATCGCTGGCCGTCGATGTGAGCTCGGGGGTGGAGCTGTCCGGGCCAGGGAACCAGGGCGTCAAAGACCCCGAAAAAATCAACCAGTTTGTCGCCGCAGTTCGAGCCGCTGACCAACAATTTGCAGAGATGATAAAGAATGTTTGAGTATCAACAACCTGACTCACGGGGTCACTTCGGGATTTATGGCGGCCGCTTTGTCTCCGAAACCCTGACACATGCCGTCAATGAGCTCACATCAGCTTACGCTCGCTACCAGCACGACCCGGTGTTCGTTGCCGAGTTCAACGATGAGCTTGCCCAGTTCGTTGGCCGCCCATCCCCGGTTTACCATGCCGCCCGCATGAGCCGGGAGCAAGGAGGTGCGCAGATTTTTCTTAAGCGTGAAGATCTGAACCACACCGGCGCGCACAAAATCAACAACACCATCGGACAGGCGATGCTGGCCAGGCGCATGGGCAAGCCGCGCGTCATTGCCGAAACCGGTGCTGGCCAGCACGGCGTTGCCACTGCCACCATCTGTGCCCGCTACGGCCTGCAGTGCGTGGTCTATATGGGAAGTGAAGATGTGAAACGGCAGAGCCCCAACGTTTATCGCATGAACCTCCTTGGCGCCACCGTCGTACCAGTGGAGAGTGGCAGCAAAACGCTCAAGGACGCACTGAACGAGGCAATGCGCGACTGGGTTGCCAATGTGGACAATACCTTCTACATCATTGGCACGGTAGCGGGGCCACACCCCTATCCGATGATGGTGCGGGATTTCCAGAGCGTGATTGGCAAAGAGTGTCTGGTCCAAATGCCTGAAATGCTGCATCGCCACGGCTGCAGTGCCACGCAACCCGACGCCGTGGTTGCCTGCGTCGGTGGCGGCAGCAACGCCATGGGAATATTCCATCCCTACATACAACACGAAAAAACGCGCCTGATTGGCGTGGAAGCGGCGGGAGAAGGCATGGATTCCGGTCGCCACTCAGCTTCCTTGCAGCGTGGCAGTCCCGGTGTGCTGCATGGCAACCGAACCTATGTACTGCAAGACGACAACGGTCAGGTTACGGAAACCCACAGCATCAGCGCCGGGCTGGACTATCCCGGTGTCGGCCCGGAGCATGCCTACCTGAAAGATATCGGTCGCACCGAATACGTCGGCATCACCGACCAGGAGGCGCTGGACGCCTTTCACTATCTGTGCCGCACTGAGGGCATCATCCCCGCCCTTGAGTCGAGCCATGCCGTTGCCTACGCCATGAAGCTGGCCAAAACCATGCGACCCGATCAGTCAATTCTCGTCAATCTATCGGGACGTGGTGACAAGGACATCGGCACGGTGGCGGACCTCAGCAACACCAGCTTCTATTGCCGCCCAAGTTGTCAGGGCCAGTCCGTCAAGGGTAGTCAAGCTGCTTGCGTGACCGGGCAACAGATCATGAAAGTCATCAAATGAGCCGTATCGCCGACACCTTTGCCAAGTTGAACGCAACTGGCCGCAAGGCGCTGATTCCCTATGTGACCGCCGGCTTTCCGTTTGCCGATATCACACCCGAATTGATGCACGCCATGGTGGCGGGCGGCGCCGACGTGATTGAATTGGGTGTGCCCTTCTCTGACCCCAGTGCCGACGGTCCGGTGATTCAAAAAGCCGGCGACAAGGCGCTGACCCAAGGCATCGGCATGGTTCAGGTGCTGGACATGGTGCGAACCTTTCGCGCCCAAAACCCCACCACTCCAGTGGTTTTGATGGGCTATGCCAACCCGCTCGAACGCTACAACCAGAAGCATGATTGTCACGACGGCAAGAGCGCCTTTGTAACGGATGCGGCTGAAGCTGGCGTGGACGGCGTGTTGATTGTGGATTACCCGCCGGAAGAATGCGAAGGTTTTGCTGCAGAGCTCAAAGCCCGGGGTCTGGACCTGATCTTTTTACTAGCACCCACCAGTACCGACGAGCGCATGCAGCAGGTAGCTCGTGTCGCCAGCGGCTATGTGTACTACGTGTCCCTTAAGGGCGTTACCGGCGCCGCCACATTGGATACGGCGTCGGTGGAGGCCATGCTGCCACGCATTCGTCGGCAGGTCAGCGTTCCGGTTGGTGTGGGCTTCGGCATCCGGGACGCCGTCACCGCGCGCGCCATCGGAAAAGTGGCCGATGCGGTGGTGATTGGCAGCAAAATCATCGAGCTGATTGGCGAGCAGCCCAGACACCAGGTCGCCCTGGTCGCCCAAACGTTTCTGCGTGAAATCCGGTCTGCTTTGGATTCATAATCCAATCTGGTACTTTGTGGGACAGACGGCCGCTACGCGATAGTCAAGTCCTTTCTGTCCTCATCTCATCAAGGATTTTCCATGAGCTGGCTCGAAAAACTTCTACCCCCCAAAATTCAGCATACCGACCCAGCTGACCGGCGTAGCGTGCCGGAAGGGCTGTGGATCAAGTGTCCCAGTTGCGAAACTGTGCTCTACAAGACAGACCTGGAGCAAAACCAAAATGTTTGCCCCACTTGCACCCACCACCATCGCATCAGCGCAAGGTCCCGGCTGAATGTATTCCTGGACAACGAAGGCCGCTTCGAGATCGGGCAGGAGGTCTTGCCGGTTGATGCACTCAAGTTCAAAGACAGTCGCAAATATACCGAGCGTTTGAAGGAGGCATTGGAGAGTACCGGCGAAACGGACGCTTTGGTGGTGATGGGTGGCGCCGTACACGGCATCGGGCTGGTGGCGGCGTGCTTTGAATTTGATTTCATGGGCGGCAGCATGGGCTCGGTGGTGGGCGAGCGCTTTGTGCGCGGAGTTCATACAGCGATAGAGCAGAAAGTTGCATTTGTATGCTTCACCTCCACCGGCGGTGCCCGCATGCAAGAGGGTCTGTTGAGCCTGATGCAAATGGCCAAAACCAATGCTTCGCTGACTCGTTTGGCTAAAAAAGGATTGCCCTTTATCAGCGTACTGACGGATCCCACCATGGGCGGTGTTAGTGCCGGGTTTGCGTTTTTGGGTGACGTGGTGATTGCCGAACCTAAAGCCCTGATTGGTTTTGCGGGTCCACGTGTCATCGAGTCCACGGTGCGGGTCACCTTGCCTGAAGGTTTTCAACGCGCAGAGTTTTTGCAAACCAAAGGCGCCATCGACTTGATCTGCGACCGCCGCGAACTGCGCAAAACCATAGCCAGCACACTGGCCATGCTGCAACGTCAGCCCGCTGATGCCGTCATCTGAGCCGACTGACGGTTAAAAAATTGTCAAGACCCTACTCTGCAAACTTCCCAGCAAAATTGACGCAATCCGCAACAATACCAAAAACACAAGCGGCGACAGGTCAACACCGCCAACCAGCGGCACCAGACGGCGGATCGGCTTCAAAGGGGGGGCGCACAAGCGTTCAATCAAGTCGACGATGGCCGACTGAGTCGGCACCCAGGACAGCACGGCATAGACAATCACCAGGCCGGTGAATCCTGAAATGACCAGTTGCAGTAACTCAAAAACCGCCAAAATGGGAACTGCAAGTAAACCACCGTCTGCCCCCGCCAGCATCCACAACAGCAAGAACTGCATCAGTTCCAACAAATAAGCGGCGACCAGGCTAGCCAGATCCCAACGCCTCCAAGCTGGCACCAAACGCCGCAAAGGTAGCACCAGCCAGTCCGTCAAGGCAAATACAAAACCCCCCAGCGGATTGCCTGATCGGGCCGACATGGAAATGCGCTGGTACTGCATATAAAGCCGTAGCAAGCAAGCGCCACCCAGCACTCCGCTGGCGACTTCCAACAGCAATGAAACAATTTTGTAGAGCATCGAATATGGCGGGGCGGTCCGCAGTAAAGCTAAGCTGACAAGCGCTGTCGTTACCGTTCAAAGCCAACCGGTGCCGTCCAAAGTGGATTAAATAGATGAAAACGTCTGCGCATCATAGCGAGTGAGCGCTGACAACTTAAAATCTTATTTTTCGGCTAAACCAATCCGTCAGCAGCCGCCCCCAGATTCCACAATTGCGCACCCTATGTCTGAACTCAACACCCCCCCCGCAGCCCAAGATGAAAACCAGTTGATGTTGGAGCGACGCGAAAAGCTCAAAGCCATCCGTCAGCAGCAAGCCGATGGCAAAGGAGCTGCATTTCCCAATGATTTCAAACCCACCGATCACGCCGCCGACCTGTTTGCGGCCCACGCTGGCCAAACGCCGGAAAGCCTGATTGAGCAAGGCGCGATCGCCAAGGTTGCCGGGCGCATGATGCTCAAGCGGGTCATGGGAAAGGCCAGCTTTGCCACCTTGCAAGACAGCAGCGGGCGCATTCAGATTTACGTCAAGGGTGAGGATATTGGCGTCGACCTTTATGCCAATTTCAAGCACTGGGATCTGGGCGACATTGTGGCCGCCGAAGGGAAGGTCTTTAAAACCAAGACCGGTGAGCTTTCCATCCACGCCACCAGCGTGCGCCTATTGACCAAGAGCCTGCGTCCCATGCCCGACAAGTTTCACGGCATCAACGACCAGGAGGTGAAGTACCGCCAGCGCTATGTGGACCTGATGACCGATGAGGCCGCCCGCAATCGCTTTGTGGCCCGCAGCAAAGCTGTCAGCGGCATTCGTGAGTTCATGGTGGCGCACAATTTTCTGGAAGTGGAGACGCCCATGCTGCACCCGATTCCAGGAGGTGCCAACGCCAAACCCTTCAGCACACACCACAATGCACTGGACCAGCAAATGTTCTTGCGCATTGCGCCCGAGTTGTATTTGAAGCGCCTGATCGTGGGTGGCTTTGAAAGGGTTTTTGAGATCAACCGCAGCTTTCGCAATGAGGGCATCTCGGTTCGTCACAACCCCGAGTTCACCATGATGGAGTTCTACGCCGCGTATTGGGACTACCAGGACTTGATGACCTTCACCGAAGCGCTGATTCGCGACGCGGCACAGAGGGCACTCGGCACATTGCAACTGACCTACAGCGGCAAGTCGGTCGATCTGTCGCAACCATTCGAGCGTCTGACAATTCGCGAAGCGATCATCAAACATACCGAGGCCGGCGAAACACTCGAGGGCAGCACCGATCTGAAAGTTGATCTTGCGCCGTGGCTTATCAACACGCTGCGCAAACTGGGCCTTACCGAAGCCAAGCACAAACTCTCTAGTCGTTCGCTGGCCAGCTTGCAGGTGATGTATTTTGAAGAAACGGTGGAAGATAAATTGTGGCAGCCCACCTTCATCTGTGAACATCCGATCGAAATCTCACCACTGGCCCGGGCCAGTGATACACGACCCGGTGTGACAGAGCGCTTTGAGCTCTACATCACGGGCCGAGAATTCGGCAATGGCTTTAGCGAGTTGAACGATGCACAGGAGCAGGCAGCCCGTTTTCTGGCGCAGGTGGCGGCCAAAGAAGATGGCGACGATGAGGCCATGTACTACGACCACGATTTCATTCGGGCACTGGAATACGGTATGCCACCCACAGGCGGCTGCGGTGTTGGCCTGGACCGGTTGATGATGCTGCTGACGGACAGCGCCAGCATCCGCGATGTAATTTTGTTCCCGGCCTTGCGTCGCGAGGCATGAGTCGAATAGGCACCTTTTAAAATCTGTGCCGACAGCAATGACCCGTGCAGCACACATAGCGCCGAAATACCTGCTGGGCTATTGCGCAGACACGATGATGCAGGTCGAGCAGCTTATTGCCAGTAACAGGCTGGGCGAGTGGTTGCTGAAAAAATACCCCGACAGCCACAGTATTCGGACCGACAAAGCCCTTTATGACTACACGCTGGAGCTCAAGCAAAGCTACCTGCGAGGCGCCGAGCCCTTGGCCAAGGTATGCTTTGACAGCAAGCTGCATGTGGTTCAGCATGCGTTGGGCACGCACACCGCCGTGTCACGAGTCCAGGGAAGTCGGCTCAAGTCGAAACGCGAAATCCGAATCGCTGCGCTGTTCAAGGACGTGCCAGTAGAGTTTCTAAAAATGATCACTGTGCACGAGTTGGCGCACCTCAAGGAACGCGCTCACGACAAGGCTTTCTACCAACTGTGCAGTTACATGGAAGCCGACTACCATCAACTGGAGTTTGAACTGCGCCTGTACCTGACCTATCTGGAGGAATCGGGAACACGGCTTTGGGGACCCGAGACGAAGCTAGCGGTCGTTTGAGTTGAGTTCTGCGGGGTACGAATTTCACCTTTACGCAACGGTTTGAGCAAGCCCGACAGGCCGTTGTGGTCGATCTCGTGCATGAGCGTCAACAAACGCCCAATTTCGCCTTTGGGGACGCCCTCCCGAGCAAACCATCGCAAGTAGTCGCCCGGCAAATCTGCAATGACCCGCCCTTTGTATTTGCCAAACGGCATGCTGCGCGTCACAAGCAGTTGCAGGTCCTCGGGATTCAAACTCACCCGCCTGCTCGCTTGGCGGCAAAACCCTGGCTTTTTAGCATCTCAATCACGCGCTCGCAGTGGTCACCTTGTACTTCAATCACGCCTTCTTTGACCGTGCCGCCCGAGCCGCAGGCGGTCTTGAGCTGCTTGCCAAGGGCAGCCATGGCGGGCGCGTCGAGCGCCAACCCTCGCACCAACGTCACGCCCTTACCGGCGCGACCCTTGGTTTCACGAGAGACACGCACGACGCCGTCCGACACCGGCTTTGCCTTACTCGCGCTGCACTGACAACGGCTCACCGCCTGTCGGCACAGCGGGCACGTGCGCCCGCTGTCAGTAGAGTAGACCAAGCCACCGCTTGTGGATCTGGATTTCATGGCGGAATTCAGGTTGGTGAAATTGTCAATTATCCTCAGGGATAGTCGGCGGTACCCTGTGCCAAAATGGCTTCTGAACAACGCAATCGTCAGGAGCTCCCATGTCACAGCCTCACGTGTGGGCGACCAAGGTCGCCGCCCTGATTCAAGGTGGCAACAGTGCGGCCGCGTTGGCCCAAATCAAAGTGGCACCCGCCGTGAAAGATCTGCAACAACTGCGTGCCATACTGGCAAGTGCCAAGCTTCTGACAGGGTACCCTAACCTGGATGCAGCAATCCAGGACATGATCACGGCCCTGTCGTCGCCCCGGTTGCATCGTTCTCCTTGACCGCATGCCTGTGTCCTCATTCGGATGACGCTCAGGGCAGCAAAGCCAGTGCGTGCATATAGTCCGGTTGCACCATCAGGGCATCCCATTGCGGAGCGGGCGTTTGTGGCAAGAGCGCACGGCGGCGTTGTTCGCCCGCCTCTTGCGGCTGCCAGGCACCTTTGAGTTGTGCCTCGGTCAAGCCGTCAATCAATTCATTCACTGCCATGCCTGCGCCTTCGCTGCTGGTGAGCGACTGATTGCACAGCAACACCATGTCACAACCCGCGTTAAGTGCCGCCACCGCCGCCTGCGTGTAACTGACTTGCCGGCCATCAATCAAGCGCGCCCCCGCCATAGAAAGGTCATCGCTAAAAATGGCGCCACCAAAGCCCAGTGTGCCGCGCAGAATGTCACCCAGCCACTTTGATGAAAAACCCGCCGGAAGGGCGTCCACCTTGGGGTAGATCACATGCGCAGGCATCACGCTGCACAATGCTGCATTGAGCCAGCCATAAGGTGCGGCGTCATCAGCCAAAATAGTCTTCAGGCTACGGTTGTCCACTGGAATGTCAGTGTGGGAATCTGCTTTGACGAAGCCGTGACCCGGAAAGTGTTTGCCGCAATTGGCCATGCCACTTTGCAGCAGACCATGCATCAGGCTCCTGGCCAGCACGCTGACGACGCGCGGGTCACGGGCAAAAGACCTGTCACCAATCACACTGCTCTCGCCAAAATCAAGATCCAGCACCGGGGTAAAGCTTAAATCGACGCCGCAGGCACGCAACTCGACACCGAGCACAAAGCCGCAGGCGGTAGCGGCGTTGCTGGCCCGCATGGCACCTACCCCCTCGCGCGCCTTGCCGTCACGCATCCAAAGGTTGCCCAGGGCCCGCATTGGCGGCAAGTGCGTGAAGCCGTCGGTCTTGAAGCGCTGCACGCGACCGCCTTCGTGATCGACACAAATGAGTAAGTCGCGACGCACCGCCCTGATGTCCCGGCACAACCGCGTCAATTGCTCGCGATCCTGCCAATTACGGGCAAACAGGATGACGCCGCCGACCAGCGGGTGCTTGAGGCGTTGCCGGTCGATTTTGCTCAAATGCAAGCCGGCGATGTCGATGATGAGGGGTGCGTGTTGTGGCATGGGAAGTCCCGGTAAAGACCATTGGCTATAAAACCTCGACCACGCAAAAACTGGCGGCGTAATCGGTTTCATCGGTTAGGCTCACATGCGCGGTCAAGTTGCGATCTTCAAACCATTTTTTCAAACTGCCATGCAGCACGATGGTGGGTTTGCCACCGGGTAGTTTGCCAACCTCGCACAAGCGCCAGCTCATGGGCTGGGTCATGCCCAATCCAATGGCTTTGCTGAACGCTTCCTTGGCACTAAAGCGTGTGGCCAAAAAACGAACGCCGCGCTCTGGCCAGCGCGCGCTGCGCTCCTGCCATGTGACAAACTCGGCGTCACTCAAGATCTTTCTGGCGAAGCGCTCGCCATGGCGCTGCAGGCTGGCCTGAATACGGCGCACGTCGCAGATGTCGGTGCCGATACCGTAGATCACTCACGCCCCTCATGGATACAGCGCAGGTAGGCCTGCACCGAGGTGTAGTAGCCTAGCTCCAGCGCGTCGGCGATCAAAGCATGGCCGATAGAGACTTCTGCAACCCCCGGTACCTGTTTGATGAACTCGGTCAAATTGTCCCGATTCAAATCGTGGCCGGCATTGACACCCAGTCCTGCATCCAGTGCGGCTTGCGCCGCTGCGGCAAAGCGCGCCAATTGAGCAATTTGTTGCACCGTACCCCAATTCGCGGCATAGGGTTCGGTATAGAGCTCTATGCGGTCTGCACCGATGGCTTTGGCAGCAGTCATCGCCTGTGGGTCAGCCTCCATGAACAGACTGACGCGCAGACCCAGGCTATGCGCCTGCATGATGAGCGGGCGCAGTCGCTCAGCATCAGCCGGAAAATTCCAGCCATGGTCACTGGTGAACTGCCCTTCAGAGTCCGGCACAAAGGTGACTTGATGCACTGGCAGCTGCCGATTGCACAGGTCACGCACGCAATCCATCAGATTGTGAAACGGGTTGCCCTCAACGTTGAATTCGCGATCTGGCCAGGCCTGAAGCAGCTCGGCGAGGTCGCGCACATCAGCGGCGCGGATATGACGTTGGTCTGGTCTTGGATGCACCGTGATGCCGCCGGCCCCAGCTTGCAGACACAAGGTGGCCGCGCGTGTCACGCTGGGAATGCCCAGATGGCGGGTGTTGCGCACCAGTGCGACTTTATTAAGGTTGACGGAAAGGGAGGTCCGCGATTTCGGGGTCATATTGCTAGAGAGATTGCAGATCGATCATCATTTGGCGGGTGCGCAGCGTACTTACCCCGCAATGGTAGTTCAGCAGTGTGCGCAACTGCGGTTTGAGTTCATTCATCACCTCCGAGCAGGCGCGCAAGGTGGCAGTGAATGGCGCACTGTCGGCCAGCGACTGTTGCAGTGCGATCCATTGCGGTCCGCTGAGGCTGGAGCGATCTGCCGCACTGGTTTGGCGCAGGCCACCCTCGGGCACCAGGCTGTAGCGGCCGTGCTGCTCAAGCTCAAGCAACGTCATGGTCTGCGCGTTCAACAGCGGCAGTAGCCCGATTTCGCGCAGCAACAGCAGTTCAAAGGCGCGCAATGCGGGCTGCAGGGCCTCGCCATGCTCGAAGGCGAGCACCTCCACGACATTGGCGTAAACGTCAAACAAGCCCGGGTGGGGGTCATCCCGCGCCAGCAAAGTCAACAACAGTTCATTGAGGTAATAGCCAGACATCAGCGCCTCGCCGCTTGGCATGACATGGCCACCCTGCCACTCGGCAGCTTTGAGTGAGCGGATCTCGGCATCGCCGCCAAAAGACAAATGCAAAGGCTGCAAAGGCAACAGAATAGGTCGAAAGCTGGAGCTGGGTCGCTTGGCTCCTTTGGCCACCAAAGCAATGCGGCCATGATGCCGCGTGAAAACTTCCAGGATCAGGCTCGACTCGCTCCAGTCATAGCGGTGCAGCACATAGGCTGGTTCATCAGAAATGCGCTTGCTAGCCACGTCGCGGCGACCGATTACTGGTAGCCGAAAGAACGAACGCGGGCTTCGTCATCAGCCCAGCCCGAGCGCACCTTGACCCACAGCTCGATGAAGACCTTGGCATCCAGAAGTTTTTCCAATTCGACTCGGGTTTCGGTGCCAATGCGCTTAATACGCTCTCCCTTGTCACCAATCACCATCGCCTTATGGGTGTCGCGCTCCACCACGATCGTGGCCGCAATCTTGAGCAGACGTTTTTGTTTGCCGCGACCAGCTTCTTCTTCAAATTTATCGATGACTACCGTAGAGGTGTAGGGCAATTCATCGCCCGTGAGGCGGAACAGTTTTTCGCGCACCGTCTCGCTCGCCAGGAACTTCTCACTGCGGTCGGTGAGCTCGTCTTGCGCATACCACCAGACCTGCTCAGGAAGGTATTTTTCGCAAATACCCAACAAGCGCTCAATGTCCTTCGTGTTTTTGGCCGACATCGGTACAAACTCGGCAAACGCATGTCGCTGCTGCATTTCTTGCAACCAAGGCGCGATGTCAGCGCGGCGCGTGACCTGGTCCAACTTGTTCGCCACCAGCAATGTAGGGATATCTTTGCTCAGCAACGCCAGCACCTTGGCATCAGCCTGGTTGAACACACCCGCCTCCACGACGAACAGAATCAGGTCCACATCGCCCACTGCACCGAGCACGGTTTTATTGAGCGAACGGTTCAGCGCATTGTTGTGACGTGTCTGAAAGCCTGGCGTGTCAACAAAGACGAACTGGTTTGCGCCCTGAGTGTGCATACCAGTGATGCGGTGGCGCGTCGTTTGCGCCTTGCGCGAGGTAATGCTGATCTTCTGACCTACCAGCGCGTTAAGCAAAGTCGATTTGCCAACGTTGGGTTTGCCCACGATGGCTATCAGGCCACAGTGTTGCCCTGCAACAGGTGCACCAACGGAGGGTGAGATGCGCATGTTTTTAAGCATGCTCTCCAAATTATCCTGTCCCTCAATGTCTGGCGATTCGCCTTGGGCAGCCACATTTTTCTTCATAGTCATATTCTGCCTCCGGGGGACAGCCCTTTACATAGGTTACCGGCCGATGCCGGGGAAGCCAGAAGCGCAAAGGTCACGCGTTAGTCTTGGCCTTGAGTGTTTGCAGCATCGCGGCAGCGGCGGCCTGCTCGCCCGCACGACGTGATCCGCCGATGCCACGCTCTGAAAAATTGAGTTCAACGACCTCACACTCGACGTCAAAGGTCTGCTTGTGCGCCGCACCTTGCGTGCCGACTACACGGTACAAAGGAAGGTTCATTTTGCGCCCCTGCAACCACTCCTGAAGTTCGGTCTTGGGGTCTTTGCCTATCGCTTCCATTTGCGAGTTGATTTCAACCGACTTGAACAAACGCTGAACCAGACTTTGCGACGCAGCAAATCCAGCATCCAGATAAACCGCTCCAATAATGGCCTCCAGGGCGTCAGCCAGAATAGAAGGTCTCCGGTGTCCGCCAGACTTGGCCTCTCCTTCCCCCAAACGCACGACCTCGGACAGACCCAACTCGACCGCCAGTTGGTGCAGCGTATCTTGCTTGACCAGATTGGCACGCACCCTCGACAAATCACCTTCAGGCAAAGTACTCAACCGTTGAAAAAGCAGATCGGCTACAGCCAGACCCAGAACCGAATCACCCAAAAACTCGAGTCGCTCGTTGTGATCAATGGAGAAACTCCGGTGCGTAACGGCCCGAGTCAACAAATCAATGTTTGAAAACTCATGCTGTATGCGACCTTGCAACGCAATCAAGCCTTCATTCACGTTCTCAGATCTTTCTCATGCCGCGAATCGAATTCGCTAATTGGAGCGTCCTGCATACTTGAGCGTCAAGTAGGCAGGACCAACCAGGTGAATTTCGCGTTGATAGGAAAAACCGACAACTACTTTGTCGCCTTCCTTGGTCACCTCAATGTCTTTGCCGGTGATCGAACTGATATTGTCGATGGAGGCTGCCTTGTCAAAGATACTGCGAACCTCTGCCACTGAATGTCCTTCACTTGCCTTTTTGGCGGCTTTGAGCACAGCCTGGTATTCGATCGCTGTTGGCACAACCTGGGCGCCAATGACGCCTGCCATGGCGAGTAATCCACCAACCACCAACAACCCCAGAAATGACAAACCACGCTGTCTGGACTTGAACTGAATATTCATATGTGTCCCCTAAATCGTGAATGCGATCTTATTCAAACGAGCCGATGCGCTTCAGGCTGCCGAAATTCATCCAGACAAAAAAAGCCTTGCCCACAATGTTCTTGTCAGGCACAAAACCCCAGTAGCGCGAGTCTTGCGAATTATCGCGGTTATCGCCCATCATGAAATAGTGGCCGGCAGGCACTTTGCAGACCACGCCTTCGACACTGTAGCTGCAATTCTGACGATTGGGGAAATCCATAATGTCGACTTCCGACAAGCCGCTGCGCCGGTCATCGTCATTGAGCAGTCGGTGCTTGTGTTCACCCAGTGTCTCTTCATATTGCTTGAAGTAACGCATCACGTCTTCGTCAAAAAACTCTGCAACCGGGGCCGTCGGTATCGCTTTGCCGTTGATGGTCAAACGCTTGTTCAGGTAAGCCACCTCGTCGCCCGGCACACCCACCACCCGCTTGATGTAGTCCAGACTGGGCTTGGGCGGGTAGCGAAACACCATGACATCGCCGCGCTGCGGTGTCTTGCCCTCAAGGATTTTTGTATTGATCACGGGCAGCCGCACACCGTAGTGAAACTTGTTGACCAGAATGAGATCGCCTACCAGCAGAGTAGGAATCATGGAGCCCGAAGGAATCTTGAAAGGTTCAAACAGGAACGAACGCAAAAAAAACACGGCGATGATGACCGGAAAGAGCCCGGCGGTCCAGTCCAGCCACCAGGGTTGCGCCAAGATGCGGGTTTTGGCCTCGAGCATATTGTCATCGACCTGGCTAATCCCCATCTTGCCCAGTTCTTCGCGCCGCCTGACAGCTTCGGTTTCAAGCAGCACTGCCGCTTTTTTTCGTTCTGGCAAAAAATAAAAACGCTCCAAAAACCAGTAAATACCGGTCACAACAGTTGCCAAAAACAACAGTAGTGCAAAGTTGCCTTCAACCAAACCAAAGTACCAGGCCCCGGCGTAGCCGACAAAGGCCGCCAAAATGAAAGAGGTGATGACTTGCATTAGCCGTCCACCTGCAAAATTGCCAAAAATGCCTCTTGCGGCACTTCCACCGAACCGATTTGCTTCATGCGTTTTTTACCTTCTTTTTGTTTGTCCAGCAGCTTGCGTTTGCGTGAAATGTCGCCGCCGTAGCACTTTGCAATCACGTTTTTTCGCAAGGCTTTGATTGTCTCACGCGCAATAATATTTGCCCCAATAGCTGCCTGAATGGCGACGTCGTACATTTGACGGGAAATGATCTCCCTCATCTTTGCGACCACCGCCCGTCCCCGGTACTGAGACTGCGAGCGATGCACGATGATGGACAAGGCATCGACCTTGTCGCCGTTCAGCAAAATGTCAACCTTGACCACATCGGCCGCCCGGTACTCCTTGAACTCATAGTCCATCGAGGCATAGCCACGCGACACCGACTTGAGTTTGTCAAAAAAATCCATGACAATTTCAGCCAGCGGCATTTCGTAAGTGAGCATGACCTGGCGCCCGTGATAGGCCATGTTCATCTGCACACCGCGCTTCTGGTTGGCCAGCGTCATGACGGCGCCGACATAGTCCTGCGGCATGTACAAATGCACCGTGACGATGGGTTCACGCACTTCATCAAGGCGGCCTTGATCCGGCATCTTGGACGGGTTTTCCACCATCTTGACGGTGCCATCGACCTGCACCACCTGGTAGACAACGCTGGGGGCAGTGGTGATGAGGTCTTGATCAAACTCACGCTCCAAACGCTCTTGCACGATCTCCATGTGCAGCAATCCGAGAAAGCCGCAACGGAAACCAAAACCCAGTGCCTGCGACACCTCCGGTTCATAGTGCAACGATGAATCGTTCAGTTTGAGCTTTTCCAGACTGTCGCGCAGGCCCTCATACTGGTTGGCCTCGGTCGGGTAAAGACCGGCAAACACTTGTGGCTGGATTTCCTTGAAACCTGGCAGTGGTTCTGTCGCGGTGAAAGCCGCACCGCCGGTGCCGAGCTTGATCAGCGTGATGGTGTCACCTACTTTGGCCGCCTGCAGTTCGCGAATGCCGGCAATGATGTATCCCACCTCACCGGCTTCCAGCGAGTCGCGTGCCTCATTGGCAGGTGTGAAGACGCCCAGGCTGTCGGCGTTGTACATCGTGCCAGTCGCCATCATCTTGATGCGCTCACCCTTGGCCAATCGACCATCAACGACGCGCACCAGCATCACGACACCGACGTAAGTGTCGAACCAGCTGTCAACAATCATGGCACGCAGGGGACCAGCGGGATTGCCACGCGGTGCGGGAATTCTGGCGACCACCGCTTCGAGGATTTCTTCAACTCCCATTCCAGTTTTAGCCGAACAGGGAATTGCGTGAGTGGCATCGATGCCAATCACATCCTCAATTTCCACTTTGGCATTCTCAGGATCTGCGTTTGGCAAATCCATTTTGTTCAGCACTGGTACTACTTCGACGCCAAGTTCCAGCGCGGTGTAGCAATTGGCCACCGTCTGCGCTTCCACACCTTGGCTGGCGTCCACCACCAGCAGTGCGCCTTCACACGCAGAGAGTGAGCGGCTAACCTCATAAGAGAAGTCCACGTGGCCGGGCGTATCGATTAAATTGAGGTTGTAAATCTGCCCATCGAGCGCCTTGTATTTGAGGGCGGCAGTCTGCGCCTTGATGGTTATCCCACGCTCTTTCTCGATGTCCATCGAGTCCAATACCTGTGCTTGCATCTCTCGCTCTTGCAGTCCACCGCAGCGCTGAATCAAGCGATCTGCCAGTGTGGATTTGCCATGATCAATATGGGCAATGATCGAAAAATTTCTGATGTGATTCATCAACGAGAGCACTTAAGTGATTGAATTAAAACGATGTGACAAAGAAAAAAGGGCGCGTCTAATTCTGACGCGCCCTAAACCAACAATCATTGGCAACTGCGAAGGTTGGAACTTCATTGTAGGCAAAAAGCCGACAACGTACAGTCCAAAAATCTATCACCAAAAGTCGTTGCAGTGCAGCAACAAGAATTTTATACACAGCTTATTAACAATATCAGTGGAGCATCATCTGGACAACTTGTGGGTGAACTGTGGACTGCCTGTGAATCAGCTCATTTCATACCGCATCGTGGACTTCGGCAATTTCAATATGCCTGCAATCTGTGATGATCCGGCGCTATTCTAACCAAAAGAGTGGCTGTTTATAATTTAAGTTAGTGAATGCCAACATCACATAGTCAAAAAAGCAGGTGAAAAATATATTTTTCACCTGCTTTTTGACGATGGATTGAATGAAGAAAATCAAATCCCTAGCCACACACCAGGTTTTGAGTGAAATGCAGCCACCTAGCGTGCCGTTCGGATGACGACAATTTGTGCCATTTCTCCGCGCCGAATCACCATTGCAAGCGGCTTGTTTTTATCGGTCTTCGCCACTGCCATTTCGAAGTCTTTCATGTTTGCGATTTCCATATTCGCCACTGTCACGATCACATCACCCTCGCGAACGCCAGCCCGGGCAGCAGCATCGGCAGCCACCTCCACCCGCACGCCGCCTTTGACTTTGAGCTCCTTTTTAAGATCGTCCGTTAACTCGCTGACTGTCAATCCAAGCGCCTGCCCGACAGACGAGGCCTTCGGTTTGACTTCCTTGTCAGCAGCTTTCTTGATGGGCTTGTCGGCTTCGATCTCGGCGATAGTAACGAACAACTCTTTGTAGCCACCTCGGCGAAATACGGTTAGAGCGCTACGGGTACCGGGTTTGGTTCCCCCAACCATGCGCGGCAGATCGCTCGATTTGTCGACGGCCTTGCCTTCAAACTTGGTAATGATGTCACCGGCTTCAACGCCGGCTTTCTCGGCCGGTGACCCAGCCTCTACGCCGCGCACCAGTGCACCCTGGGGTTTACCCAATCCAATGGACTCGGCCACCTCTTTGGTGACCTGATCAATCTGCACACCAATGCGACCGCGCGAGACACGGCCGGACACTCGCAGTTGCTCGCTGACACGGTACGCCTCGTCCATTGGGACAGCGAAAGAGATGCCCATGGAACCACCCGAGCGGGAATAGATTTGACTGTTGACGCCCACAACCTCGCCGCGCATATTTATCAGGGGACCCCCCGAGTTGCCAGGGTTGATGGCGACGTCAGTCTGGATAAATGGCAGGTAGTCTCCGGTGTCGCGCTGCTTGGCACTCACAATGCCGGCCGTCACGGTGTTGTCCAGTCCAAATGGAGAGCCAATGGCCATAACCCACTCACCCACTTTTAGCCGACCGACATCGCCCACCTTCACCGCTGGCAATCCGGTGGCGTCAATCTTGACTACCGCAATATCGCTGCGTTTGTCAGCACCGATAATCTTGGCTTTGAATTCACGTTTGTCTGTCAGGGTCACCAACACTTCGTCTGCTCCCTCAACGACGTGCGCATTGGTCATGATGAGACCGTCAGCAGACAGAATGAAGCCAGAGCCGACGCCGCGCGGCTGTTCATCGTCTTGCGGCTGAGGACGCTTCGGATGTGGCGTCTGGTGCGGCGAATTCGGAATGGGCAGTCCAAAACGGCGGAAAAACTCCAACATTTCTTCTTCACCGGCACCGCCGGAACCGGTTCGGGGTACTACTTTTTCAAGTGTTCGGATGTTCACCACAGACGGCCCCACCTGCTCCACCAAGTCGGTAAAGTCAGGCAAGGTGCGCACTTGCGCCACCGCAGAACCACCCGGCAGCATCGTGACCGACAGCGTCACTGCTAAAGCACCGGCCATCACAAAGACGTTTAATTTCTTCCAATCGATTTGAATCATTGTCGACCTTTCTTTAAAACAAATGACCAACGAGCCAGGGTCAAAACCCTGCTACGTTTCCAACAATATTGCAAAGTCCCATATAGGGATTTACTTGATTCGCTCAAGCCCCTGAGCAAATATCTCCAAGGTGTGAGTCGGCACCTCACCGACTCCAGTCAGCCACCAGTTTCCGATACGGCGCGTCAAAGTGTGAGTCGCGCCCGCGGCCGCACTGCCCGCAGCCGTGTGGCGTCGAGCGTCGAAGACTTCCAGAAACAGCGATACTGAAGCCAGCCCGTCCGAAAAAACCCATTGCAGCGCATTGTCATACGTAGCACCGACTCCAGTCTTGACCAGTCGCTTGTAGCAACTCATTGGTTTGAAGCCTGGCACCACTGTCTTCATGGCCCAGCCCTCTGCCGTCGCGGTAATTTTTACCATACCGGGCTTCTCGACCTGGTAACCCCTGGTATTGCCCATCATCTGGGTCAATGCATTCATGCTCACCGGCACGTCGAGTTGCAGCTCGGAAAAAGCCGCCTGCTCTAAGACTCGGCCAGCCCCATCGAGCGTCTGCATCTTGAGCAACAAACCGGATTTCTTTTCCGTCCAAATGCGGTACCCAAAACGCAAACCGTCTTGCGGCCATAGTTGTACCCGGTCTGCCTCAAAGCCTGCGACCCGCTCGCTGCCGGATGCGCTGGCACTGTAAAACTGGGCAATGGACGAACTATTGGATTTCAGCAAGTCCGGGAACTTTCCCAGTGACTCGCGCCTTTCTTCCATCACCACCCGACTTTGAGGAAAAAAAGTTACCACCTGATCGTTGCGTCGGAACGTGGAGCGGGGAGGCCCCGTCAAGGACTCAACACGCTCCAATTGCTGTGCACCATCACAGACATGCCAAATTCGCGCGCTGGACATGCTGTCACCGGCCGAAACAACAAAAATGCCGACATAGGCGCGACGGCGCGAAGCCTCATGCACTCTCATCAGCCATTCGTCCACGCTGTCGATTGATACCGGTACCTCAATTGCCGTAGAAGCAACAACACCCGGTTGTGGCTGCGCGAAGAGCAGCGAAGTCATGGACACAAGCATCATTCCAACAGCGAGCGCAAGGCATGCATTGCACCTCCTCAATTCAAGGATCGCGCCAACGGAAAATTTGGGTATCAATGACTGCCTGGAACTCAACGTATAACGCCTTCAAAAGTAGCGTTGCGCAGAAAACCGGCCGGCATTTGAAGCGCGGATGTTCCACCGAACTGTCTGTGGGCCGCCATCAAGGCGTCCAGTTGCGGGTCACGCAGCATGACCTGGGACTCAACCATGGTAGCGACCGGGGTCGGCTGCTGGGCGACAACCGGTTTGCCCGATAGCTCCGGTGCGCGCGCAAGCTGTGACGCCCCGAGTTGCCCGTCAGAAACAGTCAAAAACTGCCAGCTAAGGACCAGTACGGCGGCCACCGATGCCACCCCAGCCAGCAACTTCCAGTGCCAGCGGTTGTCATTGGCGGCAGTCCCATTTACCCGGTTTAGACCTGCA
Organism: Comamonadaceae bacterium; assembly: GCA_037141865.1. Taxonomy (GTDB): domain Bacteria; phylum Pseudomonadota; class Gammaproteobacteria; order Burkholderiales; family Burkholderiaceae_C; genus Rhodoferax. The sequence goes on along the minus strand of JBAXBQ010000001.1, from coordinate 51,201 downwards.
CCCGACACCGACGTTTTGTACTCGGCAGCCGAATCAGTTGCTGCTACCTCTTGCATGAACAGCGCCTCTCTCTCCAAACCAAGCCTTAACCGGCGCAAAAAAGCGGCATCATGATCTCCGGCCATCGATTCACCACAGCGCAGCACATCACCCACCACGTGATAAGCATGCCAGCTAAGTCGGGCATCCTGCGCCGCACCAACCCACGTCACCGCAAGTGCGAACTCCTCGCCACCTAACTGACCGTCGGCCATTGCCGATACAAGCTCATGATCCTTCACCGCCTGTTGCATCATCATTTCAGTCTCGCTCACTCTGACCACCTGTGCTACCAGCGCTTGCCGGTCTGCTTTTCCAACATCGGTCGCACCTTCACCGATATTGCTTCCCGTGCCCGAAATATCCGGGACCGAACGGTGCCGATCGGGCAATTCATCAATTCTGAAATCTCTTCATAGCTCAAGCCTTCAATTTCCCGCAAGGTCAGTGCCTGACGCAAATCGTCTGGCAGAGCCTCAAGCGCCGAATTCACCGCCGTGGCAATTTCCTTGGCAGCCAGCACCGATTCGGGAGTTTCTTCGGTCGTTGGTTCATTTCCAGACCAAGAAGTTTCATTACTTTCGTCATCTGATTTGAAGGCGTTTTCTGACACCGTGGGATCGCGTTTGAGTTCCAGCAGGAACTTCTTGGAGGTATTGACGGCAATCCGGTAAAGCCACGTGTAAAACTGGGAATCACCGCGAAACTGATGCAGTGCCCGGTAAGCGCGGATGAAAGTCTCCTGTGCAATGTCTTCCACCAGATCAACATCCCGTACCATCCGACCAATCAGCCGCTGAATCCGGCGCTGGTATTTGACGACCAGCAACTCGTAGGCGCGCTGGTCCCCGGCCACAGTGCGCTGCACCAGCAGCAGATCGCTGTCGTTGGCCGCGGACTGCACTTGTAACGGGGGTAGTTGTGCATCTGAGCTCAAGATTTCACCTGCGATCGGTCAGATCGACAATGACACTTGTGTCATTCGGGTTTGCTGTGGCACCGCGAGAAAAGACCGCCTGGCGCAACGCGTTCCAATAGATCGCCTCGTTTCGGCGCTCCGGCCAAAGCCAGATCCGCTCACCAACATCGGTACGCAGACTAAGCAGCATGAAATATTGCAGATCAAGATAAACCGTCACCACCCCACTGATCGGCGCCTTACCGCAGTCCCAACTCCAGACTCGCCCGTCCCAGGACAACGTTCCTGTTGGAGCGCGGTACCAGAAGTTGGCAGCCGCAGAACCGGTCAGCCCTAAAGTAAACGCGAAAAGCCATCGCAGCCACACCACCGGATCTGCCTGGTGGTACCACAACAAACCGGCCACTGCTGCGCCCAAGGTGGTCAGACCAATCAACCCACCTTGAAAACGGGAACGCCCCACCGGATAGCTGACCGCTGGGGCGTTATGCATATCGAAATCAATATTGGCTTGAGCGTCTGACCAAGTGACAACGAAAATTCAAGGAGCGCGCTTGAACACAAGCGAGCCATTGGTGCCACCGAAGCCGAAGTTATTCTTTAGGGCCACATCAATCTTGAGGTCCCGCGCGGTATTGGCGCAGAAGTCCAAATCGCACTCCGGATCCTGGTTGAAAATATTGATGGTGGGCGGACTTTTCTGGTGGTGAAGCGCCAGCACCGTAAACACCGACTCGATGCCGCCAGCACCCCCCAACAAATGGCCGGTCATGGATTTGGTTGAATTGATCACGGTCTTTCTCGCATGCCCCCCCAGCGCCGCCTTGATGGCATTGCATTCATTCAAATCCCCCAAGGGTGTCGAAGTACCATGCGCATTCAGATAGTCAACCTGATCGGCGTTCACACCCGCATTGCGCAAAGCATTTAACATCGCGCGGCGCGGGCCATCCATATTGGGTGCTGTCACATGGCTGGCATCTGCGCTCATGCCAAAACCCGCCAGTTCAGCGTAAATTCTGGCTCCGCGCGCCCTGGCGTGTTCGTACTCTTCGAGCACCATCACCCCCGCGCCTTCACCTAGAACAAAACCATCACGATCCTTGTCCCACGGGCGCGAGGCGGTTTGCGGGTCCTCATTTCGGGTGCTCATGGCCCGCATGGCCGCAAAACCGCCGATACCCATCGGCGACACTGTTGCCTCAGACCCGCCCGCCACCATGACATCAGCATCACCGTATTCAATCATGCGACCAGCGTCGCCTATGCAGTGCAACCCGGTGGTGCAGGCGGAGACGATGGCCAAATTCGGACCTTTGAAGCCAAAGCGGATCGCCACGTGCCCGGCAATCATATTGACAATCGTGGACGTGACAAAAAATGGGGAAATCCGGCGCGCCCCCCGGCTGACCAGCACGGAATGGGTTTCTTCAATCATCGGCAAACCACCGATGCCAGAGCCAATCAGACAACCGATGCGCGTCGACTGTTCATCCCCCAGTGCATCGCCGGTCGGCAGGCCCGCATCTGCAACAGCCTGGCAGGCGGCCGCTATACCGAAATGAATGAAGGAGTCCATCGTTCGTGCCTCTTTGGCGCCGATATAGGACTCCGTCTCAAAATTCTTGACTTCGCCGGCTATTCTGCAAGCAAAGCTCGATGCGTCAAACTTGGTAATCAGATCAATGCCGGATTTACCGGCAAGCAGGTTGGCCCAGGCATCGGCGACCGTGTTACCCACGGGACTGATACAACCTAAACCGGTTACGACAACGCGACGACGAGACATAGAAATTTGCAGTCCGTAGTTAATCTAAAGAAAGCTGCCCGGAGCGAAAGCAAGCCAGGCTTGAGGACTACTGCGTATGCCAGCGCAGTCCGCCACAGCGCGCTTGCAGATGGCGGTTGGCGCTACACACGCCCAATCTCACGCCTTCTGGTGAGTATTGGCGTAATCGATTGCGTTTTGCACTGTGGTAATTTTCTCGGCATCTTCGTCTGGAATTTCAATGCCAAACTCATCTTCCAGCGCCATTACCAGTTCCACCGTATCGAGGGAATCGGCACCCAAATCGGCGACGAAGGCTTTCTCACTGGTGACTTGTGACTCTTCCACACCGAGTTGTTCGGCAATAATTTTTTTAACGCGTGCTTCGATATCGCTCATGGGTTCCCTCAGAGGGTTGTAAATGAATCCGCGATTCTAGCCGGGCCTGGGGCTTTTGCACCAGTTTGGCTGCCGAGCGGATAAATCGGCTTCATTCTATTGAAAGGTCAAACTTTTGTGCGATTTCCCAAAGTTACAGGTTTCGAAAGCTCTTGGTCCGTAACAACTCATGCCATGAACATGCCACCGTTGACATGCAGTTCCTGTCCCGTCACATAGGCCGCCTGCGGCGATGCCAGATAGGCCACTGCATGAGCAATATCCGATGGTCGGCCCAGACGCCCCAGCGGAATTTGACTTAGAAGTACCTTGCGCTGCTCTTCATGCAGACCGGCGGTCATATCTGTTTCGATAAAACCAGGTGCCACGCAATTGACCGTAATATTGCGCGAACCAAGTTCACGCGCCAGGGCGCGGGTCATTCCTGCCACACCCGCCTTGGCCGCCGCATAGTTGGCCTGCCCCGCGTTGCCGGACGCACCCACCACGGAGGTGACGCTGATAATGCGGCCATAGCGCTGTTTCATCATGCCGCGCATCACTACCCGACTCATACGAAACACCGCCTTGAGGTTGGTGTCAAGCACCGCGTCCCACTCCTCATCCTTCATACGCATAGCAAGGTTGTCACGCGTGATACCGGCGTTGTTCACTAGGACCTGTAACCCTCCATGCTCGTTGACAATGGTGTCCAGCAGGGCCTGTATAGCCTGCGCATCGTTGACATTCAAGGTCTTGCCACAGCAACCGGCGTAAGCCGTCAGTGCTTGCCCAATTTTTGCCGCCCCGTCGTCGGTGGTGGCAGTACCGATGACTTTGAGCCCTCGCTTGGCAAGTTCCAGGGCAATGGCGGCACCAATGCCACGCGATGCGCCAGTCACCAGAGCGACCTGCCCTTCAAAATTGACTTCATTCATGATCCGCGCTCAGCAATTCATTTTTCAAAACGGCCAGGGAGGCCGGATCCAACAACACCATACCATTCAATTCGGAATCGATGCGTTTAATCATTCCGGCCAGCGCCTTGCCCGGGCCGCATTCCACCACCGCGGTCAAGCCCTGTGCCCTGATCGCCTTCACACACTCAACCCAACGCACTGGCCGGAAGGCCTGGCGGTACAACGCGTCACGAATACGATTGACATCGACCTCGACTGCCACATCAACGTTGTTGATGACCACGATTTGTGGTGGCAAGAATTTAACGGACTCCATTTTTTTGCGCAGTCTTTCGGCCGCCGGTTTCATCAAGCTTGAATGAAACGGAGCCGACACCGGCAGCAGCAATGCACGCTTGGCACCCAATGCTTTCAGCATTTCACAGGCCCTTTCAACCGCGGCCTTGCTGCCGGCAATCACGGTTTGCTGGGGGTCGTTAAAGTTGACCGCTTCCACCATCTCAGTCGAATTTTCGGCGAATGAGCGCATGACTTCTGCACAACCCGCTATGACCTTCACCGCTTCCAAACCCAAAATGGCTGCCATGGCACCGACACCCACCGGTACCGCTTCCTGCATCACTTGTGCCCTGTAACGCACCAGGGGGGCAGCTTGCGTCAACGTCAAAACGCCAGCGGCGACCAAGGCCGAATATTCACCGAGCGAATGTCCTGCCACGGCGAACGGTGCCACACCCGTCTCGGCCATCCAGACCCGGTAAGTAGCTACTGCAGCGACCAACATCACCGGCTGCGTATTGGTGGTCAAAGCCAGCGCTTCCTTGGGTCCGAGGCGTATGAGCTGCGCAACATCCTCACTCAAGGCCTCTGAGGCTTCCTGGAGCGTCTCAAGCACCACCGGATGATCACCCCACGCGTCGAGCATGCCAACCGACTGGGATCCTTGGCCAGGAAAAACGAAAGCAAATTTTCTCATGCTATTGCGACCAAAGTTTGAGGTTAAAGGGAACCATGGACAAGGCTATAACGAGAATCTGGTGCTACAGCTGCAATAGTACGGCACCCCAGGTGAAGCCACCACCCACACCTTCCAGCATCAGCAATTGCCCGGGTTTTACTTTGCCGCTACGAACCCCTGTGTCGAGGGCCAGCGGTATCGAAGCAGCTGACGTATTGCCGTGCTGATCAACCGTGACGATGACTTTGTCCATCGACAGTCTGAGTTTTTTGGCAGTGCTCTGCATGATGCGTATATTGGCTTGGTGAGGAATCAGCCAATCAATGTCCGCCGCCACCTTACCCGCCTTGCCGAGTGCGGCTCGGGCAGCGCCATCAAGCAAACCCACAGCCAGTTTAAAAACAGCCTGTCCATCCATTTTCAGCAGTGGATCGCCGAGAATAGCGCCTCCCGACACTTGACCCGGCACACACAAAATGCCAACGTGCTTGCCGTCTGCATGCAGCACGCTGGAGAGAATACCGGGCGTGGTTGACGCTTCCAGCACCACTGCGCCAGCCCCATCGCCAAACAACACGCAAGTGCCTCGATCCTTGAAGTCAAGAATTCGCGAAAACACTTCCGCACCAATCACCAGCGCCTTAGTCGCAGCACCGGACTTGATCATCGCGTCGGCAATGGTGAGCGCGTAAATGAAGCCACTGCAGACGGCCTGCACATCGAACGCGGCACAGCCATTGGCGCCCAGCTTGTTCTGCAAAATACATGCAGTCGACGGAAACACCATATCGGGGGTAGAGGTGGCGACGATGATCAGGTCAATGTCCGTGGCCAAGACACCGGCAGCCAGCAAGGCCCGACGCGCCGCCTCTGCACCCAAATCGCTGCTGCTTAAGTCTGGCGCTGCAAAATGGCGTGCCCGAATCCCGGTGCGCTCAACAATCCAGTCGTCCGAGGTCTGGACACCAGCGACGGCCAGTTCGGCCACCAGGTCAACATTGGTCAACCGACGCGGCGGTAAGTAACTACCGGTACCGGTGATGCGGGAAAAAATTTTCATTGGTCAGAAAGTGTGACCGAGTCGGTCTGTGGGGACGGCACGATACTGCCCAACAAGGGCGCAGCATGGTCAATGCGGACGCGAACACGGTCGAGCAGATTGTGTCTGGCGGCATCATACGCGCGCGCCAAGGCGAAGCCAAAAGCCACCTCGTCCGCCGACCCATGACTCTTAAATACCAGACCACGCAAACCCAGCAAGGCCCCGCCGTTATAGCGACGATGATCCATTCGCTTTTTAAGCGCAGATATCATCGGATAAGCTGCAATTGCGGCTAGTTTTGTGAAAATATTGCGAGAAAACTCCATCTTGAGAAAGTCGACAATCATCGTCGCCAAACCCTCGCTGGCTTTCAACGCCACATTGCCGACAAACCCGTCACACACAACGATGTCGGCAGTTCCCTTGAAAATATCGTTGCCCTCAACATTGCCAAAAAAATTGAAATCGCCGGCTTTAGAAGCAGTTCGGAGCAATTCACCTGCTTTTTTTATAACTTCATTGCCTTTTATCGCTTCTTCCCCAATATTAAGCAAGCCAACCGTGGGCTGGTCATTGCCACTCAGAACAGACACCAGGGCTGAGCCCATCATGGCAAACTGCAACAAGTGTTCAGCAGAGCAGTCGACATTGGCTCCCATGTCAAGCACGGTGGTGGCCTGACCCTTAGCATTGGGAATTTGACCAGCAATAGCCGGACGGTCTATGCCATCCAGTGTTTTGAGCAAATAGCGAGAAATAGCCATCAGTGCAGCGGTGTTGCCGGCCGACACGGCCGCCTGCGCAACTCCATCCTTGACCTGTTGAATGGCCACCCTCATCGAGGAGTCCTTCTTTCGCCGCAGCGCCACCTCCAGGGGGTCGTCCATGCCAACAACCTCACTCGCCAAAATGTTTTTTGCGCGCTGATGGGCAAAGGCACTCAAGCTATCTGGCAACCCGACCAGCAGTAACTGGGCGTCAGGGTGGCTATCGAGAAAATGACGACACGCCGGCAGCGTGACACCAGGGCCATGATCGCCTCCCATGCAGTCAACAGCAATAGTGATCATGGCAAGCTAGTCCATCAGAACAAATGGCATCCAAATGCCAGGATCAATACGACAAAGGCCCGAGGCTACAGACATAGCAGCCTCAGGCCTTGATACGCCGAAAACTATCAGGCTTCAGACTTTGTCTTGAGCACTTTACGGCCACGGTAAAAACCGGTCGGGCTGATATGGTGACGCAGATGCGTTTCACCGGTGGTGGATTCAACCGCTATGCCTGGCACCACCAAGGCATTGTGCGAACGGTGCATGCCGCGCTTTGACGGTGATTTCTTATTTTGTTGGACAGCCATGATCGGCTCCTTGGCGTAGATGTTGCGGTGGCTGCAACATGCAGGGTTGGTAAGGGACGCGGCTTCTCAGCCCGAGCGAAGCCGTAGATTATAGCGCACCTTGACGTCCTAAGTAGTTTTGCGTGTCTGCATCCTGCCCAGCACAGCAAATGGATTGCTCTTTTCTTCTCCCGCTGTATCGAAACCCGGGTCCGCTACCGCCAGCTTAACCTCAACCGGGCACGCTTCATGGCGGGCAACCACTGGCAACGCCAACAGTACCTCATCTTCAATCAAATCCACTAGCTTGAATTCCGGACTGAAGACCAAAATATCTTCCTCGGCATCCTCATCCTGCTCCAGTGCCGCCTGCTCGCTTTGAACAAACCGAAAAGACCTGTTCACCGCCACTTTGATGTCCACCGGTCCCAAGCAACGCTGACAGGCCAAAGGCAAACTCGTGTCAACCGTCAAATGCAGCCAGACTTGTTCTGCTCCCGCTTCGTCAAATCGCAGTTCACCGAGGGCCGACCAATTCAGCACGCGATCAGTGCCGAGTTCTGACGCTTCAGTTGCCAGTCGCTCAAATCTCGAAAGCAAATCATGCCCGGTGAGCGCCTTCGCACCCTGGGCGAGCAACTTGACATCCAGATGGGTGAACGGTGAATCGTGTTTCATGGCCGCAGTGTAAGAGAATCACACCATGTCAGAAATCTCTCGCCGAAAACTCATCCTGGGGTCCACCTCGCCCTATCGCCGCCAACTACTGGAGCGCCTGCGCATCGCGTTTGAAGTCGCGGCACCGGAAGTCGATGAAACACCCATGCCATCGGAGACACCGAAACAAACAGCTTGCCGACTGGCCATGGCCAAAGCCCGTGCCGTTGCCATGCGATTTCCGGCTTGTGTGGTCATCGGATCAGACCAAGTGGCAGAACTGGAAGGCCAAGCTCTTGGTAAGCCAGGCAACCATGATCGCGCCGTTTCCCAGCTACGACAAATGCGCGGCAAAACCGTAATATTTCAGACTGCGGTGGCGGTTGTATGTCAGGAGTCCGGGTTCGCACAGATGGACCTGGCGCAAGTCAAGGTGAAGTTTCGCGAGCTCACCGACGCTGAAATCGAGACCTACTTGCAGGTGGAGCAGCCTTATGACTGCGCCGGTAGCGCCAAAAGCGAGGGTTTGGGCATTGCATTGCTGGAGTCGATTGACAACGACGACCCCTCTGCATTGGTGGGTCTGCCCTTGATCCGCACCTGCCGGATGATTCAGGCCGCCGGCATCAGGGTGCTATGACCATGACGACAGCACCGGAAAAAGTTGACCTGGTCAACAAAGGAAAACTCTTTTTAGTTCCAGCGCCGCTGGATTTCGGCTGCGCCGGCGAAATGGACCTGCAAAACACCATGCCTTGGGGTACCTTGACAGTGGCATCGAAACTGCAATACTGGATTTGTGAAAACTCAAAATCAACGCGCGCCTACTTAAAACGCGTCAATGAAATAGTCCCGCTGACAGGCCCGCTGCAATCCCTGAACCTTCAGGAATTACCGCGTGAAGTGCATAAAAAAGGCGACCACAACGGCAACTTTGACGCGCGCCCCCTGCTGACTGCTGCGCTGGACGGGCATGACGTCGGGTTGGTCAGCGAAGCCGGTATGCCGGCGGTGGCAGATCCAGGCTCGTCGGTGGTACGCGCAGCTCACGACATGGGAATTGAAGTGGTGCCGTTGACCGGTCCAGTGTCAATTTTGCTGGCACTGGCCGCCAGCGGACTCAATGGCCAGAATTTCGCATTTGCTGGATATCTGCCGCAAGATACCGGCCAACGCAGCCAGCGCATCCGGGAACTGGAGTCACTGGCTCTAAAAACAGGCCAAACCCAACTCTTCATCGAAACGCCTTACCGCAACGCCATCATGCTCCAAACGCTGTTGCAAACCCTGCAGCACAACACCCACTTAGCCGTTTCGAGTGGATTGACCCTCCAGCGCGGATTCAGTCACAGCGATACCGTTAAAAACTGGCGGAAAAAGACCACTCCGCTGGACAATTCGACGCCGGCGGTGTTTGCCCTGGGTCGCTAATATTCTCGTCCGCCGATCACCTGACTGCAGGTATCGACTTGAGCGCATGCACCGCACCTTCACCGATAGAAGCGCCAAAACGCTTGACCAAGCGCTCAGCCACATTTTCCCGACGGGTGTAGTCAATGATTTCTTCAGCCTTGACGACCTCTCGAGCCACAAAGTCCAGATTACCCAGTTGATCAGCCAGTCCGAACTCAATGGCCTGCTGACCACTCCAGAACAAGCCGCTGAAAGTCTCTGGAGTCTCCTTCAGTCGAGTGCCACGACCGGCCTTGACCACCTCAATAAACTGCTTGTGAATCTGATCCAGCATCGTTTGTGCAAAAGCGCGTTGCCGTTCGGTTTGCGGGCTGAACGGATCCAGGAAGCCCTTGTTCTCCCCCGCCGTCATGAGGCGACGTTCGACACCCAATTTTTCCATCAACCCAGTAAAGCCAAAACCATCCATCAGCACGCCGATACTGCCCACAATGCTGGCCTTGTCGACAAAAATCTTGTCAGCAGCGACCGCAATATAGTAGGCGGCAGAAGCACAGGACTCTTCCACAACGGCATAGACGGGCTTTTTATGCTTGATCTTGAGACGCTTGATCTCGTCGTTAATAATGCCGGCCTGCACCGGGCTGCCGCCGGGCGAGTTGATCAACAGCACCACCGCCTGCGCTCCTTCGTCTTCAAAGGCAGCCCGCAAAGCGGCCACTATCAGTTCTGCGCTGGCGTCCGCTCCGGACGCAATTTCACCCTTAATCTCGACCACGGCGGTGTGTGGCGTTGATGCGTCCCTGGACGCTCCAGTTCGACCGATCACAGCCCACGCCAAGAGAATAAAAAATGCCAGCCAGGCCAGGCGCACGAAAGTACGCCAGCGGCGTGCCAGTCGCTGTTCGGCCAACGACGCAAAAACCAGTTTTTCCAGCGTCGCACGCTCCCAACCCGAGCCTTCATTAAGAATCGCATTCGTGGAAGACAGCTTTTTTTTCAACTCTGAATCGGCAGTAGCGTCCGATGGCTGAGCTGCATTGATAGGAATTTGGGAGTCGGTCATTTCAAAACTCTAAGGGCTTCAGATGATGGGAAGTATGCCAGTGCACGACCCCATCCTGCTCGCAAAGGTCAATCTTGATCAAGCCGCCACTACACGGTCCACCTCGGCAGGCACCCGTTTGTGGCTGGTAAGTGGCGCCATGCGTTGCGCATATCAGCAAGTGCCCGGTGCTGTCAAAAAATCGGTTGGGCTGGTAATCCATCTCCATCGCCACATGGGCGCAACGGTTCAGATAGGCGTGCACCTGTTGCTGGTAACGAATAGCAAAGGCACGGCAGTTTCGACCACCATAGATCACATCAAAAGAAACTGCTTCGTCACTGTCGATGAGATCAGCCGAGTTGCAAAGGAAGACTTTCTGCCTCAAAGCAGGTTCAAGACTTTCACCCATGGGCCAACAACCATTTGTGCAGTTCGCTGACTGAATGTGCCACAAAGCGCGGATTCAGAGCATCAAACGCCTCGGGTTCATGTGCGCCATAGCTCACAGCAACGCTCGGACATCCGGCATTCATTGCCATTTGCAGGTCATGCGTAGTATCGCCAATCATGAGGGCGCGCTCCGGCTTCACGCCAAATTCAGACATCAATTCTTGCAGCATGCGCGGGTGCGGCTTGCTTGCTGTTTCGTCTGCCGTGCGCGACCCATCGAACATACCCCTGAGTTCTACTGCCTGCAACGCGTCGTTCAGCCCATTTCGGGTTTTGCCAGTGGCCACGGTCAACCAGTGCTGGCGTGATTTCAAATCAGCCAGCATGGCTAGCACCCCATCAAACAAGTTGATGGCATGTTGGCGGGCGAGGTAGTGATAACGATAGCGGGCCCCGAGTTCGGGATATTTATCCTTCGGCACGTCGGGCGCAGCATGGGCCAACGCCTGCATCAAACCCAAGCCGATAACGTAGGAAGCATCCCGGTCGCTCGGCACCACGCCGCCGACATCGCGCACCGCGTACTGGATGCAACGAGCGATGATCGAAGTTGAGTCAAAGAGCGTCCCGTCCCAATCAAAAGCAATCAGGTCAAACTGTCGGAGCCGAGGATTTTCAGGGTAAGGAGGGTGTTGCATGAGTCGCAAACGCTTCGAGTTCGAAAGGTAAATTGGCCAGCAACTCGATGCGCTCACCACTGACGGGGTGATTGAATTGCAGGCGCCAGGCGTGTAAATACATTCGCTTGAGGGAGGGCAACTTTCCCGGGCGCAACAGAGCCTTGTTCAAATCAAAGTCGCCGTATTTGTCATCGCCCACAATGGGGTGGCCTTCGCTGGCGAGATGAACCCGGATCTGATGTGTGCGTCCGGTCTTGATGGTGACTTCCAGCAACGTAAATTCGGTTGCTTTGGAGTGTCGGACTTTCACCAGGGTGACCGATGGCATACCATTTGGGTCGTCCCTGGAAACCACTTTGACGCGGCGCTCTCCGGCGCCTTCGACGCCATCCTTGCCCTCCAGCAAATACTTGTGCAGCGGTTTGTCCAGGACTTTTTTGTTGACCGGCCAACGCCCTGCCACCATGGCCAGGTACGTCTTGCCAGTTTCGCGCTCGCGAAACTGGTCTTGCAAACTCGTCAAGGCACTCCTCTTTTTGGCTATCAGCAAAATCCCGCTGGTGTCGCGGTCCAACCGGTGTACCAGTTCCAGAAATCTGGCTTGGGGCCGGGCCATGCGCAATTGCTCTATCACGCCAAAGCTGACGCCGGAACCACCATGAACCGCCAAGCCGGCGGGCTTGTCAATCGCCAGCAAATGATCGTCTTCAAACAAGATTACAAATTTGCGCGCAGCAGTGCCACGCGCCACGCTGTCGGTCATGGCCTGCGACTTTTCAGCCGCCCGCTCCGACATCCGCACTGGCGGCAGGCGCACCCGATCACCGCTCACCAACCGTGAATCAACCGACGCCCGGGCTTTATTAACTCTAACCTCACCGCTGCGGATGATTCTGTAGACATGAGTTTTTGGCACCCCTTTCAGGTGACGCAGCAGAAAATTGTCCAGGCGCTGACCCGCACAGTCTTCATCAATGAGCAGCCATTTGACCTGCGGCACCGGCGCGGCGAGATTGCCCTCTATAATGTGTTTCACTAGGGAAGCGCTGTAAGTGGTTGATTTAACGGCAAGTTAAAACATAGTTTAGGTGAAGTTTAGTTCACCCACCACCGCCAGCCACGCTAGTAAGTCGATGTCGCCGATCACCGATGCATGCAAAACGCAAGCCAGATGCTTGCGCTGGCCTGCGAAGTGAACGGTCAAGACGACGCGTTGAAACACTGATACGGAATACCCCAAGTTCACAGACAACTGTCTTTGAACGGATTGAAGCGAGATGTTTGTGTTGATGACTTTGATTCACAATTGCCTGCGGTGCGTTTTCGCCCCGTTGTTCGGCATGGATCGGCCATTAGCGCCCATAAAAAGGGCGCAACCAGCTATTTATCTGATAGCACTTCCACACCCAAACTTCCTAGCTCCCCTCCACGCGCCTATATCAAGACTTATCGTTTAAGTCTCGGTTCTCCGGCAATTCCTCCTCAATTCAAAGCGTCAGTTCTGGCATCCATAGCTCGTCAAGAGCCGGTTGTAATTTGAATTGAAGGAATGCTACCCATGAAACGGATGCTGATTAACGCCACGCAGGCTGAAGAACGCCGCCTGGCAATTGTCGATGGACAAAAGCTTCTCGACTACGAAATTGAAATTGAGGGACGCGAACAACGAAAAGGCAACATCTACAAAGCTGTCGTCACGCGCGTCGAGCCGTCACTCGAAGCCTGCTTTGTGGACTACGGTGAAGACCGCCACGGCTTCCTGCCATTCAAGGAAATTTCAAGGCAATATTTCCAGCAAGGTGTCGCTGTCAACCAGGCGCGCATTCAGGACGTGATCCGCGAAGGTCAGGAATTGCTGGTGCAAGTGGAAAAAGAAGAGCGCGGCAACAAAGGTGCGGCACTGACCACATTTGTTTCGTTGGCCGGCCGCTACGTGGTTCTGATGCCCAACAACCCGCGCGGTGGTGGCGTCTCGCGCCGCATTGAGGGCGAAGACCGTGCCGAACTCAAGGAGGCACTGGACCAGCTTGAATACCCCAATGGCATGAGCATCATTGCACGCACCGCAGGCATTGGCCGCAGCGCGCCAGAACTGCAGTGGGACCTGAACTACCTGCTCAAACTGTGGGCCGCCATCGATGGCGCCGCCACCGGTGGCAAAGGTGCTTACCTGATTTATCAGGAATCCAGCCTTGTGATCCGCGCCATTCGGGACTACTTCAATAACGACATCGGTGATATTCTGATTGACACCGACGATGTGTATGAACAGGCACAGCAGTTCATGGCCCACGTGATGCCGGAACACGCTGCCCGCGTGAAGCGCTACCGGGACGATGCACCACTGTTCAGTCGCTTCCAGATCGAGCACCAGATTGAGTCAGCCTACGCCCGTACCGTGCAGTTGCCCAGCGGTGGTGCCATCGTGATTGACCATACCGAAGCACTGGTCTCGGTTGACGTCAACTCGGCACGCGCCATCAAAGGCGGTGACATCGAAGAAACTGCCACCCGCACCAATCTGGAAGCAGCCGAAGAAGTGGCGCGTCAGATGCGCCTGCGCGACCTCGGTGGCCTGATCGTGATTGACTTTATCGACATGGAAGAAAGCCGCAACCGGCGCGACGTGGAAAACCGGCTGCGCGACGCGCTACGGCAAGACCGCGCCCGCGTCCAGTTCGGCACCATCAGCAAATTTGGCTTGATGGAGATGAGCCGCCAACGGCTGCGCCCTGCCCTCAGCGAAGGCGCTTCCATTCCCTGTCCACGCTGCGGTGGCTCCGGCCACATTCGCGACACCGAGTCCAGTGCGCTACAGATCCTGCGCATCATCCAGGAAGAGTCACTGAAGGACAACACAGCGTCGGTGCTGTGTCAGGTCCCGGTCGAGGTCGCCTCCTTTTTGCTCAATGAAAAGCGAACCGAAATTGCGAAGATCGAACTCAAGCAACGCATCAACGTTCTAATGGTGCCCAACAAGACGCTGGAGACCCCGAACTACAAGCTTGAGCGACTCAAGCATGACGACCCACGGCTGGACAACATCGAAGCCAGCTACAAAATGGCTGAGGAAATGGAAGATCCGATTGCTGTGACGCGTCGCTCACAAGAGCCAACCAACAAGCAGACGCCGATCATCAAGGGCGTCCTGCCCGATGCACCGGCACCCGCCGCCATTCCAAAACCCGAGTCATCCAAGCCTTTGCCAGCCGCGCCACGCGCCGTGGCTAAGCCAGCCCTCGCTGCGGCTACCCGAACGCCGGCCGAGAAAGGCTTCTTCGGCTGGTTAAAGCAGCTTTTTGCTCCAGCGCCGACACCTGTTGCACCCGTCAAGGCCGAAGTACCCCCTGGCCGCGACGACAAACGTGAGGGTCGGGGTGGCCGTGATGCAGCGCGTCGAAATGAGCCGCGTGACGCAGCACGAGCGGAAGGTCGCGAAGAGGGTCGCAGCGCGCGGGGTGGACGCAACGAAGGTCGTGGCGATGGGCGCGGCGGTCGTGGTGGCCGCGGTGGTCGCGGTGAACGTCCGGGTCAGGGCACGCGTGAGCGTTTCGATGCCGACGGCAAACCGGCAGTGACCGAGGCTGGCGCGAACCTCGCACCAGCGGCATCGGGTGCCGGCCAGGACGCAACCAGAAGCGATCAAGGGCAAGATCGCCCTGGTCGCAATTCAGCGCGTGGCGAGCGTAGCGGCCGCAATGAGCGCAGTCGCAGCGAGCGCACCGACAATTCCGAGCCGGGCAATCCGAATGAGCGTGGCGAAACTCGGGCCGATGGGCGCAATGAGCGTCGACCCGATCGCAACCGGCAACAGGACGAAAACACCAGAGCCGAATTCACCAACGATGACGCTTCTCGTGCCAACAACGGCAACCGCGCGGGTTCGAGTGACCGCGAAGCGCCCCAGCAAAACGATTCAGCGGCAAACGCAAATCAAGGCAACGCCGCGGCCGAAGCGACAACGCGAGCGGATGGCTCCGAGACGCGCGAAAAGCGCTCACGTGACCGCTATGGTCGGGAGCGCGGTCCTCGCGGTGAGCGCGAGCAGGCAGACCGTCAGGAACGCCCCATGGTTGACGTTCAACCAGCGTCTGAAGAAGTCGCTGCAGAACCGCGCAAGTCGTATTTCAGCCCCAGCATCGAAGCACCGACCATGGACGCCACTGCCCCAACAGTGCCTGCGATTGCCGCAGTGACAATCCTGCCGCAGGCATCTGTCGCGCCAATCCCGCTGCCGACGCCAGCAGCGTCACCGCCTGCAACTAGCAGTGGCATGCCAAAACTGCAACCGTTTGTACTGCCGCTGGCAGAGTTGGCTCAAGTGGCCCAGAGTTCCGGTTTGAGCTGGGTGAATTCAGACGCCGAAAAAATTGCTGCGGTGCAGGCAGCCATAGCGTCCGAGCCGAGCCAAATTCGAGTACCACGCGAACGTCCCGTCGTGCAGCGCGATGACTCTGGTCCACTGATTCTGGTTGAAACCAAACGTGATTTACGCAACATGTCGTTGCCTTTTGAGACGCCTCAATAGATCAGGGGCATGCCCATGCGCATAACCAAAAAAGGTACTTCGGTGCCTTTTTTTGCCGGCGCAATGACTTCATGAGCTTGCCGCTTTGGTCGCGTTTTGCCATGCCTGCGATGCCGCCGCTACATCACCTCGCCGCTCGGCCAGTTCGGCCAGCGCGGCCCAGGCATTGCGTTGCAGTCCGGCGTCCTGCAACCTCGGTAGCGACTGCTTGAGCAGTTGCTGTGCTTTGCCCCACAACTGTAGGCGCATGCAGGTGATACCGGCCAGATACTGCAGCGCCGAGTCGCCTGGATTTGCCATCTGCGCTTTCTCGATTCGTGTCAGCCAGGACGCCTCCGGCAGGCCAGCGGCCAGCGAAAACCCACTTTCCAACACTCGAATGAGATGGATGCGCTGCACGTCCGTCAAGGCCAGAGGATGTTGCACCGTCAACTCCCAGATTGGCAACAGCCAGCTGCGAGCGACCTCGACATCACCGCCCAACTTGAGCATCCTGGCACAGGCTTCAATTGCGACCTCAGGCATCAACCGTTCCGACGCATCAAGCTGATTCCATACACTTTGCATCTGGTCCGGGTCGTAAGCCGTCATTACCAGTTCCAGCGCCAAACCACGCAAAATTCCCTGCGCGGCGGTCTCGGAAAAAGCCCTGTGTTTGGCCAGCAGGCGCGCCGTTTCCAACGCGACGCCCGTCTGGCGCGCGAGCCGCGCTGCCTTCAAACGCAAGCGCAAAGCAATAGTGCGGCGTGCCGCGCCTTGTGGTAGATCATCCAGCCATTGAAGAGCGCCTTGCGCGTCCCGGTCTTCAATTGCCCAACGCGCCGCCCGCAGTTGCACTCCTTCGCGAGTTTCCTGCGCATCACGTCGGGACACGTGTTCCAGTGCCTGTTGAAAATGCTCCTCGCGCGCTGCTTTGTCCTGCAGTGCCTGGGCACTTTCAGCGGCCAGCAGATGCGACAAGGCCCGCAAGCGGTCCGAATAGGCCAGCGTTTCCCCGCTGCGCGTCATGGCAGTCTCGCGTGCCAGCACCGCCTCTGCAGCTTTTCTGGCGCGGATAAACCGCCCGGCTACCAAATGGGAGAGCGAATCCAGCAGTGAGGCGTAGATAGCGCGCTCCTGGTGTTGAATTCGCCACAGGCGCGCGAGTCTCGGTATGGCAAACAGGGCCGTCAATGCTCGCAATGCGATATGCAAAGTAAAAAACAGCATGACCAGGGTTAGCACGACCAGATTGAGTGACAGATCAACCCGGTACGGTGGCCAGAAAATCGTAACCGTACCCTGGTTGTTGCCGGCAAATAAAGCGATGGCCACGGCCATGCCAAACAGCGCCAAAAACCACAGGGCGGCCCGCATGTCTACCTTCCGGCTGCCGCCGTGGCGAGGGCGGCCAGCGTCTCATCGACGCGCGGCAATTGCAGTGTCTTCATCTGCCCTTGCACCTGCTGAAGCAAGGCGACAGCGGTCTGCGTTTTACGCGACGTCGCATCAAAGTATTTGTTCAGTGACATCGACGCATCCGCCAGATCAGCGCGCGATGACTCCAACTGCCGAGCCAGCAGTCCGAGCCGGGCGTTGAGCAATTTAAGCTTGAAATTTTCGCGCAGGAAAAAAGTTTGTTCAGGTGTGAGCAACGCCGCCTCCGGTTGCTCGATGCGACTCACCCGCAACAGTCCGCGCACCTCATCGCGCACCAACGGCAAAATGCGTTGCCACCAAACTGGCGGCGTGTCCTGACTCTGACGCTTGGCGGAGGCCACCGCTGTCGCCGACGCCACCGCATTGGCCATGACCAGTTCATCTGCAAGATGCACCAATTCATCGAGCTTCACCAATAGACCCGGGGTATCGCTCACGGCCGCCGATTTGACACGGTCGATATCGCGTCCAATAGCACGCTGCAACGGTGTCAAGCGAGGTTGCGCCGCCCGCGACACCCGTTGATAGGCACTTTTCAAGGCCGCCAGCAAGGGCTCAATACTGCCCGTCAACTGGGCTTGCTGCTGCGCCAAAAGAAGGGCAGATTCGATGTCAACTACCAGGTTCTCATCGCGCGAACGCGACAAACTCTGCATCAACTCTTCAAGCTGCGTTCGCTGCAAGGCAACCTCACTCAAGCGCGCTTCAAAGACGGCCACCCGCGCTGCTGTTTCACGCGCCAACTCCTGTGCCTGCCTGGCAATGGCACGCGCCTCCAGCGACTGGGCTCCGGCATCTGCGCTCTGGCGCGCCAGCTGTTCCTGAATGGAAGACAGTTTTTGCCACAAAAATCCACTGATCAGCAAGGCAAGCAAGGCCACAACAGCCAAACCCAGAACCACTGCGCGCTGCATCGGCACCGGAGTGGCGGGGTTGACCTGAGGCGACACCGCTTCCACGCTGGCGGGTATCTCGAGGCTGGGATCGGAGTTCATCGCGAGATTTTAAAGTGTCAGGGACAAAATTTGTCTGCTAGCAGGGTCGCCACGCCAGTCAGTGTCGGGCTTGACTCATAAACAACAACAAAACCGGCCTGTCGAGCGGCGGCGGCAATGCGCCAGTGGGTTGCCAACGCACGCGCCTGGGACCAGCTTTGCTCTGGCAGTCGCACACACAGATTGGCTACTGCTTCGGTGCTACTGAACAACCATACCGAACCATCGCCTGCCGCCTGCAGTGCCAGTTCGTGGTCTGCGGCGCTGAACTCAGGCGCGCTGCGCTGGTAGGCAACGACAAATTCAGCGGTTGCACCGGCTTCGGCAATGCGCTGGGCCAACCATTCGCGACCGGTTCCATGCCTGACCTCAGCGTTGCGCCCGGAGTCAACACCGCGCACGATCAACACGCGCTGGGATGATTGCACCTTGGCACCGACAAGCTGCCACAAGGCCTCAGAATCAAATTGGCCGGCGTCCGGCGCTGGCGCGTCAATCCGATCCGCAGCAACACCCGCACGCAACAAAGCCTTTGCCGTTGCGGGACCGGTGGCCCAGGCTCGAGTCTTGATTTGTTTCTGCGCACTGAAATCAGGTATCAACGGCGGTTTTGATGCAAAAAAATAGCCTGCTGCATTGCCGCTGACAAACATCACTGCCGCATAGTCGGACAAATGTTGCCAAGCGTGAACAATTTCTGTCGTGTCAGCCACCGGGCCTACTTTGATCAGCGGCAAAGCCACTGCTTCAATGCCCAGTGCTGACAGATCCCCCACCCAGCGCTTTGCCTCGCGCTCAGGGCGGGTAACGATGACCCGCATGGTCAGGCATCAACCCGGGTCGAATCTGGCGCCGGAATTGAACCGCCCCGGGCCACCACATTGGCCCGCAAATTGGCAGCCACATGGGTCCCCAGCGCCGTCGCGCTGGCCAGGTCAGGCGCCGGCGCGCTGGCCCGTGCACAAACCAGTTCAAGTACGCCTTCGGGGTCACCCCAGGCGGCGTCGATGGTCAAAGTATTGCCGTCAAGTGTGGCAAATGCAGCCAAAGGCATGGAGCAACTGCCGCCCATCGCCCGGCTCACTGCCCGCTCGGCCGCCACTGCCAGCCAGGTAGAGCGGTGCGCCAGTGGTGCCAGTGCATCCAGCACGTCCTGGCGCGCCGCGCGAACCTCAATGCCCAGCGCGCCCTGCCCGGCCGCAGGCAGCATTTTGTCGGGCGCAAAGGTGGCACGCACTCGCTCGCCCAGTCCCAGCCTTATAAGTCCGGCGGCCGCCAGCACGATGGCGTCATACTGCCCCTCATCGAGCTTGCGCAGTCGCGTATCGAGGTTGCCACGCAAAGGCTCAATCTTCAGATCCGAACGCAAGGCGCGCAGCAAGGCCATGCGGCGCAGACTGGAGGTGCCCACCACAGCACCGGGCGGCAAAGCAGCCAGATTCGCATAGCGGTTGGATACAAATGCATCTCGCGGGTCGGCACGCTCCATCACGCAGGCCAGCACAAAGCCCTCTGGCAACTCCATGGGTACGTCTTTCAGCGAATGCACCGCCAGGTCGGCCCGGCCATCTTCCAGCGCCACTTCCAGCTCTTTGACGAACAGGCCCTTGCCGCCGACTTTGCTCAGCGCCCGATCCAGAATCTGGTCCCCCAGGGTTGTCATGCCCAGCAGGCTGACCTCGTGGCCGTGCTGCGTCAGCAAAGTCTGGACGTGCTGGGCCTGCCACATGGCAAGACGGCTTTCGCGGGTGGCTATCGTCAATTTGCTCATAGGATGCGGGTCAAAACCGTAACGGGTTGGTAATTTGTTGGCACGGACGATGCTAGCATGGTCGGCGTCGCCTAACGGCCCAAAGTCAACCTGGATCTGCCATGAGTTCCAAGCCCAAATCCGAATCCGCTAATCGCACCCTGGACAATGAACGCCCGTTGCTGGAGGACATCCGCCTGTTGGGGCGAATTTTGGGCGATGTGATTCGCGAACAGGAGGGGGTTGCCGCTTTCGAGTTGATCGAGCAAATCCGCAAGCTCTCGGTTGCATTTCGCCGCCACGCAGACACCGATGCCAACAAGGCGCTGAAGAAATTGCTGAAAGGATTGAGTGGCGATCAAACCGTCAGTGTCATTCGCGCCTTCACTTATTTCAGTCACCTGGCGAATCTTGCGGAAGACCGTCATCACATCCGTCGTCGGGCCATCCACGAGCGCGCCGGTGACACCCAGGAAGGCAGTATTGAGGTGGCCCTGGGTCGCTTGCACCAAGCCGGCATTAGCTCCAAAACGATCGCTGCCACATTGGCGGCAAGCTTTGTTTCTCCGGTGCTTACCGCCCACCCCACCGAAGTACAACGCAAGAGCATTCTGGACGCCGAGCGCGACATCGCCCAATTGCTGGTGACCCGCGACGACATCAAAGTCAGAGCCGCTGCAGTCAACGCGAAGAAGGACGCGCTGACGCCACGTGAACTTGGCAGCAACGAGCAGCAGATGCGCTCCCGCGTTTTGCAACTGTGGCAAACCCGACTGCTGCGCTACAGCAAGCTGACCGTCGCCGATGAAGTTGAAAACGCCCTGAGCTATTACGAGACAACTTTCCTGCGTGAGATTCCGAAAATTTATGCCGATCTCGAGAACGAACTGGGCCATCACCCGGTCCACAGCTTTTTGCGCATGGGGCAGTGGATAGGCGGTGACCGCGACGGCAACCCCAACGTCAACGCGCAAACACTGATGCACGCGTTGCGTCGCCAGGCCGAAGTGGCGCTGCGTCATTACCTGACAGAAGTGCACTACCTGGGTGGCGAACTGTCGCTGTCGGCCCTGTTGGTAGAGTGTCTGCCCGAGATGCAGGCACTGGCCGACCGCTCCCCCGATGCCAATGAACACCGCAAGGACGAACCTTACCGGCGGGCCCTGATCGGCGTCTATGCCCGACTCGCCGCTACCCTGAAGGACCTCACCGGCGGCGACGCCGCTCGCCATGCCGTGGCGCCGCAAAACGCCTACAAAGCAGCTGAAGAGTTTCTGTCAGACCTGCGCATCATCGAGGCCTCGCTGCTGGCCCACCATGGTGCCGCTTTGGTGGCGCAACGGCTGCACCCCTTGATTCGGGCGGTTGAGGTCTTTGGCTTTCATCTGGCAAGCGTGGATTTGCGCCAAAGCTCGGACCAGCATGAAGCAGTGGTGGCTGAACTGCTGGCGCTGGCACGCATCGAGCCCCACTATGGGCAACTGGAAGAACTGGCGAAACGCCGCTTGCTGATCAGTTTGCTGAACGATGCGCGACCCCTGCGTGTGATGGGTTCCAGCTACTCCAGCCACACGCAAAATGAACTCACCATATTCGAGACCGCCAGGAAAATGCGCGCAAGCTTTGGAGTGCAGGCGATCCGCCACTACATCATCAGCCACACCGAAACCGTGAGCGACCTGCTCGAAGTCTTGTTGCTGCAAAAAGAGGTCGGCCTGCTCAATGGAACTCTCGACGCACAAGCCAGCTGCGACCTGATCGTGGTGCCCTTGTTCGAAACCATCGAGGACCTGCGCAACGCGGCGCCCATCATGCGCGAGTTTTATGCCGTGCCGGGCGTCATCGAACTGATTCAGCGCAGCCGTCGTGACCAGTACAGCGAGCAAGACATCATGCTTGGCTATTCCGACAGCAACAAGGACGGCGGCATCTTTACCAGCAACTGGGAACTGTACCGAGCAGAGATTGCCTTGGTGGAGCTGTTTGATGAGCTCAATGCCCGCGCTGCGGTAAACCCCGCGACGAGCGTGGGGGTCATATCACCGATCCAGCTCCGCATGTTCCATGGCCGCGGCGGCACGGTTGGCCGCGGCGGTGGTCCTAGCTATCAGGCCATCCTGGCACAGCCACCCGGCACGGTGCGCGGACAGATACGCTTGACCGAACAAGGCGAGGTGATCGGCTCAAAATACGCCAATCCCGAAATCGGCCGACGCAACCTGGAAACGCTGGTTGCCGCCACGCTGGAGGCGACACTGCTGCAGCCGACCAAGTCGGCAAGTCAACCGTTCCTGATGGCAGCGGCGGAGTTGTCGCAAAGCAGTATGGCGGCCTACCGCAAACTGGTCTATGAAACGCCAGGCTTTACCCAGTACTTTTTCGACTCGACCCCGATTCGCGAGATTGCCGAACTCAACATCGGCTCACGACCGGCGTCACGCAAAGCGTCACAAAAAATAGAAGACCTGCGCGCCATTCCATGGGGCTTTAGCTGGGGCCAATGCCGTCTGACATTACCCGGTTGGTACGGCTTCGGCTCTGCGGTAGAGATGTTCCTGAACCCGGACAAGGCTGGTGCAAGCAAGGCGAACCCTAAAGTCAGACTGGCATTGCTGCAACAAATGTACAAGCAGTGGCCGTTCTTCAAAACACTGCTCTCCAACATGGACATGGTGATGGCCAAAAGCGACCTTGCCCTGGCTTCGCGCTACGCCGAACTGGTGGCAGACGCGCGCCTGCGCAAAAAGATCTTCGCATCCATTGAAGCGGAATGGCACAGCACAACGACTGCCCTGGGCCTGATCACGGGCGACAAACAGCGGCTGACCCACAACGCAGCCTTGCAACGCTCCATCCGTCACCGCTTTCCTTATATCGATCCCCTGCATCACCTGCAGGTGGAACTGGTTCGCCGCTACCGTGCGGGGCAAACCGACGAGCGCATTCAGCGCGGCATTCACATCTCGATCAACGGAATTGCGGCGGGGCTCAGGAATACGGGTTAGCCACCGCCTCGCGCACCGCTGCCAACTGGCGCCGCGACACGAGAAGCACTTCATCAATGCCATCGAGCCGCACCGCCCAGCCTTCGCCTTCTTCGGCGTCATAGTGCTTTTCCAGCGCGCGCACTGCCACTCTGGCGATCAGCGCGTTGCGGTGAATTCGCATGAAACGGGATTTGAATTTTTCTTCCAACTCGCTCAACGAACCTTCCAGGATGTAGCTCCTGGCCCGGGTACGTACGGTGATGTACTTAAGCTCGGCCTTCAGGTACAGCACTTGCGACAACGGCACGCGTTCAGTACCGCCGCGGTCTTGAATGATCAATACTTCTTCAGGTTGATCGGAGGTATATCCGCGTCCGGATTGCAGCAGTCGCTCGACCTTTTGCAATGCCGCCTGCAAGCGCTCCAAGCGCACCGGTTTGGTCAGATAGTCCAGCGCTTCCAGCTCGAACGCCTGCACCGCATGTTCGGCATGGGCCGTCACAAATACCACTGCTGGAGGATGCGGCAGGGCGTGCAGGATGCGGACCAAAGTCATGCCGTCGGCACCCGGCATATGTATGTCAATCAGTGCGACATCGACGCTTTGGTGTTGCAAGAACTCAACCGCCTGCGCCGCGTTGGCTGCCTCCGCTAGCAGGCTGATAGCGGGCGCAGTGCAGTCACCCAACAGGGTTCGCAAGCGCGAGCGCGCCAGCGACTCGTCGTCCACGATCAGCACTTTCAAGCGCATGTCAACAACGCCCTGTCTGTCACAAAGGCACCTCTATGCGCACCTGGAAAATGCCATCCTTGAGGGCGCTACGGAACTGGCCCTGCACATCGTGCAGCAGCTTGAGCCGATCACGCACGTTGTCCAACGCGACACCGTTGCCACGCATGCCCTGACCCGCTGGCACGGTATTGGTGACCTTGATAACAACGCTGGAGCCGCGACGCTGCGTCGATATCCTGATTTGCGCACCCAACGCACTGGGTTCCACGCCGTGTTTGACCGCGTTTTCTACCAGCGGCTGCAGCAACATAGGCGGCAATTTGGCCAGTGAAGCTTGCGGGTCCAACGCCCACTCGACCTGGATTCGATCGCCAAAACGAACCTGCTCGATCGCCATGTAGCGTTGCGCCAAGGCAATTTCGTCGGCCAGCGTAACAAACTCACCCTGCTCCATGAGTGCGTGGCGAAACAAATCGCTCAAATCTTCCAGCAACGCTTCGGCCTTGGCCGGTTCGGCGCGCACCAGTGCAATGGCGCTGTTCAGGGTATTGAACAAAAAATGCGGGCGAATACGCGACTGCAGCTCACTCAATCGAGCCGCCGTAGCGGCCGGCGTGATGGCCCGGGCGCGCGCCACCAACCCGGCGACCAACACCGCTGACAACGTGGCCCCACTGAAGGCGCTGGCCAGCCAGGGCGGCGACTCCAGCAAACCCACCATGGCCAATACGCCGCAAGCGTACAGACCTGCTACGGCGCCCAAACCAACACCGGCCACCTGCTGGCCAGTTGGACCCAGGCGCGCCAGTACCGTCTTGAGACTGCACGCCACAATCAACCACACCAGTGTCGCCGGTAAAGCACCGCCGGTGAGCAAGGCCAGGTGGGTCACCCAATCAAAAAAAGTGGTCGCGCCGAACATGGCACTGACACCCGCGGCCGCCTCGACAAACAGGACAGCCCTGAGCACCACGCCAACGTGACAGGCATCGAATACCAGCGCCCGCGTCGGCTTGGGCGTTGAGGGATCAGAAGTCAGATCCTGGAAGACCGATAAAATTTGCGAATCTTTCATTAAGAATTGGGGCGCGTGCCTGATCTCAAAGCCCGATTATTGATGATCTATTGCCAGAACACCAAACCTAACCCAAACTTCTGACGCGGCCGAAAAGATCCGACGCCCACCCCCATGACACACGAGCAATTCAACAAGAAATCTCAAGCCTGGTCAGCACTGTTCTCCGAACCCATGAGCGACCTGGTCAAGCGCTACACCGCCAGCGTTTTTTTTGACAAGCGACTGTGGCAGGCCGACATCGCGGGGTCGCTGGCCCATGCGGAAATGCTGGCGGCGCAAAAAATCATCGCCGAGGAAGATCACCAAGCCATTCAGCGCGGCATGACGCTCATCGCAACGGAGATCGAATCCGGCGCGTTTGAATGGAAACTGGAACTGGAGGACGTGCATCTCAACATCGAAGCACGCCTGACGCAGCTGATCGGCGATGCGGGTAAACGCCTGCACACCGGGCGCTCGCGCAACGACCAGGTCGCCACCGATGTGCGACTCTGGCTGCGCGCAGAAATTGATTTGATCAGTGGCCTGCTAACTGATTTGCAAAAAGCACTGCTCGAAGTCGCCGGGAAAAATGTCGAAGTGATTTTGCCGGGCTTCACCCACTTGCAGGTGGCGCAACCGGTCAGCTTCGGCCACCACCTGCTGGCCTATGTCGAAATGTTCAGCCGCGACGCCGAGCGCATGGTTGAGGTGCGTCGCCGCACCAATCGCTTGCCACTCGGTGCAGCGGCTTTGGCCGGCACCAGCTATCCACTGGACCGCGAGCGCGTCGCCAAAACGCTGGGTATGGTTGACGATCAGGGTCACGCTCAAGTCTGCCAGAACTCACTGGACGCCGTCAGTGACCGTGATTTCGCCATCGAATTCACCGCGGCAGCAAGCCTGTGCATGGTGCACATCAGCCGCCTGAGCGAAGAGTTGATTTTGTGGATGAGTCAGAACTTTGGTTTTATCCAGATTGCCGACCGCTTCACCACCGGCAGTTCCATCATGCCGCAGAAAAAAAACCCGGACGTACCTGAACTGGCGCGCGGCAAGACCGGCCGCGTGGTCGGCCACCTGATGGGTCTGATCACCCTCATGAAAGGCCAACCGCTGGCCTACAACAAGGACAACCAGGAAGACAAGGAACCCTTGTTTGACACGGTGGATACCTTGAAAGACACATTGCGGATCTTTGCCGAAATGGTGAGCGGCCAGCTCAACCCAGCCACCGGCGTAAAGGAAGGTGGCATCAACGTCAAACCCGAAGCGATGGAACGCGCTGCTTTGCGAGGCTACGCCACCGCCACCGATCTGGCGGACTACCTGGTAAAAAAAGGCCTGCCGTTCCGCGATGCGCACGAGACCGTAGCTCACGCCGTGAAGGCAGCCATAACGCATCAGGTCGATTTGTCGGAGTTACCGCTGCAAGTGCTGCAAGGGTTCAACCCCAGCATTGAAAAAGACGTGTACGAAGTACTGTCCTTGCGCGGCTCGCTCAATGCGCGCGATATTCTGGGCGGCACGGCGCCGAATCAGGTGCGAGCGCAGATTGCAAGGCATCGGGTGCGGTTGGAATAGGCTACTTTGCCCATGACAAGCTACCTTGCGCTGTTGCGTGGCGTCAATGTCTCGGGGAAGAATTCCATCACCATGCTTGCGTTGCGCGACAGTCTTTCGCACTTGGGCTTTCGGGACGTTCAAACTTATCTACAGAGCGGCAACGTCGTTTTTCACACTGCAAAGACAGATGAAACCCTGCTGGCTGCAAAAATTAAGACAGCCATCGCTGAGGATTTCGGGCATGAGGTTCCCGTTTTGGTGATGTCGATGAAGGACCTCGGTCAAATCGCCAATTCGAATTCTTTGCGACCGAAAACCTGTGAAGACGACACGCTGTTTCACTGCACCTTTCTGTTCCAGCCCGTTTCTCCAGCTATTTTCCAGGCGCTCAAGCTTCCCGCTGCCGCCGGTGAACGCGCGGTGTTGATGGGCGCAGCGATTCTGCTGCACTGCCCGCACGGCTACGGCAAAACAAAATTGAACAATAACTTTTTCGAGCGTGCGCTGGGTGTTGCAGCCACCACGAGAAACTGGCGCACCGTGCTTGCGTTGCAGGAACTTGGTAGCGCGCCGTGCCAGTAGAGCGTCTGGGCAAATTCATTTCAAACCTTCCCAAACGCATTTCAAAGCAGCCTGGCGGGCCAGCCGTTACCATCCAGACAAATTAAAGGAGACTGTCATGCCCGTAATCACCAACATCGAAGACCTGCGTGTGATGGCACAAAAGCGCGTGCCGCGCATGTTCTACGACTACGCCGATTCCGGCTCGTGGACCGAGAGCACTTACCGCGCCAATGAATCTGATTTTCAGAAGATCAAACTGCGCCAGCGCGTTGCCATCAACATGGAGAACCGCAGCACCGCCAGCACCATGGTCGGGCAGCCGGTGGCGATGCCGGTGGCGCTGGCGCCGGTCGGCTCCACCGGCATGCACCATGCGGACGGTGAAATCCTGGCAGCGCGCGCCGCCGAGAAGTTCGGGGTGCCGTTCACGCTCTCGACCATGAGCATTTGCTCGATCGAAGACGTGGCGGCCAACACCACCCAGCCGTTCTGGTTCCAACTCTATGTGATGCGCGACCGCGGCTTCATCGAGCGCCTGATCGCGCGCGCACAGGCTGCCAAGTGCTCGGCGCTGGTGCTGACGCTGGACCTGCAGATCCTGGCACAACGCCACAAAGACCTGAAGAATGGGCTCTCGGTGCCAGTGAAACCGACCTTGGCAAGTCTGGCCAATTTGTTGACCAAGCCGCGCTGGTGCCTGGGTATGGCGCGCACCCGGCGTCGCCAGTTCGGCAACATCGTCGGCCACGTCAGTGGTGTTGACGACATGAGTTCCCTATCGGAATGGACCACCCGGCAATTCGATCCGACGCTGAACTGGAGCGACGTCGAGTGGATCAAGAAGCGCTGGGGCGGCAAGCTCATCCTCAAGGGAATTCAGGACGTGGAAGATGCGCGACTGGCCGTCAACTCCGGTGCTGACGCGCTGATTGTGTCCAACCATGGCGGGCGTCAACTGGACGGTGCCGAGTCTTCCATTCGTGCCCTTCCCGCCATCGTGGACGCGGTGGGCAAGGAGATTGAAGTACACATGGACGGCGGCATCCGGTCTGGCCAGGACGTGCTGAAGGCTCGGTCGCTGGGTGCGCGCGGTACCTACATCGGACGCTCCTACATCTACGGCCTGGGCGCCATGGGCCAGGCCGGCGTGACCAAAGCGCTGGAAATCATTCACAAAGAATTGGATATCACCATGGCGTTTTGCGGACGCACCGACATCAACACGGTGGACAAATCGATTCTGTTGCCGGGCTCTTATCCGACTTGACTTTTTCTATCCATTTTTTTCGACTTCTACTTTTCCCCACTCACTCCCCCGCCCCTCTCTCGCCCCGACGGGCGAATGGGGCAGCCTCATGTGGCAGCATGTCTAAAGGTGGGAAAGCTGGATGGGTATCGGGTGCTGGCCTCTGCGTGGCGGCAAGGTCGGAACAGCCACTGGTGCGCGACATTCGCCCTGCTCCACAGCAATCGTTAAGTGGAATTACGCAGCGCGCGCAAGTGGAACCTCCCAGCCGGGAAACACGAGTACGGCAGGATGGCACTGCAAGGCACGGGCAAAAACCTTCGCGCGCTCGACACCTAAATTCACTCTACCGTTTTCGATGGCTGAAATAGTGGCTTGAGGAATACCAGTAAGTTCGGAAAGCTGGCTTTGGCTCAACTCCTGGAGTTCGCGCAAAATGCGAACCGACTCTCCCACCGACACTTCAACTCGTTTCTTTGCGGGACGAAACTCTTTCATGTCATGGCCTCCTGTAATCGTGGGCGGTAACTTGAACAACTTGGATAAGCAACACATTGGCAACAACCCGGTAAATCACCCGCCACTGCTGCCCTAGCCGGCAAGAGCGATGACCTTTCCATTCACCGGACAGAGCTTCGTCATGAAACCCCTTTATGGCTCGCAAACCGGGCGGGCCCGAGACTCTGGCAATGTCTTTCCACTTCTCGTAACGCTTCAGAACCTCTATAGGGGCAGAGCCGGAAAGCTGTTTGTCAACGCGCCGGTGTTCTTCGATTTCCCACATGCCGCATTATCCTCATACCAATTATGGTATGTCAAGCGCACCAAATTTCCGATGGGCATGTGCCCGCTGGTCCCGAATTCATCAACCTTTCAGGCCGCTCCAGTGCCACAGGCACCTGCTTTTCGCCTATCACAAACAGTTCGCAGGGACTGTTTGAGTCCGGGCTCAGCCCCACCTCCGGTTCTTGTTCGTCGCCCCGCAATTTCCCCTTGAGCTTACCTATTTAAATTTGACTGAGCCGCCCACTGCCGACCGGCATGGTGGGTGGCACGGCGAAAGGTCGTTGCCTACCCGGTACGCAACGGTACCTGACCATGACACCGGAGCTATTGCTTCAAGCCAGTCTGCGCTTTGAACGGTTCGCATTCGGAGGTGCCGACCATGCGTGAGACTACCTCGCTTGGCCCATGGATTCGCCGGTTTTTGCTCGAGCACCTGGTCAGCGAGCGCAATCTCGCTGCAAACACGCGATGCAGCTACCGAGACACGCTGTGCCAGTTGTTGCCCTTCGTGTCGGCGCGACTGCACAAGGCTGTGGATCGACTGGCGGTGGTAGATGTGTCGTCGAAACTGGTGCGCGAGTTCCTCAGCGACGTCGAGTCGTCTCGGGGCTGCGGCATCGCCACGCGCAATCAGCGGCTTGCCGCCATCCATGCCCTAGCCCGCTTCATCGGGGAGCACAGCCCGGAGCATCTTGCATGGTGTGCACAGGCTCGCTGCGTCCCGTACATAAAGGGGACCCACGCGAGCGTGCCCTATCTCGACAAGGCGGAAATCCGCAGAACCTGCGACGGACGCTTCGTCTCGAGGACGCAGATAAGCTCAACGGCCAGTATGAGACAAAGGCCGCGACGAGGTTGCGCAAAAGCCTGCAGGCAACACGGCGGAAACGCAAAAAAAACGCATGCTGACATGACTGTCTGCGCTGAAAATAGTTTGCCCTGATTGGCACGTCGACGGCCGTGAAAGAAACTCGCATGGCGGATCGAGTCATGTTGCTCATGCTCGCAACATATCAACTAACCTCCGATTAAACTTGCGAGAAATGCGTCAAGGCCCAATGAAATTTGCGACTTATGCGTAGACTTACTTGCAGATTATGCCGACAGAACTCAGCGGTCGCTCTACTGGGGGAGTTGTGCTTTATGTGGGGCAATGCGGCTCAAGCCGCCAACTTCGCACTGGCCAATCGATTCAGGCTGACGCCTTGCTCGGCAGCCATGAGTGCCAGATTGCGATGGACCAGCGGCGGGATGCGCACACGGAACTCGCCGCTATAGTTTTTCTCGGCCAGCGCCACAGGTACGGGCTCGCCGCTCGCTTGCATGTCGGCCACTACGTCGATCACCACTTTCTGGATACCCTTGAGCGCCGCCTCAGGTGTTTTGGCCAACCAACTCAGCGAAGCAAATTCGGCGCACAGGCCGACGTGTTCGCCATCTTCGGGCGACCAAGTGACGCGATAGGTGTAGTGCTTGATGTTCATGATCTACTTTTCAATTGTTCGATAGCTTGGAGGACTTGCCTTACTTGATATGGCTTCGCCTTACCTTTGGCGTTCTGGATGTTTACACGCGGGTCGCCAAGCCAAGGAGTCTTGAAAATGGCGTGGCTGCTACCGTCTTGCCGGGGCTTGCCGAAGTAGGTCTCGCACAGTTTCTTCAAATCATTGAAGCGCACATTTGCTGGCTCACGACGCATCTGTTCCAGCAGCTTTTCAGTGTTTGACATAGAACGGTTATGGTGCCATTAATGGCACCATATGTCAACCCTCCATCTTTGCCCACATGGGCGGTTTCAGAAGCATGGGCGGTTTCACTGGAGGGTGTCCCCGAACTTCCGCTTTCGCTACATGGCGGCACTACGATTTAAACTGAAAGTAACAGCCAAGAGCCGGGAGGCCCAAGGTGACAGCCAGAGACTGGAGCGCGTACTTCGTCGCACCAGTTCCCTTTGCAATCGGCGGTGTTGCAGAACCGTCAGGGTTGTCAAAGCCGCCGGGGAGTGCGTCTTCCACCGTGGCCAGCGAGCCATTGATATACAGCGCTGCCGAAATCCAGAGCGAAGCCGCCAGCCACTTGGCAGGGGTAAAAGCCGCGACCAAACCACCGACGGTGACACACACGGCAACGTGAACACAGGTGGCGCGTAAGTTCATAACGGCTATCGTAGTGCTAAATTGAAGCGTGTTCCCGGATGGCGACTTTCGAATGCATTGCGTGCGGTCAGCCCCCTCAGTTTGCCATTGTTTGTCACGACTGCAGGTGGATCTGGAAACCTGTGCCAAGCCCTGTTTATACAGTCACTATTGCAGCCACTTGGAGGCCAGCGCGCCCCTGTGCACAGATATCCCACCATCAAGTACGCGGCCAAATGGGGCTGTTGGCTCCTCTCTTGCGCCCGGCGGGGCGGGAGAGAGGCGGGGGTGAGAGAGCGGGGAAAATTACAGCAACTGCGTCACCAGCTTGAAATCAGCGTCATCAGGAAACGGCTTGATCGCAAAGCCCAGGCCTTTCATCAGCTTGAGCATGGTGGGATTTTTGGCCAGGACCAGACCCTCGATCTCGGTCAGACCTTTTTCCCGAGCGACCTCCATGATGGAGAGCATCAGGCGCGAGCCCAGACCCTTGCCACTGAAGTCGTCTGCCACCACCAGCGAGAACTCGCAACTGGTGCGGTCCGGGTTGCTGATGTAGCGCGACACGCCAACGATACGCGCCACCTCGGTTGCTTCACCCTCGGCGTCCACGCGCTGTTCCTGGCACACCGCCACCAGCGCCATTTCGCGGTCGTAATCAATCAGTGTGAAACGCGCCAGCATGGTGGCAGGCAACTCCTGCATGCTGGAGACGAAGCGAAAATATCGGCTCTCGGGCGACAGGCCGCGCACAAACTCCTGCAACATGGCGGCATCGTCCGGGTGCACCGGCCGCACCGTGTATTCGCCGCCGCCCGGCAGCGGCCAAACCTGCTCATGGCGCGACGGATAGGGCAGTATCGCCAGATGGTTGTAGTTGCGCGCCGAGGGCGGCGCGTTCTCGATCACGATGCGGGCATCCACCGCCAGCGCCCCAGACTCATCCACAATAATGGGGTTGATGTCCATCTCGCGCAGTTGCGGCAGCTCGCACACCATCTCGGACACTCGCAGCAGCACCTGCTCCAACGCCTCCATGTTGACTGGCGCTGCACCGCGCCAGTCACCCAGCGTCTCGGCGACGCGGGCGCGCTCGATCAGGCGGCGCGCCAGAAACTGGTTCAACGGCGGCAACTCCATGGCGCGGTCATTCATCAGCTCAATCATGGTGCCACCGGCGCCAAATGCGATCACCGGGCCAAACGGGTCATCTGTCACCATGCCCACGTAGATTTCGCGGCCGCGTTTCTGGTTCGACATGTTCTGCACCGTGACACCATTGATGCGCGCGTCGGGCTGCAACTTGGTCACGGTTTGCATCATCTCAAGGAAGGTGTCACGCACGCCCACGGCATTGACCACATTGAGCGCAACGCCTTGCACGTCAGATTTGTGGCTGATGTCGGGCGAGTCAATTTTGAGCGCCACCGGGAAGCCCAGTTGGGTCGCGATCATGATGGCTTCGTTGGCGTTGTGCGCCAGCATGGTCCGGGTCACGGGTATGTGAAAGGCGGCCAGCAGAGCTTTCGATTCCATCTCGGTCAGCACCTTGCGCCGTTCTGCCAGTACGCTTTCAATCAGCATGCGTGCGCCCTCAACATCGGGTTTGGCCAGATGAGACAAAGGTGTCGGCGTCTGCTGCAACAACTGCTGATTCCGGTAGAAAGATGCGATGTTGCCAAAAGCACCAACGGCGGCTTCAGGCGTGCGAAAGGTCGGTATGGCAGCTTCGTTCAGGATGCGTCGGGCCTCACCCACGGTGGCGTCGCCCATCAGGCAGGTCAACATCGGCTTGCCCAGCAGCTTGTTGGTTTGTGCCAACGCGTGGGCAATGCTGGCGCTGTCAACCCCCATTTTTGGCGAATAAATGGCCAGCACCCCGTCGATCTGGCGCGCCTTGCCAGCCGATTCAATGGCCGCCTTGAAGTGCTCCGGACCGGCTTCCTCAGAAATATCGATCAGGTCCGACAAGCTGGCCAGCGGGGGCAATTGTGTCTTCAGCTCCTGCGCCTGCTCCGGTGTCAGACTGGCCAGCAGCAGATTGATTTCGCTGATCCAGTCGGCTGCCAGCACACCCGGGCCGCCGCCGTTGGTCACAATGGCCAGTCTGCGGTCCACCGGGCGGTAGCGTGACGCCAGGCATTTGGCGGCTGAAAATAACTGCATAAACGAGCGCACCCGCACCGCGCCGGCGCGGCGCAAGGCGGCGTCAAAAACGTCGTCACTGCCGACGATGGAACCCGAATGCGTCAGCGCGGCCCGGTTGCCCGCCGGCTTGCGGCCAGCCTTCAGCACCACCACCGGCTTGGCGTTGGCGGCAGCGCGCAAAGCGCTCATGAAACGACGCGCGTTGCTGATACCTTCGAGGTAAACAACGATGCTATGGGTGTGCGCGTCGGCGGCCAGAAAATCCAGCACCTGGGCCATATCGACGGCAGTATTGGGACCCAGCGACACCACGGTCGAAAAACCAACACCGTTTTTTTGCGCCCAGTCGAGAATCGACGCCGTCAGCGCACCCGATTGCGAGACCAGTGCCAAGGGGCCTGGTGCGCTCAAGGTGCCGGCCACACTGGCGTTGAGTTGCAGATGCGGGCGCTGAAAACCTAGGCAATTAGGCCCCAGCAAATGAATCCCATCACGCCGCGCAATGCGGTGCAACTCGGCGGCATGCGCCGCGTCGATACCGCTGGAGATCACGAGCGCGGCGCGGCACTTGATGCGTCCGGCAATTTCCAGCGCCGATGCCACCTCTGCCGGCGCCACCGCAATGATTGCCAGGTCGGCCTGGGTGTGGGCCAGATCGGCCAACGTGCCACTGGCGTGAACATCCAGAAACACCAGTGTGCCGGCAAAGCGCTGCGCCCGCAGCGCCTGGTGCAGGGCGCGCGCCTGCATCGTCTGCGAGTCCGGATCGTCCACCTGGCCGGCAAATACAGCGATCGAGCTGGGCGAAAAGAGTGGCGTCAGAAAGTGCTTATCCATACGGATTCCAGTTGAAAAAGTAGTTGCTGCATCGCAGCATAACGTCTTTAATGACCATCAACTTTGACCTGAAGCATTATCCCTTCGCGCTATCCTCAAGACATGAGCGAAAAAATACGCCGCATCGCCCACCTCGATATGGACGCCTTTTATGCGTCAGTGGAGCTGCTGCGTTACCCACAGCTCAAGGGTTTGCCGGTAGTCATCGGTGGCGGGCGCAGAAACGTCGATGAGGCTATGCGACAGGCCCAGGGCGAGACACCATTGCATCGGATCCCGGTGTCCGATTTTCCGCAGCTCAAAGGCTATACCGGCCGCGGCGTCATTACCACCGCCACCTACGCGGCGCGCCAGTTTGGCGTCGGCTCGGCGCTGGGCCTGATGAAAGCCGCCAAACTCTGCCCACAGGCGATATTGCTGCCGGTGGACTTTGCCGAATACCGCAAATACTCGCGCGCCTTCAAGGCCATCATCACCGACATCGCACCCCTGATGGAAGACCGCGGCATAGACGAAGTGTTCATTGATTTCACTGACGTGCCCGGCGGCCAGCGCGAGGGTGGCCGGGTGTTGGCGCGGCTGATCCAGAAGTCGATTTTCGACCAGACTGGTCTGACCTGTTCAGTCGGCGTCGCACCCAACAAGCTGCTGGCCAAAATGGCCAGCGAGCTCAACAAGCCGAGCGGCATCTCCATCGTCTATGAAGGCGATTTGCAGGACAAAATCTGGCCACTGGCGTGTCGCAAGATCAATGGCATTGGACCCAAAGCCGACGAAAAACTGCAGGCGCTTGGAATTCAAACCATCGGTGAGTTGGCGCAAAAGGAAATGGGTTGGCTGATCGATCACTTCGGCCAAAAAACCGGTGCCTGGATGTTCCGTGCGGCCCACGGGCAAGACGAGCGACCGATCGTGCTGGACAGCGAACCGGTTTCGATCAGCCGTGAGACCACCTTCGATCGCGACCTGCACGCGGTTCGCGACAAAGCCGAGCTAGGGGCCATTTTCACCCGACTGTGCCAGCAGGTAGCCGATGACTTGCAAGGCAAAGGTTATGTTGGAAAAACCATCGGCATCAAACTGCGCTATGACGATTTCAAATGTGTGACGCGCGACCAGACGCTGGACGTCTACATCGCCGACGCACAAGCCATTCGTCACACAGCCGGACTGTGTCTGAAACGCGTTTCACTGGACCAACGCCTGCGCTTGCTGGGAGTACGGGTGGGCTCCCTGACGAAGATTGGCGACGCCGGAGCTTTGCAAAAAAAAGCGTCATCACAGACCGCATCACCAGAGTCACCCGTTGCTGATCCAATAACGGATACCAGCCAGCTCTTTTGAGCATGGCTAATTCAGAGTTCAACATGGCAGCCAAGCAGACCTTGCACAGCAATCAATGCAAGGCGTGGGTGGGGCGGATGTTGGGCGCGACATCAAAGAGGCTGCAAGCCGTTGAGCGCCCGGCATCTGCCCCGCCCGCGCCGGGTCAAAGCCAACAGCGCCCATGGCGGAGACTACAAGGCAATCTAAGAGTCATGGGTCACTACCCCCTACCACCTCACGATGACGAGGAGCGTAGGCATTACAGTAAGCCCAGGAGATTTAAATCATGCAATGTTTTACCCTGACCACTGAACACCACATCGCGCACCTGGTGCTGAACCAGCCAGACACGTTGAACACCATGAACCCGACGTTCTGGCGTGAGCTCGACGAAGTACTCACAAAGCTGCACAAAGACGGTTCAGCGCGCGTGCTGGTCATCAGCAGCAGCGGAAAACACTTCAGCGCCGGTATGGCGCTGGAGACCTTTGCCGGGGCAAATCTGATGGACGACCAGAGCCCTGAAGGGCGCGCCGCCATGTTTGATTTGCTGGCCGATATGCAGGCCACTTTTACCAAACTGGAGACGCTGCGCATGCCGGTCATTGCGGCCATTCAGGGCGGCTGCATCGGTGGCGCGGTCGACATGGTGACGGCTTGCTGCATTCGCTACGCCACCACCGATGCTTTCTTTTGCATTCAGGAAATCAACATCGGCATGGTGGCGGACGTCGGCACACTGCAGCGCTTGCCAAAGTTGATGCCGCTGGCAGTGGTGAAAGAGCTGGCCTACACCGGTCGGCGCCTGAGTTCCCAAAAGGCCATGACCTACGGCCTGGTCAATGAGGTGTTCGAGACACCACAGCTCATGTTGGCCGCTGCCATGCAGTGCGCCAGCGAGATTGCAGCCAAACCGCCGGTCGCCATTTGGGGCACCAAGCAGGCGCTGCACTATGCACGTGACCACTCGGTTGACGAATCGCTCAAGCAAATGGGCTGGTTGCAAGGCGCCATCTGGAGCAACCAGCATGTTCTCGAAGCGGTAGTGGCGATGAAGGCCAAGCGCACCGCTGATTTTGCAAAATTGAGTCCGTTGCGGAGTTTCAGTGATCTGGGTTAATCAACCTATTGATCCGCATCAAAAATATGCCTGACCGAACGGCAAAAACTAGGGTTTTCCCGTAGATACTAGGGCCACTACCGACAAAGCAAGGTCCTTGTAAAAAACCCTATGAACTTCGAACTCAACTCTGACCTGATCGAGAACGTCACCTATGACGAAATCACCCTGGGCCAAAGTGCACGCCTGCTACGCACCCTGACCCTGAACGACATCAAGGCCTTCGCGGCCGTGTCGGGTGACACCAACCCGGCCCACCTGGATGCGGTTTATGCCAACGACACGCTTTACCACGGCGTCATTGCGCATGGCATGTGGGGTGGCGCCCTGATTTCTGCTCTGCTGGGCACCCATTTTCCCGGCCCCGGCACCATTTATCTGGATCAGGTGCTGCACTTCACCAAACCGGTTCGAATCGGTGACACGCTGACGGTGACGGCGACCGTCATAAGCAAGGACGACGCCCGCAAAAGTGTCGAACTCGATTGCCAGGTGCTTAACCAAAAAGGCGAGCGCGTGCTGCACGGCACGGCACGGGTGCTGGCGCCAACCGAAAAAGTGCGCTTGCCGCACGTCAACGCGCCGCAAATTCAGCTCTTTGACCCGCAGGCCCGCTTCAATGAACTGCTGGCGCTGGGCGCCGGCCTGGCCGCGGTGCGTTGCGCTGTGGTGCATCCGTGCGACGCCGGCTCGCTCAGCGGCGCCATGGACTCGGCCCGCTACGGCTTGATTGTGCCGGTCTTGATTGGTCCGGAAGGACGCATCCGGCACCTGGCCCAGGAGGCCGGAATTGATCTGGGCGACACCGAAATCATTTCAGTTCCACACAGCCATGCGGCGGCGGAGATGGCAGCCGAGATGGCTGCCAAGGGTGCGGTGGAGGTCCTGATGAAAGGCAGCCTGCACACCGACGAACTGGTTCACGCGGTACTGGTGCGCCCCGCGCTGCGCACCGGCAGGCGCATGTCGCATGTGTTTCGTTTTGACATACCGCTGTACCGCAAGCCTTTGCTGATCACCGATGCGGCACTCAACATACGCCCCAGCCTGCAGGAAAAAGTCGACATCATCCAGAACGCCATCGACTTTGCACGCGTGCTGGGGGTGCAAACGCCCAAGGTCGCGATTCTGTCAGCGGTAGAAACCGTCAACCCCAACATTCCGTCCACGCTGGACGCCGCCGCCCTGTGCAAGATGGCCGAGCGCGGTCAGATCAAGGGCGGTGTGCTGGACGGTCCGCTGGCCTTTGACAATGCCATATCGGCGCACGCTGCACAAGTCAAAAACATACGCTCGGCGGTCGCTGGCGACGTCGACATCCTGGCGGTGCCGGACCTGGAGTCCGGCAATATGCTGGCCAAGCAGCTGGAGTATCTGGCCGGAGCCAGTGGCGCCGGACTGGTGCTGGGCGCGCGCGTACCGATTGCCCTGACCAGCCGCGCCGACGGACCGATGAACCGCGTGTCCTCGGCACTGTTGGCACTGCTGGCAGCCCACAGTGCGCGTCGCGAACAGTCGCGCCAGGCTCGCTGAGGACCCTCCATGGCTATTCTTGCCGTCAACGCCGGCTCCTCATCGCTCAAATTTTCGATTCACCCGCTGCAGAACGGCCAGGCGCAACGCAGCGTGCTGACCGGCAGCATCGAGGGATTGGAGCCCGCTGGCGAGCCGGTGCTGGGTTGGACCTTTCAGGGACGACAGCGAAGCCGCCACCTGAGCGCCACCGCCACCGATCCGTTCGACCACGCACTGCAAAACCTGGGCGAACTGCTGGTCGAAGATGCGGCCATTCCGCAGATCAAAGCCATCGCCCATCGCGTGGTTCATGGCGGGAGGGACTTTTCCGCCAGCGTGCGTATCACCGCTGAGGTGCTGCGCCAACTGGAGAGACTGATATCCCTGGCACCGCTGCACCAGCCACAAAACCTGCAAGGCATTCATGCCTTTCAAAGAGCCTTTCCAAGCACGCCCCAGATTGCCTGCTTTGATACCGCCTTCCATGCCACTTTGTCTGAGCTCGATTACAGCTTTGCCCTGCCGCAGGCGCTGGTTGAGCAAGGTGTGCGCCGTTACGGTTTTCATGGTCTGTCTTACCAGTACGTCATGAGTCAACTGGTGCAACGCAGTGAGCAAGCTATGGGTCGGGTCCTGATGGCGCACCTGGGTAACGGTGCCAGCCTGTGCGCTGCCCTTGGGGGACGCAGTCGCGCCACCAGCATGGGGTTCTCGACACTGGACGGTCTGGTGATGGGCACTCGCTGCGGATCACTGGACCCCGGCGTGCTGCTGTACCTGCTGGAGCAGGGCTGGGGCCACGCCCAATTGCAGAACCTGTTTTACAAGGAAAGTGGTTTGCTGGGCGTGTCCGGCATTTCCGCCGACATGCGTCGTCTGCGCAGCGATGCCAGCGCAGCGGCGCAGCGAGCGATCGACTTGTTTACCCATCGCGTGGTGCATGAGTCCGGTGCCATGATCGCTGACATCGGCGGGCTCGACATCCTGGCCTTTAGCGGTGGCATTGGCGAGCATGACAGCGTGCTGCGCGCCCAGGTCTGCGACCGCCTGTCCTGGCTTGGTATTGCACTCGACCCCTTGCTGAACCAGCTGGCAACCGGCAGCGAGGCGCTGGCCATTCACCAGCCTGACAGCCGCGTCCAGGTTTGGGTGATTCCGACCGATGAAGGCCTGGTGGCGGCGCAGGAAGCGGCACGCTTGATCAGCTGAAGGCAGAGCCGCCAAGCCGAGCTCAGTGCCGAAAACTCTCGGTGGCACTTTTCACTGGCGCGCCGTTCGGGTGTTTTGCGGCAGCGCCTGCGGGTAGCTGGTGCGAAACGGGTTGATGTCGACACCGCCGCGCCGCGTGTAACGCGCATAGACCGCAAGCCGCGTCGGTTTGCAGCGGCTCCAGATGTCCATGAAAATACGCTCCACGCATTGCTCATGAAACTCGTTGTGGTTGCGAAAACTCACCAGGTACTGCAGCAAACCTTCCTGCTCAATCGGCGCGCCACTGTAGCTGATCCGCACGCTACCCCAATCCGGCTGGCCGGTCACCAGGCAGTTGCTTTTGAGCAGATTGCTGGTCAACACCTCTGTCACCGGTGCCTCAAGTGGCATCACCCGCAGCAGGTCAGGAGCCGGCGTGTATCGGCTGCACTCGATGTCCAGCCGGTCCAGACTCAGGCCGTCGAGCTCGTAAATCGGTTCCCGGTCAAACAACTCGGGCAACAGGATTTTGACGCCAACCGATGGCGCCGCAGTGCCACTGCTTTGGCCCGTGCCTGAGGCGTCACGCCAGACCGCTTCGCTAACGTCTGAACGAAGGCGCGCCTTGACCGCATCGGCGTCGGCAAACGGCGTGTTGTTGAAACTGTTGAGATAGAGCTTGAACGACTTGCTCTCGATAATGTTGGGGGATTCGCAGGGCACCGTGATGTGCGCCAGCGCCACCTGCGGTTTGCCGCGCAGGTTAAGCCAGCTCAACTCGAACACCGTCCACATGTCGGCACCAAAAAAAGGTGCGTCACCACCAATGCCAATCTCTGAGCGTTTAGCCGCACGCGCAATCGGAAACAGCATTGACGCGTCGTATTGGTCAATGTAGGCCGAAGGTTTACCGAGCTTCGAATCTTGCGGGTTGTTCATGGCGTCGGGCCCTGGGTTGACACCGGCACAGCAGCGGCTTTCATATGGGACAACAGGGCAGGCAGCAAACGCTCCACCACACCGGGTGGCAAGTCGTGGCCCATGCCTTCGATGCCCAGCAGTGTGGCGCCAACAATGCGCCGCGCCGTGTCTTCGCCACAGGCGTAGGGCACCAGCGGATCGGCCTTGCCGTGGATCACCAGTGTTGGCACCCGGATGCTGGCAAGTTGCCCGGCGC
This sequence comes from Comamonadaceae bacterium, assembly GCA_037141865.1. Lineage (GTDB taxonomy): Bacteria > Pseudomonadota > Gammaproteobacteria > Burkholderiales > Burkholderiaceae_C > Rhodoferax. Next base: position 10,570 of record JBAXBQ010000001.1, on the reverse strand, counting down.
GGCTAACGTCGGCCATCACGGCCAGCATTTGTCGCAGGGTGCCGACCGGGTAATAGCCGCGCTGCAAGCCCAGCAGGATGCGCTCGCGCAACTCATTCTCGGGCGTCGGAAAGGCGGGACTGCCAATCACCCTGAACAGTCTGACGTAATGCGCCAGCACCAGTTGCGGGCTGTTGCCTGCGGGACGTTGCAACAAAGCACGAATGACCTCCGGGCGCGCTTGCGGCAGACCCCGGGCGCCGCTGCTGCTCATGATGCTGGTCAGGCTCAGCACTCGCTGGGGCGCAGCCAGCGCCAGGCGCTGCGCAATCATGCCGCCCATGCTGACCCCCACCACGTGCGCCTGGCGGATGCCCAAAGCGTCGAGCACACCGAGCGAATCGGCCGCCATGTCGCTCAGACTGTAAGGCGCACGCGGCGTCAATCCGAGCTTGTACTTGAGACCTTGCCAAACCAGATTGGGTTTGCCCATCGAATCAAAATGCTGACTCAAACCAACATCGCGGTTATCGTGACGAATCACCCGGCACCCCGCATTCACCAGGGCCTGCACCAGTTGCGCCGGCCAGGCGACAAGTTGCATGCCCAGACCCATGGTCAACAAGACTGCGGGGCGGGCTTCATCGGCGCCGCTGTCCTCGACTTCGATGTCAATGCCGTTGGCTCTGATTTTCATGCCTGACGACGCCGAAAAACCAGCCGATCAGGTCGCGATGCGGTCGCGTCGAAAGCATAGCCTTCAGCGTCAAAACCCTGCAACTGCTGCGGTGTCACCAGCCGGTGCGCGGTGGCATAGCGCGCCATCAAGCCGCGCGCCCGCTTGGCATTAAAGCTGATGATTTGGTACTTGCCACCGCGGTACTCTTCAAAAACGCACTCGACCACCCGCGCCCTCAGAGCTTGGGTGGCAACTGCCTTGAAGTACTCTTGCGAGGCCAGGTTGACAACAACCGGCGAGATATCGCGCTGCAAACGTTCGTTCAGGTAGGCAGCTATCGTCAAATCCCAGAACTTGTAGAGGTCCTTGCCCTTCTCATTGGCGAGTCGGGTGCCCATTTCGAGCCGGTACGGCTGCATCCAGTCGAGCGGTCGCAGCACGCCGTACAAACCACTCAGGATGCAGACATGGTCTTGCAGCCAGTCAAGTTCATTGGCAGCCAGACTCTTTGCATCCAGCCCATGGTAAACATCACCATTGAAGGCCAGCACCGCCGGCCTGGCGTTCTTCGCCGTGAATTTGGGTCGCCAAGCCTGGTAGCGTGCCACATTCAGCGCCGCCAGCTTGTCGCTCAAACTCATCAGGGACGCGACTTGTTGCGGCGACTTCTGACGCAACAGGTCGATGAGCTCACTGGCCTGCTTGACGAACAGCGGCCGCGTGTGCGGTACCTCAAGCACCGGACTTTCATAGTCGAGCGATTTGGCAGGGGAGAGTAAGAACAACATGACGAAATGACTTTATAGAGGCTGGGCGCACAAACAAAAGGCTTCCTGACGAAGCCTTCATTATCGTGACTGCCAACCGGTCGTCTATTTGAGATCGCCCGCCAGCGCGGCCAGTGTCTCAAGCGCAACCATCGTGTGCGCCGGATAGTGGGTGTGATCACAGCCCAGCTTGACGCTAGCGCCGGCCTTCACCGCGGCACACATGGGTGGCGTCAGCTCAAAGCGCACAAAGTGCACGGCCGAAGTCTTTTCGTCGTTCTCGCGCTCCATGTCTTCATCGGCAATGGCGTAGACGCGAGGCTGCCCCTCGACCTCGACAAACAAGCAGTCCTCGACGCCAATCAAACGGGCCAGTTCGCGCTGGCGCTCGTTGACGTCGGGGTACTCGATCATCATGGTGGCCTTCCAGTTGGCGCCGTCCGGCACCAGCGGCGCGTAGGCCTCGATTTCCTGCAGGATGCCCTCTTCTTCAAATATTTTTTCAATCCGCAGCATCTCCTGGATCTGGTAGCGAATGGTGGTCTCGCTCTCAAATTGCAGATTGATGTGCTCGCCCAGGCGCACGCTGCGCAACTTGCGGTGCGCCATGATGGTCGGCTTGTTGGCCTTGCGGTATTTGGTGTAGGCCTCCAGGCTCATGAGGCTCTCGGGGGTAATGGTTCCGGTCAATTGCATTGTTGAGATTCCGTCGTTACTTCAATCCATAGGCCCTGGCAACCAGGCTCAGCGGGTGCTGCAAATCTGGCGCACCCAGGCCGTTGACTTCAAAGCCCTGGGCAATGTGATGACCGCCCAACGGGCAGTCCGAGCTGATGAAATCAGGTTTGCTGCCATCCTTCATATTGGCCATGGCCTTGAACAGGGGTTTGCCGATCTTCATGGCGGTCTGGTGGTGCGCCTTCTTCACACCAAAAGTGCCGGCATGACCCGAGCAACGCTCGATCGTGTTAATCGTCGTGCCGGGAATCATCTTCAGCATCTCTTCGGTTTTTTTGCCAATGTTCTGCACCCGGCCGTGGCACGGAATCTGATAACTTACATTGCCCAGCGGCACCGGGAATTCGGTTTTGAGAAGACCATCGCGCTTGCGTTGCATCAGGTACTCGAACGGGTCCCACATGGCGTCCTTGACTAGCTGCACGTCGGCTTCATCCGGGTACATCAGCGGGATTTCCTGTTTGAACATCAGCGCACAACTGGGCACTGCAGCAAGAATGGCAAAACCGTCTTTGGCGTAGCGGGCCAGCACCGGAATATTGGCTTCCTTGCTGGCGTTGACCGAGTCCAGATCACCCAGTTCCAGCTTGGGCATGCCGCAGCATTTCTCTTTCTCGACAATCACATAAGGCACGTCGTTGTGATCCAGAATCCTGAGCAAATCGAGGCCGATGCCGGGCTCGTTGTAGTTGATGTAGCAGGTGGCAAAAATGGCGACCTTGCCGGGTGTCTTGGCGCCGTCCGTCACCGCCGTCGCCTTGGCTTTGGGTGGGCTGGAGCGAAATTTTTGAGTGGCCAATGACGGCAGCCAGGCGTCTTTGTCGACACCTGCCAGGCTTTCCATCACACTGCGCGCCACTTTGGTTTTGTTGACCGCATTGGCCACCTGGACCACGATCGGGATGCCGGCAAACTGACCGTGCACGTCGGTCGAGGCCAGCAATTTCTCAGCCAGACCGACGCCACCGCTCTTGAACTTGATGGCTTTGGCGCGCAGCATGGTGTGCGGAAAGTCCAGGTTGAACTGGTGCGGCGGCACATACGGACACTTGGTCATGTAGCACAGGTCACACAGGTAGCACTGGTCCACTACTTTCCAGTAATCCTTTTTGTCGACGCCGTCGACTTCCTGTGTTTTGCTTTCATCCACCAGGTCAAACAAGGTGGGGAAGGAGCCGCACAAGCTGACGCAGCGCCGACAGCCGTGGCAAATGTCAAAAATGCGCTCCAGTTCATGAAAGGTAGCGGCTTCGTTGTAATAGTCGGCTCCCTTCCAGTCGATGGGATGGCGGGTTGGAGCCGACAAATTGCCTTCGCGTGTCATGGAGTGATCTCGTTTTGTCTTTTTGAATCTTCTGCATTGGGCACTGGAAGCAGCGCCCAACACAGAGGAATCAATTGAAATTAATCGACCAGTTCTGCCAACGCCTTGGTGTAACGGTTGGCGTGTGAACGCTCTGCTTTGGCCAGTGTTTCAAACCAGTCAGCCACTTCGTCATGACCTTCGTCACGTGCGGTCTTGGCCATGCCGGGGTACATATCGGTGTACTCGTGGGTCTCGCCAGCCACCGCCGACTTGAGGTTGTCACGGGTGGCACCAAACGGCAGGCCGGTAGCGGGGTCGCCACAGGTCTCCAGCCACTCCAGATGGCCGTGCGCGTGGCCGGTTTCGCCCTCGGCGGTGGATCGGAACAAGGCAGCCACATCCGGCTGGCCTTCCACGTCGGCTTTGTTTGCGAAATACAGATAACGGCGATTCGCCTGTGACTCGCCTGCGAAGGCGGCTTTCAGGTTGTCTTCCGTCTTTGAGCCTTTGAGTGCTGCCATGGAAATCTCCTAGAGTTTAGAGAAAATACGAGCGCTTTGGGCAAAAATTTGACCAAAGACGGCTCCAAGCTTAGCCGGGATAGGGAACTGGGTCTAATTGACTGCTTCAATGCCCTGAATTGCTTCAGGCTATAAAAAATGTTTTACCGAATAAAATCAAAACGATGAACGACGCACTGCAACAGCCCGGCCTGAACAGCCTGTCCAAATCTTTTGAGCCGGCCGCCCTCGAGGCCCACTGGGGACCGGAGTGGGAACGTCGGCAATATGGTCAAGCCGGCTACCGTGGCAGCAAGGTCGCCAAAGATGGCGCACCGTCATTTGCCATTCAGCTGCCGCCGCCCAACGTGACGGGCACACTGCACATGGGGCACGCGTTCAACCAGACCATCATGGACTCGCTGACCCGCATGCATCGGATGCGCGGCGACAACACAGTCTGGATTCCGGGCACCGACCATGCCGGCATTGCCACCCAAATTGTGGTGGAACGCCAGTTGCAGGACCAGAAGATCAGCCGCCACGACCTCGGTCGCAAAAACTTTGTGGCGAAGGTCTGGGAGTGGAAAGAAAAATCCGGCAACACCATCACCACGCAAATGCGCCGCATGGGCGACAGCGTCGACTGGAGTCGCGAATATTTCACGATGGACGACAAGCTGTCCAAAACCGTGACCGAGACCTTTGTCCAGCTCTACCAGCAAGGCCTGATCTACCGTGGCAAGCGCCTGGTGAACTGGGACCCGGTGCTGCAAAGCGCGGTGAGCGATCTGGAAGTCGAAAGCGAAGAGGAAGACGGTTTTTTGTGGCACATCAACTACCCATTTGCCGACGGCGCGCAGATAGTTGGCAGGGAAATGGCGCTAGGCCTGACCGTCGCCACCACCCGTCCGGAAACCATGTTGGGCGACGTGGCAGTGATGGTGCACCCGGACGACGAACGCTACCAGCACCTGATTGGCAAACACGTTAACTTACCTTTGTGTGGCCGCAAGATTCCCGTCATTGCCGACGACTATGTTGACAAAGCCTTCGGCACCGGTGTGGTGAAAGTCACGCCGGCGCACGACACCAACGATTACGCGGTCGGTCAGCGCCACCAGTTGCCGATGATTTGCGTGCTGACGCTGGACGCCAAAATCAATGACCAGGCGCCCCTTGTGTATCAAGGGCTGGACCGGTTTGTGGCGCGCAAAAAAGTGATCGCCGATCTGGAAGCCCTGGGCCTGCTGGTTGAAGTCAAGAAACACAAGCTGGTGGTGCCGCGCTGCGGCCGTACCGGGCAAGTGATTGAACCGATGCTGACCGACCAGTGGTTTGTGGCCATGAAAAAGGCCCCCACGCTCGGCACTGACGTGTCCTCGCTGCCCCCCGAGGGGGCGAATTTTTCTAGGGGCGGCCCGTCGAAAAATTGCCACCTCCCCACGGGCAAATCGATCGCCCAAAAAGCCATCGACGCAGTGCAGTCCGGCGACGTCAAGTTCGTGCCCGAGAACTGGGTCAACACTTACAACCAGTGGATGAACAACATCCAGGATTGGTGCATCAGTCGCCAGCTCTGGTGGGGCCATCAGATTCCGGCCTGGTACGACGAAGAAGGCCAAGTCTATGTGGCACGCAATGAGGCTGACGCGCAGGCGCAAGCACCTGGCAAAACGCTGCGACGTGACGAAGATGTTCTCGACACCTGGTACTCCTCCGCCTTAGTCCCCTTCAGCACCATGGGTTGGCCCAATGTGGCCCCCACGCTTGCGACTGCGTCTGCTGCGCTGCCCCCCGAGGTGGCCCTCGCGCCTAAGGGCGGCCTGTCGGCGCTCGATGCCAACGCTGCGCTGGGACGGGTCGGGGCCGGACGCAGCGATTTGGCGACCGAAGGGAGTATGAGCAAGGCCGGTTCCGGCTCGGCCGCAAGCGGGGAGCTCAGCGATTTCGATTTGTACTTGCCCTCCTCCGTGCTGGTCACTGGTTACGACATCATCTTCTTCTGGGTGGCACGGATGATCATGATGACCACCCACTTCACTGGCCGGGTACCGTTCAAACACGTCTACATCCACGGCCTGGTGCGTGATGCACAAGGCCACAAGATGAGCAAATCGGAGGGCAACGTGCTGGACCCGGTGGACCTGATCGACGGCATTGCGCTGCCAGAGTTGCTGGCCAAAAGATCGGAAGGCCTGCGCAAACCCGAGACCGCGCCGCAGGTCCGCAAGAATACCGAGAAAGAGTTTCCCGTCGGCATTCCCGCCTTCGGTGCCGACGCCCTGCGTTTTACCTTCGCCTCTCTTGCTTCATTGGGACGCAGCATCAACTTCGACGCCAAGCGCTGCGAGGGTTACCGTAATTTTTGCAACAAACTGTGGAACGCCAGCCGATTTGTGCTGATGAACTGCGAAGGCATGGATTGCGGTTTGAACGAGCACAGCAAGGAGGAATGCGTGGTCGGTGGCAGCGCGCACGCCTACCTTGAATTCAGTGCGGCCGACCGCTGGATCGTCTCGCTGTTGCAGCGCGCAGAAGCCGACGTTGCCAAAGGATTTGAAGAATACCGCCTGGACAACGTCGCCAGCACAATTTATGACTTTGTCTGGAATGAGTTTTGCGACTGGTATCTGGAAATTGCCAAGGTACAGATTCAGGGTGGTAATGACGCACAGAAGCGCGCCACCCGCCGCACACTGATCCGCACCCTGGAAACCATCCTGCGCCTGGCGCACCCGGTCATCCCGTTCGTGACCGAAGAACTGTGGCAAAAAGTGGCGCCGGTGGCCGGTCGCAGCGGTGAATCCGTTTCAATCGCCGCCTACCCTCAGGCACAGCCGGAACGCATCGATGAAGCGGCGCTGGCGTACGTTGGAAAACTCAAAGCGCTGGTGGATGCCTGCCGCAATCTACGCGGCGAAATGAGCGTCTCACCAGCCACCCGGTTGCCGCTTTATGTGATTGCCAGCCAGACTGCAGAAGCGGCCTTCCTGAAACAATCGGTGCCGGTATTGCAGGCGCTGGCGAAGCTCAGTGAGGTTCGTGTGTTCGAAGATGAGGCCGCCTGGTCCGCTGCCGCCCAGGCAGCACCGGTGGCGGTGGTAGGCGAAGCACGCATCTGCCTGCACATGGAGATCGACCTCGCTGCCGAAAAAATTCGCTTGAGCAAAGAGGCCGCTCGACTGGAAGGGGAAATCGCCAAAGCCAACGGCAAATTGGCCAATGTTGCTTTTGTCGCCAAGGCACCCCCTGCCGTGATTGAGCAGGAACGCAAACGGGTGGCCGATTTTGTCGCCAATCTGAGCAAACTGAATGAGCAGTTGGCAAGACTGGGGCAGCTAGGACAACCGGGCTAATGCATTTCCGCTAGCGACGTCGCAGCACGTGAAAAAACTCCTTGCCGATGGTCTGTTGTTGCACCAACTCGTTACCGGTCTGCTTGGCAAAAGCCTGAAAGTCGCGCACCGAACCGGCGTCAGTGGCGACAATGCGAAGTTGCTGCCCGCTTTGCATCTCTGACAGCGCCTTTTTGGCCTTCAAAATGGGCAATGGGCAGTTCAGGCCCCGGGCGTCAAGTTCTTTGTCAATTTGCATTTGATCTTCTCGTAATGGCACAAGTTTGGTGACTTCAACTTCAAGCCCGCTTGGGGAACTCGGCAAACTGCGGCTCATGCCCGCGTGAGCGCAACCAGTCGGCCAGTGCGTAGCCGGTGCCGGCCGGCCAGCACTTCACCTGGTCAAGCTCAAAAAGACGGTAGTCCACCAGCTCGGGCGATAGCTGCACGTCGCCGTGGCACACCGCATGATAGGCAATAATGATCTGATTCATGCGCTGAAAATCGTAGACGCCGATCAAGTTCAACTCGCTCGTTTGCAGACTGGTTTCTTCCTTGATCTCACGCGCTATGCCGCCCTGCGGCGTCTCTCCTGCCTCCATGAAACCGGTGATCAACGCGAACATCTTGCCGGGCCAGGCGGCGTTTTGCGCCAGTAAAATTTTGCCCTGGTACTCAATCACCGCCGCCAATACCGGTGTCGGGTTATTCCAGTGGGTGTAACCGCAGGCAACACAACGCAGCCGCTCTTTTTTGCCTCCGTCCTCAAGCTGTGCGATGAATTCCAGCGCGGTCGCACACTGCGGGCAAAACTTGAATGAATGTGCCATGGCGTGCCATCAAGCCGGAAATACGCCAGTGGAGAGGTAGCGGTCACCACGGTCGCAGACAATGAAAACGATGGTCGCCTTGTTGGCCTGGCGCGAAATTTCTTGCGCCACACAGCAGGCACCGGCCGCAGAAATGCCGGCAAAAATGCCTTCTTCGCGTGCCAGGCGCCGGCACATCTCCTCAGCATCTTCCTGGCTCACATACGCCAACTCGTCAACATGGGTTGGGTTGTAAATTTTGGGCAAATATTCCTGCGGCCATTTTCGGATGCCGGGAATACGCGAACCTTCTTTCGGTTGCACGCCGATGATCTTGACGGCCGGGTTTTTCTTCTTTAAAAACTGCGAAACGCCGGTGATGGTGCCGGTGGTGCCCATGGCGCTGACGAAATGCGTGACTTGTCCGTGCGTATCAGCCCAGATTTCCGGCCCGGTGGTCTCGACGTGAATGCGCGGATTGTCGGCATTGGCAAACTGGTCCAGCACGCGACCTTTGCCGTCGGTCTGCATTTGCAAAGCCAAATCCCGTGCGTACTCCATACCGGCACTCTTGGGTGTCAGAACCAACTCGGCGCCAAAGGCTTTCATGGTTTGGGCGCGCTCAACCGACAGGTCTTCCGGCATGATCAAAATCATGCGATAGCCCCGGATGGCGGCAGCCATGGCCAGCGCAATGCCGGTGTTGCCCGAGGTCGCTTCAATCAGCGTGTCGCCGGGCTTGATCTCGCCACGCTCCTGCGCCCGGCGGATCATCGACAAGGCCGGGCGATCCTTGACCGAACCGGCCGGGTTGTTGCCTTCGAGCTTACCCAGAATGACGTTGCCGCGGCTGGCATTTTCTGCAGCACAAACGCGTTGCAATCTGACCAACGGCGTCTTGCCGATGGAATCTTCAATAGTTGGGTATTTCATAACTCGCACTGTGCCATAATTCGCGCCTTCGCTTCTCATGGCCCGAGTGGTGGAATTGGTAGACGCACGGGACTCAAAATCCCGCGCCGCAAGGCGTGCCGGTTCGATTCCGGCCTCGGGCACCAGACGTCGCTGTCGCTGACGTCTGAAAGGCAGACATTGACCGGTACTTTTTGTCAAGTCGCCGGCATCACTTAATCCCGACTAGCCTAATCGGGTAATTTGTCACGATTTCTGATCTTTTTCTTATCTCGAACTTAAACATTTGCTCACAAGTTCTGTTAAATTAGCTTAAACGTTAAGATAAATCAATCACTGGCAAATATTTATATTGACTTGAACAGAAAATTGGCCTAGGGCTTTATTTTTTCCCAGGGATGGGTTTTGTCAGCTACATGCCGCGAAATCGGGACTCATGTTTGATTCCATTGAACCTTTGAAAGTGCACTATGACTTTATCTCTAGTGGAACACGGCAACAAGATTCGAACCTTGTTGGTCGATGACAATGTTCTGTTTCGAAGCGGGCTGGCTTCGCTGATCTCGGCACAGCCAGACTTCTCGGTGGTGGGTGAGCTGCGGGGCGGCAAGGAAGCGGTGCAGGCCTGTTTCGCCCTGGAGCCCGACCTGATCATGTTGGATATCCTGCAATTCGGCAGCAGCGGAATCGACACCGTGGCGCAGATCAAACGGCGCCAACCGAAGGTCAGCGTGATACTCCTGACCAATTTCAGAAACGAGGAATATGTACGCGCCGCGCTGGAAGTTGGCACCGACGGCTATGTGCTCAAAGACACCAGCTTCGAAGATTTGCTGGCGTCCATGCGCAGCGTGGCGGCGGGCAAAAAATACCTCAGCCCGGACGTGATGGGCCGTGTCGTCGAAGGCTTTTTGCATCCCGAACAAGCGCAGGCCAAATCGTCGCAACTGGAGTTGCTTAGCAAAAGGGAACGCAGCATTTTGCAGCTCATCGCCGAAGGTCGCACCAATCGCGGCACCGCCGAATTCCTCAATCTGAGCCCCAAAACGGTAGAAAAACACCGCGCCAGTCTGATGCACAAACTGGGTTTGCGCAATGCCGCCGAACTGACGCTAGCCGCCATGGACCTGGGACTGATTGCACGACCAAAATCATTGTCGCGCCTGGTTGGCGAGCGTCGCGCGCAGACCTTTGTGATGTGACTCCGACGTTGCTACGCCAAGGCGTGGCAGCGCAGCGCGTGATCAGTCACGGCACGATCCAGTTGTGCGCCGAGACCAGTCGCAAGCCCGCAGTCTCCGAAAATTGAACGAGATGCCCGCCCTTGGACGCAAAATGCTGCCCGTTTGCGAGGGCCAGGCGGGGATAGTAGCCGGTCACGATACGGTGCTCCAGCTGCGACTCCACGCGCTCAATCAGGAAGTCACGCACGAAGGTATCGACCATGTGGTTGAGCGTCTCGGACAGCAGGCCGCAGGCGAGATAGGTGTCAGCCTGCACCTGTACCGAGACCACCGGAATTTTGCGCAGCGCAAACCAGCC